>NZ_KB899706.1 GCF_000378445.1 Deinococcus aquatilis DSM 23025 | reverse complement strand
TTGACCCTGGCGTACGTCTGGTGCGTGCTGGTGGGGGTTCTCCAAACCTGCACTGTGAAGGCGCACGGTCGGCGAGCCTGGAGTGTGGTGACGCTGGGCCTCCGGACCCTCGTGCGGACGTTCGTCTGCATCCACGAGCGTGGGGAGGCGGAAGCCCTGCAACTCATTGGGCTTTTGAAATCCAGCCAGACGCTCAATTCAGAAAGTGTCGGGTACTGAGGTTGCCTGGATACGGAACGAAAACGACTTGCGTACATGGAACAGCGAGTCTTCCCTTGCCCGCGTTGCTGACTCAATGCCCCCCCTCAAGGTGAGAAGCAAAGACCCCGATACCGCCACCCCAGATCGTCCCCGCCCGAATCCGTGTGAGGCCGTCGTCCACGAAGTGGGCGGGCCAATTCCAACGTCAAGACGACGGGCAATTCCGCTTCTAAATGTGCAATGTAGCCGAGCTAGAACGCGACAAGATCACTCCTGCCGAGCGCAGCGCTTCACTCCCCTGACCCCTTTGGGGCCGGGGGCTGGGGGGTGGGGGTAAACCGTGGAACCAGCCTCACAATCCCCTCCACACACAATTCTCCTCTCTTCCCGGATAACGCGGTCCCTAACGATAGAACTCGCGGTAATAAGCGCCCTGCGCGTTGGCATCCGCCTTGAGGCTGGCAAACGGCAGCACAGCGGTCTCGGCGCACGCGCCCACCACATGCGGCAGGCCGGTGGGCGTCAGGTTCAGTCCCGCTGGGGTCAGGTAGAAGGTAAATTCGCTGCCCATATCACGCAGTACATCCAGACATTCGCTGTCCAGATCTGCGGGCAGGTGAGACAGGTACAGCGCACTCTGGCGAGCGGGCGTCAGTCTGGGCCAGATGGCGGTGAGGGGCACAGAGCGGCCTGTGGCACGGTCAAGCATCACGCCCTCGGTGTAGTTGTCGGGGTGTGCGCCCCCGCAGTAGTACCCAGCATCCTCACGCAGGCTGACCAACTTAGCCGACAGGTAAGTGATGGCTGCATTCAGTTCGTAGCCCTCATCCATATCGCTGCTGCCCAACATCGACTGGCAATCCAGCGCACTGACGGCGTGCCCCAGTTGGCGGTCCTGCAGGGCGGCCTTCAGGCCAGCACTGGCCCCGGCCACACGCGGATACACGACACCCGACAGCGGCTCGCGCACGCTTTTTCCGCCCGCCTGGGTCAGCCAGACATGGTTCAGCTTCAGGAAAGCCAGCGGATCGTTCACCTTCAGTTTCAAGAGGCCGGGAGAAGAGGGAAGCTGCAAAGCCGTGCCCAGCACATTCAGAGGAGAGAGGCGCACAGGCAGCTTGCCCAGACCCGTGGGTTTGGCCCAGGTGCCGGTCAGTCCAGCGGCGTTGCGGCTGAGGGTCAGGCAGCCCGTGACCACCCGCCCATCCATCGGGCCACTCCAGACTTCTTCCTGCAAAATCAGGTTCTGGCCGCTGCGAAACGGGGTCAATTCGATATTGACGCCCTTGCGCTCGTAGTAGTACCGCGCCGCGCCGCCGATTCCGTCTGCACCCTCCCCCAGTTGCAGCACGACGGGCAGGTTGCCCACCGTACCCCGGTAGACCGTTCCGGCCTTGATGGGCGCTGCTGCCCACGCCGGAGCGCCCACCGCGCCTCCGCAGGCTCTGGGGTCCTCGTTCTGGGCCGCCGCACCGGAAGCCAGCCCCGCACACAGCAAGAACACCAGAGATCGGCAGGAGTTCATAGGCAACTGTTTCATTGGAATCAGCCTAGCGCGTGTGCTGCGCCCGTCAACGCCCCTCCCCCACTCCGCGCCCGTCGAAGGTGGCGTTGCGGAGCATTCCACTCACGAAGGCCCCGAACGGGGAATGGGTTTCGGCCCAGCGCACGGCGGCCTCCACGTCATAGGGCACGGCGCGGAAATCCACCGACCATGCGCCCGCTCGCCGTTCCAGCAATGTCCAGCGGGCGCGTGGGTCGCCGTCTACCTGATCGCTGACCGCTCCGGCATTCACCAGCAGGGTATCTCCCACACGGGTCGCGCCGGGGCGGTGGGTATGGCCGCACACCACCACGCCCGCGCCGAACGGCTCCAAGTGCGCCCGCACCTCACGCGGATCGCGGGAGCGGTAAAAGCCCTGCCCCCTGTTCTGGCCCTCGCCCTCGTGCTGCCAGACCCACAGGAGGCTGTGCCAGGCGCTCTCCAGCGTGCCGTGACAGGCCAGCAGTTCTCCGTCCAACGCGGAAACCGTGAGGGGCAGGGCGGCCAGACGTGCCAGCGCGGGGGCGTCAACTTTCCCGCTCAGCCACTCGCCAAAGCTGCGCGATAGGGCCGAGCGGCGGCCATCCGGCCAGAGTTTCTCTTCGTTGTTGCCGCGCACTTCCAGCGCCCCAGCCTGGGCCAGCTCAGCCTGGGTCTGTGCTGCCCGCGCCGGGTCGGCCACGCCTTCCACCTGATCGCCCAGATTCAGGATCAGGTCAGGGCTGGCCTGCCGAAGCTGCCTCAACACGGCGTCCAGCGCGAACGCATTGCCATGCACATCCGAAATCACTGCTACACGCACCCGCACAGCGTAGCCCGCACGCACCCGGCCCGTCAGCCGCTACCATGCAGCCTATGAGCATTCTTCCCGACTGGCGCATCCGCCAACTGGCCCTGGAGGGCATGATTACCCCCTTTGAAGACCGTCTGATCCGCACTTCAGACAACGCACAGGTCATCAGCTACGGTCTGAGCAGCTTTGGTTACGACCTGCGCTGCGCCGACGAATGGAAGGTGTTTACCAACGTTCACAGCGCCCTGGTAGACCCCAAGAATTTTGATGATAAATCGTTCGTCGATATAGTGTCCGATGAAATTATTATTCCACCCAACAGCTTTGTGCTGGCAAGGTCGCTTGAATACATCAAAATTCCAGATAACGTGATGGTTGTGGCTCTGGGAAAATCAACCTATGCACGCTGCGGCATAGTCGCCAACGTGACGCCCCTGGAGCCCGGCTGGGAAGGCCATGTGACGCTGGAATTCAGCAATACCACGCCCCTTCCGGCCAAGATGTACGCCAATGAAGGCTGTGTGCAGCTTCTCTTCTTTGAAGGAGAGCGCCCCGAAGTCACTTATGGCGACCGCAAAGGCAAATATCAGGGCCAGACAGGTGTGACCCTGCCGCGCCTGTGATACGGACTTGCTCTGATTCCCGAACATCCGGGAAAGCACCAGATGTTCGTCCATCGCCGCCAGCCCGTACTTTTTGTTACTCGCTCTACTGCGTAGCTTTGCAAGTCTGCTCGGATGATTCTCACGAATCTTCGCAATTTGGTGTGACTTCAAAACCTCTCCCAGAGCGCAGGCTGACGCCTGATCTGCTGCTTCTCGCGGCCCTATTCACCTTCGCGGGCGTGATGCATTTTGTGCGGCCCCAACCCTTTGACGCCATCGTGCCGCGCTGGGTGCCGATGCCTGCACGAACCGCTACGCTGCTCAGTGGAGCCGCAGAAATTGCGGGTGGGCTGGGACTGCTGCATCCGGCCACCCGGCCCGCCGCCCGCTGGGGGCTGTTGGCGCTGCTGCTGGCGGTGTTTCCGGCCAATCTGAATATGGCCGTGAACGCCGAACGGTTCCGGCCCCTGCCCGAGTGGGCGCTGTGGCTCCGGCTGCCGCTGCAACCCCTGCTGATGTGGCTGGTCTGGCGGGCAGGACGTGCCAGAAACGGCAAAAAAGCTGGCTAGCCCGCAGTTCTTACAGCAGTACCACGTCCACCTCATCCCCCGCCGCCACGCTGCCGCCTTCCGGCACGACCACCAGCGCCCCGGCTTCACTGAGCGATCTCAGCACGCCGCTGCCCTGTTTGCCGTAATCGTGAACCTCGCCGCCCACGATGTTGGCCCGCCAGAACGCCACTTTGTCGGGCAGGCCGCGAAAGGCAGTGCCCGCCCGCAACCGCAGCGTCTGTACAGGCTGTCCGGTGAGGGCGGGGCGCACGATCACATGAAAGACCACCAGGCTGCTGACTGGATTTCCCGGCAGGCCAAAGACCGGCAGGCCATTCCAGCCGCCCAGCAGCGCGGGGCCACCGGGCCGCATTCGCACCTTCCAGAACGACACGCGGCCCTGCACGATCAGGAGGTCGCGCATAAAGTCGTATTTGCCCATGCTGACGCCGCCGCTGGTCAGCAGCAGGTCTGCGCCGCCGATGCTGTCGATGGCCGCCTGAAGTGCCCCCGGACTGTCGGCGGCGTGGCCGAGGGGCAGCACTTCGCAGCCACATTCTTCCAACATGGCGCTCAGGCCGATGCGGTTGCTGTCGTAGACCTGCCCCGGAAGCAGCGGCTGGCCGGGTTCGATGACCTCATCTCCAGTAGACAGCAGCGCCACACGCAACCTGCGCCGCACTGGAAGGCGGGCATGGCCCAGCGCGGCGGCCAGAGCCAGACGGGGCGCGGTCAGCCGCAGTCCGGCAGGCATGACCTCCTCCCCGGCGCGGAAATCTCCTCCCTCCGGGCGCACGTCGGCGGGGCTGGCGGGACGCTGCACCAGCACAGCGTCGGGGCCGTCATCTATCAGCTGTTCCACAGGCGCAATCGCGTCGGCTCCGGCGGGCATGGGCGCACCCGTATAAATGCGGATGCACTGGCCGGGGCCGACCTCTCCGGCAAACGGCACCCCGGCGCGGCTTTCCCCGGTGAGTTGTAAGTGGGCCGGAGCTGACGCAGAAGCGCCCAACGTATCGGCAGCGCGGCAGGCAATGCCGTCCAGTGCACTCTCGGTGGCACTGGGATGACTGACCAGGGCAGCCAGCGGCTGGGCCAGCGTGCGCCCGTAGCCCTGTCCCACGCCGACCCACTCGGTTTCGAGGGCCGGAAGGAGGGCGGCCAGCATCTGGCGGGCTTCGGCCACACTGACGAACATGGGAAAGTCGGGCGAATTGGCGGCACTCATGCGGGCAGGATAGCGGGCAGGATTCTTGAGGATGTTGAACGGCAATTTCTCACGGTTCGGCCACACGAACCCAAGTCGGACAGACGAGAGGGTACACTTTTGGGCAATGCCCGCAGCAAGGCAGCGGGGGAACGGAGAGCGCATGAAGATTACTCAGGACAAAGTGGTGGAACTCGATTACAAGCTCGTGGTGAACGGCGAAACCATCGACCAGAGCGAACCCGGCGACCCCTTGATCTATCTGCACGGGCACGGCGGCATCATTCCCGGCCTGGAGCGGGCGCTGGAAGGCAGGAGCGTGACCGACAACTTTTCGGTGACGGTGCAGCCCGAAGACGGCTACGGCGTGCGCGACGAAGAGAACATAGACGAGTTGGGCCGCGAAGCCTTCGACGACGATATTGAGGTCGGCTCGACCTACTACGCGCAGGATGAAGACGGTGGGGTCGTGCCCTTTACGGTGCTGGGCATTGACGGCGACACGGTAAAAGTGGATTTCAATCCACCGCTGGCCGGAGAAGTGCTGAACTTTGAGGTCACTGTGCTGAGCGTGCGCGACGCCACGCCCGAAGAACTGGAACACGGCCACGCGCACAGCGCGGGAATGCACGACCATGACGAAGAAGCAGATGTTCTGACCATCGACGCCGCAGAAGTGGGCGAGCCGGAAACAGCGGCAACAGGAGACACCATGACCATGAAGATCGCAGCCGATAAAGTCGTAGAACTCGATTACAAACTGACCGTGAACGGCGAAACCGTGGATCAGAGCGAACCCGGCGAACCCTTGACCTACCTGCACGGCCACAGCAACATCATTCCCGGCCTGGAGCAGGCCATCGAGGGCCGCTCGGCAGGCGAAACGCTGCAAGTGACCGTGCAACCCGAAGACGGCTACGGCCCACGCGATGAAGACAACATGGACGAACTTGACCGCGCCGACTTTGAGGACGATATCGAAGTGGGCATGACCTACTACGCACAGGCCGAAGACGGAAGCGTGCTGCCCTTTACGGTGCTGAGCCTGGACGGTGACACGGTGAAAGTGGATTTCAATCCGCCACTGGCCGGAGAAGTCCTGAACTTTGAAGTCACCGTGTTGAGCGTGCGTGACGCCACCACCGAAGAACTGGAACACGGCCACGCCCACAGCGCCGGAATGCACGACCACGAGTAAGGTTTACCGCTAAGACTTCGACAGCTCTGGGGCGACCTCAGGGCTGTTTTTTCGTGCAACTCAGGGCAGCGAACCTTCCAGCGCCGCCAGCCAGACATGCCCCGGCGAGGTAAGGCGGAGAGTACCGGCCAGCCATTCGCGGGCCTGCGGATTCAGTGTGGGCAGGGTCTGGGCAAAATCGCGCTGGTCTTTGCCCCTGGGATCGTGGCCTGCGGTGCGACTTTTAAAGAGCAGTACGGCTTCAGGGGCCAGATGGGGCAGGCCATGTGCGCCGATCAGGCGGGCCTGTGCCAGCGGCAGGGTGACGCGGGGGTCACGGCGGTAGATCCACGTCTGGTCGCCAAAATCAGTGAGCAGCACATCCAGCAGTTGGGCGTGGGGCAACCCCGGATGGCGGGCGTGGGCCTGATGATCAGGCGCTTCTATCGGGGCCGTCCAGGCATGATAGGCCCCTTCCCGGCAGGCATCCAGTCGCCATCCGGCTGCCGTCAGAGCCTCCCTTACCGCGTCCTGCTGCTGCCGGGGCACAATCACGTCCACGTCTTCATGTGGGCGGGTGACCGCGCCGTGCCAGGCATCCAGCGCCCAGCCACCTGCCAGCATCCAGGGCAAGCCCAGCGGGGCCAACGTCTGGGCAGCGAACAGGGCCGGGGCAAACCCGACCGTGTGAGCGTGGTGTGTGTAGGCAGCAGGCAGCAACAGGGCATCGGCATGGGTGCGTCCAGCCTGCACAAAAGCGGCGCGGTAACGCTGGGCAGCGGCAGGTACGGCCAGCAACAGGTCGCGCAGCACTGCCTGATCGGTGGCCCAGGCCTGACCCGGTTCAGCCACGACCACCCGCCAACCACCAGGATGTACAAACGTGCCGCCTGGGTCCCGCGTGTATCCCAGCACCATCAGCACAGACTCGGCGGGCGTACCGGGAAGCAAATCCAGATGCAGCTCGGGCATATCCAGATCGGCCAGCGCGGGCACACTGCCGGGGCCACCGTGCGAGAGGGCGAAAATACCTGTACTCCGGCCCCGCTCCAGGGCTGAGCCGAGTGCATCGGTCAGGGTCTGCATGGCGTGATTCAGGGCTTGCATCCCTCATTCTCCCCTACTCCAGATCGTCGTAGTGGTGCAGCAGGGCTGCTTCTGGATCACCCACCGAGTGATGATGGCGGGCCACGAGGCGGGCCACACGCGGCCTTGCTCCGGCGCGGGCCAGCAGTTGTGCGCCCAGTTCCGGGTGATTGGCCCGGATCCCGATGGCCCCCACAGGCGGCAGGAGGCGGGCCAGGCGGTTGGGAATCAGGCCCACCAATACGCGCTCGACTACGTAATAGGGGCGCAAGCTTTTGCCGCAGTCATGCAGCAGGGCGGCGGCGATCAACTCGGGTTCGGCGCTGGGGTGATCCCGCAGCAGATGCCGGGTGACGCGGCAGGCATGATCCCGGTCACGGGCGTCCATCGCCCGGTAGACGCGGGCCTCCTCGGGCGTCAGGTATTCGGTGGCCCAGATGTCTTCGGGATGGGCAGCACGGGTACTCATGCTGCGGCTCAGGCGGCGCACCTTGCCCGTATAGCCGCGCACTTTGCGAATCAGGCGCTCTGAGGGCGAGAGGTAAAGCATGGTCTGATGATCATAACTCGGCAGTACCGTCGTGGACATCGACAGCCTCTCCAGACTGATCGGCTACCACCGCTGGGCGACCGAACGCCTTCTGGGTGCCGTACAGGGCCTATCGTCAACGGACTACACATGCGATCTGGGCAGCAGTCACGGCGGCGTGTGCGGCACTCTCCTGCATCTGCAAGGAGCCGACGCTATCTGGCTGGCCCGGTTACGCGGCCTTCTGCGTTTCCCTCAGCCAAGCAGATTCCCGACCTCGCCTCTTCGCACAGAGCCTGGGTAACGGTGTGGAAGGGTTTAGACCCCCAGACCACAGATGACCCCTCCGGCAACTGGGGCAGCCTGTCCCCAATACCGACCTCATCGCGTTTTACCGTCCTACAGAACAACAATACCGCCCCGGCCAGAAGCCCAGAGCGGTACAGATGAAGCGCCGGGAAGCTCAGTCGGCAGCCGTGACCGTTTCCAGTTCCAGCGCGGCCAGGGCGCGTTCGGCACTCATGGCGGCCCGCGTGCCTGCGCCCACACTGGTCGCCAACTGGCGGTAGACGTGATCCGACACGTCGCCCGCCGCGAACAGCATCGGCACGCTGGTATAAATCTCGTCGGTCACGTCCACGTAGCCGTCGTCGCGCAGTTTCACGGTGCCCTTCACAAAATCGGTGTTGGGAATATGGCCGATGAAGATGAACACGCCGTCGGTGGCAAAGTCGCTGACTTCTCCGGTCTTGAGATTCTTCAGGCGCACGTTGCTGACGCTGCCTTCGCCCTGAATTTCCTCTACAGCAGTGTCCCAGATAAATTTCATCTTGGGGTTGGCGAGGGCGCGGGCCTGAGCCACCTTGTTGGCCCGCAGGGTATCGCGGCGATGAATCAAGGTGACTTCATCGGCGAATTTGGTCAGAAACAGACCCTCTTCGACGGCTGCGTCGCCGCCGCCCACCACGACCACCTTTTTGCCCCGGTAAAAGAAGCCGTCGCAGGTCGCGCAGGTGCTGACGCCCCGGCCCCAGTAGGCTTCCTCACCGGGCACGTTCAGGCGCTTGGGGTTGGCTCCGGTGCTCAGAATCACGCTTTTGGCGCGGTAGGTGCCACCGTAGCCGCGCACCGTAAACAGATACGGATGGTGCTGGGGCGTGGATTCGATGGCCTCGACCTCATCCATTTCGATGCGTGCGCCGAACTTTTCGGCCTGTTTGACCATCCGCTCGGCCAGTTCCATGCCGGGAATCGGGTCGGGGAAACCGGGGTAATTTTCTACCTCTTCGGTCTGGGCGATCTGGCCCCCCGGCAGGCCCTTTTCCAGAATCAGGGTGGACAGGTTGGCGCGGCCCGTGTAGATGGCGGCAGTCAGTCCGGCGGGGCCGCCCCCCACAATCACCACATCAAGGTCTTGAATAGAGTTCTGAGCGCTGGTCATGACATGAGCGTACCACCAGTCACGTTTGGAGATGGTCAGCGAGACACAGTTTACTTTCCAAAGCAGTTTGCGTTTCTTTAGCAAGCTACCGCAGGATAAATCAGCCCAGGGAGGGAGATAAAAAAAGCTCCTGCCGAAGCAGAAGCTCTTTTGTTGGTTGGGGCGTATGGATTCGAACCATAATTGACGGTGTCAGAGACCGGAGTCCTGCCGTTAGACGACGCCCCAACGTCGGCCCAACAGTCTTGGCCCGTAGACCTCGACCTTTGCTGCGTACAGAACGTCAGACGTCGTACACGAGCGTTAGGGAGTATACGGGGCGCAGCGGCGGGCGTCAACACCCAGAGCATCAGAAAAGAATCAGGCGACCGTGCCGTCTCTGTACATCAGGATGCTGAACATTGAATGGACTGCGTTCAGACGCGGCTCCGTGCGTATAGATACCTCGGAAATTTGGTTGCCCCCACCCCCCCACTCTGATACACTGAGGTGTTGCCGCGCCGACGCGCAGGTATCAGGATTGTGGCGACGGCATGTCAAGTGCCGACGCTCAGGAGGACAGGAGTTCATGGAAGACAACACCCAGACCCCCGCCCAGCAGGACGGGATTCAGCCCACGACGGGCACCGACGCGATGGATACGGCCACCCCCGAAGTGACCCAAGCTGCCGCCACCGAAGCGCCCACCGCACCCGCCCCCAGCGAGGAACGCGAATACCCCGCCATGACCATGGAAGACATCCTCGCCAGTGAGGCGCAGGAGCCCCAGAGTGTCTCGCGTGGCGACATCGTGGACGGCACCATCGTGTTCATCGGTCAGGACGGCATTGCCGTAGACATCGGCGCGAAAGTTGAGGGCGTTATTCCCCTCAACCAGATCGGCGAAGAACCCGTCACGCTCGAGCAGGCGCAGGAACTGTACAAGTCCGGCGACAAGATCGAAGCGTACGTGGTTCGCGTAGACCTGCCCAACAGCCAGATCGTGCTGAGCAAAAAGCGTGCCGATCAGGACAAGGGCTGGCGCGTGCTGGAAAAGATGGAAGCAGAGAACGAAGCCTTCGAAGTCGATGTGCTTGAAAAAGTACGCGGCGGCTTGGTCGCGCAGGTAGAAGGCATTCGCGCCTTCTTGCCCGCCTCGCAGGTGGACACCCGCCGCGTGAACGACCTTGACCCCTTCGTCGGCCACCCCCTGATGGTCAAGCTGATCGAGCTGAACCGCAAGCGCAACCGCGTGATCATCAGCCACCGCGCCATCATGGAAGCCCAGAAGGCCAAGGCCCGTGAAGCCACGGTCGGTCAACTGGAAGCCGGAGCGCAGTTTGAGGGTGAAGTCGTCGAGATCACCGATTTCGGCGTGTTCGTTAACCTCGGCGGCATCGATGGTCTGGTTCACCGCAGCGAATTGACCTACGGGCGTTTCAACCACCCCCGTGACGTGGTCAAGGTCGGCGACAAGGTTCAGGTTCAGGTCATTGACGTGGACGAGGGCCGTGAGCGCATCAACCTCAGCATGAAGGCCCTGACGCAAGACCCCTGGGAAGGTGCCGTAGACCGCTACAGCATCGGCCAGAAGGTCAAGGGCAAGGTCACCAACCTGACCAACTTCGGCGCATTCATCGAGCTGGAATCCGGCCTCGAGGGTCTGGTTCACGTCAGCGAAATGAGCTGGACGAAGCGCGTGCGTCATCCCAACGAGGTCATGAAGGAAGGCGACGAAGTGGAAGCCGTCATCTTGCGGATCGATCCCAAGGATCGCCGCATCAGCCTCGGTATTCGTCAGACCACGGATGATCCCTGGAGCGCCCTGCCCGACCGCTACCCACCCGGCACGCAGGTGAAGGGCAAGATCACCGGCATGACCGATTTCGGCGTGTTCATGGAGATCGAGGAAGGCATCGAAGGTCTGATCCACATCAGCGAACTCGATACCGCCCGCGTCAACAACCCCGCCGACCTGTTCAAGAAGGGCGACGAGATTGAAGCCGTGATCCTGAACATCGACCCCGTAGAACAGCGTGCGAGCCTCAGCCGTCGCCGTTTCCTCGGTGGCGGTGCGCCCCCACGCGACTACGTCAGCCAGGGCGGTGGCGCTCGTAGCGACCGCTTCGGCGCAGGCCCCGGCGGCGCTCCCAGCCGTGGTGGTCAGGGCGGCGGCGCAGGTGGACGCGGTGGCCGTCGTGGCGACAGCGATTACGCTTTCAATGCCAAGGACGCCTCTCAGGGCGGCAAGATCAGCACCAAGCTCGGTGACGTTTACGCCGACTTGTTTGCCCAGTTCGGCCTGAGCAACGACAAGAAGGACGACGTTCAGCCCGCCGCGACCACCGAAGCGGCCACCCCCGAAACCGATACTCAGAAAAGCGAGTAAACGTTCAAGGGTGCAGAACTGAGTTCTGACCAATGAAAACTAGAGCAGGCCCGGTCTGGAGAAATCCGCCGGGCCTGCTCTTTACATATCTCTGAGCTATAGAGCCAGAGACATTAGATTTGCCGCAGTCTCTCGGCAATAGCAGCAGCATGGGCATCGAAAATTTCCTGCCATACAGCATCAATAACGAAGGGTTCTAGGTTAACCTTATGCCCTTGTCTTATAATATCAAACTCTTTTCTATAGAAATTCTCTATCTCTTGTTGAGAAATGTGAAGACATTTGTCTTGCCAATGGGAATTCTGAGGCAAAACATCATCTTCCGTGCTTATTTGATCAAGCTCTATTCCAGCAGTAGAATATTGCAAGAATTCTTTTTCTTTTACCCACATCACTCTCCAGTTAATCCAAAATTCCTCAATAACTCTGGACATAGCAGTACGATGCTTGGGATACCAATAAAAACTGCCAAAGGGATGATCAGCGTCAAGCTTTTGCATAGTGTACATATCTTCACATGCAAGTAGAATGACCCTCAAATCAAAATTGACTAGGAAGCCGCCATAGTAGGCAGATGGGTCATTATATTTCCTACCGAATGGGTTGTAGTCAGGTGGGTTTGTGCCAAGTGGATTATAATCAAGAGGATCAGCGTTATTCATAGGTTTTTTATCAGATTTTAAACCATCCTCAGCCATATAGCACATGGTCACAAAAGCTGACTCAGGGCCATAAGCGAGATAGCTAGGCACACCCATGCCACCCCGCCTATGGTATTCCGTAAAGGCTTGGCCTTGATACGTATAGATCAAGTAAACAGGTTCTGGCATCTTAACTCTCCGTATCCCCAAGATGATTTTTAAAATAACAAGTACGCCGTAGTTAACACTTCGTTTCATCCCAAACAGCAGGATTAAACTCCATTCTCACTACGACGCACTTTTTCGGTGTTTACTCGGCTTGGTTGATTTAAAGATCAACCTCGATTTATTTAAATATTCGGGTTGCTCTTTTCCGTTTCGGTGATGACGCTGCCCTGCGCTTTGGCTTCTACCTTGCTTTCAGGCGCGGGTACTTGGCCGGGGTGGGTCTTGATGAAGCTGGCGACCCCGCCTGTGCTGACCGGAGACACGCTGCTGGTGGGCACGGCGCTGGTTCGGCTGGCCGGAGCAGGAGTTCTGAGCAGGGGCGTAGCGCGTTCAGCAGGGGCGACTTTGGGTTCGGCAGGCGCACCCGACTCGGATTTGCCCAGACCCAGTTTGCCCAGTGCGGCCTTCAGCGCGTCGGCTGGAGCATCTGCATGGCCCGCCTCGGTTTTGGGTGCGCCCGGTTTGGTTACTGGCTTGCTCACGGGCTGTCCAGCCTTGTCCAACATCGAGTTTGCCAGTTCTTCCAGACGGGGATTGATGACCTTGTCGGTCAGGGTCTTGACGGCCAGCGTGCCCAGCGTCGCCACCAGAGCGCCGCCGATGCCGCCCCCGCCCTTGTGATTCTTCTGGGCTTTCATCAGGGCCTTCTGGTGCTTGGCAGGGCTGGCAGCATCCACGTAAATCTTCTTGCTGCGCCGGAACTGGCGGCCCACCACCATGCCCAGGACCGCGCCCACCGCAGAAGCGCCGCCCAACATCTTCAGCGGTTCTTTTTGCAGGTTGGCCTGAATGCTGACCTGCTCGGTCAGGGCGTCGATACTGGCCTTCAGGCGGGCGCGGTTCTCGTCCCGCTCACTCAGAGGCGGCTGAAAGTCCAAAGATGCGTCGTCGGCCATGCTCAGTTCTCCTTTTCTTGCATGTCGTCGCGGAAGGTGGGGTTGGTGCTGACGGTAATGCCGGGCGCGTCCTTCAGAACCACCGGGTTTTGCAGGTTGGGATCATGGGCATGCCCGCCATGTCCGTGACTCCCGTGAGAGCTGTGGTCTGCGTTGCCGTGTCCACTGCTGCTCTCGTGGTTGTCACTGCCATCGATCTTTTTGTTCAGGCCGCTGCCGTACACCTGCGCCTCTCCGTCCGACTTGCTCTCGAACACGGGAACGGTGGTGGTTCCGCCCTCCACGCGCACGGTGGCGTGGCCTGCGCTTTCGGCCACCACGCGAGTTTCTCCGGCAGTGTGCAGGTCAGGGTCGCGGGTCATATCGATGCCGCCCGTGGTATTGCCTCGGCCCGCCTCGGTTTTGGGGGTGCTATGGGTCTGCACGGCGGAAGGGGTGTGGATGCTCTGACCGCCGGGAGTGGAGGTCGCGGGCTTGGAACCGGTGTCGGCCACCTTGTAGCCACCTGCACCCTGCGCCTGCTTCTGGCCGTCTTTCAGGGCTTTCTGCTCGGCCTGATAACGGGCTTCAAGCATCTCGTCTTCGGTCATGGGACCGCTGCGGCGGGTTGTGGTGTCGTCGGTTTTGACTTCTGCACCCAGACGCTTGATGCCCAGAAAGACCAGTGCGCCGGTCAGGGCGAAGCTGAACAGGGCGATCAGGAGGGCCGCCGACCACCAGCCGAGACCAAGGCGCACAAGGCCGAAGTAGACGGCCAGAATCAGGAACACCAGTCCCAGAATGAGCGGGCCAGAGGAGGCCAGCAGCAACACCACGCCGATGCCCTTGGCTTTGGCAACGTCCCCGACCCGGCGGGCTACGCCATTGATTTCCGACTTCACGAGGGTTACGGCAGCGTCGAACACATCAACGATTGCGCCCCCCATACTCTTGCGTTCTTCCATACTTCCTCCGGGAATGCGGCCCCCCCTTACCGGTGCATACGGTAGCGGGGCATACGGGCCTGTCGGGAACAGCATACTGAAAGGTATGAGTCTGCCGCGTCACATCAAAGAAACCCTGAACTCTGCCGCACACAGAGACCCCGCCCTGAGCCTCGCCCAGCGCAGCAATCTCTGGCCTGTCACGGCACGGGGCTATGCGTGGTGGCGGGCGCGTTCTCTCACCCTGTTGGGGGGGCAGGCCTTCGGGCTGGAGCGGGAAGCGCAGTTGTTCAGAACTTTATGCCAACCCTACGCCGGTCAAAGTTGGCTAGATGCAGGCACCAGCACCGGCTTTTATGCAGGCGTACTGGCGCGGGCAGGCTGCCGGGTACTGGCCGCCGACCTGAGCGCCCCCATGCTGGCCGAGGCGCGGCGGCGCGAACCGAGTGAGCAGGCGGGCGGCCAGATCGACTGGGCCATGCTGAATCTGGAAAACAGCGGCCTGCCTGACGCCTCTTTTGATGGCATAACAGTAGGCGCGACCCTGAACGAAACCAATGATCCCGCCCGGTTTTTGCAGGAACTCGCCCGCCTGACCCGCCCCGGTGGGCAGCTCTGGTTGATGTACATTCCGCGCACGGCTGGCCCGCTGCAAACCCTGCTGAGTCAGGCTGCCCTGGGCGGATTGTCCTTCTATGATCCGGCGTGGGTGGCCCGTCAGTTGCCCGGTTGCCAGCGCACTGACCTCGTGCAGGTCGGCGCAGTGGTGTTCGAGCGCTATGAGAAAATCGGGGCGGCCAGCTCCAGCTGAACATTCGGCCCCGCCGACCACCTTTAACTGAGCTTCATCTTTCTATCCTGAGCATGAAGGATTACCCTTCAAGTCCTGACCAAACGGTAAGCTCGACACAGACATCTGCCCTGCTTTAAGACGGAAAACTGCTCCGGTCACCCCCATTCTCCACGGCCCTGTTTGTAAGAAAGCGTGACGTTTTGCGAGAGAAGGCCGCTTAGACTCGCCCAAAGAGAGGAATTCGACCTGTGACGACCAACGCCACCCCCCTGCCCCCTGCCCAGACGTGCCTTGCCGACGCCGTGGCGCACTGCCGGGACGTGACGCGCCTGCACAGTAAAACCTTCTATCTGGGGTCCCGCTTTTTTCCGGCGCGGGAGCGGGCAGCCGTGTGGGCCGTATACGCTGCCTGCCGCGACGGAGACGACATTGTCGATGAATTGACTGGAGACGACGCCGCGACGCAGTTGGAAGGCTGGTGGGCGCGGATGCAGGCCGCCCTGGCTGGCCCCCTCGATCCCACCGACCCGCACACGCCCCCGATAGACAAGGCCCTGTCCTGGGCGGCCCAGACCTACCCGATTCCGCTGTCGGCCTTCGGGGAACTGCACGACGGTCTGAGAATGGACCTGAACGGCCACCAGTACCTCACGATGGACGACCTGACCCTGTATTGCCGCCGAGTGGCTGGTGTGGTGGGTTTTATGATCGCGCCCATCAGCGGCTACAGCGGCGGCGAACGCACCTTGCAGCACGCGCTGATGCTCGGGCAGGCCATGCAACTGACCAACATTTTGCGCGACGTGGGCGAGGACCTCGAACGCGGGCGCGTGTACCTGCCCGCCGATCTGATGGCCCAGTACGGGGTCTCGCAGGCCGATCTACAGCGGGGGACCGTCACGCCCGAATACCGCGCCCTGATGCGGCACCTCTCAAAGCTCGCCCGCGAGTGGTACAAGCAGGGCCGCACCGGAATTCCTCTGCTGCACGGCAGCGCCCGCCTCGCCGTTCAGACCGCCGCCCGCGCCTATGAAGGCATTCTGGACGATCTGGAACGCGCTGATTTCGACAATTTCCGCCGCCGCGCCTACGTGAGTGGCCCCCGCAAACTGCTGATGCTGCCGCAGGCGTGGTGGGAACTGCGCGGCTTTATGGCGCGGGCGTGAGGGGTTAGAGGTCTGGCATTCGTGTAAACCCCCCCGTTGCTCCGCAACGCCTCCCCTCAGAGGGGAGGAATAAACAGCTTTTGTCCTCCCCTCTGAGGGGAGGTGGCCCGAAGGGACGGAGGGGTTTATACGCCGCCCAAATTGCACTACCTACCTACAATTTCTGAGGTTCCCCCCATGACCCACACTTCCCCAGTTGCCCCCGCCCCCCGCAAAACCGCCCTGATCATCGGCTCCGGCATCGGCGGCCTGAGCCTCGGCATTCGGCTGCAAAGCCTCGGCTTCGATACCACCATTCTGGAAAAACTGGACGCCCCCGGTGGCCGCGCCTACCAGAAGCGCACCGCAGACGGCTACGTGTTCGACATGGGGCCGACAGTCATCACGGTGCCGCACTTTATTGAAGAGTTGTTTGCGCTGGAGCGTGACCGGGCCGCCCTGACCACGCCCGATTATCCGGCGCAGGTGCTGGAGGGAGAGCGCGTGCGCGAGGGCGAAAGCGGCGGCCCGCGTACCCGCGAATACGTGAAACTGGTGCCGATTCTGCCCTTCTACCGCATCTACTTCGATGACGGCACCTACTTCGACTACGACGGCGACCCCGATTCCACCCGCCGCCAGATTCTGGAACTGGCCCCGGATGATCTGGCTGGTTACGAGCGATTTCACAAGGACGCCGGGGCCATCTTCGAGCGCGGCTTTCTGGAACTGGGCTACACCCATTTTGGCGACGTACCTTCCATGCTGCGCGTGGTGCCCGACCTGATGCGTCTGGACGCGGTACGCACGCTGTTCAGCTTTACCAGCAAGTATTTCCAGTCGCCCAAGCTGCGACAGGTGTTCAGCTTCGAGACGCTGCTGGTGGGCGGCAATCCGCTGAGCGTGCCCGCCATCTACGCCATGATTCATTTTGTAGAAAAAACATGGGGCATTCACTACGCGATGGGCGGCACGGGCGCGTTGGTGCGGGCCTTCGTGCAGAAGTTCGAGGAATTGGGCGGCCAGATTCGCTACGGCGCGGAAGTGGAGCGGGTACTGGTGACGGATGGCCGGGGCAAACCCGTGAAACGTCCCACCGGAACGCGGGTGGCGCGGGGGGTGGCGCTGGCGGGCGGCGAGGAACTGCACGCCGACATTACAGTCAGCAACGGCGACTGGGCCAACCTGTACCTGAAACTGGTGCCGCCGCAGGCCCGCCTCGTCAACAGTGACGTGCGCGTGCGGGCTGCCCGCCAGAGCATGAGCCTGCTCGTCATCTATTTCGGCTTCCGGCGTGACGGCCCCAACGACCGCCCGCTGGATCTGCGCCACCACAACATCATTCTGGGGCCACGTTACGAGGAACTGCTCACCGAGATCTTTGGTGAAAAGGTGCTGAGCAAGGACTTCAGCCAGTACCTGCACGTTCCCACCCTGACCGACCCCAGCCTAGCGCCGGAAGGCCACCACGCCGCCTATACGCTGGTGCCCGTGCCGCACAACGCCAGCGGCCTGAACTGGGACATAGAGGGGCCGAAGCTGGTCGGGCGCGTGCTGGACTTTCTGGAGGAACGCGGCTATATTCCCAACCTCAAAGAGCGCCTGACGCACAGCGAATATATCACGCCCGATTATTTTGAAGGCACGCTGGACGCCTACCTCGGCAATGCCTTCGGGCCAGAGCCGACGCTGATTCAGAGTGCCTATTTCCGGCCCCACAACCGCAGTGAAGACGTGCGGAACCTGTATCTGGTGGGAGCAGGCGCACAACCCGGCGCAGGCACCCCCAGCGTCATGATGAGCGCCAAGATGACGGCCCGCCTGATCGCGCAGGACTTCGGCATTCACCCGGATCTTCTGGGCGGGCCAGACGAAGCGGTAGCGCAGGCTCAGCCAGAAACGGTGGGCGCGGCAGATTGAAGCCTGAGCAGAGTAATGGTGCTTGACCGGGCAGATTGAGCGCTGGGGAAGCAATAAAAAAGGACCAACCGCACCAGCCTCTGTGCGGTTGGTCCCTCCCTTTTAAAGCTCAGCGGGGGTACATGAAGTTGATATTGGCCTTGTCGGTGGGACTGTAGCCGTTGCGCTGGCCCATCCGGTTGATGTCGATGCTGGCATTCAGCGGCTTGATTGCCAGTTTGCCGTCAAAGGTGGCGGGGTAGTGCATGATCGAATCGAAATCGTATGCGCCGTAGCCTTTGCTGCCGCTGCGAATCTGGTACTGAGATTGCCAGTCGGCAGGAATGTTGTTCCACAGGATCTGCACGTACTGGTCGCGGTCCGGGCGGGTCTGCTCATGGAACAGGCCCAGCGTATGACCGAACTCGTGAATGATGGAACCCGTGGTGCAGCGGTCGGCCAGCGTGATGGTCTGCCGCCCACCCGTCATACCCAGACCACTGGCACAGCTCGTGCCCGTGTTGTAGGTGATCTGCACGTAGTTGCTCTGGGTGGTGCGCGGCTTCACGACCGCGTTGGTGGTACTGCTGATGGTAGCGGCGGCCTGAGCCACCCGATCACGAATGGCCTGCGGCACGTTGCTGGCAAAGGTATAGGGAATGGTGCGGGCCGTCCAGCGCAGGCGGGTATCGATCACATAGGTACCCAGCGGCGTCAGTTCGTTCAGGTCGGCCAGAATGATGTCATCTTCAAGCAGCAGGTAGCCGTCTCTGACCATTCCGGTCACCTGTTGGCGCGTGCCGTCTTCCAGGATCAGGGTGGCGGGCCGGGTATCAGGGGCCGCAGCAACTACACCCCCGGTAGGAGTATTCACGGCCTCCGGGGTGTGCTGAGGGGCCGTAGAACAGGCCGCGAGGAGGACGGACAGGGACAGCACAGCAGGCAGACGTGAACGCATAGCAAAACCTCCGGAACAGACAGGGGGAAACTTGGGGACAGACCGTTTTTTGCGGTAGGCGGAAGATAACGGGCGGGGTGTGAGTGGGGCGTGATACAGGTCGGTCAGGCTCTCCACCTGGGATGGCCTGACCGACTGATCTGCTTGAATTGAGCCTGCCTGTTAAAGGGATGGGGCCGTCAGGCTGTGCGCTCCTGCAGCCAGTCCACGATCAGGCCGCGCACCTCGTCCCGGCACTCGTCGTTCAGCAGTTCGTGGTAGCCGCCTTCAATTTCTACAAGGCGCTTGTCGGCGGCTGGGGCTTCCTGCATCAGGCGTCGGCTGCCGCGAATGTCAGTGATCTTGTCCTGTGTGCCGTGCACGATCAGGGTGGGCAGGCTCCAGCGGGAGGTGTGCGCCCACAGGTCGGCGCTGAGTTGCAGCATGGACGCTCCGGTCAGGGCGGGCACCTTGCCGTGGTACATGAGGGCATCGGCCTCGTAAGCATCCACCTCGGCCTGAATCCGGGACAGGCCGCCCGTGCCGAGGTCGGTGGTGGCAAGTCCGGGCGCAATCCGGGCCATCAAAGGAGCCAACCGCTTGATCCATGCGGGTTCGTTTTCGCCCACCAGCAGGGCTGGGCTGGACAGAATCACGCCGCTGAGGCCCCGTGGATCGCGGGCCACGCTGCTGGCAGCAATCAGGCCGCCCAGCGAGTGTCCGAAGGCGAACATCGGCCCCGGCAGCCCGCGCAGGGCTTCCCGCGCCTTCAGGTGGTCTTCGGTCAGCACCTTCGCGCTGATGACGGCTCGCCTCCCCTCCGACTCACCGTGCCCGCGCTGGTCGTAGCCGTACACGTCGAACCCCGCCGCCTGCAAGGTGGGAATCAGGGCGTGATAGCGGTCCACGTAGCGCCCCACGTACTCTCCGAATCCGTGCGCCAGCAGCAGCGTTCCGCGTGTGGTCGGCGTTCTGGCGGCCCATTTATAGCCTTGAACAGGGGCATCAAACGTCCATCGTTCGGGGTGGGGCGCGGCAGCCACCACAGATTCAGCAGTCATGGCCCGAGTCTACGCCGCCAGATGACCCGAAGATAAAGACTGCACCAAGGCACGATCACAGGCAAAAGCGGGAAGCTAGGCAGCATGGCAGATATCGCACGGAAGGCAAACGCGCAGTGGATGGGCAACCTGCGCGAAGGCAAAGGCACCATCAGCAGCGGCAGCGGCACGCTTAAGGACGCCCAGTATTCCTTTGGCACGCGCTTTGAAAACGGCGTGGGCACCAACCCCGAAGAACTCCTGGCCGCCGCTCATGCAGGCTGCTTCACCATGCAACTTTCGGCGCTGCTGGCCGCCCACGGACACGACCCGCAGGACGTGCGTACCGAGGCCACCTGCGAAATGGTGCGCGACGGTGCAGGCTTCAAAATCAGCGCCATGCGCCTCCAGGTGCGCGGCAAGGTCGGCAACATCGACGACGCCGAGTTTCAGAAGCATGTGGCAGAGGCGGCCAAAGTCTGTCCCCTCAGCCGCGTGATGCACGGCAACGTAGAAATTACCTACGACGCGGTTCTGGAATAAGCGATTTCAGTTCAGGATGCCCCGGCTTCGGCTGGGGTTTTTTGGTTGGGGAGGCGCGAGTACGTTGTTCGGCCGATAAGCCGCACAGCTGGGCAAATGAATGACCAGCGCTTCAGTTCCGCCTGTATCCTGCCTCCCATGCCCCATCTTTTCTACCTGATTGGCCCTCCTGCCAGCGGCAAACGCACGATTGGGCAACTGCTGGAGCGCCAAACCGGAGCGGTGCTGCTGGATAACCACCTCTGGAGCGATCCCATTTTCCGGGCCTGCGGCGTCACGGGGCATCACGACTTGCCCGCTGGCCTCAGCCCTCTGCGCGAACAGGTGCGGTTGGCGGTGATGGCCGCAGCAGCCCTGGCCCCAGCGCATGTCAGTCATATTTTCACCAATTACCTGACGGCAGAGGCCAAAGAGCAGGATACCTACCGCAGCCTGTCGGAGTTGGCGCGGGCACGCGGGGCCGTATTCGTGCCTGTGGTGCTGACCTGTGACCGCGAAGAACTGGCCCAGCGCATCAACCGCCCCGAACGCCAGGACCGCCTGAAACTCAAAAACCCGGAACTGCTGGCCGCACTGCTGGACACTCGCGGCGCGTTTGGCGCACCTGCTAGCGTGCCTGTGATGGATACCACCGAGCTGGAGCCAGAAGCGGCGGCGCGGCAGATTGCGGCTCTGGCCGGACTGTAGAGCCACTCGATTCCAGCCAAAAAACTGGCCCCCATCCACACCGGACAGGGGCCATCAACATGGAGCCGTTTACAGCGAGATCAGGAAAGGGTCTTCCAGCGTTTCGCAGATGTAGCGCACAAAGCGGGCTGCGTCTGCGCCGTCGATCAGGCGGTGGTCGTAGGTGAGGCTCAGGGGCAGCATGTTGCGTGGTTCAAAGGCGTTGGTTTCCTTGTTCCACACAGGCTCGAAGCCGCCGCGACTGACGCCCAGAATGGCGACTTCGGGGGCATTGACGATGGGCGTGAAGGCGTGCCCACCGATGCCGCCGAGGTTGGAAATCGTGAAGGTCGCGCCCTGCATCTCGTCGGGCTTGAGCTTGCGGTCACGGGCTTTTCCGGCCAATTCGTTCAGCTCCAGCACGATTTCGGTGATGCTCTTGCGGTCGGCATCCTTCAGCACGGGCACCAGCAGGCCCACGGGGGTGTCCACGGCCACGCCGAGGTTCACGTAATCCTTGTAGATCACCTGATTGTTGCCGAGGTCCAGACTTGCGCCGAATTTGGGGAACTTCCGCAGGGCGTTGGCAACCACTTTCATCAGGATGTGGGTCATGGTGAGCTTGCCGCCCGCCTTCTCGACCCGTGCTCCGAACTGCTTGCGGACCTCTTCCATGCGGGTCACGTCGGCCTTGTCAAAGTGCGTGACCATCGGAATACTGGACCAGGAGGCGGCCATGCTGCGAACGGTGGCCTTGCGAATCCCGCTCATGTCCTCGCGGCGCACCGTGCCCCACTTCTCGAAATTGGGCAGAGGTGCAGCGGGGGCAGCGGCAGGCGCACTGGCAGCAGGCTGGGCAACAGCGGCGGCAGCGGGTGGCTGAACACTGGTCTGCTCCACACTGGGCGTCCCGGCGGCGCGGCGGACATCCTCTTCGCTGATGCGTCCGGCGATTCCGCTGCCGTGGACATCATGGATATCCACGCCGATTTCGCGGGCCATCCGCCGGACGCTGGGCGCAGCGGGCACGATGGTTCGGCCATCGAAGGTCTGCGGAGTGGCCGGTTTCTGGGGAGCGGCAGCGGGCGCAGGCGCAGATGTTGGGGCAGAAGCAGGAGCGGCCTGTGCGGGGGCGGGCGCAGCAGCAGCGGCCTGCACAGGGGCAGCAGCCCCCGCCGAAGCGCCCAGCGTCAGCAGAACCGCACCGATTTTCACGGTGTCGCCAACGTTGACGTTTACGGTCTGCACCGTGCCGCCCACGTTGGCAGGCACTTCGATCACAGCCTTGTCGGTTTCGATCTCGATAACGGGCTGGCCCTCAGTTACGGTGTCTCCGGCTTTCACCAGCACCGTCACCACTGTGCCCTGCTCGATATTGTCGCCCACGTCGGGCAGCGTGACCTGTGCGCCTGCACTGGTTGGAGCAGCGCTGGCCGGAGCTGCACTGGTTGGAGCTGGAGCCGCAGCGGGCGCAGCAGACTCCACGGGCGGCGCGGCCTGTTCTTTCTGGCTCTGCTGCTGGGCCTGGGCGACCCGGTTGGCGGTTTCGGCATTATCGGCAACAGTGGCAGGGTCGGGTTCAGCCGCCGGACTGACGGAAGCGGCCCCAGCAGAAGCGTCTGCCGCGCCGCCGCCGAGGGTCAGCAGGACTGCGCCGATTTTCACGGTGTCGCCCACGTTCACGGCCACACTTTCCACCGTGCCGCCTGCAGATGCGGGCACTTCGATCACAGCTTTGTCAGTTTCAATCTCGATGATGGGCTGGCCTTCAGTCACGCTGTCGCCGGGCTTGACCAGCACCGAAACAACGGTGCCCTGCTCAATATTGTCGCCCACATCGGGGAGTTTCAGTTCTTGCGCCATGAGGGTGACTCCTTGGGTGCGGTGGGAATGATGGGGATTGAGGTTGGGGACATGGGCAGTGGTCTCAGGGTCGAGGGCCGCAAGGAGGAGTCTTGTTCTGAGATTCTGGCCGAATCCCTCTTGGAAGGCGAGGATATAAGGCGGCAGTTCTCAGCCCCTCCGACCTTTGACCCTGAGATGCTTCAGCGCAGAACCGGATTCTCCCGCTCTGGGTCGATACCGAGATCCGTAATGGCCTGCTGCACCACTTCACCCTTGATCTTGCCGTCACGCAGAAGGGCATACAGGGTCGCCAGGATCACATGCTTGGTATCCACTTCAAAGAAGTCGCGCAGTTCTTCACGGGCCTCGCTGCGGCCAAAGCCGTCGGTACCGAGCGTCCAGATTTTGCGATCAATATGACCGTTCAGGCCGTCGGCGCTGAGCTTCACGTAATCGCTGACGCTGATCAGTACGCCGGGCGCATTGTCCTTGCTGAGTTGCTGGGCCACGTAGCTTGTGCGCGGCGCTTCGGTGGGGTGCAGCATGTTGTGGCGCTGCACGGCCAGGGCTTCCTGATGCAGTTCCTTGTAGCTGGTCACAGACCAGATGTCGGCAGCCACACCATAGGCTTCGAGCTTCTGGGCGGCTTCCATCGCCGCGCCCATCGACGGGCCACCCGCCAGAATCTGTGCCTTCAGTTTGCCCTTGCTCTGGCTGCGCTGGAAACGGTACAGACCCTTCACGATGCCCTGCCGAATCTCCTCGTGGCTGCGGCCATCGTCGGGCATGGCGGGCTGCACTTCGTTCTCGTTGTCGATGGTGACGTAATAAAAGATGTCCTCATCGTTGACGAACATGCGCTGAATACCGTCTTCGATGATTACGGCGAGTTCGTAGGCGAAGGCCGGATCGTAGACTTTGAGGTTGGGCACCACATACGCCTGAAGTTGGCTGTTGCCGTCCTGGTGCTGAAGTCCCTCGCCTGCCAGCGTGGTGCGGCCTGCGGTGGCTCCCAGCAGGAAGCCGCGTGCGCGTTGGTCGGCGGCGGCCCACACGAGGTCGCCCACGCGCTGCATACCGAACATGGAATAGAACACGAAGAAGGGAATGGTGGGCACGCCGTGATGTGCATAGGCCGTGCCAGCCGCAATCCAGGAGGCCATCGCGCCGTCTTCGGTGATGCCTTCTTCCAGCATCTGCCCGTCTTTGGCCTCTTTGTAGGCCATCAGGGAGCCGCTATCGACGGGCGTGTAGGTCTGCCCACGCGGGCTGTAGATGCCGATGCGCGGAACGAGAGCGTCCATGCCGAAGGTGCGGGCCTCATCGGGCACGATAGGCACGATGTATTTACCGATTTCCTTGTCGCGCAGCAGTTTGGAAATGACCTGTACGGCGGCCATCGTGGTACTGACGGCGCGGCCCTTGCTGCCGCCTGCGAACTCTTCGTAGAACTCGCCGTTGGGCACGGTGGGATGGGGATACTTGACCTCGCGGGCAGGCACGGGGCCACCCAGCGCGGCGCGGCGCTCCATCGTGTACTTCACCTCGGGGCTGTCTGGGCCGGGATGGTACAGCTCCAGATGCTCGACCTGATCGTCGGTGAGAGGCAGTTCCAACAGGTCGCGCAGGTTTTTCAGTGCGCCGAATTCCAGCTTCTTGACCTGGTGGGCAGCGTTGCGGGCCTGCGCCGTATCACCCAGGCCGTAGCCCTTGATGGTGCGGGCAATGATGACCGTGGGGCTGCCCTTGTGCTTGGTGGCCGAGGCGTAGGCGGCGTAAATCTTGCGTACATCGTGGCCGCCCCGGTTCAACAGTTCCAGATCGGCGTCGCTCCAGCCGTCGATCAGAGCCTTGAGTTCCGGCGTATTGAAGAACTTCTCGCGCAGTTCCTTGCCGCCGAAGGCCGCGTACCGCTGCGATTCACCGTCTACGAGCAGCTCGAACCGTTTGACGATCTCGCCGTTGTAATCCTTGCTGAGCAGTTCGTCCCACTTGCTGTCCCAGACGACCTTGATCACGTTCCAGCCCGCGCCACGGAACAGGGCTTCAAACTCCTGAATGACCTTGGAGTTGGCCCGCACTGGTCCGTCGAGGCGCTGCAGGTTGGCGTTCAGCACAAACACGATGTTGTCGAGGTTTTCGTAGGAGGCAAAGCGGAGTGCGCCGATGCTCTGCGGCTCGTCCATTTCGCCGTCACCCAGAAAGGCCCAGACCTTGGCATCCCCGGCAGGCTTGAGGCCCCGGTTTTCCAGGTACTTGATGTAACGGGCCTGATAGATGGCCTGCATCGGCCCGAGGCCCATGCTGACGGTGGGAAATTCCCAGTAGTCGGGCATCAGCCAGGGGTGTGGGTAGCTGCTCAGGCCAGCTTCGCTCTGGAGTTCGCGCCGGAATCGGCCCAGGCGCTCGCCATCAAAGCGGCCTTCCAGATAGGAACGGGAATAGACGCCGGGGCTGGCATGGCCCTGAAAAAACACCAGATCGCGGTCCTGGCCTGCGCCGTGACCCCGGAAGAAATGGTTGAAACCGACTTCGAGCAGTTCGGCGCTGCTGGCATAGGTGCTGAGGTGGCCGCCAATGCCGTCGCTCTTTTTGTTGGCTCCCACAACCATCGCCACCGCGTTCCAGCGAATGATGTTGCGGATTTTCCGCTCCATGTCGATGTCGCCGGGGTATTCGGGCTGTTTGTCTACGTCGATGGAATTCAGGTAGGGCGTGTTCTGTTTGAACAGAATCGGCGCACCATGAAAATAGGCGTAGTGATCGAGGTTCTCCAGCAGTTCGGCGGCGCGGTCGTCGCCCGCATCGGCAAACACGTAGGCCAGAGAGTCCAGCCACTCCTGCGTTTCCACCGTATTCAGTTGCTCGCGCTCCTGCGGTGGTAGGCCCGCACGCGGCGGCCCTTTCGGCGGTACGTTTGTCATACGTGCAGTCTAAGCCCCGGCATTCACCGCTTCCAACAGGCTATTGTCAGATCAATCACCAGTTAGAATGGTGGGTGATAGGAGTTGGGCAGGCGAATACGCTGTTTGCCCGATTCCTGCTCTGGAGGGCGGTGTATGGAACTGCGTCATCTGCGGCATTTTGTGGCGCTGGCCGAGGAAGAAAACTTTGGGCGGGCTGCCGAGCGCGTGTTCGTGGTGCAGCAGGCCCTGAGCAACTCCATCAAGAATCTGGAAGATGAGGTGGGCGTGCCGCTGGTGCTGCGAACCACCCGCCGGGTACAACTGACCCCGGCTGGGCGCGAGTTTCTGGAAGGTGCACGGCTGACGCTGGCCCAGGCCACCCAGACCGTGGAGCGCACCCGCCGCGCCGCACGGGGGGAAGTGGGCCGCCTGACCGTGGGTTTTGTCAGTGGGCTGGCGTTTGGCGGGCTGCCCGAAATCGTGCGGAAGTTCCGCGAGTTGTACCCCAACGTCTCGGTCGACCTGCGCGAACTGACGGCACAGGAGCAGGAAGCGGCTCTGCGCGGCGGTCAGGTGGATGTGGGGCTGATGCTGCTGCCGGTGCGTGATCCAAATCTGGATTCCCGCGCCTTGTGGCGGCAACCGCTGGTGGCGGCGTTGCCCTCCGGTCATGCGCTGGCCCGCAAGCGCAAGCTCAAGATTTCAGACCTCGCGGGCGAACCGTTCGTGTTTTTTCCGCGCCAGTTGCGGGCCACCTATTTCGATCAGGTCATGCGCTGGTGCGCGGCGGCGGGGTTTACGCCCAACGTGACTCAGGAAGCCATAGAAATTCCGACGCTGCTCTCCTTGGTAGCCGCAGGCGTGGGCGTGTTTTTGCCGATTGCCTTCTTCGAGCGGCTGGCCCTGCCGGGAGTGGTCTACCGCCCAGTCGAGGGCGCTCCGGTGGTCGAAATCGTGGCGGTGTGGCAGCGCGGCAGCCTGACCCGCAGCCCCCACGATCCCATCGTGCAGGCATTTCTGGGTGTGGCTCAGGCGGCACTGGGCGAGCAGGTGGCCCCGCATGAGCGCTGATTCTGTATGACCGCTGATTCTGTGCCCGCCGAATTGCCGCCACCCATGCGACGGGTCCTGATCGTGGGCAGCCCCGGCGCAGGCAAAAGCACACTGGCCCAGAAATTGGCCGCCCGAACGGGGTTGCCGCTGATCCATCTGGACGATCTGTACTGGAATCCCGGATGGGTCAAGGTCGAAGCTGCCGTGTGGCAACAGCGACTGGCCGAGGCGCTGGCTCAGGAGCGCTGGATTCTGGACGGCAATTTCAGTACCACCCTGCGGGAACGGGCCTTGCACGCCGATCAGGTGGTGTTTCTGAGGCCGCCGCGCCTGCTGTGCCTGTGGCGGGCCTTCTGGCGAGAACGCCTGAATCTGCGCCCTCATGCCCGCCATGACGGGGCCAAGTGGCCGTCCCGCGCCCTGCTGCAAGACATCTGGCAGTTTCCTCCGCAGGCGCAGCGGCAGTGGGAAGAACTGGCACGGCTGCCTCACCTCAAGGTAACGGTATTGCGGTCAGACGCCGAAATTCGGGCATGGCTGAGGCAATTACCGACCCCGGCAGGCCATAAGACTTAGGCTGTGTTAATTAGCGCGGGCTGAGGGCTTTTGCAGCCTTGCCCCCTTTCATCCAAGTACGCCCAGAGCGTAAACTAGAGGGATGCTACGGGTACAGTCCGAATTCAGACCGTCCGGCGACCAACCGACCGCCATTCGCAGTCTCGTAGATGGCCTGAACTCCGGCCTGCGCTCTCAGACGTTGTTGGGAGCTACGGGTACGGGCAAAACGTACACCGTTGCCAAGGTGATTGAGGAAACCGGGCGGCCTGCCCTGATCATGGCCCCCAACAAGATTCTGACCGCGCAGTTGGCCTCCGAGTTCAAGGAGTTCTTTCCTGACGCTGCCGTCGAATTCTTTATTTCCTACTACGATTATTACCAGCCCGAGGCTTATGTTCCCGGAAAAGACCTGTTTATTGAAAAAGACGCCGCCATCAATCAGGAGATCGAGCGGTTGCGCCATTCCACGACCCGCAGTCTGCTGACGCGCCGGGATACGATTGTGGTGGCCTCGGTATCCTGTATTTACGGCCTCGGTGATCCTGCCGAATACACCGCCCTGAACCTGATCATGAAGGTAGGCGGGCAGATCAGCCGCGATGAAATCCTGGGCCGACTGGTCAACATGCAGTACGAACGCAACGACCTGGAGATGTCGCCGGGACGCTTCCGGGTGAAGGGCGACATGGTTGAAATCTGGCCCAGTTACGATGAACAGCCCCTGCGGGTCGAACTCTGGGGCGAAGATATAGAGCGGATTACGGTGGTGCATCCTGTGACCGGGGACCGTTTGGCCGATCTAGATGCCACGGTGGTTTATCCGGCCAAGCACTATGTCAGCAGCGCCGGAAACATAGAGCGGGCCATTGTCACCATTCAACAGGAACTCGATGAACGGCTGGAATACTTCAAATCGGTGGGTAAGCTCTTGGAAGCCCAGCGAATCAAAGAGCGCACGCTGTATGACCTGGAAATGCTGAAAGTCCTGGGTTACTGCTCGGGCATCGAAAACTATTCACGGCATATAGATGGGCGGGCAGTGGGTCATACGCCGTATACGATGTTGGATTACTTCCCCGACGACTTCATTACCTTTATCGACGAATCGCATGTGACCGTGCCCCAGATCGGCGGCATGGCGAACGGAGACCGCGCCCGCAAGCAAACCCTGGTGGATTACGGATTCCGCCTGCCCAGCGCAATGGATAACCGCCCGCTGAACTTTCAGGAATTTATGAGCAAGACCGGGCAGATCGTGTACGTGTCGGCCACTCCCGGTCCCTTCGAGCGCGAGAACAGCGACAATCAGGCCGATCAGATCATCCGGCCCACTGGCCTTGTAGACCCGCCCGTGACCGTCAAGCCGATTCAGGGCCAGATCGACGACCTGCTGGGCCGAATCCGCGAGCGGGCCAGCAGGGGCGAGCGCGTGCTGGTCACGACCCTGACCAAACGTATGAGCGAGGACCTCACCGAATACCTGCTGGAAAAAGGCGTCCGCGCCCGCTACATGCACTCCGATATCGACAGCGTGGAGCGGCAGGTGATCATCCGTGACCTGCGGCTGGGCCATTACGACGTGCTGATCGGCATCAACCTGCTGCGCGAAGGGCTGGACTTGCCCGAGGTGTCGCTGGTCGCCATTCTGGACGCCGACAAACCCGGTTTCCTGCGTTCGGAACGCGCCCTGATCCAGACCATTGGCCGCGCTGCCCGTAACGTGAACGGTGAGGTGATCCTGTACGGCGACACCATCACGCCCGCCATGCAGAGCGCGATGGACGAAACCCGCCGCCGCCGCGAGAAACAGACGGCCTTCAACGAGGAACACGGCATCACGCCAACCACCATCGTCAAGGGCATCCGCAACGTGATTCGCGGCGAGGAAGCCAATCTGGACGAGGCAGGCAACGAAACGCTGGGCGATGACCGCGACACCCTCAACAGTCAACTCACCGACCTTGAGCTGGATATGTGGCAGGCCTCCGAAGATCTGGACTTCGAGCGGGCCGCCAGCCTCCGTGACCAGATCCGGGCCATCGAAGCCAAATTGCAGGGCAAGGAATTCAAGCAGGCCACCGTGCCGGGGCAGAAAGTGCGCCAGCGTGGGCGGCGGTCGTGACCAGTTCCAGCAGAAGCCTGAGCTGAGAATCACCCCAACCGGAGGCCGCATCTGCTGGATATGCGGCCTCCTATGCAGTGTTCACCCACTACTCTGAACCATGCCTTCTGTGCCTCGTCTGGCCCTTTCCAGCCTGCTGTTGACCGCCCTATCTACAGCGTCTGCCGCCGGAATTTTGGGTACCCGCGACAGCTTTTATAACAGTGCGTTTTGCCGCCAATACGGGTGCAGTGAGCCTTACCGCAGCGGCCAGAATTGGATTTATACCCTGAACACAGGCGACCGGGCCTTTATTCGCCGCGAAAACGACGATGCACAGGGCCGCATCGAGCTGATGGCGTTGTTTATCGATGAGGACGACTTTTACGCAGAGACAGACCGCACCACCTTTGCCGAACTGCAGCGCACCGCCATCGGCTACAGCGCTTTTACAGGGCGCATTGAACCCTGTTACGGGGCCACCAGCGAGCGGACTCTCAGCAGCTATCCGGCTCCCAATGCCCGCTCTATCCTTTGTGTGCGGGACGGTGGATTGACGGCGGTAGCGCTCCTGGCCGACCTGACCTACACGAACTACAGTGCCCCGGCTCCGGCCAGACCTGCGGCCACAAGTTCCAGCAGTGCCGCGCTCAAACTCCTGGATTGGTCGTTTACCTCCTGCCGCAGCAACCGGGGTGTCACTGCCTACCTACCTCTGGGAGAAGGCGCAGCCTGCACCTTACAGGTCAATACCGTACTCAACGGACGGCGGCTGATCAGCGCCAGCTTTGAATATGAACTGGAATACTACGTGGGCAGCGTGACCGCCAAAATCCGCACACCGGGGCGCGATACATACGCGGCGGGCGGGGGTGGTAACGTCAAAATGACCCAGCAAGGCGGCAGTCTCAGCTTTACCTTGCCTTTCAATGTACGTGCCCGCGCAGATCGCCGCTACGTGCGGGTGGGGGCCATCGGCACGCTGGTTTTTGATGACGGCAGCAGCAAACGGGTGTACGAGCCGCTGGATATTCGCTGATGGTGTTGCCGTAAGCCAAGGCGCAAGCACGACATAGGGAAGCAGAGGCCAGGGATTCTCGCCCCGGCCTCTGCTTTCTATTTGCTGATTTATTGTTGGATTCAGCCCTGCTTGCTGGCCGGAACCGAGCGGGCTTCCTCTACGTCCTGCTTTTCTTTGTGGCCGTCGTGCTCGGTGTTGCGGGCAGCGGTGGCCTCACGGTCATTCGCGCCTTTCAGGTTGGGCTTGTGACCGTCTTCGATTTCCTGCACTTCCGTTTTGCTGCGGTCGTACTGGTCGGGAAGGCTGGTGTGGCCCTTGTTCTTGTCGTCTTTGTCTGGCATGGGGCAAGTGTGGCAGCCGCACACATGGGTCAGGCAAGCCCAAGCTGAAGCGATATTTACGAATGGGGCAAGATGAAGAGGAGGCCAAGCCGGGGTACAGTTATTTTTGCTGCGTGATTGTGCAGCGTCCCAGCCGCAGTTCTGTTGCCGCCGCCGCGAGGTCTGCCGAACTGGGAACACTGCTGGCAAGGGCAAAAGCTTCTTCGAGACGGGCCGCCACCTGCGGGGCCGTGCCGCTGACTAACACGCCCTCCCCAGTGCTGCTCTCCCCTCCCCCGCTGCCCAGATGGCCCACCCGCACGCAGGCCAGCGCCATCCCACCTTCCGGCACTTCCTTCAGGTCCAGCGCCACCACGGACTCGGCGGCGGGATCGTACAGCAGCACTCCCCGGTCAGCGCGAAAGGTCCACGCGCCGTCCAGCTTTGGGGCGTCTGCACTCAGCTTCAGCACGGTTCGGAATTGCTCGCCCTCTGCCGTGGTTCCGGTCAGCACCCACGCCTGACCGGACTGCACAGGAGCGGAGGCGGGCAGACGTGAAAGAGGCGGCAGCACCCGCACGCTGCCCGAACCGCCCGCAGAGGCGAGGGAAGACAGGAGCAGGCAGGCGAGCAGGAGGGAGCGCATGGCCTCAGCGTACCGCGCCCACGCGCCCGCTCTATTTCCGTTCGCCAAAGCGCCGAATCAGCTCGGTGCGCGAGATGACCGCCAGCTTGGGCGTATGCGGGCGGCTCAGGTCGGACACGCCGTAAGCGCGGCGCAGGGTGCGAGACCACCAGTTCAGGCGGCGCAGCATCGGCGCGGGCAGCTCGACCACCGTGAAGCCGTAGAGCCGCAAGACATCGGAAAAAATGCTGATGCTGAAGACGGCGGGCAGTGTCTTCCAGGCCGGGTCGTCACGCAGAGCGGCAGCGAGGTCGTGAATGGAATGCTTGACCACATGCCGCCCCGCCACAGGCCGCTCCGCGAGTTGCACCAGGCGGGCGCTGTCGAGGTGAAATTCTGCGATGCGCTGACCCGCCGCGATGGTGAGGCCCTGCGGCTGCGTGGGGTCGGTCAGGGTGATGGTGGAAAGCGGATAGGGCGCAGTGCCCAGCCGGAACAGGCTGTGCGCGTGCCCCCCGATGCGCCGGATGTGGCCTGTGCGGTCATACAACACATCTACCACACCCATCAGGTCAGGAATCAGATCACCGGAATGTTCGGGGCGCAGACCGGGGAGGCTGGACAGTGGGTGGGCCACGTAGCCGCGTGCTTTCAGTTCGACCAGCAGTAGGGGCAGCGCGGCAGGCATGCTGGACGACGTACCAGACACCGCTAGCAGGCGGCCCTGCGGCAAATGGGCAGGCAATCCGCTGGTGATCGGTTCTCCCTGCACAGGCGTCAGGCCCAAGGCGCGGGCGGCCAGCAGCACGACCAGCGGCGGAATTCGCGGGCCAGCGGTAAAGAACTGAATATCGTCGCCTGTAACGGCCTGAACAGCCTGCCGCGTCTGCTGAAGCTGTGCAGTCCACCTTCCCGGCCACGGCACACCCGAGCTGCCCAGCTCAGCGCCCAAGGCGTGCCCTGCCTGCACGATTCGGCGCGTCAGATCGGGGAAGCGGGCCACCGCCTCGGCATTCACAAAAAAGGTGCCCTGAATTTCGGCCTGCGCCAGAGCCTCCAGAATCTGCGGCGTGACGTGGGGATCAGGCCCGCCCACCACCAGCAGGGCCGCTGTGGGTGTGGCGCTGCGCCCCCTTCTGGCAAAGCCCAGTCCGGCCCAGCGCCACGCCAGAAATGATCCGGCCCACAGCAGCGCCGCTCCGGTCAGTGCCGCGCCCAGACCCCGTTTAACTTGCATGGGGGTGAATCTAACATGGAGGAGCTGTGGAACGGAGGCAAAATGCAGGGCAGCGGGATTCTTTCATGGTCCCTCACGGCATCGGCATCACTAGACCCTCCCACAGGGCGCGGCGCTCGCGTTCGGCGGCGTATTCGGTGCTTGGGCCAGCCAGCGACAACACGTTCACGTTGGGATTCTGGGCGCTTCCGGGTTGCCAGCCGGGGCCGGGGTTGCCTTCCCGCACGAAGTTCAGCCACGCGGCCTGCATCCGGGCGGCCAGTGCGCCGCGCTGCTGGGTCTGCCCGCCACGCATCAGGGCCGAAGACAATCCCATCGGGCGGGGCCACAGGAACAGCAGTTCCATGCCGTGGGTGGCGCCGAGGCCCGCCACCCTGGTTCCCCAGTCCAGACGGTAGCGCCAGTGTGGGGCCGGGTGCGTGTCGGCCAAAACATCGTTGGGGGTGTGAAAAAACAGGTCGGTGCCCAGCGCGGTCAGACCTTCGAGGGTGTCCGGGTAGGCCGAGAGAATCCTGAGCACCTGCTCTGGCGAAGCGTTTTGCTCCAACCTGTGGGCCAGATAGGCCCGGTCTATCTTCTGAAAAATCCGGTCTGGCAGGCGCACGAACAGCGAATATTCTTCGCGGTTGGCTCCGATCAGCAGCGGCACCTGCGCCAGCGGACGGGCCATCAGTTCGGCGCGGGTGGCTGGCAACAGCACGCCGTCGAGGTACGGGCGGGAATTCAGACTGCGTTTCCGCACGCCTTCCAGGGTGTGCAGTGCGGCTACGAAAGCGCGGGGCGGCAGAGTCCAGAGCTTGTCCGGGTTATCCGCCCGCACGCCCAGCGCATGGGCATAGGCCTGGGCAATCTCCAGGCTGTTGTCGGGGTCGCTGACCTGATTCAGCCCGCCGCTTTGCAGGATGGCCCCGGCCAGCAGCGGCGCAGTAGGCGCGTGCCCCAGCAGCAGGGCCACCCCCACCGCCCCCGCCGATTGCCCCGCCGCCGTGATTCGGGCCGGATCGCCCCCGAAGGCCGCGATATTGGCCTGCACCCAGCGCAGCGCCGCCACCTGATCCTGAAACCCGGCATTGGGCGCAAAGCGGCTGTCGGCAAACAGGCCGCCGAAGTTGGCGTAACCCAGCGGCCCCAGACGGGAATTGACGGTCACAACGACCACCTCTCCTGCGGCGGCCAGTTCCCGGCCATCGTACAGGCGGCCACTGCCTGCCCGGAATGCGCCGCCGTGCAACCAGAACAGCACCGGCCAGCCACCGGGAGGCGCGGGGCGAGCAGGCGTCCAGATATTCAGCAGCAGGCTCCCCTCACGGGAGGGAGTCAGCGTGACCGAGGGGTCAAGGGGTTGCAGGACATCGGGGCCAAAGGTCTGGGCCTCGCGCACTCCGGGCCAACCCGAATGGGGCTGCGGCTCCTGAAACCGAAGCGGGCCTGCCGCCTGCGCCGCATAAGGCAGGCCCAGCCACGCCCAACTCTGGCCCGCACGCGACCCAACCGCCCTGCCTCGCACCCAGCCCGACTCCGTTTCGCGCAGGAATGGATCGGTTCGGGCCGTCATAGGCCGCCAATCTAGCGTGCGGCGCACCCAGGCCGGGATGACGGTTGAAGACTTTCCTCAGTCCAGCGCCGCACCCGCTCCCCGGTCTGCTTTCAGGCAGGCTGCAAAAATGTCGTCGGGCACGGTGGGCAGGGCTTCAAAGGCGGGCCGCGCGAACAGGTAGCCCTGCATATGCGTAATGCCCAGTGACAGCAGGCAGCGGGCTTCTTCCAGCGTTTCGACGCCCTCGGCAATCACCATCAGGCCCACTTTGGCCGCGAATTGCGCCAGATGCTCCACCAAGGCAGCACGCCAGTGATCCTGATCGAGGCCACGAATCACGGCCATATCCACCTTCACGATGTCGGGGCGCAGGGCCAGCAGCAGGCCAGCGGTAGAGTGCCCCGCGCCGTAATCGTCCAGAGCGGTGACAAAGCCGTAACCACGGTAGGCATCGATAATGCGCCGCACCCGTGCCTCGTTCAGTACCGATTCATGCTCGGTAATTTCAAAGATCAGGCGATCAAGTGGAAAGCCCACTTCCTGCGCCGTTTTGAGTGTGGTGCGAATACAGGTGGCGGGTTCATAAACCGCGTTGGGCAAAAAGTTGATAGAAAGCCGTGTTTCTATTCCCAGACGGGCCGCCAAACGAATAGCAGTGACGCGGCAAGTCTGATCAAAGTGATACATGTTTTCCGACGTCACCTGCTCAAAGACCCACGCCGCAGATTCCTCATGAGGGCCACGAACCAATGCTTCGTAGGCAAAGATTTCACGGGTTGCGACATTGACAATAGGCTGGAATGCCATACTCACTTCAAGAGCCTGCTCAGCCATTACTAAACAGGCGGCGCATTTATTGTGATGCTCACTTAACGACACGCTTGATCCATCAACAGCATGTGAAACAGCATAACGTCATATAACTTGTTCAATCTCTAAAGACCTTCTTTAGATTGAGGGGGCATCTCACCGACTATAATAACGGACTCTAGAGCTTGTAAGAGAGAATGGCGGCACAGGGTTTAGGCTGACATCATGACTTACGCCACCCTGCTGGGGATTACTGTGCTTCAGACCGCACCGCAGCGCACTCACCTGAGCCTGACCGTTTCGGGTACCGGCCTGAATATGCACGGCACAGCGCACGGCGGCCTTCTTTTCAGCCTTGCTGATGAAGCCTTTGCCCTGATCAGCAATCTGGAAGCGCAGGCCGTGGCCGTAGAAACCCACCTGAGTTTTTTCCGGGCCGTTCAGCAGGGAGACGTGCTGCACGCCCTCGCCACACCGGAACGGGTAGGCCGTACCCTGGCGACCTACCGGGTAGAGCTGCGTCGGTGCCTGACCGTGCAGGACAGGCCCGAAGACGGCGAATTGGTGGCCCTGTTTCTGGGCACGGTATCGCGGCGGGCACGGGAGAACGGCGCAGCCGAGCCGTCCGGCGCTTGACCCAGAGTTCAGCCGGCCAGACTGGGAAGGCCTGACCGGGAAGGCGGCATCAGGCGCTTCAGCTCTGGCATTTTCAGGCGGCCTGTGTTATGTTATTTACGTAGTTAGCCAAGTCAGGAGGTCTGTATGCTGCATATTGAATTTATTACCGATCTGGGTGCGCGGGTTACGGTAGACGTAGAAAGCGCCGACAAGTTGCTGGAAGTTCAGCGTCAATACGGGCGTCTGGGCTGGACGAGCGGCGAGTTGCCGTCAGGCGGCTATCAGTTCCCCTTCGACAACGAACCCGACTTTGATTGGGCGCTGTTGGGCGCACGCAAATACACCACCCCGGAAGGCGAGGAACTGGTCTACCACAAGGGTCACGCCTACCGCCGCCGCGAACTGGAACCTGTAGACAGCCGCAAAATGAAGCTGCCCGCCGCCGTGAAATACAGCCGTGGAGCCAAGAACAGCGACCCGGAGCACGTGCGTGAGAAGGCCGACGGCGAATTCGAGTACGTGACGCTGGCGATTTTCCGGGGAGGCCGCCGCCAGGACCGCTACGCCCTGCCCGGAGGTGCCCCCAGCGGCGCACCACGAACTGCCGCCCCCGCCCAGGCCCAGCCTGCACCTCAGCGCCCCCGCCCTGCCGCTGCCGCTGTTGCTCCCAGAGCCGCAGCAGTAGGCGTGGTAGAGGAAGAAACTCCGTTTTGATGGAGGACCGGGTCTGGGCAGCGGACTGTGAAACCAGATGGACGCCCGCTGCCTGACCCCTCAGCACAATCAACGGCAACACACCATCAGAGGGGGCAACCCCCTCTTTTTCGTTGCTGCCCTTTCCGCGATCCACCCGCCTATTTCTGGCCCTCGATCACCGCCCGCACATCGGCAGGCTGCCAGCCTTCGGGCTTCAGTTGTTTGCCATCGGCCCGCTTGGGGCCAGTTGTTTTGGTCAGGTTGGCGCGGTGAACCTCAGCAAAAATGGCGTCGGCATCCAGCCCCAGCACGTCCAGCGCACCGTAGGTCACGTAGAGCAGGTCGGCCAATTCGTGCGCCAGTGGGGTCAGGTCTGAGGGGGTCAGTTGGTCGGCGGCCTCCAACCGGGCTTGCAGCACCCCAAACTCCTGCTGGACTTCGGCCCATTCCTCTGAAATCAGGGTGCGGCGCAGGGCCAACAGGTCGGGAGAAGGCACGGTGGGCACGCTGGGCAACTGGAGGCCGATGGCCCGGTGAAATTCGCGCAACCTGGCGGCGTTGGATGTTGGGATGGTGGCAGACTCAGCGACAGTAGACCCAGAAACGGCAGACCCGGTAACAGCAGACATGGAGCCGATGCTAACCGCTGAGGCGACAGGCATGCGCCCACACCACGCCAGTTCCGGGCCTCAGCGCCCAGGCCGCAACACCGCGTCCGTTACAGGCAGCGGCGTAGACAGCGGGGTTTGACCCCCAGGCAAGACACGCACATCAACGGCAAGGTTCAGGTCGCGCCGCAGACACACTCTGGCCCTGGTGTCGCACACGAACAGGGGGCCGCTCAGCCGCGCCGTGTACAGGCCGGGGCGCACGTTCGGCGGTACAGGCACCTGCAACAGCAGAGGCCGCAGCGACCCAAAGTAACTCTTAAATTCGGGCTGGACATGGGCTGGCCCGCTGGGAATACCTGCCGCGTCGCCCCAGGGGGTATGCAACGTCAGGCGGTTGGGCGCAGTACGGTTCAGCAGCATCTCACGGACTGGAAACGTGACCGTGAGGATTGCCGGACTGCCTGCATGCGCGTTGATCTGCGTGGCGGGCACAGAAGGAATCAGAAACGACAGGGCAAGCAGGGGCGGCAGCAACGACACCGGCGCAGAGTAGCAGCCTCCCTCTTTCTTCCGGCTTTCTTCTTCCAGCTATCGCCTGATCCGGACTGACATCATTGCCCTGTCGGAATCCAGCCGGGGCACAAAAAATCAGGAGCCACGGAGGACTCCTGAATCTGTGTCTTGTTGTGGCGGGTGGCGGGACTCGAACCCACCTGCGGCCTACTCTCGGCCCGCTCGCGCGCCCGTTGGTACAGAGGTGGGCGTCTCCCTCCGGCCCTTAGTCTGTCAAGACTGTTCTGTGCAGAGCGAACACTACAAGGAACTCATCGCTCAGGGCCGTGAACAAGTATGCGGGAGAAGTGTCAGGGTTACATGTGCCGAATGTACAGACGCCTTAAGCAATGTGGCTGAGGGCAGAGGCAGATCACAGGCCGAGGAATCTTCCCGTTTGCCCTACAGCTCCAGCAACCTGTAGCCATAAGCATTGACGACCAACGCGCCGCTTTCCTCATCGGTGTAGTCCAGCTTTTTGCCCTCGTACTCGTGGATGTGGCCGTGAACCACCAGCCGGGGATGGCGCTGGCGAATAAAACGGGAAATGGAATCGCAGCCCCGGTGCGCGTAATCGAGGCCCGCGTGTGGCCCCAGCGGCGGCGCGTGCGTCAGCAGCACGTCCACGCCGCGTCTGGCCCGCCACGACAGCAGGCCCAGCCCCATCCGGCCTTCGGCGGCGCTGTACTGGCCCGCGCCGTCCTTGCGGTAGCGGGGAGCGCCGCCCCATCCGGCGATCTTCAGACCCGCTTCTTCGACCACCCGCCCATGTGCGCTGATCACGCCGCGTGGCGGAATACGCCCGTCGCCCTCATTCACGTACTCGTTTTCATGGTTGCCGTGCACATACACGATCGGCACGGTCAGGGTACTCGCCAGAAATTCGAGGTAGTACCCCGGCAGGTCTCCGGCAGCCAGAACCAGATCGACCGGCGGCGCACCCTGCGGAAAACCTTCCCGGTACACGAACGGATGCACGTAGTCGGCCAGCAACATCAGACGCTTGGTGGGCGCGGCCACCAGAGAAGCCGTCTGCGTGTCTGCCGTCTCACCGGACTGACCCGAAGGACTGGGGATAGGGGTAGGGGTGGGCGTGTCGATCATGAAGAAAGGGGAGCAACAGGGAAAGCAACAAACGGGGCCATCCGGCGAGGGCAGAGCACCGCGCAGGAGCGGAGGCTGGGTTGCTGTGGTCTGGAGTCTACCCCCACCCGGCCCCCCGCAGGCCCAAGCATCTAGCCGGGATAAAGGCAGGGCGGCAGCAGAATGGGCTGTAGACAACCCCAAATGACGACCAGTACGCTCACGCAATGACGAACGTTCTGACCACTCCACGCCTGTTTCTGACGCCCCTGACCCGTGCCCTGATGTGGCGGCGGATGGACGAAGACGGAAAAGCCGGGTTCTCGGCTCCGGTAGATGGCCCGGACGGAAAGGTGACCATATACCTGCCTCCCGAGTGGCCCGGCGACTTTCTGCCGATGCTGTCGGTGCTGCTCAGCGGCGGGGCAGACGTGGTGGAAGGCTCTTATGTGGCCGTGGAACGCGCCAGCCTGAGCGCAGTGGGGCAACTGGGCACCAAAGGCTGGCCGGACAAGCACGGTGCCATAGAAATCGGCTACGGCCTGACCCCGCAGGCGCAGGGGCGCGGGCTGGCCACCGAGGCGGTGGGGGCACTGCTGGCCTACCTGGAGGCACGCCCAGACGTAAAAACCGTGACCGCACAGACCCTGCCCAGCAATCTCGCCAGCCAACGGGTGCTGACCAAACTGAACTTTGAACGCACCACACAGGCCAGGGAGAAGGCCCTGGACGAAGGGCTGGACGAACGGGGCGCTGATCTGCTGCTGTGGACTTGGCGCGGTCAGGCCGATTCATTCTTGGGCTTATGAATATTCATCTGAATATCCAGGTCGTGCGTGCTGCACCCCGTTGAGGGGCACACGACGAAAATATTGTTGCAGACGCAAGGCATAGCCCCGCCCAGGCTCTAAGCTGGGGCTGCATGAACGTTTCTATCTTGGGTATTCCGATGGATCTCGGCGCAGGTCGCCGGGGCGTCGATATGGGCGCTTCGGCCCTCCGCAACGCGCACCTGTCGCGCACCCTCAGGGAACTGGGCCACACGGTACACGACCTGGGAGACGTACCGGTCGCCATTCCAGAAACCATGGACAAGCACATCGAAAGCGGCCTGGTCTTTCTGGACCCCATCCTGAAGGCCTGCCGCACCACTGCCGAGCGCCTGGCTGCCCTGCCGGACGATGTATTTCCGCTGACGTTGGGCGGCGATCATTCGGTCAGCATGGGCACGGTCACGGGCAACGCGCTGCGCGGGAACCCGGCGGGCACACGCATGGGTCTGATCTGGGTAGACGCCCACACCGACTACAACACGCCCGACAGCAGCCCCAGCGGAAATATTCACGGGATGCCCGTGGCCCACCTGACCGGGCGAGGCGACCCCGATCTGAGGGGCCTGGGCGGCGGCTGGAGCCTGCGCCCCGAAGACATCGTGATGATCGGCATTCGCAGCGTGGACCGCTTCGAGCGGGACCTGTTACGTGAGGCCGGAATCAAGGCCTACACCATGAAGGACGTGGATCAGCTGGGCATGACCCGGATCGTGGAGGAAACGCAGGAACGCCTGTCGGACACGGCCCGCCTGCACGTGTCCTTCGACGCCGATGCCCTCGACCCCAGTGTGGCCCCCGGCGTGGGCACGCCTGTCCCCGGCGGCCTGACCTACCGCGAGGGCCACCTGCTGATGGAACTTCTGTCGGACTCGGGCCGCGTGACCAGCATGGACATCGTGGAGGTCAATCCTGTGCTGGACATCCGAAATCAGACCGCCGAGGTGATGGTCAGTATGGCGGCAAGTCTGCTGGGACAACGGATCCTGTAACACGGGGCAGATCTCGGCAGCACAAAAAGGATGACAGCGCAGTGGGGATTGTCCTGAGGCCATCCCTCACTCTGGCTCTCACCACGACCTTCTTTTTCGGTGCCCACTCGCCCGGTTAATCTGAAGATCAATTTCAACGGACCTGACCAGCAGCGAAAGGAGCACCCATGCGGAAGGTGATCGTGACCGAGTTTCTGACCCTTGACGGCGTGATGGAAGACCCGACGCCGTGGCAGCGGGGATACTCCAGCCTAGAGATCGGCCAGTTCAAATCCGACGAGCTCTTCGGTTGCGGCGCACTCCTGCTGGGCCGCGTGACCTACGAGGAGTTCGCCCAATACTGGCCCACAGCGACCGACACCGGGGCCTTCGGCGAACGGATGAACCAACTGCCAAAATTCGTCGCGACCAACACGCTCCAGTCTCTTGGGTGGAATGCCACGGCGCTCGAAGGGAACGTAATAACGGCTGTAGAGGCGCTGAAGCGGCAGGAGGGCGAGCCTCTCCTCGTCTACGGCAGCGGCACCCTCGCCCGGACACTGCTGCGCGGCGGGCTGGTAGACGAGCTTCGCCTGATGGTCTATCCGCTGGTGCTTGGCAGGGGCCAACGCCTCTTCCCGGACGAAGACAGGCTGGCGCTGAAGCTCGTCTCCTCAAAGCACCTCGGCGCGGGCGTGCTGCTCCTGACCTACAGTCAGACGGCAGGAAACTGACTGGGGCAGAGTGCCAACCCGGAGTCAGAATCCCCGGCTTTTGACCTGACTCTGCGCCACCAACGTACCTGTCAGTCTTATCCCCAGTGCAGGCAGACTTGCGGCCTTCCTGGTCTCATACCAATTGCGATGATTCGTGAGAATCAGCCGAGCAGAGCGAGTAGCAAAAAGTACGGGAGGAGTGGCGTCCTTCTGGGCATCCGTTCACGACGAGGACTGGCAGCGATGGACGACCCTATGGCGCTTTCCCAGATGTTCGGGAATCAGAGCAAGTCCGTATCAGCGGCGTTGCTGGGCGTCAGCGATGAAATCGTGCGGATACGGTGCAGGCTGAGCACTGGCCGTATTCAGGCGTTCCAGTTGCTCTACACTCAGTGCCCAGCCCGTGGCTCCCAGGTTGTCTTCCAGTTGCGCCATGGTCCTGACTCCCAGGATCGGTGCGGTCACTGCGGGCTGGCACAGCACCCAGTTGAGGGCCACCTGCGACGGCGTTTTTCCGCTGTCCTCGGCCACCTCAAACAGGGCGTCCAGTACGCCCCAGGTGTGCTCGTTGTTGTAGTTGCTCCACGATTCGCCCCAGCCTTCCTGCTCGGCCTTCTCGATTCGGGAGCCGGACACGGGTTGATCCATGCCCCGGCGAAACTTCCCGCTCAGCCAGCCGCCCCGCAGCGGACTCCACGGAATCACGCCCAGCCCCTCGTTCTGACAGACTGGCAGCAGATCCCATTCGGTGCTGCGGCACAGCAGGTTGTATTGCGGTTGCAGAGAGCTGAAGACCTCCCAGCCGTGCTGGCGGCTCAGGTCGATGGCCTTTTGCAACTGCCAGCCGGTAAAGTTACTGACGCCCACGTAGCGCACCACACCGCGTTTGACCAGCATGTCCAGCGTAGAGAGCGTTTCTTCCAGAGGAGTTTTTGCATCCCAGCAGTGCACCTGATACAGGTCGAGGTAATCGGTCTGGAGGCGCTTGAGGCTGGCTTCGACCCCGGCCAGAATGTGCTTGCGCGACAGGCCGACTTCGTTGGCCCCCTCCCCCATCGGAAAGCGAACTTTGGTCGCAATGACCAGATCGTCGCGCTGCTGGGCGCTCAGCCAGCGGCCAATGGTGGCTTCCGATGCACCCGTGCTGTACACGTCTGCCGTGTCGATAAAGGTGCCGCCAGCCTCGACAAACCGGTCGAGCATCGCGTGGCTGGTGGCCTCATCGGCCTCACGGGCAAAGGTCATGGTGCCCAGGCACAGCTCGCTGACCTTCAGGCCGGTTTTTCCCAAAAAGCGTTGTTGCATGGCCTGATTTTCTGGGGAATGCTCACCGCCCAAGCTTCACTCCGGTGATCTCCTCTTTAGAGTGGTAATGAGACTGGAGTTGCTGGGATTGGAGCTGATGCCGGGAAACGCTCACGCCCACGGCAACTCGATCCAGCCACCCGGCACCGCCACTCTGGAGGCCACATATGCCTTGCCCTCCCCCCGAATCCGCTCGTGGGTGTAGCCGCGCCGTTCCAGTGCCCGCGCAACGTACAGGGCCGTCATGTTCGCCGGAAAGTCCCGCGCCAGTCCGATCAGGGCCGCGTCGGTTTCTGGCGCGTCCAGCTGCGTGATGACTTCCAGCACGTTGTTGCCCAGGGTTGAATCCGCCGGGAAACGCCGCACTGTCTCGATCAACGCCTCCAGCGCCCACACACAGCCCCGCTCGCCCAACGCCCGCGCCGTGTCGATCACCATCTCCCGGTGGTGCAGCAGCGGCAGCCAGTCCTGCTCACGTCCCGCCGGACACAGCATCAACAGGAAGGTGGCGTGCATCTCGCGTGTCGGCTCATGGTCGGTCTGGGCATAGGCCCGCAGATGATCTTCGTAGGCGGCGAGTTCCTGTGCAGTTGGGGGACTGGCGCTGGGATAATCTTGCGGTACGGATTCGTCATCTTGCAGGTAGCCGTCCAGCAAGGCGGCATACAGCGACTCCATATTCCGGTAGCGCGGCTCCAGCTTGAAAGGCCGCTCGTGATCCAGATCGGCCACCATGCCCGCCTCTGCACCTGTCAGGAGATACACGAAGTAGTTGCCGTTGTCGTCCGTCCAGAGCGGAAGAAAAAGCCCCTTGAAGGCGGGCACGTCCACATACAGCCACTCGTCGAGTTCATCCAACGCTTCATAGAGCAGGGGAATCGGTTGCAGGCGGGCACGCAGCATCGGCTCCATGCTCTCCTCTTCGCCGTTGCGGTCGAGGTACAACGCCCGGACTTCGGCAGGGAGGGGCTGGCCCAGCCGATGTTCGAGGCGCAGCAGATCAGCTTCGGGGGCAGGTGCGAAGAAGGTTACGCCTGCATCACGCAGGGCCTGGCCGGGAACAGACATGACTTATGGTGGCATACCGCCAAATGCTCTTTGGGAAGGGTTGCAGCGGCCAGAGTTGGAGACAACGAATACTCGGTCTGCGCCGCCGGGTCAGGGCAACACCAGATCCGTCTCGATGGAGTCCGGCAAGGGATAGCCCAGGGCACGTCCAAACGCCAGCATCTGACCTTTGTGATGGAACTCGTGCATCATGTTCGACATGAGCACCCAGCGGCGCGTGACCATTGTCGGGCGGCCACTGGCCCGGATCACCTCAAACGGTTGATCCAGCTGATCAAAGGTCTGGAAGGCCCGTTCCAGCAGCGCGTCTGCTTCCAGAAACTTGGCGCGGACGGCATTCACGTCTGTCAGACGCAGGGTTTCAGCCCCTTCCAGCGCGATGATGGCCTCTGTTCGGGCCGCATGCGTCGCCGTCGCAGAAGCCGGGAGCGAGGCGAGTTCCTGCTGGTAGGGTTCAATCCCCAGTCCGTAGCGCCCCACCCACCACAGGTACATGTTCGCCACGTGGACATGGATGTCCCGCAGACTGCTGGAAGGCAGGCCGGGCTGATTTTGCAGGTACACGTGGCCCGGTAAGGTTTCGGTGTACTCGAAAAGCTGTTCTCTGGTACGCCTGACCCAGCCGTACATCAAGGGCAACGATGGATCCATTTTGGCCTCCTGCGGGGTGCCTGTGCAGCAGCATAACTGTTGGCAATCCAGCCAAAGGGAAACCGTCACCTTGCCTGCTCACATCAAACAGTTGCCGTAAAGGCTGAGGCATAAGAGGACGCCTTTCTTCCCCTGTCTGGAGCAGTTCCGCATCCACAGGAGGGGAAGACTGCTCTCCGGCTCGCAGCATCCCTCCTCTTGCTTCCTCTGCGGAACCGCCCCGCCAGCCGGATGGCCTTCCGCCGCTTGCGGGATTCAGGACAATTCCAGTCTCAGACTGTCGATGGCCGGAACAAACACAAAAAACCCCGTCTAAGACAGGGTTCTGGTGTTTTGGTGGCGATGCGCGGACTTGAACCGCGGACCTAACGATTATGAGTCGTTCGCTCTAACCAGCTGAGCATTTTTCCCGTCTCAGACAGCATAAACCAGCTGCGCGCAGACTGCAAGGCCCCCGTGGAGTACACGATCACGGCGATTTGTGAAACGTGAGAAATACGTACTGGACGGTGTTTATCGGCAGATGGCAGGACTACGACATGAATCGTGCGCTCGTGGAGAGCAGGATGTCAGGGAATCAGCGTCTAGCATGGCATCGAGGCCACGTACGATAATCATCCTGAGCCATTGAGAAGAGTCGAAAAGGCTGTTCAGCACACCTCCTGAACCCCACGCGCCAGGACGCGGCTGCATAACTTGACACCGGCTGCATTCCGGGCTACATTAAAGAAATCAAGGCGGCCTTCGGGCCGCTTTTTCCATGTCTGGCGCAGCCAGTCATGCCTAGGCTCGAGAGTCGGCATCAGATGAACGCAGAGGACACCACCAGTGCCGAAGAGTCCGTGGTTGAGCTGGGTTCGCCGTCCTCCAGCCTCAGCGGACGTGAGGCAGGGTAAACGAGAAGGTGGTGCCTTTCCCCGGCATGCTGTCCGCCCAGATGCGGCCCCCATGGCGCATGATGATGCGGCGCACGGTCGCCAACCCGATACCGGTACCCTCGAACTCGCTCTGCTCGTGCAGGCGCTGGAAGGGGCCGAACAGCCGGTCCGCGCACGCCGGGTCAAAGCCCACCCCGTTGTCGCGCACCCACACCGTCCACGCCTCATCTCCCCCCTTCGCACCAATCTCGATGACCGCCCGCTCACGGATGCGGGTGAACTTCACCGCATTGCTCAGGAGGTTGGTCAGCACCTGCTGCAAAGTAGCCGCGTCTCCCGTGACCTGTGGCAGCGGCGCCACACGCCACTCGATCTGGCGCCCGACGCTCTCGTCCTCGACGTGGCTCCTGGCCTGCTCCACCAGGGCACTTAGGTTGACCTCGGTCTGGGCCAGCGGTCGCAGGGTGCTGTGCGACAGGGCCAGCATCGCGTCAATCATGCTGTTCATCTGATCGGCGGCCCCCTCCAGCACCTGGAAGGCGCGCTCCACTTTGTCCAGTTGCCCCTGGGCCATGGCGCGGCGGCCCAACTGGGTAAAGCCCTTGACGTGCCGCGCGGGGGTCCGGAGGTCATGCGAGACGCTGTAGGCGAACGCTTCGAGTTCCTCGTTGGCCGCCTGCAACTCACTGCGCTGCTCCTCCAGATCTTGGGCCTGCCAGGCCCGTTCCAGTCCCAGACCCAGGCTGCGGCCGACAGCCTCAAACACGGCCTGGTCCTCAGGGAGCCACCTCTGATACTGCTCACTGCCGATGGCGAACATGGCGGCCGGCTGACCGTCTCGGAAGTACGGAAAGAAGGCCGCCGCGTGGTAGGACTCGGCTCCCGCAACGAGTTCGTCGTGGGCCACCAGTTGGTCGAAGAACACCGCCTCCCTGGCCTCCACGGCCGCAGATAGACTAGGGGTAGACGCCGGCACCCCCGCGAGTAGCGCGTCGCGCAGGACGGAGTCCGGCACGTTGGTATGCCGCGCCCGCCACAGCCCACCGTCCCATTCGTAGTAGCCGGTGGACCACCCTGGCATGGAGGCCAGAAACAATTCGCTGGCCCGCTCCGCCAGCTGGACCCGGTCCGTCTCCAAGCCGATGGCCTCGGTCAGCGTCATGAACGCTTCCAGGGCACGCTGTTGTTCCTGACCCAGGGCTTTACGCTGTTGAGCGCTGTACAGCGCCCGATACACCGCCGTGAACAGTTGCCGCTGCTGCGCGGTCCACACGGCCTGACCCACCAGGCCCACCACGAGCAGTGCATCAGGCTGATAACCTTGGAAGAACGGAGCCACGCCCGCCGCCTGGAACTGCTCGGCATACGGCATGCCCTGCTCTGCCGAGTTCCAGTGGTCAAAGAACTGCGGCTTGCGGGCGGCCACCGTCTGCGCCAGGAACGGCGTATCCAGGGGCAGCCCAGACCGGAGCAGCGCCATGAACTCAGGGGGGACCGCGTCGCTGACCACATCGGCCTCCCAGCGCTCGCCCTGGCGCATGAAGTAGACCGCCAACAGGTTGGGGATGTTGCGGCGAAGCACGCCCCCGACGTGGCGCGCCAGCGCGGTCACGTCATCGGTGGTGGCTGCGGCCTCACTCAGGGCCACGAAGGTGGACAGCACCTCGTTCTGTTGCTGGGCGGCCGCCAGGGCCTCACGCAGCCGGATCACTTCATCCGACAATGTGTCAGGCGTCGAGAGGCCAGAGTCAGACATTGCCCGCTACTATAAGGCACCCCCACATGGTGGCTTGCATGCAGAGTCACACCCGCTTGAACAGGCCTGAGAGCCATGCCGTCAGCCCACCCGGCCTGTATGACCTCGACCGGGCAGACAACCTTATTGAGATGCCCGGCACTCCTGAGGCCCGCAAAGCGGCGGGGACAGCAGGCATCCAGAATGGCGTTGAGATTATCGGCCACTTCGGCAGCCACTCTCAGTACGACACCATCGTGCAGGGAAGACTTGATGCCTTAAGACAAACCCTCCGTGCCAAGTATGCCCTAGACCTATCAAAGCCGGGGGCCAAAGAAGCTTTCAATGCGGGAATCGCACAGATTGAAAGGGACCTCAAGAAACTCATCCAAGATGGCTTAGCGCCCACACGTTTTGACCCAGACACGGGGACTAAAGTACTCACTCAAAACTCTCAATCCAGCGAGACAGAGGCAACGACATAACAGGGAAACACAGAACCGACGAATTCTACTTCCTCAACTATGACTACAGTCGCCTCAATCCTGATTTAGGCGGCAGTGAAGTCGATCTTGTCCACCCACGAGAATTAACTGGCCTGTTTACGACGGTAGACGGCGCTGAGGAGGCGAATCTTGAACTTGATTTCTGGCTTCGTGGCGCTGACCCGATCAAAGTAGAGGAGCCTGTGCAGCTCACTGGATTTTTGCCTACTGTTTTAGAAACAGACGCACCGGTTTCAGAATCCTCTCTCCCTCTTTATTCCAAGCGTTTTTTAAATATTCTTGAAGCCGTAGGAGATGTTGCCTATCGTTCCTTCTCAACTCAAATCGAAGATGATGTCACTGGAGCAGGTGATGACGACTATCTGCTTGGACGAATCAACGAAGACTTCGTTCTCATTCAGTTTCCGCATCTGGATATCCTGGATTTAGAGAAGTCAACCTATTCCAGCTATGACGAAGAACTCGGCACGGTGACCGCACTCAACGAAGTCGTTTTGAAAGTCCCCGAAATAGGACTTCCTCCAGCGTTTCGCCTGAAAGCCTATTCGCCGTACATTCTGGTCTCTGCTGCGGCCAAGACTGCCTTGGAGCAAGCTGGAATCCGGGGCGTCCGGTTTGCACTGACCCCCTACTCGTAAGAAGACGGCGGCCAGTGCTCAATCAATATTCAGCTTAGACCCAGCAACTCACACCGATCCATCCCTCCTGCCGCTACCGCCAGTTGAACGACCTAGCACTGTGCTGGCTGTACAGGAGAATTGGGCATGATCCCATCCGCCTATCAGTTGCAGTGGTACCTCCAACATCTGTTCACCACCGACGAGCAGAACGATCTCCTGCTCGAGCACACCGACGAACATGCCGGGGTCTCCACCTTCTGGCCGGTCGAGCTGGACTTCCCTGAGGGCCTCCCCAACCCGATCATCTTTGCCGCCAATTTCGGCCACGTGACCTATACCCACTACCCGGTCAATGACCGCCATTGGCCTGTGATGTCACGGCAGATGCTCGACGTATTGCTGAGCGTGCGCGAGTTCCCGCACCGGGCCATTCCGGTGGCGATCATCGACCCGATCCTTTACTGGGACGAGCCTGATCCTGATGCCAATTTTGTGGAGCAGCGGCTAAAAAGTGCAGACCACCGTTTCGTAGTCGTGCAACTGCTGGAGCATTTGGATATTCTTGACGAGGAGGCCTCTGGTGTGAAGCGTCACCCAACATTGCCCTGGCGGATCCGCGTAGAGCAGTACAGGTTCAACATTCCTCCTGAGGATCTCCCCCCGCTGTTCCGGCTGAGCATCGAACCCATGCATCTTTTCATTTCTGCTGAAGCCCGCAAGGCACTCGCCGTGGCGGGAATTGCAGGCCCGGAGTACCTGTCTCTAGGGGGTTACACGAAGGGGATTGGCGACGAAGTGGATGTGCCTGTCCCCTTGCCCACCTTGCCGGAGGGAGTTTGATCGCGCTGACCCCCTTGTGTTCACGGCCATGACTCATTTACTGCTGCCTGGCTTCTTGTACGGCGAAGACAGCTTCGAGGTGAGCGCGCATCTTGAGCCACTGATACGCCGCATCGCCAACGGTAGGCCTGCTCTGGACATGCTGCTGCCCACCGCTGTGCCAGAGAGCGGCCAGTCCAGCGTGCCAGTGGTCATGACCCCTCACGGCTTCACTTTCGGTTTCCACATTTCCAGCCTGATGCCTCCCTTATATGATGCCCTGGTCAACGAAGCTCTAGAAACCGGCACGGAGGAAGGCCACGCACAGCTCATGACGAGGCTGACTGACCTGTATGCCGAGGTGCTTACCACGCCTTGGGGTGTGCTGTGCTCGCTGGTCAACGATGCTCAGATGTGGTTGTTCGAGGACTCACCTTTGGAAGACAATCTCCATCACAAGCGCTTCCTGTTGCTGCTGAAGGCCGCCAAGCGCGAGTCCAGCTGGTTGCACTCCATGAACGGGCGTTACGACTACGGCGGCGAGAAGCCTGGACATCTCTGGCAGGCCCCTACGGTCATCACGTGGTTAGCAGCGCGCCATAATCTGCCCATACCGACTTCACAGGCGACTTGGGAGAGCACTGTCGACCAGTTGCTGCAAGTGGCGCGGCGCTAAAAATAGATCTGCAGCATGGGCAAAGGGCGGATCTCCTGATCCTAAAGAGCTCCACCCAACTGGAGTACCGAGTCGAGTAAAACGACTCTTCCTCAGTATTGCTGTATTCCGTCAGGCTCAAGCACCCTCACGACCAGGGCAAGTCGATCCAGCCCCCCGGCACCGCGACTCTGGAGGCCACAAACGCTTTGCCTTCCCCACGAATCCGCTCATGGGCATACCCACGCCGTTCCAACGCCCGCGCCACGTAGAGAGCTGTCATGGTTGCTGGAAAGCCCTGTGCCAACCTGATCAGAGCCGCATCGGTCTCTGGCGCGTCCAGCTGCGCGATCGTTTCCAGCACGTTGAGGCCGAGGGTCGAATCATCTGGAAAGCGCCGCACCGTCTCGATAAGGGCTTCCAATGCCCACCCACAGCCCCGCTCACTCAGTGCACGCGCCGTGTCGATCACCAGTTCGCGCTGATGGAGCAGCGGTAGCCAGTCTCTTTCACGATCCACTGGGCACAGCATTAACAGAAAGGCAGCATGCATCTCCCGCATGGGTCCATTCTCTGTCTCGCTGTAAGCCCGCAGGTGATCTTCGTACACCGCCAGTTCCTGCGCAGTCGGGGTATTCAGACTGCGATAATCCTGCGGCACCGCTTCGTCATCCTGCAGGTAGCCCTCCAATAAAGCGGCATACAGCGACTCCATATTCCGATAGCGCGGCTCCAGGTTATAGGGCCGCTCATGATCCAAGTCGGCCACCATGCCAGCCTCTGCACCCCTGAGGAGATACACAAAGTAATTGCCGTTGTCATCCGTCCAGAGCGGCAGGAAGCGCCCTTCGAACGCAGGAACCTCCTTATACAACCACTCGTCGAGTTCGTCCAAGGCTTCGTAGAGCAGGAGAATCGGTTGCAGTCGGGCACGCAACATCGGCTCCATGCTCTCCTCTTCGCCGTTGCGGTCAAGGTAGAGGGCGCGGACTTCGGCAGGCAAGGCAGGCCCAGCCGATGTTCGAGGTGCAGCAGATCAGCTTCGGAGGCAGGCGCAAAGAAGGTGACGCCTGCGTCGCGCAGGGCTTGGCCGGGGACAGACATGACTCATGGTGGCATGCAGTCCTTGGGCAGTGGGGCCCAAATCAAGCCTCAACGGTCAGTGCGCCATCACTTGTCGGTACGCAGCTGCAATTAAGGGCCGAGCCGCCGCCGCTTTGCTTCCCAACCGGTAGGCCCGAGCCGCCTCATCATGGGCCCGACGCTCGTCACACTGGCTCGAACGAATGCCCAAGGCCCGCAGCAGTTCACACCATTCATGCAACGTGATGTCTTCCGCATCCCGGTCGCCCCGCTCACGTAGACGGCGTGGATGACTGTGAACGGAAAACTCGACGTGCCCTCCCCCATGCTCCTCACGAGTCACTTGATTCTTCAGATGTGCCAGTTCCGCCGCTTGACTAATCAGACCACCCACCTGCCGAACGTTAACCTTGCTCAGGGCTGCATAGCGCCGCACCAACCAGGTTTGGGTCAACGGCCCTTCTGCGGTGATCAGCTGGGTCACGGCCTGTATCAAGAGCGTCTGACCACACGAGCGGGGATCAGGCAAGGTCGAGGCAAACACCGGCAGGGGATGGAATGTGGGCCGGGGCAGGGGAACTGGAGGCGCAACCGCCACAGTTGGTACACGTGGTTTGGTTGGTGAAACCGGGGTAACAGGTGATCTGGTTGGTGAAGTCGGGACGAAGGGTAGTTTGCCTGGCTTCACAGGGACAGGCTCCGCCGCAGGGACTGGGCTGAGCAACCGTTCCGCTTTCTCCAGTGCACGCTCCAATTGCACTTCAGTGGCCGCCACATGCTGCCGCAACCAAATCAGTGCCGCGCTCCGGTCGCCCTCTAAGTGGGCCAGTACCTCGCCAGCAAACGGCGTGAGTTCACGGATCTTCGGCTCCCACGCTTCTTTCGGGCGCCGGTAGCCATTGCCTGCCCAACCCATTCCTTTCAGAGACGCGACCACGAAGGTCATAGGTTCAACGAGCCCCCCCCGGTACACCTCCACCAACTTCCGCAGCTGCGAATGGTGGATGATCCCGCCGTAGAAGTGGCCTACGTAGCGACACTGGGCCTCCAGGGAAGACAGGTCTTGAGGACGAGGCACCAAATAACCGCCTTCTGTGATCCTGACCCCGTTGGCATACGCGGCCACCAGCTCCGGAGTGAGGCCCAGCGCCGCCAGATGGTGAGCTGCATGCATCGGACGATTCTGGTAACCGTAGTCGTTGGCCCGACGCGGCAACACAATCAACAGCATCTTTCGTTGCTGATCGGTCAGTGGCGGAGTTTGTGTCGGTACACAGATTCGGAGAGCCGCTTCCAGACGCTGCATCTGCACGCTGAGTTCCAAATTGAGCAGCGGCTCACCCCCCGACGCGCCCCGCTGACGGGATTGTTCACGGTAGTCGCGCTCATGCGGTGGAGCGGCTTCCCACAACAGAGTAGGAGGATGAACTGGGGTGGTTCGGCCGCCTGTGGGCGGCACATAGGAGCCGGAATCCGCCGCCCTATCACCGCACATCAAGAGCCGGAATGGGAGTGCCTCGGGAGTCCAACGAATCGACAGCCGCCCGGCCCGGTGTTGCCGCAGTAAGTCTGGGTGCAGCTCGCCTTGACCCGACAACAGCACGTTGAGGGTCACTTGCCCCTCATCACAACGCCGTACCAATGCCTCGATTACCTCGGGCTGCCGGTGCACCTCGGCCCAGCTGCCCTGCAGCCAGAGGGTGTGGCCCTGCGCCGTGCGCCACGGCTCGGCAGGTGCGAGGCTCGCCTTGTATCCACCCTGGTAAGGCGTCAGGGTCAGCCGCTGGCCCTCCTGAACATCCAGTGTTTCGAAGTAGTCCAGCAGCTCACCGCCCAGTTGGCCCAGGTCACTGGTGAGCGCAAAGTCGTATTTATCAACCTTGCCCCCGACATCTGCGAACAGCGTGAATGATTCTGGATAGCCGAACGCGGGCAGCGTGCCGAGGCGCAAGTCCAGCGCGGTCAGCCACCAGTCGGTGGTGCGAGTCTGCGTCACGACCGTACCATTGCGGAGCACAAAGACCCCGCCGGGCAAGCGCTCGTACCCCAACCGTTCCAACTGCGTTTCCAGCAACTGCCGGGTACGCGGTCCATCCAGATCTGGATGGATGGGCAACAGGTCATCCAGTTGCAGGGCGTCCTGCGCAGGAATCTGAAAAGCCGTGCTCTCCGTGCAGACCTCCAAGATCACATCGTTAACATTGGTTTGAATAACGACCTGTCCGCGGTACGATCCACCCTGCTGGAGGAACGCCTGCAACGTGACGGTATTGCCTTCCCAGCCGATCTGAACCCACGAGGGGGCGGCGACCCCCACTACCTTCACCGCGTTCGCAGGACCGTAGCCCTGGTTGGTAATCTTGAGGGTGGTCGGCCGAAGGGTCAGCGCCTCTCCTCCAAACACCGTCGCCGCAATCGGGGGCCGGGGCCGGGCCGTGTGTTCTCTGAGCAGCGCGTCGAAGGGCGCGCGGTTTCCCGCCATCTTGCTCCACCCATGTACCCGCAAAGTTACCCCAAGTGTGGTCGTCACCTCACCGACCTGATAAGCCTTGATGTACTGATCAGCGCTCAGATGGGGACTGATTTCGATGGCCCGCTGCAGATCAGGCACGGTCAAAGGCGTCTGCAAATAGTCCTCTAACAATTTCAGCAACACGGCAGCCGGCATTCGGCGGTTGCTGTTGGTGTCCACATGCGGGTCTTCCAGTAGCTTGGCCAGCAGGGTCATTTCCAGTTCACGCGCAATTAAAGTCGAATCCATTTGGCGGCCTCCTGCTGGCCCTTGTCAGTCAAGGCCAAGACGGTATATGTGTCGGTAGTGGTGGACTGCACGCACTGCAGGCGTTCGAGCTTCTCCAAGGCCTGCTCAATCTTGGTTTTGTCGAGATGCTTAAGGAGGCCGTAGCCCGGCGAACTTTTCTCGAGGGTGCTATAGGACCGGAAGGTGTCTCCCCTCATCGAGCCGTCCTCGCCCATCAGCAGCCGGATCAGGGTGCCCTTGCCACGCGGCCGGTCTCTGAAGTAGTGCATCAAGCGCAGCACCTCGCGCTCTGGGTTCCAGATAGAACTGAGATCCTGCGCAAAGCCGCTCCAAGGCTTCGGCGCCTCGGGAGTGCAGATGTCGCAGCGTTCACAGCGGAAGCGGCGATGAGGCTTGGGATCGAAGTAGCCATGTAATTGGTATTCCCGGCAATGCTGGGCCGCCAGAAATGCCTCAAAGTGACCGAACCGTTCCAGCTTGCTGGCAATCAGAAGCTTGCGCTTGGCCTCATAGGGGGTGAGGTCCCACCGCTTGACATGAACATCCAGCGCCGGAGCTAGCGGCGTGACGCCCAACACCCCTTCGCGGGCGTAGCGGTGCAGCTTGTCCTGAAGAACCTGCGCCTCCGCTTTGCCGTAGCGCCGCGTCAGGTTCACAGGAGCCGACTCCTCCAGCAACTCTTGAATTTGGGGATCTTTCGGGGGCTGAACTCCGTACAGCGCGAACACTCGGTAGGGCCCCGGCACATACTCGTAGGCCACCACTCCGGCCTCGTCCAAGAGGTGCAGCACCGTGGGCAGCCGGGAGATATCGATGTTCTCGTCACTCAGTTCCCGCTCGGTGGGATAGGTGGCGCGGCTGATGTTCTTCAACAATTCCTCAGCTTCTTTGCCAGACGGATAAGACCGGGAGATCAGGGTTGTGGCCCGCTTTCGCAAATTTCCGGATTTGAGCATCACCGCGTGTGCAGGCTGACCATCTCGTCCGGCCCGGCCTGCTTCCTGCACGTACGCTTCCAAGGAGAGAGGCGGATCGTAGTGCACCACCAAGCGGATATCCGGGGCGTCCACCCCCATACCGAAGGCGTTGGTGGCCACCATCACCGCCACCTCTCGGTCTTGAAACAGCTCCACCAGCTCAGCTCGAATGGCCGTCGACAATCCCGCGTGATACGCCTCCGCCTTGACGTGCAGTTCGCGCAGGAGAGCTGCTACGCGCTCGGTGCCGTCCCGGCTGCCGCAGTACACAATCACTCGTCCAGCCTTGCCCAGTTCGGTGCGCTGTAACCCCAGAATCAAGTCGACCAACGCCTGATCCCGTTGCCCTTTGGTGGTGGTCTGCACCAGATAGTGCAGGTTGGGCCGCGCCACAGGCTGAACTGTATGGGCGGGATCACGCAGGCCCAGCAAGGTCTTGAGCTGGCTCTGCACGGCAGGCGTCGCGGTGGCGGTGAACGCGGAGACCGGTGGCGTCAGCCCCCAAGTCTTGAGCTGCGCTGACACTTTCAAATAGTCGGGCCGGAAGTCATGGCCCCACTCGGTGAGGCAGTGGGCCTCGTCGTATACCACGCGGGCTGGAGGAGTTCGCTGGAGCAGCTCTTGCAGGTCCTTGCTGCGCCGCACCCGTTCCGGCGCAACGTACAGCAGCTTGACGTCGCCGCGCTCGGTGTCGTTCAGGGAGCCCAGTTGCTCACCGCGCGATAACCCACCCCAGAGTCCAGCCGCAGGCAACCCGAGTTGCTGGAGCCGCAGCACCTGGTCTTGCATCAGGGCCACCAGCGGCGAAATCACGAGGGTATAGCCCGGTGTCAGTAAAGCTGGCAGCTGAAAGATCACCGACTTGCCTGACCCAGTGGGAAGCACCGTGAGCACGTCACGCCCAGACAAGGCCGCCTGCATGCCGTCCCATTGGCCCTCCCGTAGGGTCGCGCCCGGCAGTTCGAACAGGTCACGCAGCCCTTCTTCGAGGAGCGGCGGCCAGTCCGCGGGGTCACTGTTCTGAATGGCTGCCGCCAACTCTGCGATCCGCTGCTGTTTGGGGGCCAACAGATCAGGCATCTCGAGAGGGTGGCCAAACACCTGTTCCAGTGCCCGGTACATCGCCTGACGGTCGGGCAGGCGCACGATGTTCTGCGGTGGCACCGGCAGCGCCCCCAGGAAGCGGGCCTGATAATGGCTGACTGGCAGCCGCTTGTCCCACAAAATGAAGGCCCCATCTCCCACTGTCTCGCGGTCATCGCGCACCAGACGTCCGAAGGCCTGCACGAACTTCAGCACGGCGCGGGGCAAATACACCCGGTTCCAGAACTGCTCAAAGTCCCCCAATGCCACCCGCTGCTGCGACAGCACCACATCAGGAATCGGAAAAGGCAGGCGGTCGAGGCTCACCACGCTCAGGTCACGGATGTCGACCCCCTGCATAAAGCCTGCCGATCCGAGGGCCACCGCAGTGGGACGGCGGCCCAACTCACGTACGGTGCGGTCGGCTCCATCGGTCACGCTGGAGAGGTGCGGCACCTGTTGACGGTCGAGCTGCTTCGACACGCCCTGTTGCCGCTCGCGGGCGGTGAGGATGTGCAGCTGGCGATGGGGCAACTGGGGAGCCAAGGCTGCCAGTTCCTGACCAGCCATCAGAGCGAAGCCCGGCTGCCGCGTCAGTGGCAGGTGGGTGGTGAGCAGCACCCGGCCTTTGTGGTACGGCAGCACCGGGGGCAGGGCCATAAACCTCGCTATCGGCAAGCCCAGCTCCTCTTGAAACAGGCCAAAGTCCTGAATGTCGCCTTCGCCATTGGCTGGATCGCTTCCGGGGATCCGCAGGGTGGCGCTGGTCAGCGTGACGCTCTCCAGGCTGGCCCACAGCGGTGCAAGCCGCGCATGCAGCCACAGGGGCACGCTCCAGAGGCTGCCGTTGTCTTCACTGGCACTTACCGCGTACACGTCTTCACCCGGATCACGCTCAAGCAGGCCCTGCAACGCGTCATGGGCTGCGTCCAGGCGCTGCTTAAGTAAGGTGGCCTCATCCTTGATGGCCGGATAGCGGGCCAAGTCCTGAACGTGCCGCGCCAGTCCAGCAAGCAGGGGCAAGAGGTTTTTTCCAGCGTCCCGTACGGACCGGAACTCGTGACTTTCACGCAGCTGTAAGGTGACGGCCACCGTGTACCCAAAGCCGCCCCCACCCTCGCCGTACTGCATGGCAAACGGGCGCAGCTTCTCGTGCCAAAGCGTCAAGCGGTCTTGGAGGTCGTCCAGACGCGGGGTGAGGCGCAAGATAGCCACCACCATTTCGGTGTCCCCGCGCTTCTGGGCTTGCAGCGTGGCCCCACTCAGGAAGCCTTGCACGGCGGCGGTACGTTCACGCCAGCGCAGGTAAGGGGTGATCAGTTCACGTGGCATCAGGGGCTGCTTGGAGAGCCACGCTTCGGTGGGGGCAATCAGGCGGTGAGGCTGTTGGGGGGCCGCTTCCAGAAGAACGCGCAGTTGGCCTATCAATCCCGCCAGCCCCGGCAACTGGGCCGTGTGCTTGTCGAGCAGTTTCAGTAGCTCTTGGCCACGTCCATGGGCCTGCTCTCCCAATCGCCGGGGCCGCAGTTCCAGCAGTTCATTGGCCAAGGCGCGTAGATTCTGCACACTGACCTCACGGCGCAGCGCGGCGTAAGCGGCTTCGCTCAGGTCGTGCGCTTCATCGACGATCACTCTTTTGAGGGGCAGGCCTGCCAGATCATCCTTGCCCTGTAGCAGCGTCTGGAACAGCAGGGCGTGATTGACCACCACGACGCTGGCCTGTGTCCGCGCCTGAAAGAGTGGGTAGAACGCGCAGTGGGTATGAAAGGGACAGGCGTCGCCGCAACGCGCCCGTTGGGTCGCCACCGTCTGGGTGAGGCGGTGGTAGTCGGCCGTAAAGCGGATGGGGGCTGGCGGCAGGTCAGCAAACTCGCCCACGTCGGCATAGAGCAGCAGCAGGGCCGCGGCCCGCGCCTCTCCAGCCGACAGGAACAGGCGCCCTTGCTCTGGATCGTGCTTGCTCATCAGCCAGTCGCTGAACCGGGCTGGGCAGAGGTAGTTGCCCTGACCTTTGAGGGCCAGGACATTCAAGTTAAAGCCCGCGTCCACAGCGGCGCGGGCCTCATCCAGAATCTGGTTTTGCAGCTGGCGCGTGTGCGTGCTGATGATGACCGGTTGCCCTGACTTGCCTTGCAGGAGGGCCGGAAACAGGTAGCCACGGGTCTTGCCGGTACCGGTGGGTGCTTCGATCACACTGACCCCGCCGTTGCCCAGCGTCTGGGTCACTTCGGCCAGCATCCGCTCCTGACCAGGGCGGGGTGAGGTGAGCAGTTCGCCGGGCCGCCGAGCCGTCATGCCGTTTTGGCGCTGTACATGGGTGCGCCGGGCTTCGGTACGCAGCAAGGCATCCAGCGCAGTCTTGAACCCTTCGGCTGCTGCCTCCTGAGGTGGCCACAACAGCTGAAACTCGGGCACGGGAAGCCCCATCAGCACGGCTTTAACTCCGTCAGGAAACGCGTCCAAACGGCTTAAACAAGCCTGAACGACCTTCAGGGTGGCGCGGCAGTCGTCCAGTGCCCGGTGAGCCTGAGCGTGCGCGTCTCCGGTGAGGCGTGCATGGAGGGCTCCCAAGCTGTACACCTCTGGAAGATCCGTATCGCGCGCAAAAGCCAATGGGGCCAGCAGCAGCGAATCCAGCACTGGGCGTGGAGTCCATTCCCGGTTCACCGTGGCCAAGGCGCGGCGCAAGACCGGGAGGTCGTATTTCAGCGCGTTGTGACCCAATAGTGGAAGGGATCCTGCCCAAATCAGGAAGTCGTTCAGCACCGCGTCCAGCGGTTGCCCCTCGTCCATCAACATCTGCGGCGTAATGGATGTCAGGTTCGTGATTTCTGCGCTCAGCTTGGGGCCGTAGACGAGCCGTTGAAAGGTGTCTACCTCCTGCCCATCCCGCACCCGGACGGCCGCCAGCTCAATGATCTCCGCCTGTTCCGGATTGGCACTGGTGGTTTCCAGATCGAAAACGACGTATTCACTCAGTCGTCCGTCCAGGTCGGATCCTGGTTCAGTGTCCTCCTGTCCAGGCAACAGCAGTTGACCGCCGTCTTGCACGATACGGCCCTCACTGGCCCCTGCGACCTTCAGCAGAGCGCGTTCGCTGGACATGATCCCCAACGTGACCAGATCACTGAGGAGGGTCGGGCCGCGCTGACGAAGGGCGGCGATCAGTTTCTCTTCAACGGACACGCGACTTCTCCCGGCAACAGTCTGTAGCTTAAGTTATTGTTCAAGATAGTTCTACGTTACTTGACTTGACTTGAAACCATCTACAAATTTGCAGTGCTCTGCGACAATTTTGGGCTTAATGAAGCTGAATTGGCGCGGGTCTGCTAGGGGGGGTCTACCCCCAGCGCAACTCTGGCGCACGGCACAAAAGACGGTAAATACGTGTTCAGGACGGTAGCCAGCACCCTAGACTCAGCCCAATGCTGCTCCGCGCCTTCCTGCTCACCCTTGCCCTGTGGGGCACCACTTCCGCTTCTGCCCTGCCCGGCCAAACCACCACGCCTCAAGCCCTCGGCATCACCCTGTCACTGCGCGGCGATGATGCTCGCAATCTGGTCGTGATTGAGGGTGCCCGCGCTTCTGGTCAAACCCTCTTTCGCAGCAACGCAGGCCGCACCCACCTGAAATTTAAGGTCGCAGTGGAAGGCCAGACCTATGAGGCGATCATGTTCGACGGTGACTGGAAGACTGCTGATCAGTCGCAGCTTTCAGCAGGCCCAGTACGACTGGTGGGAGTATGGGACACCTTCAACAACCAACCGTCACTGACGGTCAAGCGGGTGTTGGCGACTAAGACAGCGGCTCCTGTAGTAACCAGCGTCAGCAAGCCTCTGCTCAAGATCGCAGGTGCCCAGATCAACCTCGCCAGCCTCCAGAAATACACCAGCACTGCGCAAAAGGTACATCTTTCGTACACCTTTAATGCCAATGGCAAGACCTATCAGGGCGTGCTGTATGCAGGAAGCTGGTCAACGCCTGTGTTGGCCGTTCTCCGCTCAGGCCGCGCCACGCTGTATGGCCGTTGGAGCACGTTTGACGGCAAACCGAACTTCGTGACCGAGCGAGTGGAGCGGTGACCAAGCAGCTCAAAGACGATCCCCGCAGCCGGATATATGTGGGTCAAGACTTCGTGATCGGAGACATCGCTGAGCCACTCATCTCGGCGTTGGAAAGATTCTTGAAGCAGTACCCCGATGCTTTAGCCATGCTGGAGTTCACCAGTCCCGGCCCCAACAACCGCCAGATCGACTGCGCTCTGGTCAGCCGAGGGGGCATCGATCTGATTGAGGTCAAGGATAAGCAAGGCGTCGTGGAGGGATCGGCGGACGGCCCCTGGACCGTGCGGCAGGGCAGACGCGTCAACCCTGTGTCCAATACCAAGTCGGGGAAGGAAGAGAACCCATACCAACAAGCCTCCAACACGGCTGAAGACCTGAAAAAAGGCTTGCGGAAACTCTTTACCCATAAGCCTCACCTGCGGGTGACACCTCTGGTGTTCCTACCAAGTGCCGATCCAGCCTCATTCATTTCCGACTACTCCAATGTCAAGCTCGCTTTAGGCGAACGACAGTTCCAAGCGGCACTTCGGTCTGCTCCGCGCAGTCACGATGGTGGCTGGAACGGCCTCGATCATTTTCTTCTGCCTAACCTGCTGCACCTGAAACCCATGAATCTGTCATTCATTCAGGGACGAATCACAGACGCTTTTGAACATCAGGCCCTTCCCAATGTTGAGGTGTGGGCCAATGTAAACGGCGAGCAGTTGATTACACACACCGACAAAGCTGGAACCTACCGCTTTGCCGCCGCGTGGGGCAGTGAGGTACAGCTCAGCGTCATTGCGCCAGACCGGTACTTGGCCCCAGAAACGACGCCGTTCCGCGCCGACATGCATTACCTCAACGTGGCTGACCTGCGGCTGGCCGACCGGTATGAACGCAAAACCGAGGAGCAACTGCGGGCTGAGGTGAGGCGGGAGATGGAAGCCCGGATTGAGGAACAAGTGCGCCAGATGCAGGCCGCCTGGACAGACACCCAGTTGCAGATGGGGCTGGTCATTGACGACCTGAATACCCAATTGCGTCAAGCGGCGGTGCAGTTGCAGCAGCGTGACCGGCAGGCCAAGGAAGCCTTGCGGTTGGGCAGCCAGCAGCGCCTCCCTCTGCCCATTCAGGTGCGGCAGGCGACCCTCGTGCAGAGCCTCGGTGAGCAGCGCCAACAGGTGCAGGAGGCGTTGGCCGACCTTCAGACGGCCCAGAACACCGAACAGCAACAGGCGGTGCAGCAGGCATTCGGCGTCCTCACGAGGGTGGCCCTCAGTGCCCGCTTGGAGCTGGAACGGCCACGAGACAGCGCCTTGCCAGTGCTGGCTCTAAAAACCAGCCCACGCGTGGTCGATGCGCCGGAGCTGCAAGATTTGGGCGAGCCGGAGTTGGTGGAGGACGCGAAGTGGTCAGACGTGAGCCGTGAGCGTCCTACGGCGGCCCGACACGACACAAGGCCGTCCAGCGCGACGCTCACTGCCCAACCACCACGCCGAGTGCCCATGTGGGTCTGGGGGGTCGGGTTCCTTATGGCGGCAGGCCTAGGGGCGGGATTGACCAGCCAACTGATTCGCCCACAGTCGCCTGCACCGTTGGCCACGCCGACGCCCCCTGCACCAGTGACCGTCGCTGTGGCTGAAACAACGCCTGCTGAACCGGCGAGTGAGCAGGCGGCAGCTGTCATACCGCCTGCGACCAAGCCCGTGTCGGCTCAAGTTACTCTTGAACCTGTGGCTAAAACGTCTGTCGCTACACCAACCCCATCACCAGCGACACCAGTGCCCACCGTTGAGGTAAGTCCATCGGCAACTGCACCCACCAATTCACCAACAAAAACCGTTGTTGCAAAGCCTGTGACAACGCCAGCCGTCCAAATTCCCACTCCTGCACCCGCCAGACGCACAGTAGAGGAGGCGGCCCCGGCGCAGGCTCCGGTACCCGCTGTAACGCCCACTGCTTCCCGCTCAGTGGCGGCCAGCCCAACTTCTAGTAAACCCGTGGCGGCAGCTGTGGCCTCTCCGCCGCCTGTGGTCGTGACGCCTCCAGCCGCTTCAGCACCACGGCCTGCCCAGACTCCTCAAGTCACTCCGCCTGCAGCGGTGGTTAAAGCTATTACCACACCGCCTACTCCCGCTCCCAAACCCGTGGTTGCTCCCTCTACTCCAGTGGCACCTGCCGTATCAAACGCCTTGCCGCAGCCCACGGCAGATTCGACGAACCTGCCCGGAGAAATGGTGGACGTGGTGGACAGCGCCAGCAATACAGACGTGACGAGCGAAACTGATGCCTTGCCAGGAGTACCTGTGGAATGAGCGCACAAACCTTCCTACAGAAGAGCGGCTCAAGAATTGAGTCAGTAGCCATCTGCCCCCCTGACATGACTGACAGGCTGACACTCCCTGCTCGTCACTCTGTCCGTCAGGTCAGCCATTCATAGGCAATCAGTTCCACCTGAGCGCGCGTAATGTCCTGAATCGTGACGCGCTCAGATGGCTGATCCACCAGCAGCTTGTTGTCAACGAAAAAGCCTTCAAGGTCAGCCGCCAGCACAACTGCTTGTTGCACCCCGATCCCAGCAATAATCGCCTTGAGGGCTGGGTCGCGTTCGAAGCCGCTCAACGAGCGGTTTTCCAGGGTGTGCAGCAATCTGGCCTGAAGGGAGGCCTCCAGCGCCGTCCGTACAAAAGCGTCTTGCAACCAGGTCGAGAGGGTGAGGTTGTTGCCCTTGAGCGGCACCTTGAAGCGGCTCTTCTTGGCTGCACGGGTCGACTCCGCCAGGATGTCCTTGATGGCCTGCTCCAGGAAGGGATACACCTCCTGCCCAGCGGGCAGTTCGGCGCGGGGGGTGTCCTGCTGGGCTGCGATGCGGCGGTAAATCTCACGCTTGGACGTCAGCGGAATTGCACCTTCCTGCAAGGAATAGACCCGCCACAGCACGCGCTCACCAACCCGGAAGGCAAAGAAAATCCCCTGCGTGCCTTCTGGTGACGCGTGGACACTGTGAGTGCCCAGCGGAATGTCTTCCACAAACGCTTCCCCAAGCAGTTGCAGGGCAGAGATCAGCGGCAGGCGCATCTCGTCGCCGTAGCTGAGTTCGCTCTCCTGCTCCAGTTCGTCCAGCACGCTCTGGTCTTCGGCACGGATGCGCTTCAATTCCTCAAAGGAACGGCGGCTCACGGCTTCGCCCAGCACACTGGCGTCAAGGCCCACCGTGCGGTCGATGTCGGCTATGCGGGTTTGCAGGCGCTCGACCAGGCCCAGCACCTCTTCCAGCCCCTCTTCGGGGAACACGTTGGCAATTTCCAGTTCCTCAAAGGTGCTGCCGAGGCGGTCGATGCGTCCAGCCCGCTGAATCATACGGACCGGGTTCCAGTGCAAGTCAGCGTTCAGCAGAAAGCCTGCATCCTGAAGGTTCTGCCCTTCACTGAGAACGTCAGTGCTGATGAGAAGATCAATGGGACGATCCAGCAGCTTCTGGTAATCGTGGTCGTCATCTTCGCTGCGGCGGTTGGAACGCGGGGCAAAGCGTCTCACCACATCGTTGCGGGTATCGCCGTTGCTGCCGCCACTGAGGAAGGCTACGCGCTCCGGGGTCAGGGTCATGGCCGCCATAAACTCCGCGTCATGGATGAGGGCGCGGTAGATGTAATCAGCGGTGTCGTGGTAATAGCTGAACACGATGGCCTTGCCAAAGCCCTGCTCGGCACAGCGTTCCAAAAGAGCTCGCTTGATAGCGGCGACCTTAGCGTCTTGCTCGCCGCCGTCACCGCGCGAGACCAGCAGGGTCTTAATGGCCCCTTCCATCCAGATCAGTGCGTCCAGGTCGGCCTGAATCTCGACCTCCATACGCGGCACGTCGTAGTCGGTGCTCTTCACTTCTGGCAGACTACCTAGCAGGCCGTCAATGCGGGGGCCTTCGGCATCATCTTCCAGCGCGGCGAGACGCAGCACCTGCTCGACCTTGCGGTTGGTGCCAGCGTCCAGGAGGCGGCCCTGCTTGAACTGCGTGTAGAAACGCTCCTGAAAGCGACGCTGGTTGGCGATGCTGGATGAGAGGGCATGCACGCTGCTTTCCAGCCGCTTCAGGAAGTTGGTCTTGAAGATGCCGGTCAGCGCCTCGCGCTTGCTGAGTTCGGTGGCATCGGCGTCCAGCTTGTAGCGCTCAAGGTTATATGCGACCAGCCGTAACCGCTCGATGCGCCCCACCAGGCCGCTGTAGAAGTCACCGAACTGATCGGTCAGGCTGTACTCGACCCGGTGCAAGCGGCGCTTGGGGAAGCGCACTTCCTGCCCGGCGATGATTACTGCCTCACCCTGCTCCTGACGGCGGCGCACGTCCCGGCGGCTGCGGCGCACCATGCTGTGTTCGACCAGATCGTAGAACTCTTGGGTGCCGCGTGTCACACCAGTGATAAAGGACTTGAGGCTGGGCACCCCATAGGCGCTGTAGGCGTCGTCCCGGCCCCGCGTCATCAGCATCACCTGCTGATAGAAGTCCCAGATGGTGTTGTTCACTGGGGTGGCCGTGAGCAGGGCAATGCGCTTGTCACTGCGGCCCCCGGTCAGCAAGCGCATCAGGTTGATGTAGCGCCTCGCACCGGGGTTGCGGAAGTTGTGGCTTTCATCCACTATCACGACATCGAAGTTGGAAAAGGCTTTCCAGTCGAAGTCCTCGCGGCCCAGTGACTCCATGCTCACGACCTGCGCAGGAATGCCGTAGCGCTCCAAGAGGGGCCGCCAGACCAGCTTCTCCAGTTGGGCCGGACACACGACTAGACCACGCGGCACCCGGCCTCCGAATTGTGCCCGGCGTTTGATCAGGTACTCCTCGAGGATGCTCAGCCCCATGAAGGACTTGCCGAGGCCCACTGCGTCGGCCACCATCACGCCCCCGAAGCGCTCCAAGAGGCCGATTGAGAGCCGGAAGCCCTCCGCCTGAAACTCGGCGAGGTTGATGACGCCGGGTGTATCGCCGGGGTCGTTCAACCCTAGCGAATCGCGGAAGTTTTCGAACAGCACTTTGACGAACACCTCAAAGGGGGTGTAGGGATGTGCCCCGAACTTGCTGCGTTCCAGCTCGTCGATCAGGTCCTGCTTGTAATCGTCGGCTCGCGTCCAGAAACGCTCAAACCACTCCTCCCGGAGCTGCTTGGCAACGCCAGTCTGCTTGGTGACCGTGTTGAGTTCCGAGTTATGCCGCAGGCCATTGACGGTCAGATTGCTGCTGCCCACGATGCTGTAATTCGGGAACAGGTAGGCCTTGGCGTGCAAGAAGGGATCATCGAAGAGCCGCACTTCCACCGTCTCGCGGCGCAGGAAGGCGACGAGTTGATCGATCATCTCGGCATAGGCACTGCCCAGCGTTTCGCCTTCCAGTTCCTTGCGGAGCTGCTGCCGGAAGAACCGCTTGAGTTCGAGGCCCCGCCGATCCAGCGGCATGTCGGGTTCTTTACCCAGCATCAGTCGCAAGTGTTCTAGCTGCGAAAACGCCCCACCGATCACGTTCCAGACGTTTGGACTGAAAAAGCCCGTGGCAATATCCATCCTGCGCTGTTCGTACTCGCCAATAAGGGCTGTCAGGACGCTAGAGAGATATTGGGTCTCGTTATCGGTGAAATCGGGGAGGGGCGTGTGGGGCATCCCGGCCATGATGCCGCAGGATAGGTTTACTCAGGGGCAGATGTGCCTGCTGGTAAATCCTTCAAACTCCCGGACTCCTTGAAGGTTTCATCGGGTGCTGCAGCGCCGGGGGCCTCCTTCTCGGAAAACGTGTCCTGACGCGCGAAGGCCGAACCCTTGTTGAACTGCTGGCGCATGGTCTGCAACACCTGTTGACGCAGGTCACTCAATGCTAGCTTCTTAGATGCTTTAAGCTTCAAACGCTTTGCATAATGACGCACCTGTTCTTCATCTGCATGAAGCAGATGCTCTTCAAAGGCTGGGAGATCATACTCCGCAACATATTCATGAGGGTCAGTGTAAATCGCAGTTTTCAAGGGCGTTTTACTGTCTTCTGTCGCGTCTAAAGCTGCCTCAAGTTCTTGACTAAAGCTTGGATGTTTTGCTGCATAACTCTCAAGGAAGTGAAGCAACCGCTCTAATTGGGCTAAAGCAACAATCTTATTCATCTGCCTCTCCTTCAAGCCTTGAGAGGATCTCTTGAGTCAGTGCCCAAGGGTAGTAATGAAGGGCATGAGAGCCAGAGTTTCCTGTTCCCCACTTGTCTTTATAGCTAATCTGTTGTGCGGTGTAATCCATCACTTCGGAATATCGGTTGGCCTGGGGGATAGTAGTTTTAAAGATTAGGGCTGGTGAAGCACCTGCCATGGTGTAGTACCCGGCAAGTTGACGAGGAAGCATTTTCACAACCGATTTGTGGAGAGTACTACTAGAGTTAAATTTGGTCACTACCACACCGAGGCTCTTCACAGGAATTTTTCGAGTTCGTGCGTATTTCTCGATGCGTTGAATAATTTGCGGAATCCCATATGTAGACATTACGTCTGGAATGACTGGTGTTACATAGTAATGACTAACCTCTAATCCATTTTGCGTAATGAACCCAAGATTAGGAGGGCAGTCAATCAATATAAAATCGTAGTTGGAAAATAATCCACTCAGCTCCATCTTCACAATCTCCATAGGAGACATTGTGAAGGATGATTTTATTGCCACCTCATGCATACGGTCTTGAGCTTCAACCAATTGAATGCTGGATGGGATAAGATCAATCTTGCGTGTTTTTAGGTTGGAAACCCCTACAATCAAAGCCTTTTCTAAATCGAAGTTGTTGGTTCCGTCCAGCTTATCAAGAAACAAGTGTGCCAAGGTTTGCTTATCTTCATCTGCCTGCTGCCAACGTTCTTCCCCTATAAGAGCAATGGTCGCATTCGTTTGTGGGTCAAGATCTAGGACTAAAACACGGTATTTATTGATGGCGCTAAGTGTCTCTGCAACCTGTACCAGTGTAGTTGTCTTCCCGACGCCGCCTTTGAAGTTGATAAAGCTGATGATATGAGTCACTTCAGTAGCATAACCGCAGTCTCCTAACATGGTAAGCACAAATACGTGGCCTAGCAAGGTTACCCCTGAGATCACTGCGAATATCTATTGAGTTGTCAGCCTGAAATAACTGAGGTGTCTGCCTCCTCTTGAATCAAGGGAAGCGAATTGGCACCTTTGAGTTATTAGGGTACAGAACGTAATAGTGTGCTGGCGGCCCTAAGTTCGGCCACTTGCCTTTTATACTCATTCTCGTCAATACGACGTACGCCGTCTCCATCGCGCTCATGCCGTTTAATAGTGATGTAATAACGGGAGTCAGAGACGAAGCCACCTAATACTGGGTTGTAGGCGCGCAGCACGACCCCATCCAAGCGTTCCTGCATCTTGACAGGTACACGGCCAACCATGTAATACCGCACAGAGCTGGGGGTATCCCCTACACTCCGAAATTTTTTCTCATCCTGACGTAAGGCCGGACGGTCTTTCTTCTTGATGACCACTTTCTCGGAAGTTTTCGGATGTGTCATGGGGATCCTCCTTCCTGCCTTTGCAGAGCTTCGGCGGCCAGAATCATCTTCCAAGCCTGATTGAACAAGTCTGCACTGGTAGCGTCCAGTGTGTCCAGCACCAATTGCTCAATTGGAGTCAGCACTGGATCGCCGAAGTCAGCGTCTTCTAGGTTGAGGTCGACCTCCTCAGTCTCGATGACCATATTGGCCTGCTGTTCAGATTCTTTGGCCTGAAGTCCCCGGCGAATCTCGTAGAGCCGATGCTCAAAGCCGTCTAGTTCGTCGATCATGGCATGCATCACTTTTAGCTCGGTGTAATGGCCATTGACGTCCAGCACAAACTGAAGATCCCGGTAGCCGCTACTTTGAGGTCGCACGACCCGGTCACGGTACGCCACCACTGGGAAGACACGTTGGACATAGGCAGCTACGTCATACATCCCCCAGAGTGAATCCACAACAACTTTTGCTCCCAAAATGTCGACTGGGACAACCAAAGCCGTACGAGCATATAGATACTTTTCTACCAGACGTTCAAGACTCTTGACCTTATTCGGGCGCGCTTGAGCCTGAACTCCGCCAGGCCATTTGGCCAGTCGTAAGCGTTCTTCAAACGGCCCAGCGAGTTGCCGGGCCTGTGTATAGGCTCTGATCAAATCCTGCTCGGGCTGTTCAACTTGGCCAGTGTCAATGATGTGTTGCGCTCGCAAAGCCACACTAAGAGCGGCACAATGACCTGTTAAACCTGCCTCGCGTGCTTCCTGCTCAGCAGCAGACTCTACCAGCTTGCGCCGACTCAAGCCCCCACCGCGTCCACTTCCAGTTCCTCTGCTGCATCGCCCGCGCCCGCATAGGCTCCAGCCGTCAGCGATTCCACTAATTCTATTTCGGCAGGCGTCAGGCAGTACATCTCGTATACCAGCGCATTGAGTTCGGGTAGACGGGAATCATCGGTGAATGTTTCGAGCATGGCTGCTTGGGTTGGGGTTGGGGTGACGATGGGGAGTTGCTCTAGGTATTGACTGAAATAGCGGCGTGAGCCACCCATGATAGTTGGAGAGATAGAATTCATAAAATATTCAGTCATTCTAGAGTTTAGAATAGGTACTAACCACCGATCTGTAGAGCAAATAAAATAAGTTGTATTACCTAAATAAACTCCACTTTCATCCCACAAGAATCTGGGTAATCTACCCATGTCTGGATAAACTATCTTACTCTTTTTGAATTCAGAGTAATATCCACATGACCTAAGCTCCCACCAAAATCTTCCTTTCTCAGTCCTATCTCTAAGTTCTTGTTCATTTAACTTCATATACCTGTAAATAGCTGGGTATTCACTCTCAAAAATGCTCTCAGCTATACTTTCCGACCGTTCACTGGACCAAGGATGGCCTAACGCTTTATCGCCAGTATTTCTAAGCAGAATTATGTACTTTTTTTCGCGCTCATTTATCCTCCATCTCTCTATATCCTTTCCTCTCAGATACGGCTTAATTATATCGCAATTTTTCGGGTCTTCAGATATGAATGCTTGCGCTGCTTCATTATCTATTATGAAAACTTGATTCAAGCTCGTTTGTATACCATGACTAAATTGTCCTGAGACTATCTCCCCTAATGGTTGACCTTGGCTCTTAAGCTTGGCAATCAACCGCAAAACCCCCGGTTCATCAAGAGTCCATTCTTGTGTTGTCAACACATTAGGGTTTAGGGCCGCCATAACTTCACGAGCAAAGCTATGGAAGCTCGCCATGCCTTCACGGAAACTGTCTACGCCCTCAGTTAGATTTTCGCTGAGCTTTGCCTTTAGAGTACGTTCTGGCAACATCCGAATACTCTCACCATCAGGTTTAGCTTTTTGCACCATGACAATAGAGGTTAATACAACAGCATCAAATATTGGCAAATCACCAAAGTCGGCTAGAATCTCTACTCTAGTTTTGCTGCTCAATACGCCGCGTAACTTCTCACCATATCCCGCCCGCATAAACTTATTAGGCGTGATGTACGCCAAGCGTCCACCTTCGCGCAACACATTCAAACCTTTTTGATAAAAATACACGTACAGATCGGCAGTTCCACTAGCTACCTCTGAGAACGCTGTTTGCAAGGCTTCTTTATAGTTTTTCGCTAAACGTTGTGTACGTACGTAGGGCGGATTGCCGATCACGATGTCAAAGCCGCCGTTACCACCCCGGTTATCGTCTTTCATCACCTCGGCAAAGTGAACGTTGTGCAGGAAGAAGGGCAGAGGTTCCTTCTCGTCCCACACCTTAATTTTCTGCTCGATCAGGCGGCCCATATTTTCTGCAAGGGCAGTGCGGCGCTTGGCAAGGGTGGCGCGGCTGCGTTCAGCGAGAGTGGGGTGAGCAATCTGGCCATCCAGAATCCTGATCTGGCCGTCCAGCCCCTTGATGCGGGCATCCACGTCAGCGCGGAACAATTCACGCTCCAGCTGTTGAATCTCTTGCCGCAGAGCGCGGCGGCGTTCTGGGTGCTGCTCGGCAAAAAAGGCTTCGTGCTTGGTTTCAATCGCTTGCGCCTTTTCGGTCACGAGGGCCTGATCGCCCAGAATGGCCTGCTCCACTTTGATAAAGGGCGTGCCATCCACCGTTTCCAGCAGGCCGTCGCCAGCCATCAGCTTGTACTCGAGGTTGGGCAGTGGTTCAGGCTCTTGCGCGTCCACCACCAAACTCAACCACAAGCGCAAGCGGGCAATTTCAATGGCTTCCTGCTTGATGTCGACGCCGTACAAACAGTGCTGGATGTATTCACGCTTCCAACTGGCCAGCGCGGGGCTGCCTTCGGTCACGTTCACGCCCCGGCGGGCCTCAGCACTGCGGCGCACCCGGATCATGGCGCTCAGAAAGCCCACCAGCATTGAGGCCGTGCCCACCGCCGGATCAAGCACACGCACCTTGCCCAGCGCCTCAATGATGGCGTTGGCTTCGGGGGCGCTCAGGTCATGTACGGCGCTGTCGTCGGCCACCAATAGCAGCAGACGCTCTTGCCCAATTCCGGTGGTGTCTGCCAAATACCGGGTCAGGGTTTCTTCGACCATAAATTGCACGATGGAGCGTGGCGTATAGAAGGTGCCGCTCTGCGCGGCTTCCTCTTCTTCCATCATGTTCTCGAAGACCTTGCCCAACATTTCGGGGTCAAGGCTTACGTCCTGCTCCAGTGCGCCGCTTTCAGCAATGGTGAAGTTGTAGCCGCCCAGCGTATGCAGAATGCTGCCGGTCACGCGGGGATCAAACAGGCTGTTGGGCAGGTTCAGCACGGTGTCTTGCGGGTACTCGCGCTCAAAGAGGCTGCCGTTGAGGTAAGGAATCCGGCCCAGATCGCTGGCGTTGCTGGGACGCGGCGTGTTGAGCACGTTGAAGAACAGCGGTTCCAGACCGTCGCGGTAAAAGTTGCCGCCAGGGTGCGCGGACGCCTTGCCATAGAGGTCGGCAATAAAATCAGGGGCCTCGTCCAGCCAGCCCTTCTTCTGAATAAAATACAAGAAGATGATTCGCCCCAGCAGGCGCTGGGTGAACGCATGCAGACTGGCCCTGTCTTCAGGGCGGTTGCGCTCCAGTGGGCCAAGCTGGGCGTTCGGGTTCTCGTCGCGGATGACGCCGCGCACATGCTCGAACAGGCGGCGGTAGTCGTCGTAAAAGCGCTTTGTCACGCGCTCAACATTGAAAGCCTTGACCTGCGCGAGGTGGGCGGCCTGCGCGCGCTGTCCGGCAGGTCGGGCGACCTCACGGAGTAGGGAGAGGTCATGCGCCGTGGGACGCGCGGGCTGCACACTCAGGCGGCCCAGTTTGACGCTCCCACCGTCCCGGCGGGGTTTAACAAACACCAGCCGCTCAAAGTCGCTTTGTGTGGTCGCAAAGGTGAGCAGGTACTCGCCGGGCCGTTTCAGGAAACCCTCAGTGACGCGCCTTAGCGTGGCTGCGTGCAGGTCAGTGACCTCAAAGTGAACGTGTTGCAGGCCGTCACTGCCCTCGCCCAGATCTACCAGCAGCCAGACCCGGCGCACGTCATTGGCCGCCGCTCCTTCTATCCCGATGTCGTCGGGTGTATACGCCGGGGCCTCCTGATCCACCGGATAACCCAGCAGGTGATAGAGGTCGGCCAAGGCAGCAGGCGAGCGGAGAGAACGCAGATCATCGAGGTGCAGCAAGGGAAAGCTCCTAGCGGGAGTGAGAGGGACAACCGGCGGTGGACAGGTTTATGGCGGCATTCTGGTGTATTCCTCCCATGGGCGCAAACGAATGTGTGGATGGGTGAAGTCGGGTTGGGGGTCAGGGACTGGACCAGATCCCCAGTCCCTGACATGACTGACAGCCTGACACGCTGTGGGTGAGGGGCTAAATCAGAACGTCGTACTGGAAGCGAACTTCGCTGTCACTGTTGTCTGTCATGTCAGCGGGTTCAGGCGTTAGAGCATCGATGTCGTCTTCAGATTCAGGAACCGGTAGGCCGTGTTCGCCCCCACCCAGCCGCACCAGATGGCCGTCCCGCACCAAGTCACTCAGATGATTGGTGACGGACGTTCTGCTTTTGCCAAGGTGGGCAGCGATTGTCGTGGCTTTGGTGAAGCCTGCTGATACGGTGTCCATGACCAGCTGCTTTTCAGGAGAGAAGCTCGGCCCTGAGGTATGGGTCGCTTCGTTCCACTGACAAGACGCCTTGTCGAAGGTCAACTGAATGGCGTTTTCTTCCACGTCTCGCCCAGTCATGGACAGCACTGCGTCCCGCTGCAAGCGGGTTCGGGTGAGCATCATGGTGAGATCCATATTTGAGGTCAGGCCTCGGCTCCCCATGATTTGATCGTAAGGATCATTGCCTGCAGAGCCTTCCCCCTGCGTCTTCTTGGTGTGATGAATCAGCACCACGGCCACCCCAAACTCTGCGGCAATTGCCTGAAGAGGCTGCAAAGTCTGCGTGATGCGGGCATATTCATCTTTTGTACCCGTGCCGCGGGAGTCGAACTTTCCCCAGACGTCGAACGCAATGACACGGGGACAATCTGCAACTTCCAGCCAGCCCCTCACCGCGGCCAAACCACCTTCATCTATAGGATCAATCTCCGTCCAGATCTCAAGCGGCGCAGTCTCCCAAGCCGTTCCAGGAGCGATGCGGTTGAGGCGTTCTTGTAAGCGCCTTGGTGAGTCTTCGAGAGCCAGATATAACACAGCCCCTTGCTGGGTCACTCGGTTCAGGAATGGACGGCCTAAGGCGACACTAATCACCAGATCCAGAGTGAGCCACGATTTGCCAATCTTGGGCGCACCCGCCACCATGCACAGGCCCACGGGGAGCAAGCCTTCCACAATGAACTGCTGAGGGGGAAACTCAGTCGCCATCAGGTCGGCAACTTTGAGTCGGGTTCGTCTTCTAATGGGCAATCCGGGCGCGGGAATCGGTTCAGGCAGGCCGCGCACGACATCATCGTGGCTTTTTAAAGAGGTGAGAGGGGGCTGGGCGGTCATGGTCAGATCAGTCATAGAAACTCCTAGAGGTGCGACAACACCAAGGCAAGCAGTTCCTCAGTGGGTTTCTGCTTGCTGAAACAGGAACAGCAGTCCCACCAGAGGGCTGGCAACACTGCTGCGAAAGAAGTTGGATACTGCCGAACGACAGGCTGCATCTGTTCACCTCAGGTCAGGAGAGGACTCAAGCTGAGAGGTGCAATGGAGGGTGAGGGTGCCCTGCTGGAAAGTCACCCTAAAGGTACAGACGCGTGATCGTGGTCCAACTTACGCTCTCAAGGAAACGCTGAACTCCATATATGTGCGGGCCTCGTCGACAGTAAACCGCTGATAAGGCATACCCCTTCCACCTGCAGACACGAGAACGTTGACCTCTTGAGACGCCGAGTTGAGGCACAGCAGGATGCAGCCGCATTCGTCTGGTGCCGGACGGTGGTTCAGGGAGAACGCGAAAGTGCCGCGAGGCTGCCGGAGGGTGCGCAGGAGAATACGGAAGCGGCCCTGCGGCAGGTGCAGAAACGCTGAATCATTGAGACTTTTCGGCAGAACCAGTTGCCATCCTGGCTGCATCACTGGCTGAAACACTTCTGCAATCAGCTCGCGTCTGCGCTGGGCCAGGCGTTTGGCTTTGTGCGCCTGGGTGAAACGCCTGAGGCTGAACGTGGTCAGGCGACGAGTCAGGGCGGAGAGCACGGAGCGTGCGGAACGGAGATTGGGCTGAGGGAATTGGGCAGTGGTGTGCTGAATCATGTGATCTCCAAAAAGCAGCGGCCTGAAGAGCTCTCTTCAGGCCGGGAAGGGGAAGGGACGAACAGAGCGTGCCAGCAGGCGTGGCCGCTGCCAGAGGGGATTGAATGAAAGGTTGCCCTCTCGAAACGTTGTGCGAGATGTTGGGGGGTGCCGCACGCGCATCTGAAGCTCTGAGAGCACCGAGCGCCCAGTGGAGAAGAATCGGCTTTCACCCCTGGGCGCAGCAGCACGGCCTGAAGTGCTTACGTCCCTCCGCCGCAGACTGGACTGTTTACGTCCAACGCTCAGGCCAGCAGGGAACGGCGGCCAGAGAGCAGCCGCTGAGCCAAAGCTGGGTCGTGCTCCAGTTGCGCCACTTCTGCCGCGAAGGCCAGTGACCAGCAGGCGGTGAGGGATGAACCGCTATCAAAAACATCGATGCCAAACTCCGCCTGACCTGCAGCGGTGTGCATGATGATCCAGATTCGCAGATCGGTCTGGATGCCAAGTGCGGCGTGAAGACTCTCGGCCTGGACAACGGTAGTGTGCTGACGCATTTCGAAGACGAGCTCTGGGTGCATGGCGTTCCTCCTTTAGGAATCGCCTGCACAAGCGCTCTGTCCAGTCCTGCGGCGTGGTTGAGGTGCCCTTGCGGCCATCCCCCCGGAGTGGGGGGGAGTCCTGACAACCTTGCTGATGTGGCCTGTTGCGGGGCAACCACGACAGAATTCGGCCAAGGATGTCAGGGATCGTCTGGTCTCCTGACTGCCTTCCGAGAGGAGAGAAGTCCCCCGGAGTAGGGGGCAAGCAGAACCTATGCCTGTAAGGCTGGACCTGAACCTTCAAGCAAACTCCAATCGTTCTTGATGGAGTCGCAGCTACCCCCCGCTCGAATGCGGATATCGCTCAGAAGGCCTGCACTGGGTAAGAAATAGAAGTCGGGGCTCTGCGTACCTGGATGCAGGGCGACCAGCGCAATGACGTCGCAATCAGCGGCGTAATCCTTGGGGTAGCTGTACTGCTTGTAGAAGCTCTTGCGCTTCGAGGGCAAGCGGAAGCGCCACGACCCATCCGCCAGGCGCATGGTGGCCTTGGCATCAACGCGTTGTCCGGCAATCACCAGATCATGCTTGTCGTTGTGTCCAGCACGCCAGGCGACCGGGAGCCCCCGTGCTGCGGCATGGTCGGCCATCAGCTGCTCGCCCAGTTCGCCCCGCAGCGCCGTGACACAGTTGGTCTTGAGGCCGAACTGGGTGCGGTAACGCTTGACGGTGGCAAGGCTCACGCCTGCATGCTGGGCAATGCCGGGATCGAGATGGCCGAGCTGATGTGCTTCCTGAATCCGTTGAACTTGTTCTTGTGAAATGGCCATCGGGCCTCCCCACGCGCACCGGCGGACGCCGGGTGGAAGAGGAATGTCTGAGGATGTCGCCAAAAATGTGCCCCAGGGGCAGCCCTGGGGTGATGTCGTGATGCTGGATGTTGTGCTGGATGTCTGAGGACTGCGCGTGCTGTCCTGTCCATGCCAGTAGAGCACAAGGCTTGGTTCCAAAATTCTAGAGGATGAAGTAAAAAGATTGCCCTCTAGGACAGCAAATCCTTTCGCAATTGCCTAACTTGTCGCTGAACCTCCTTACGTCAATGGGTCGATTGATCTGTTGGCCAATGTGATCCTCCCGAAAACGAACGAACTTTGCGTGTCGAAGTCCCAATACTGGTTGTTTCAGGCACGTGAGTGCCTCTTGCCTTGACTCAGTCCCCTCAGGCGCCCAGGACCACACCGCTTCCAGATTGTTGTGCACACGTTCTGGCAAGGCAGCCGTTGAGTTCTGCCTGTCAGCTACCTCTCCCCTGTCCGTTTCGGCGCGACAGCGTCGGTACATGGCAACCGATCTGTGTGAACACACTGGCAGGCAGGCTGACACCCCTGACACCTCCACCGCAGTCTGGGTGGCAACGGTCAATCTGTTGGTCGTCCCAAAGGCCTGTAACCTGGCACCCTCTCGAGCCCAATCTCACCTGCTAAAGCGCAAAAACGTCCACCGACTAATTCAAGTTGACCGCAACTTACCACGTATCAGGAGAAGTTGCTGCCTTCCCAGCGTGACTTTGCCTGACCAGAATGTGGTCGAAAGGCTGCTTCTACTTGCAGCGAAAATTTCTGCGTTCTTTTGCAGAAATTTTGCCGAGCGAATGCGAAGGCACCACACCCTAGTGGAGCGTCAACTTAGGTCTGTCAGTTGTTCAAGTTGGATACTGTCATCCCGTAGGAGCTCCACGGCTGCCGCCCGAACCCCCCAAGAGTCGTTGATGATTCGATCAGGGTCAGGCGGTGCAGGTACACTTCCCATCGCCTCTGCCCATCCCTCCTCATAACGCTCCGCATGTGCTCGAAGGTGCGGCCCTATAAAGTCGTATGCCCGGCTAAACCACCACCCATCGAGTGATTCAGCCATTTCGATCCAGACCAAGTCGCAAAGGGCATGATCGCCTGTTTCAAGTAGGCTCTCTGCAAACTTGAATCCCAGCAACAGGGTTTCGTCACGGATTGGACTGCTTGGCAAGGCCAAGAGAGTTTCTAAAAAGGGGCAGAACACCTCTGAAAACAGAGCGTAATGCTGTGGGAGAGAATCCTGAAAGTAGATCGTGAATCGTTCGTGGGCATCTCGTAGCACAGGGAATGCCTGAACCAAATGTTGATCGACGTTCTGGTACATGATATCGCGCATCAGTCTGTTTTACGCTGCAAGGCTTCAAAGCACCACAAGTTTGCTCTGTTAGATCTCCCAGAATGACAGACCAAAGTTGACGCTCCACTAGGTTGTCCCTGCCAACATCAGGCCCAGCGTGTTTCGCCCTTCGCTGCGCTCCGGCCGACTTGGCCTGCCGGCCAAGCGTCTGCAAGTAAGGAAGCTTTGAAACTAGCTGTGCTCTCCACAGGAAACCGCAAGGGTCATAGTGCAAACTGCAGTTAAGGATCTGGCACAACTAATCGTCGGTGCTAAAGCAGTTGGACCGAACCCGATATGCTCCGCGGCTGTGAAAGCCCCTGTCTTTGAGCTCAGCTCACTCTCCACGGTCGTCCAACACGCACTCAGCAGCGATCCCGGAGTGCATGTCATTGTTGCGCCGCCGGGAGGCGGAAAAAGCACGTTGACTCGGCGACTGATCGTCCAACAGATCGCCGCTGGCACCCTGAAGCGAGTGCTGTGGGCCACACGGGACACGCGCGAACCGACCTCTCTCGGCCAAGAAGCGTGCGACGACTTTATGGCCCTCGACAGCGGGCTTGATGTCAAGATCGTCTATGGTCAGGAGCACTTGACCAGGTTGGGCCGCCGAGCAGAATATCGCCAACAATTCACCTGGCCACACCAGCCTGGAGTAAGGATCATCAGCCACGCCCACCTGCACCGCGTCCTAGGCACGGAAGGACTTCAGACTGGGCTGGCTGCTGCCGACCTGCTGGTGATCGACGAAGATCCCACTGGAACGCTCCTCGTGAACAGCGGCCCAAAAGGTCTGCCACAGTTCACTGGGGGTGTGATGTGCGCTCAGTCTGATCCAACAGCACAGGCACTAGGCCAGATGATGCTTGACGCTCAGTCTGGCTCATGGAAGGAGTACGAGCCCTTCCAGCCTGATCTGCGCCGTCGAGCCTGCGAGTATGGGCTTTACGGAAAGCGGTTTTGGGAGACATTGACTGACCGGCTTGACTCAGCACATGACCCAGTGGGGTTTGAGCGCGCCTTGCTCCAGATCGCCCACTCCGCTCCAGATGTGGCACGCCTCCTGGCTCAAGCTTTTGAAGCCGATCTCGCTTCGTTCCGTTCGGGACAAGCGAGTCAACGCTTGGGGATTCATGGTGACCTCCTTGCGGGCTTCGACCTGCGGTACAACTTGCGCCGATCGATCGTCCTCCCCTGCCCAGCCTTGGTCTTGGACGCCTATGCGCATCCTCTTCAGTACCAAGCCTTGTTCGCCGAGCACCCTGTCAAGGTGCATTCATTTGATTTGGGCGCACCACTTGAGGTGGAACACGCTCTGGCGCTGAAGCTGGACGCCTATGACGAGGGCAAAACGCGCCGCAGTTCAGCACGTCTACAGATCGCCGAAGAGCTGGTTCAACTCAAACAACAGAATCCTCGACGCGGACAGTTGCTGATTACCCCCAAAGGGCTGACTCACCCCAGCAGTCAATGGAAGACCCTGTTGGAAAGCACGTATCAGCAAGCAGGCTTCACCTTGACTGTGGACGCTCAGACAGGCTACTGGTTCGCAGGACGAGGACAAAATCAGCACGCAGGGAGCGACGTGATCGCGCTCAAGGCGCCGTATCTGCCAAGAACACACCGGGAATATCAGCTTGCGGCGCTCTTCCCTTCCGACGCAGCGGCCCGAACAGAACTGCATCAGCATCTAGAAGCCACCGAGTACCTGCAACTACTGCACCGGGGACGGCAGCACCGGACGTACCTCACAGGCACCCCCCGCGTCATCGTGGCGGATGCGCAGCGGCTGAACAGCCCGAGCCTAGCCAGGTGGGTTCAAGTCAGGCCCTATCAAACCAGCCTGCATTTCGTTCGGGGAAGCCAATCACCCCGGTGGCGAGACGCCACGCAGGCGATTGCTCAAGATCTCCTGGATGTCCTCGGTGGGGTGCCGCGCCACGCACTGATCGGCGCTGGGCTTGTTCAGGCTCATCACAGCAGTACGAACACCCCACACCTGATCCAGGGGCTCAAGCGTCTGGCAGCACCGTTGCCCCCAAGCGCCGCCCTTCATCAGGCGGTTCTCAAACGGGAGCAGTGGGCTTACCGCGATCTGGAGACGGCCAAAGACACCCACGCCAAAGCCGAGAGAGAAGTGATGAAGCGGCTGGGACTTCAGGAGTTCAAAATGCCTGGAAGAGGCCAGCCGATCGTGTACGCGACTGACCTGCCTGCCGCACAGCGGGCGTATGTCCAGTTCAAGGCACAGGTGGCAGGGTCGGCAGTATCTCCTACAAAGGGCGAGACTGACCCGCAGACAGTGGGTGGGGCGTTGGCCAGCACGGCAGAGTACACACAGTAAAAGCGCTGATTGGACATAAGGAACATCCTCCTGAAGGACGCAAGGGGCGACAGCAACACACCCCGGAGAAGTTCTCCGGGGTGCAGGGGTTAAAAGTGGGCTGTAAAGAGACGACTGAGACCAGCCTCAGGACTGGTCTGTCATCGCCAGTGTAACGAGGTTGTCAAGCCCCCCAAAATAGAGCCGCACCCAACAGCCCAAAGCCGCGGCTTTAATGACCCATGCTCAGCCCCAAACGCTGAAGCAGGTCGGCAAAAACCTCTGCACAAGCAGCAGTTTGACCCTCCTGCGCGGCCCCCTGAACCAGACTCAGCAACTTGGCCCGCAGGAAGAGGCCAGTGCCGGAGGGCCCGTAGCCTTCCAAGACCGTCTCTAAAGCCGACTCCGGCAAACGCAGAAAATCGTGCCCTGCCGAGCGACCTTGGGCGACGCTCCAATCGGTGAGGCCCAGGATCAGCTCGCGCTGGGAGTCGGTCACTACCCAGCCGGGATCTGCGAAGCCGTGGGTCAATACGAGGGGCGCTGGGGGCAGCAGGGTCCACCACCGCTGTAGCCAAGCTCGGTCGGTGGGTGTGAGCCTGTTTGCCTCATTTAGAGTGCGCAGCGCCTCCTGCCAGACCGTTTCGTCCGACGCCGCCTGTTGAAAGGGCGGTACCGGCCCCCGGTCATGCAGCGCCCGCAAGTAAGCCCCCAACGCCTGCCAACCACGCTCAGTCAGTCCAGCCGCTTCGACATCAAGCCGCGCACCTGGCAGCAAAAGGTGCTGCACACTTACAACCTGTTGGGGGTCGGTGGTGTCCAGGGCCAGCAGGTGCGGCGCCGGAATGCCGTGGTGTTCGAGGGTAACCAACATCCGGGCATCCCGCACGATGTGGTCGGCCGATAAGGCATCGGTGAGTGACCAGCGCAAGACCCGGTCACCGCTACGCACTCGCCATTCACCGCCTTTCTCGATGTGCTCAACATGCTGAGGTGGGCCGAATCGGTACCGATCCAAGGCCGCCGTCAACGCGTCCGGCATCACAGGCGGTCTCCCGGTGAAAACCGCAGGTGGGCGGCTTTGAGATCCTCGTCGAGGAAGTTCACGTAGCGGCGCGTCATCTCGAGGCTGCTGTGCCCGAGGATCTGCTGGAGGGTGAACACGTCTCCCCCATTGCGCAGGAACTCCACTGCAAAGCCGCGCCGGAAGGTGTGGGGCGTGGTTTGGGCGCGCTCGAAGCCACTGACCAGCGACAGCCGCTTGAGCAGGAGAGAAACACAGCTGCGGGTCATGGGCAGACCCCGGCGGCTCACGAACAATTCGGCCACCCCAGCGTGCTGGAGGGAACGCTCCCTCACCACATACGCGTTGATGGCCGTCAGCGCGCGGGTGCCGATGGGCACGGCGCGTTCCTTGTCTCCCTTGCCGATCACGCGCAGCACGCCCCGGTCGACCTTCACGTCGTCCCGCCGCAGAGTGATCAACTCTTCGAGGCGGATGCCGGTATCGAAGAAGGTGAGCAGCATGGCCGTATCCCGCAATGGCTGAGCAGTGCTTTTGGCCGCTTTGAGCAGCTTGGCCACACACTCGTTGGTCATGCTCGGCAAGCGCCGTCCCGGTAAGGTGGGCCGCTCCAGCCGCACCGAAGGGTCAGTCAGCAGCAGCTCCTCGCGCTTGGCCCAGCCAAAGAGCGACTTCAGAGAACGGACATGCGCGTGAATTCCACCCGCGGCCAGGCCGCGCTCTTCCAACCAGACCACAAAGGCCCGCAGATGCCGCACGGTGACGTCTGCCGGAAGAGCCGGAAAGTCCTGGGCGTCAGCCCTATACCGCCCCAGGACCCTCTGCGTCGTGCCGTAGAAGTGCAGGGTCGTCTTGGCGCGCCGACGAATCCGCAGGTGGTAGTAAAACTGCTCCCAGAGTTGTTCCCAAGTCATCAGTGACCGCCTCTGACGGGACTCAGGCTGGCGGAGTCTGGAACAAACGATCACTGCTCGTTAGACCGAGTTCATGTACTCAGTACAAACACAAAAAACCCCGTCTATGACGAGGTTTTAAGGTCTTGGTGGCGATGCGCGGACTTGAACCGCGGACCTAACGATTATGAGTCGTTCGCTCTAACCAGCTGAGCTACATCGCCTTGAGGTGGTTTGACCCACCGCCTGCACAGTGATAAAAGTTGCCCCGCTGTTGGGCGGGGCGTTGTTGGTGGAGCTGAGCGGGATCGAACCGCTGACCTTCTGAATGCCATTCAGACGCGCTCCCAGCTGCGCCACAGCCCCTCACCGTTTTCTCTTGCTTGCCTCTTGTGTCGCTCTCAAGGCTCAGCTAGGTTAACAGCGACCTCCGGACTTGTCAACTCCCACCCCGAAATCCAACCTACTTATGGGGTGGGCGGGCTAGTAGGTGTATGTCCAGAGGGGGTGTGCTGGGCCGCCAGACGCACATAACCCTCGATCAGGTGAATGATGACTGGGTTGTGCGTGTGAACCCCATGCGCCTCCCCTACGCCGCCCTCCTCTATGAAATGAGCGATCAGGGCAGCTTCTCCGTCACGGGCCAGCAAGAAGGCCTGTTGGCCGGCTGCGGCAATGCTGGGAAGAGCTGTCAGCACAGTGCGGTGCAGTTCCACACCGCGTGGTGTCAGGCGTTCCAGGCGGTCGGCCAGCGCCGCGTCTCCGGCCATATACACGCTGCGGCGGGCGTTCAGGGTCAGGTCTTCGCACAGACTGCGAATGGCGGCCTCGCCATACAGGTGATACACGGCTTCGGGGGCTGGGTCGGGCGCGAGGCGAGACAGGTCTCGATCGAGGGCACCCAGACGGTCATCGAAGGCACGGCGCGAGCGGGCCAAGTACTCGCGGGCACTGAGGGGCGCATATTCCAGCGGATTCTGACCTACTTTGGCTGCCAGGCCACGCCCCTCCAGGCGTTCCAGTGTCTCGTAGATCTTGGGGCGAGGAATGCCCGCCTGCCGCGCTACACGGGCAGGCACAGCCCGTCCTAGTGCCAGCAGGGCGGTATACGCGCGGGCCTCGTATTCGGTCAGGCCCAACGCTTGGAGGTGGATCACGGCGCTCATCTGGCCGTCAGCATAAAGGATGGCAGCGGGTCATATCCCAGATGGGCCGAAAAAGCATGGCAGAACAGGCCCGCCATCACCGGATACTGGCCCTGAAACACGTCTGCCCGCTTTCACCGATTGTCAGGGGCGTGGTCAGGGTGGTGGTCAGCAGGCCCTGACCGAACGCGCCTCCGCCTGTGCTTAGGCTGCCGCCGTCAAGCGCAGGAGTGACCTCTGTACTGGTCAGCAGCGACGTTGTGCCGCCAGTGACCGCCGGGCTGCCTGCCGTACCCGTACCGCCGCGCAGGAGCGAGACGCCGAACTCGGGAAGGCCGTATGCATCGGTCAGAGCCGTGACATTCACGGGCACATCGTCTGTAATCACAAACCCGCCCAGCGCCACACCCCCCAGATTGCGGAAAGTCAGGCAGTATTCCAGTTTTTCAGCTGGATTGCCCTGCGTGGAGATGCCGAAGCGGGCCGTACCACCGTTATCGCGTGTATCGGCAGTGATATTCCTGACACGTTTGATCAGCTCGGCCAGCATCAGACCGGTGGAGGCCGTCGCGGTGTTGTTGGCGGTCACAGTGTCGCTGGGACTTCCGACGGTGGCTGAATTGGTGACGCTGGTGATCCCTGCCGTGGGTGGCAGGCTGGCCGGGTCACCCCTCACGACGCTGGCGCTGGGCATTCTGAGGACCAGCGTCACGGTCTGGGCGGCCGCAGCGGCAGTCATGTTACTCAGCGTCCAGGTGACGGTTTTGGGCGAGGTGCTGCCGTTGTAGACGCCGCTGAAGCCGCTGGCCTGATCTGCTGCGCTGAAGCTGGTGCCTGCGGGCAGTGAATCGGTGAGGGTGATACTGGTGGCAGTGGACGGCCCCGCGTTGCTGACGGTCAGGGTATACGTAACCAGATTGCCCGGCTGGGCCGCCGCTGCCCCGGTTTTGGTGATGCTCAGATCGGCCAGAATGGTATCGGTATCAGTGGCAGTACTGGTGGCCCCCGTAACTCCGGCAGCATTGGCAACGGCGGCAGGGGCCTTGATCGAGGCGGTGTTGCTGACGCTGCCAGAAGTCGCCGTGACCGTTCCTGTGACCTGAAAGGTGATGCTGCTGTTGGTGGGCAGATTCAGCAGGGTATTGGTGTAACCGCCGCTGGTAGGCAGGCCAGTTGGACAGTTGGCGGTACCGGTAGTGGCGGTACACGTCCAGTTGCTGAGCGTGACGCCGCTGGGGGTGGTGTCGGCAAAGTTGCCGGTGGTGGTGCTTGGCCCGGCATTCGCCACTACGATGGTGTATGTCACGGTCTGCCCAGTGCTGACATTGCTGAGGCCGTCAGTCTTGGTAATGCTCAGGTCGGCAACCTTGCTGAGCGTGGTAGCAACGGTGCTGCTGTTGTTGGTGGTTGCTGAATCGGTGATGCCGCTGGGGGCGGTAATCGTGGCGGTGTTGTTGAGCGGGGCGGTGGCCCCGGCAGGAATGGTACCCGTAATCAACACCTGTACGCTGCCGCCCGATGGAAAGGCCGTCACACTGCCTGTGACATTGCCGCTACCAGCGACGGTGGTACTGCATCCACTGACGCCCGCTGAAGGACTCTGGCAGACCGCCGTCACACCAGTCAGGTTGGCGGTGTTGGGGTCGGAAAAGGTGGCATTGTTGGCCGGGGCAGGACCAGCGTTGCTGAGGGTCAGGGTATAGCTGATGGTTGTTCCAGACACTGCCGTACTCGGCCCGGTCTTGGTGATGCTCAGGTCGGCAGTGATCACGGCAGTCACGGTCAGGTTGGCGGTGTTGGAGGCCTGACCCGTCGTGGGTGTCTCGGTACTCTTCACGCCGCCGGTGGTATTGGGCAGCGTGCCGCTGGTTGTCGGCTTGATCACCACCGTGAGTGTGCAGCTGCTGTTCCCCGCCAACGTTGCCACCGTCAGGTTGAGCGACGTGGCTCCCACACTCAGGGCAGCCGGACTGACGATGCCGCTGTTGGCGCAGGTACCACCGATGACGGTGCTGTTCACGCTCATGTTGGTCAGGGTGTCACTGAAGGCAAGGTTGGTCAGGGGCGTGGCGTTGCTGTTGGTCAGGGTAAACGTGATGGTGCTGTTTTCTGTCGACAGGATCGAGGCGGGCGAGAACGATTTGGTGATGGTCGGCTTGCTCAGCACGGTGGTATTGATCGAGGCGCAGATACCCGCCGTGGTGCAGGTGGGGCCAGGAGTCGGCGGCGTGACGCCCGTACCGGAAGCGATAGAGGCGTAATTGGTGACGGTGGAGGCTGCCGACGCGCCCACGGTGACGCCGAAGGTAAAGGTAGATGTGCTGTTGGCAGCAAGAGCGGTGTTGCTGCTACATGTCAGGACGTTGCTGGCGGCGTTACAGCTCCAGTTGGCGGCGTTGGTCCCGCTGAGCGCCACGGCACCGTTTGTCACGGTGATGCCACTGGGCAACACGTCTGTGATGGTGATGGGAAAAGCGATAGAGCTTCCGCCAGTGCCGTTGTTGTTGCTGGCGGTCAGGGTATAGGTGGCCCCGCTCTGGCCCGCCGTCCACGGCCCGTTGCTGGCCTTGCTCAGGCTCAGGACACCCAACATGCTGTTGGTCAGCGTGCACTGGATCTGGGCCTGCGGAATGATGTACGTAGACGCGATGGTCACGGTTTTGCCGCTGAGGGTGCTGGGAATGGTGGGGGGATTGCCGCTGACCGCCGCATTGGCATCGGTGCAGGTCGCGCCGGTCAGTCCGAAGGTGCTGGGGCCAGTTTCGGTGACGCTGGTAGCGACGTACTGGTTGGTCAGCGAAAAGGTGGTGCCAGTGACGGGCGTGCTGACGGCGGTGGTGGTGATGGTCTCGCCGCTGTAGCCGTTGGTGCCGGTAAATGTGAAGCTGCCCGTGCCCCCCACGCTCTGCTTCTTGATAGTCAGGGTGGGGTTGGTGCAACTGTTCCAGTTGGCAGCGACACCGGGCAAGAGGTACTGGGTGGCTGGAATAATCGCCTGATCCGAGAAGTTGCTCTGGGTGCCGTAGCGCAGGCGCAGATGGTTCACGCCGCCCTGATTGTTCCAGTACACCCGCATCAGGTAGCACGCAGAGGCACTGACCACAAAGGGCGCGGTATTAAGCGTTTCGTAGGTGGAGTCGTTAAGGGTAAAGGAAGAGACGCCGCCCAGCACGGTACCGTAGGTGGCGGTGCGGGGATCGCTGGCAGTCAGTTGTCCCGACAGATCGACCTGAACGCTGTCGTCGTGGGCCAGCGTGAAGTAGTACGTGCCTGACACCGGAAATTTGAGCAGGGCGTACATCACCCGGCCCGTCCAGCCCTTGCCGTTGGCACAGGTCGCTGCCGCAGAGGTGCCGTTACATAGCCCTTTCGGTGTGCCTCCGGGGGACGTATCGGTAAAATTCAGAGTCGAAATGGTCTCGGTGGCGTTTCGGTTGCTGGCAGTGGCGGCAAACACTTTCAGGCGGGGCAGGCCGGACGCTGCCGTTGCCGAGGTGTCGGGAAAGTTCAGGTAGCTGGGGCCGCTCGCCACATACCCGGCAGGCAGCCCGGACTGTCCCTGAAAGTTGTCGGACATGATGCCGTATTGCAGCGCCTGCGCCTGCGCCGCGCCCTGCAAAACTCCAATCAAAAACCCCAGCCCGATCACCCACCTGATCAATCTCTGCACGTAGCCTCCCAGTTACGGGTGGCCTCCCAGTAGATGGCCCCCTTTTCATTTATTTTAGTGTGGGCTACTAAACTTTTTCTGACTGCTGACGGTTCTCCGGTTTGGCAGCTGAACCGTGGGACAACAGAGTAGGTTTCTCCAGGGTGAAACTGGAACTGCCGAGCTTGATGACGCCCTGCGGCAACTTGTGACAAACTGCATCTCATACGTACTCGCCGTATCGGCCTGTCGTGGCAGTGCTCCTGTGTCCTTCCTGTTTCGTTGCTGCTCCTCTCCCGCCTGCCCGGGCCTTACCCACCCTGTTGGGGGGATCCGTTTTTTCCAGTCATGGGCAGAACCGCTGGTACCACCTCACCTTCAGGGGGCAACCCACCTATGCAACTGACCGAGCGAGAACGTGACAAGCTGCTGATTTTCACCGCCGCCGAGGTTGCACGCAGGCGCAGGGCGCGGGGCCTGAAGCTCAATTACCCGGAAGCGGTGGCCCTGATTACCGCCGAGGTGCTGGAAGGCATCCGGGACGGGCGCAGCGTGGAAGACCTGATGAGCTACGGGGCCACCATCCTGAGCGCCGATGACGTACTGGACGGCATTCCCGAGATGATCCACGATATTCAGGTGGAAGGCACCTTCCCCGACGGCACCAAACTCGTGACCATTCACGACCCGATACGCGGCGGCGCAAGCCGGGTGGTAGCGGGGGAATACCTGCTGGAGAGCGGCGACATCGACCTGAATGCGGGCAAACCCGTCACGGCGCTGACCGTTGCCAACACCGCAGACCGCCCCATTCAGGTGGGCAGCCATTTTCATTTTTTTGAGGTCAACGCGGCTCTGAAATTTGACCGGGCCGCCGCTTACGGCCAGCGTCTGAACATTCCCGCCGGAACCGCCGTGCGCTTTGAACCCGGCGAGGAACGAGAAGTGGAGCTTGTGCCTCTGGGCGGCACCCGCACCGTGTACGGCATGAACGCACTGGTCAGCGGCGAGTTGGATACCCAGCGGGAACAGGCGCTGGAGCGGGCCAGACAGGGCGGATTCAAGGGGACAGAATCGGGAGAAACGGAATGAAGATTTCCCGCAAACAGTACGCCGACCTGTACGGCCCCACCACCGGAGACCGCATTCGGCTGGCCGATACGCAGTTGCTGATTCAGATCGAGCGCGATTTCACCACCTACGGCGAGGAAGTCAAATTCGGCGGCGGCAAGGTGATCCGCGACGGCCTGGGCCAGAGCAGCACCGCCACCCGATCAGATGACGATGTGCCCGATCTGGTGATCACCAACGCCATCATCCTCGATCACTGGGGCATCGTGAAGGCCGATGTGGGCGTGAAAAACGGGCGCATCACGGCGATTGGCAAGGCGGGCAACCCCGGCACTCAGGACGGCGTGAGTCGGGGGTTGACCATCGGGGCCAGCACCGAGATCATCGCGGGCGAGGGCCACATTCTGACGGCGGGCGGCGTGGATACCCACATCCATTTCATCGCGCCGCAGCAGGCATGGACGGCGCTGGAATCGGGCGTGACGACCATGATCGGCGGCGGCACTGGCCCTACTGCGGGCACCTCCGCCACCACCTGCACTCCCGGCGAGTGGCACATTCACCGCATGCTGGAAGCGCTGGACGGGCTGCCGCTGAATTTCGGACTGCTGGGCAAGGGCAACGCCAGCACTCAGGAACCGCTGGCCGAGCAGGTGCGGGCCGGGGCGCTGGGCCTGAAACTGCACGAAGACTGGGGCACCACGCCCGCTGCCATTGACGCGGCGCTGAGCGTGGCCGAGCGATACGACGTGCAGGTCGCCATTCATACCGATACGCTGAATGAATCGGGCTTCGTGGAAGACAGCATCCGGGCCTTTGGCGGGCGCACCATCCACACCTTTCATACCGAGGGCGCGGGCGGCGGGCATGCTCCCGACATCATCCGGGTGGCGGGGCTGCCCAACGTGTTGCCCTCCAGCACCAACCCGACCATGCCGTTTACGGTGAATACCATCCACGAGCACCTCGATATGCTGATGGTCTGCCACCACCTCAGCCCGCGTATTCCCGAGGACGTGAGCTTTGCCGAAAGCCGGATTCGCCCCGAAACGATTGCCGCCGAAGACGTGCTGCACGATCTGGGCGTGTTCTCGATGATGAGCAGCGATTCGCAGGCGATGGGGCGTATCGGAGAAGTGATTACCCGGACGTGGCAGACCGCCCACAAGATGAAGGTGCAGCGCGGCGCACTGGCAGGCGAACTGGACAGCCGGGCCGACAACCTGCGGGCGCGGCGGTTTATCGCCAAGTACACCATCAATCCGGCGATTGCCCACGGAATCGCGCACGAAGTCGGCAGCATCGAGGTGGGCAAACTGGCTGATCTGGTGCTGTGGAAACCAGCCTTCTTCGGAGTCAAACCGCAGATGGTGGTCAAAGGCGGGCTGGTGGTGGCCGCGCAGATGGGCGATCCGGGGGCCAGCATTCCCACGCCGCAGCCGGTGTACACCCGCCCGATGTTCGCGGCCTTCGGGGGGGCCACGGCCAGTACCTGCCTGCATTTCGTGTCGGGCATTTCGCTGGAACTGGGCTACCTGCCCAGCGTTGGCCGCCGCTACAGCGCTGTTGCCAACACCCGCAGCATCGGCAAGAAAGACATGGTGCTGAATGCCGGAACGCCCGATATTCAGGTGAACGCCGAGACGTATGAAGTGCGGGTAGACGGCGAACTGATCACCTGCGAACCCGCCGAAACACTGCCGATGGCGCAGAAGTATTTCTTGTTCTGAGGTACAAAACCAAATGTCCATCTTTACCGAGCAAGAACTCAATCTATTGACCCAGAGTTGTTACAAGAATCCTCGCCTTGCCGAATGGCTTGAACGTAGCCTTATTGAAGGGCCGGGAGACTACGACTGGATGCTCACCGCCGAAGGTTTCTATCCAGACGACGAAATTCCTTTGTTTGAAAACATTCTGGCGGAGATAGAACATCAGGGAACGATCTATCCGGCAACTTTTGTGGCTGTGCCCATTCTCTGTCAATTGCCGGAGCGTTTTCCTCAGCAAGACCACTCGGTTTTATTGGAAACACTTGCCAGACTTGAAGAAGCAAGGAGAGTCCAAAATGATGACGGGGCGGCTGTTCCTGAAACCATCCTCGATAAGTATGTCAAGGCTTTGGCTCATCTCAACGAAAGCTTGACCACTCCCACTCTCCTCTCAGGCCCACTGAATTAGCCCTATGCACGAAGCCTCCATCGCCCTTTCGCTGATTGGCGTTGCCACCGAAACCCTGCACGAGCACGGCGGCGAACGTGTTACCGCGCTGACCGTGCGGATCGGGCAGTGGTCGGCGGTGGTGCCCGAAGCGTTGCAGGCCGCCTTTCCCGCCGCCGCACAGGGCACGCCGCTTCAGGGCGCACGCCTGAGCATCGTGCCCGTGCCGGGGGTGGGAGCCTGCCCCACACATGGCCCCGTCGAACTCCAGCTTGCCCTTGGGCTGCGCTGCCCGGTCTGCGATCTGCCCACGCCCACGCTGCTTCAGGGCGATGAACTGGAACTGGACGAACTGGAGCTGGAATAAATTGGAGTTGAACGAAAGGAGAACAATGACCACTGCCCCCCGAATCGTGACCGTGCGCCAGAACATCCTGAAAGACAATGACCGCGTAGCTGCCGACAATCGCCGCACCTTTCAGGACGCGGGCGTGCGGGCCATCAATCTGGTGTCCAGCCCCGGCGCGGGCAAAACGGCGCTGCTGGAACGCACGCTGCAAGACCTTCAGGGCCAGATCGGAATGGCGGTGGCCGTGGGCGACCTCGCCACCGAGAACGACGCGGCGCGGCTGCGGCAGTGGGGCGCACAGGCCGAACAGATCGTGACCGGAACCATCTGCCACCTCGATGCGAGCATGGTACAGGCCGTCCTGCCGCGCTTTGAATTGGCGGCGCTGGACGTGCTGTTTCTGGAAAACGTGGGCAATCTGGTCTGCCCCGCCAGCTACGATCTGGGCGAGGCGGCCCGCGCCGTGCTGATTTCCACCACCGAGGGCGAGGACAAGCCGCTGAAATACCCGACCATGTTCAATACCGCCGACGTGGTGGTAATCACCAAGATGGATATCGCGGAGGCGGTGGAATTCGATTCGGCGCTGTGCCGCGAGAATATTGACCGCGCCCGGCCCGGCGTTCAGGTCATCGAACTGAGCAGCAAGAAGGGCAGCGGGCTGGACGCGTGGTACAGCTTTGTTCGTGGGCTGCCGCTGCCATGACCCGCAAGCTCTCGGGCCTCGGCCTGCGCCTGAACGGGCAACAGGCAGAAACGCCGATTCCTTCTGGGACAGCAGTGATCGAGGTGCCGATGACCGCGCTGGATCGCCGCCGGGTGCGCCGCCGCCTGACTGCGCCCGATGGAACGGAACTGCTGCTGGCGTTTCCCACGGGCACGTATCTGGCCCCCGGCAGCGTGCTGGACAGCGTAAATGGCATGACCTACGTGGTGGCCGCCGCGCCGGAAGACGTGGCCGCCGTGGTTCCGCGCAGCATGGGGGAAGCGGCGCAGGTGGCGCACGCCATCGGAAATCTGCACCGCGACTTCGTGGAAGATCAGAATACGTTTCTGGTGCTGTGGGACGCGCCGATAGAACTCCTGTTGACCCGGCTGGGCGTGCCGTTCACCCGTGAGCATAGGCCGTTTCTGGGGCGGCCCGCGTGGGAACACGAATGAGCCTGCCCGCCCTGCTGAGGCTGCTGCAACTCTCCGATTCGGCCTTTCCAACGGGGGCTTACGCCTTCAGCGACGGGCTGGAAACGCTGACGGCCAGCGGTACGGTTCGCAGCGCCGACCAACTGGCCGACTTTTTGTGTGGGCAACTGGCCCACGGCTGGGGCCAGCAAGACGCGCCCGCTTGCGCCTTGGCCTGGGCCGCCAGCCCCTCCGAATTGGCCGAGCTGGACGCCCTGCTGACCGACCTGAAGCTGGTGCGGGGGCCGCGTGAGGCCAGTCTGCGGGTCGGGGCCAATCTGCGCCGTGCCGCGCTGCACCTCTGGCCGCAGGACTTGGCCGACCTGCCCGCCACGCGCCACCACGCCACCAGTTTTGGGGCGGTGGCCGCCGCCCTGGGCGCGTCTCAGGCCGATGCCGTGACTGCCTATGTCAGTGCGTATCTGCTGGGCCGCGTCACCTCTGCCACGCGCCTGATGCGGTTGGGCGGGCTGGAAGCTCAGCGGGCGGCACGTTTGGCCGAACACGCCGCACAGACCTGCATTCAGGCCGCGCTACACGCCACCGCCGATGATCTGGGCGGATTTTCGCCGCTGCTGGATATTGCCGCACAGGAGCAGGCGGGATTGGAAACCCGGCTGTTTCAGACCTGAGACGGATTGCGTGTGCTCCAGATTCCTGCCGAAAAATGCGCCAGACTGCGTGACGTGACCCCCTCCCCTGCTCCGCTGAAAATTGGTGTTGGTGGCCCCGTGGGTTCGGGCAAAACAGCGCTGCTGGAAAGGCTGTGCCGCGAGTTGCGGGAGCGCTACGCCCTGGCCGTCATCACCAACGACATCTACACCTTTGAAGACCAGCGGATTCTGACCGCCGCCGCCGCGCTGCCCGCCGAGCGCATCCGGGGCGTTCAGACGGGCGGCTGCCCCCATACCGCCATCCGTGAGGACACGTCGCTGAATCAGGAGGCGGTGGAAGCTCTGGAGGCCGATTTTCCGGGCGTGGAACTCATTTTTATCGAGTCGGGCGGCGACAATCTGGCGTCTTCTTTTTCGCCGGAACTCGTGGACGCCTGGCTGTTCGTGCTGGACGTGTCGGGTGGAGAAAAAGTGCCGCGCAAGGGTGGCCCCGGCGTGCGCAACTCCGATCTGCTGGTGATCAACAAAACCGACCTCGCGCCGCATGTGGGGGCCGATCTGCGGGTCATGGACGCCGACGCACGGGCACAGCGCACCGTACAGGGAGAGGTGCGGCCCTACGTGTTTACCGACCTCAAACGCGGGCTGGGGGTGGCCGAGGTGATCGCGTGGATCGAACACGACCTGCTATTCAGGGCCGTCACGCCGCCGAGGGTGGGCCTTCAGGAATGAGGCCGGACACCACGCCGGGACAGCGCACCCGCACCGGAATCTTGCACCTGACGTTTGAAGAAAAGCGGGGCAAAACCGTGCTGGCCCGCGACCAGCAAAAAGCGCCCTTGATGATCATCCGGCCCTTTGAATTGCCCTGCGGCACGCTGATGGTCTTTGTGGTCAACCCGACGGGCGGCGTGCTGGGCGGCGATCACAGCGAAATCGTGGCCGAGGTGGGCGCGGGCGCACGGGTGCTGATCCTCACGCAGTCGGCCACCCGGCTTCAGCCTTCGCCTTCGGGGGCGCGGGCCACACAGGACATCCGCTTTCGGGTGGCTTCGGGCGGGCGGCTGGAATACTACCCGGAACGCACCTTGCCCTTTGCGGGCAGCGCCTTTGCCCAGACCGTGCGGGCCGACCTCGAAGACGGCGCGGAACTGGGCCTCAGCGAAACATTGGCGTCTGGGCGCGTCCACATGGGCGAGCGGCTGGCTTTTGCCGACTACCGCAGCCGCGTAGAGGTCTGGAACGCCACGACCCGTCTGTATCTGGATCACCTGAAGCTGGAGCCGGGGCAGCACACCCGCGCCCCCGGCGTCTGGGGCGATCTGGATTACGCCGCCAGCGGGGTCTGGGTGGGCAGCGGCAGCGTGCAGCACTGGCCCGCCCTGCCCGGTCAGTTGGCCTGCGGGCACACGGCAGGCGGGGCGGTGTGGCTGCGTTCGGCCTCAAGGCGGGGGCCAGAGCTTGACCGGGCACTGAACGCGGCGCGGGAGAGCCTGAGGGCACAGGTGTTCGGGGCGCAGCCGCTGCAGGTGCGGCGCTGAACTGTTGTCAACCTGCCCACAGGACGCCTCTCCGTTCCATCAGTCCAGCAGAAGCGTTCCGCTGATTTCTTCGGCCATCCAGACCCGTCCCTTTTCACGCTTTTTGCCTCTCAGCAGAGCCGTATCGGCCTGTAGCAGCAGGGCGTGTGAAATCTCCTCAATCTCCTCCAGGGTGTGCGGCGCAGGCACCATCTGATCGTGAAACACCAGTCCCGCCGTCGCTCCCAGCGGATGCGTCACGCCGTTGACCGTGATGGGCCGCACAACGATGGTCTGCACAATTCCTTCGACCCGCAGACGCACGCTCTCACGGCTCTCGCCATGCAGGATCAGGGCAAATTCGTCGCCGCCCAGCCGCCCCAGGGTATCTCCGACGCCCACCGCACCCAGCAGACTCGCGCCGACCATGTGCAGCACCTCATCGCCCACCGCGTGCCCGTAGGTGTCGTTGATGGTCTTGAAGCCGTCCAGATCGAGAATGACGACCCCCAGTTCTCTGGTGTGGGGGCTGGTCGCACTGCGCCTCACGTCCTCGCTCAGTTGGGCCAGCAGACTGGCGCGGTTGCGAAGACCTGTGAGGGCGTCGGTGGTGGCCTGCCGCTGCAACGCGGCAAACGGCTGGGTCACCCTGAAAGCCAGCGGCCACGCGATCAGGCCGCTGAGCAGCGTCATCATGGCAATGATCAGCAGATGCTGATGAAAAACGCTGTCCAGCTCTCCGGTAAAGTCGGATTCTGGTGCATAGACGCCCACCACCCAGTGGACGCCCGGCTGCACTTCCACGCGGCGCAGCACGGCCGCGTAAGGCTCGCCGCCCACCCGGTAACGGCGCGTCACCTCGCTGCCCACCGTCTGGCCGACCTTCAGGCGTGGCAGGCCGCCGTCCCCCAACAGGGCACGCAGGGCCGGGTCACCCACCTCGGTCAGCTTGGGCACGCGGCCCTGAACGGTGCGCGGCCAAGCACGGGAAGCGGCGATGGCGTGGCCCTCGGCATCGGTGATGAACGCCCGTCCACGCGGCGTCAACTGCACACGCTCCAGCATCTGCGTCAGGCCGCTGAGTTGCACGTCTACCCCGATCACCAGATCACCGCCGTCCAGACCCCGTTGGGCCGACGCCACGGTGATGCCCGGCAACTGAGAGGAGGTGAAGACGTAAGGAGCCGTCCAGATCGTCTGGCCTGGACGCAGCACCGCCAATTTGTACCAGGGCCGCGTGCGCGGATCATAGGAATCGGCAGGCCTGGTCTGCGAAATCAGGCGGCCTGCGGCGTCCAGCGTGGTCACGGTGGTCTGCCGCCGGGGAGACTGCTCTATGACCTTGATGTAACGGCCTGTTCCGTTTCGGCGCACCAGAACGAAGCGTCCCTCCGAGTCTCCCAGCAGGGCCGAGTCCAGTTGCGGCACGGCGTCCAGCATGGTGCCGAACACGATGCTGACCTCTCCGGAGTCGTAGGTATTGAGCTGTCCTCCCCTGATCAGGGCCGCATTGATCTGCACGATCTGAACTGCGGTTTGCAGAGAGGAGCGGGCATTGTCACCGGTTACACGTACCAGCTGTTTCAGGCTTTCGCGGGCCTGTGATTGCAAGACGGCTTCACCGCTGCGCCGGTTGGCCCACAGCACGCCCGTGATCGTGCCCAGTTGGGTCAGCAGGAGCGCCAGCAGAATCAGAAAGCGAGTCCACGAAAAGGCCCGCGATGCCTGAGCAGGGGTCAGCACTGGAGCGTTGCGATTCGGTTGGCGAAAGAGAGAAGTCATGCGAATGCGAAAAGCCTCACATCATCTTAAACGCAAAAGCAGCATAAGTGACTCCCAATTCTATAAACTCCGGGTGTATTCGCCATTCCTAAAGAAATAAATGAGATATTTCACGTTTATTGATGTCCTGACCCCTCGGTCATCTGCCATGCTCCGACATCCAACAAACCGCGTGGCGTCAGCTTGAGGGCCGGAATCACGGTGAGGCCCAGAAAACTGAGGGTCGTGACCGGATAGGGCAAAACGCAGCCCAGCGCCCGCGCCGCCGCTGTAATTTCTCCCAGTGCCGCCGCCGCCACCTGTGGATCGGCAGCGGTCATCAGGCCCGCGTAGGGCAGCGGCAAGGAGGCCCGCACCTCGCCGCCCGACACCACCACCACGCCGCCGCCCAGGGCTTCGAGTGCCGCGCCCGCTGCCCGAATATCGGCGTCGGTGCCGCCCAGAAAGGCCGCGTTGTGCGCGTCGTGCAGCACGCTGATGCCCAGGGTGCCGCCCGTCAGACCTGTGCCGGATGTCCAGCAGGTGCTGTGGGCGCTCTGGCCCAGTTCTGCACGGCCATAGCGGTCGGCCACGACCAGACGGGTGTCGCCGCTGCCGGGTGCGCCCACCCCGGTGGTGATCTGGTCGGGCCGCACCTGCATCACGGGCCAGTGGGCGGGTGGGTCGAAGGTGGCCTGACTCCAGCCTGCACCCAGATTCACGCCTCCACCCGGCAGCGGCGGCGTGACTGTTCCGGCCCGCGCTTCCTGCCCGCCCACAAAGGTTTCCAGCACCTCGAACCCCTTCAGGTCTTTAAGCAACACAAAATCGGCGTGGTATCCCGGCGCAATCAGGCCGAAGTCGTGCAGGCCCCAGTATTCGGCGGGATTGCAGGTGACAAGCGCCACCGCATCGGCGGGATGCAGGCCGCCTGCCACGCACATTCGCAGCAGTCGGTCAAGGTGGCCGAGTTCCAGCAACTCATCGACGCTGACGTCATCGCTGACCAGCATGGCGCGGCGCGGGCCTTCCCGCAGCACGGGCAACAGGGCCGCCAGATTGCGGGCCGCTGAACCTTCGCGCACCATCAGCCACAGGCCCGCCCGCAGGCGTTCGCGGGCTTCTTCGGGGGTGGTGGCCTCGTGGTCGGAGTGCAGGCCCGCCGCCGCGTAGGCGTGCAGGTCGCGCCCCTGCACCCCCGACGCGTGCCCGTCCATGCGCCGCCCCGCCCTGCGCCCCGCTTCCAGTACGTCCCACACGCCGGGATCGGCATTCAGGACGCCCGGATAATTCATCATCTCGGCCAACCCCAGCACGCCGGGATGGGCCAGCATCTCGGCAATCTCGGCGGCCCCTACCACCGCGCCGCCCTGCTCGAAACCGCTGGCGGGCACGCAAGAAGGCGCGGAGGCCCACACCCGCAGGCCAGAGCTTCGGCCCGCTTCCAGCATCCAGCCGAGGCCCGCCGCGCCCACCACGTTGACCAGTTCGTGCGGTTCGGCCACGATGCCCGTGGTACCGCGTGGCAGGACCGCCCGCGCAAATCCCGCCGGAGTCAGCAGGCTGGATTCGATGTGAACGTGTCCGTCTATGAACCCCGGAGCCAGAAACGTCCCGCCTGCCTCGACCACCCGCGCCACCCGGTAGCCTGATCCAAAGGCGGCAATCCGGCCCTCCGCCACCACCACATCGGCTTCAAAGACTTCGCGGGTGGCGGGCTGCACCACCGACGCGCCCCGAATCAGCAGATCACCGTCTTCCTGGCCGCGTGCCACCCGTACCACCCTTTGTCTCTGTTCTCCTGTCAGCGCCGCCGAAATCATGGCGCAGTGTACTGACTCTGAGACCTGTGTGCTGCACCGCCCCACCTGATCCAAACGCGGCTTCAAAGAAAGGCGGCGTACAATTCTGGGCGTGACTCTGACTGCGGCCCTGGCTGTCCTGATTTCTTATGTGCTCGGCTCGCTTCCGGCGGCGGCGTGGCTGGCCCGCGCACGGGGCATCGATATTCGCAAGGTGGGCAGCGGCAACAGCGGCGCGACCAACATGATGCGGGCAGCGGGCAAAGGCCCGGCCGTGGCCGTCGCGACCTTTGATGTGTTCAAGGGCGTGCTGGTGATCTGGCTGGCCCGCTGGCTGGGACTCGGTGAGAACGTGGCGGCCCTGTGCGGCATCGCTGCCGTCATCGGCCACAATTTCAGCCCCTTTTTGGGCTTCCGGGGCGGTAAGGGCGCGGCCACCACCTTCGGCGTGATGGTATCGCTGATTCCGGTGGTGGGCATCGGCACGGCAGTGATCTTTCTGACCACCGTCTGGCTCACTCGTCTGGTCTCGGCGGGCAGCATTCTGGGCGTCATCGCGGGCACGCTGGTGGCCCTGGTCACAGGCCAGAGTGTGTGGCTGTGCGTGGCTGTGGCGCTGCTCTCGGCCCTGCTGATCTACCAACACCGCGACAACATCGGGCGGCTGACCGGCGGGACCGAGCGTCGGCTGGGAGAAAAAAGCTAACCCCCGTTGCCTGGCAACGCCCCCATCAGGGTGGGAAGAACTGCGTCTGATGCTCCCCTTTCAGGAGGGCGGGCTGCGAAACAGACTGGGGTTGATACGCAGCGTCCATCTGAACGGGCAGGTCAGGCCACCGGATTCACGTCCCTCACTGACCCGGTGCGCTATTGTGTAGGGGTCAAAACTTCAACTGACATATTGCCCGGACGGTGGTCAGCCCGCCCGGCCCGGAGTGGTTCATGCCCGCCAGAATCCGCATATACGGCAAGGAAGCGACCTTTACACAGGGCCACTGGACTTGCGACGACGACAGCCTGCTTGCCATGTTGGAAGCCCTCGCAGACCCCCGCGCCAACACCGAGGAGCAGGAGCACCTGCACGCGCTGTACGCCGCTGGGCGCTTTGGTGGGGCAGTTGCCACCCCCGAAGGCCAGTGGCAGACCGCGCCGCACCCCGAGGCCGAGATCAAGCTGGAAGATTTTGCACCTGCCACCCGCAGCAGTACGCCGGAGAGCCTGGCGAACAAGGCCGGATGGCTGGGGTTCTTGAAGCGCAAGAAGTAACACTTCAGGTCATTGGGCCGTTCAGGTCACAGGGTCGGCCACCAAAGCGGCCAACTGATCCGCGACTTCGGCCACGCTGAGGCGGGAAGTGTCTATCTGCACGGTGGCCCGCGCCCGGAGCAGCGGCTCTACCCAGTTCAGGTGCTGCAAAATCAGTTCGCGCTGTGCTTCCGTTTTTCCATACGGGTTGTTGGTGCGGGCCGCGATCCGCTCCAGCATGATTTCTGGGGGCGCACTCAGCAGCACGATCTGGTCAAAGTATGGATAAAACTGGCCCTGATTGGACTTGCAGCCTGACACGAACAGGGCCGTGATCTGCGAGGCGCGGAGCAACTGTGCCATTCGGTCTGCTCGCCAGATCCAGTCGGGTTCCGCCGCCTCGCCTTCTGCACCCACCTGCCATTCACACCACTGGTCCGAGTCGGTGTCTATGGCCGTGAATCCACGCGCCGCCAGAGCCTCTATCACCGAAGATTTGCCGGTGCCTGACATGCCCGTGATCAGGACGCGCTTCATGAGGCAAGTCTAGAGCGAGTTCTGAACCTAGAACCCCCCTAGCCTGCCCGCTTGACCTGCACCCGCCGGACCGCTACCGTTTGACCATGCGTTGTGTCCCTGCCATTCGGCTGACCATTCCCCAGGAAACTATTACTTCCTGAGGGGCGGCCTGCTGGAATTGTCAATCCAACAGTACCGCCCTGCGAGAGTCGTGGGGCGGATTTTTTTGGATGGCAAGAGGGCGGAAGGCGGGTGCTGGACTTTTTTTCTGGGAGGATAGACCTATGAGCGGATTGCCTATGAACGGACTAAAAGTAGCTATCGTTGGAGCCACGGGCGCGGTCGGACACGAGTTGATGAAGGTGCTGGAAAACAGCACGCTGGACTTCAGCGAGTTGCAACTGTACGCCTCGCCCCGTTCGGCGGGCCTGAAACTGCCCTTCAAGGGGCAGGAATTGACCGTGCAGGCCACCCCCGAAGGTGCCATAGACGCCGACGTGATCCTGGCTTCGGCGGGCGGCAGCATCAGCAAAGCCTTGGCCCCGGCGTGGGTGGCGGGCGGCGCACTGGTGATCGACAACTCCAGCGCCTTCCGGTATGACGCCGACGTGCCCCTGGTGGTGCCGGAAGTGAACGGAGAAGCCGCCCTCGCCCACAAGGGCATCATTGCCAACCCGAACTGCACCACCGCCATCGCCGTGGTTGCCGTTGCGCCGCTGCACCGCAAATACGGCGTCAAGCGCATGATCGTTTCGACCTATCAGGCCACCAGCGGCGCGGGCCAGAAGGGCATGGAAGAACTGCTGGAGCAGACGCATATGCAGCTTCACGGCAAGGAAGCCACCGCCACCGTGTTCGCCCACCCGATTCCCTTCAACGTGATTCCGCACATCGACGCCTTTCAGGACAACGGGTACACCAAGGAGGAAATGAAGGTGGCGTGGGAAACCCGCAAGATTCTGGGCGACGAGAGCCTGATCATCAGTTGTACCGCCGTGCGGATTCCCACCCTGCGGACCCACTCCGAGGCCATTACGCTGGAGTTGGAGCGACCCGCCACCCCCGACGAGGCCCGCGAACTGCTGCGCCACGCCGCCGGAGTGGAAGTGCGCGACGACCCCGCCGCCAAGCTGTACCCCATGCCCCTCACCGCCAGCGGAAAATATGACGTAGAGGTAGGCCGCATCCGCTCCAGCCTCGCTTTTGAGGGCGGACTGGAACTGTTCGTGTCGGGCGACCAACTGCTGAAGGGAGCGGCCCTGAATGCCGTGCAGATCGCGGAATACCTGCAGGAGAAGGGAGCGCTGAAGCCGAGAGCGAGCGCACTGTAAGAACGTGGGATGTAGAACGTGGATCGTGGAACGTGGTTAACCCCCACTCCACGATCCACACTCACGGAAACCAAATTAAACTGCCCCAGACATCATCCGTCCGGGGCAGTTTTCTTTTTTTGGCGAAGAGGGTGGGATTCGAACCCACGATACAGTTGCCCGTACTTCAGTTTTCGAGACTGACCCATTCAACCACTCTGGCACCTCTCCGCACTGCTCTAGGAGTGTAAACCCCACAAGCAAGAGGGAGTTTACCACAGCTTTTCACGTGGCGCGAGAGGGCATAAGGGCGGCGAGGCGCTACAGTTGACCGCGTGACCGTTCCGCCTTCAGGCTCCTCAAGCACCCCACCTGTGATCCAGATCGAGTTTGATGGAGCCACGCCCACACCGACCACCGCTTCTGGAGGGCCGGAACATACCCCCAAAAAGCCCGCTCAGAAATCGGTGGGCCGCAACACCCTGATCGTGATGGCCGGAACGCTGGGTTCGCGGCTGTCGGGAATCGTGCGCCAGCAGATCATCAATCTGTTTGGCAATACGCTGCTGGAAGCCTTTCTGGTGGCCGTACGGATTCCCAACCTGCTGCGCGAACTGCTGGCCGAAGGCGCACTGGTCAACTCCTTTATTCCGGTGTACAAGACGCTGGATGCCGCCGAGCGAAAAGCGTTGGCGTCGGCCTTTTCGGGCGTGCTGATCGCCGTGAACCTCGTGCTGATGGCGGTAGGCATCCTGGCTGCGCCGTGGATCGTGAACCTGCTGCTGTCGGGCACCTCCAACGTAGACCGGGCGCTGGCCGTGTACATGACGCAACTGGTCATGCCGTTTCTGATGCTGATCAGCCTGTCCAGCATTGCCATGGGCCTGCTGAACGCCGACGAACATTTCCGCGAATCCAGCTTTGCTCCGGTGGCCTTCAATATCGCCAGCATCATCGCGCTGCTGCTCCTGCCCGATACGGCCACCTGGCTGGCCTTCGGATGGCTGATCGGCGGGGTGGCGCAACTGCTGGTGCAACTGCCTGCGCTGCGGCGTTTTGGGCTGCTGCCCACGCCCGCGCTGATACGGCATCCTGCGCTGGGGCGAGTGCTGCGGCAGATGGCCCCCTTTACCCTCACGGCGGGCGCACGCCAACTGCTGAACGTGTATGTCACGCGCCTGCTCAGCGACGGCACGCTGTTTCGGCAGGGCACACAGGGCGGCTATTCCAACGCAGAAGCCCTCTTCACGATGGTCAACGGGCTGTTCGTGGTGTCGCCCGCGCTGGCGCTGCTGCCGCGTTTTTCTCAGCACGCCGCCGAAAAAGATTGGCCTGCCTTCCGGTCACTGACCGCGCAGGCCGTCCGCACCACCACCTTTCTGGCCGCGCCCATGAGCGCCCTGCTGATCGCCCTCGCACCCTACGCCGTCAGCCTGTTCAATCTGCGCTCCAACTACGACGTGCCGCGCTTCGAGGCCGGAAGCGGCATTCTGACCGGCTGGGCGCTGGCGCTGGTGCCGTGGGCCATCGTCACGATTTTGCTGCGGACCTTCTATGCCCGCGAGCGCACCCGTGAAGCCGTGATCATCAGCGCCATCGGCTTTGTGCTGGAAGTGGGGCTGTACCGCCTGCTGGTGCCGCAGTTGGGCCTGCTGGGCTTCGGCGTCAGCACCACCATCAGCGGCATTCTGATGGCCGGGGCGCTGGCCCTGCTGTACCGCCGCGCTCTGGGCTTTCCGTCGCGCCAGATCGCCTCGCATCTGGCCCGCATCCTGCCGATGGCGGCGCTGGCAGGCGCTCTGGCGTGGTTCATCTCCCGCCTGATGCCTGCGCCCGGTTTTATTTTCCCCGGTGTGCTGGGGCTGGTTGTGGCGGGCGGCGTGGGCCTGAGCGCCTATCTGCTGCTTGCGCTGGCCCTCAAGATGCCGGAAGTTTCAGGCGTGCTTCGGCGGCTGAAACGGTAGAGGGGGTGTGGAGAAGGGCGTGATGGAGGTATCGTTTCCCCAGTTCAGATGAACCTGCCTTACAGAAACCAGAGCACCACCCGTACCGCCGCGCCCGCGTCCTCGTAGATGCGGGCGAAGGCTTGCCATGCCCGAAGCGTCACCGGGTCGTCGTCTTCCGCCGCCAAGAGCGCCAGTTCTGGCCCCATGACAAAGGTTGCGCCGAAGACCTGAGCTTCCTGTTGTCCTGCACGGGCACTTACGCCCAGCTCTGGCGGCCACCCGCGCCCAGACAGCTCTGCCGCTTCCAGCAGGGCCAGCAGATGACGGGCCGAACCATGCTCGAAGGCGGCCACCTCAGACCAGCTCTCCCCCGTTTGGGCCTCACAGACGACAAACACGAGGGCGCTCATTCGATCTGCCACACGATCAGCCTCGCGGGGCGACCCATGCCCTCAAAGGCGCGGGTCATGGCGTGCCACGCCCGGAATTGGGCGGCCAGTTCGGGCGGCGCGTGGCCCAGCAGGCGGCCCAGTTCGGAGGCGGCAAAGTAGGTCGGCGCGGCGATGACTTCCTCTTCAAACAACAGTTCCGCTTCCAGGGTGACGCTGAGATCGGGCGGATGCCCGCGCCCGCCGAAGCCCGCCGAGGTCAGCACTTCCAGAAAATCCCTGACCGCCGCGAGGTGAAAATGCGCTTCCAGACGCCACGCGCCCTCGCCGTAGCTTTCGCAGGCGACAAAAACGAGGGGCGTCATGATCCTATTGTGGCTGTATTTTAGAGGTCAAAGGATTGGAAAGCCCCGGCATAGGCTTGATGAATCGCAAGATACGTAGACAAACGGCGAGCGCACCCAACATCAGGGCCGAATCAACAGGCAATCTCCCAAAGAAGGCTGCTTCATTGTTTCGGCAAGGCCCAATTTTACCTTTTCCGCTGCTCCGGGCTGTCCAGCATCCACACTCGCCACGCCTGCAATCAAGGCATTGCGGTCTGTTTCGGTAACGGCGTACATCTGACCATTAAAACTAGGGGTGTCTACCGGATCCTGCTCGGCTACGCAAACCATTCCACCGCTTCCAGTCAGACTGTTGGTAACAATAAATAACTGTGTTTCCTTGATCGTCGCCGCAAAGCCGTTCCCAAAAAGCATGCTCCCTAGACCTTCAAACTCGGCAGCATAGATCTCTCCAACGACTTTTTTGGTTTGGAAAGAGTAGGAGGGAGACGGAAGTCCTAGAGGTGACGGAAGCTGATATGTCCAAGTCTGACCGCTCGTCAAAGTCTTATTTGACTTGCTGCTGGATAAAGCAGGAGCACAGGATGCCAGAAGAGTCAGCATAAGGACAAAGCTAGAGCCAATTGATCGCATAGTCAGAATATAACCAAAACAGAGCGACCCCTGACAAAATTTAAAGTGCGCCCACGGCCCGCGCCGCTTCGGGGTTGGCGTCGGCACGGTTCAGCACCGCGTCCACATCGGGCCGTTCGATGATCTGAAAACGGCTGTTGCGGATGGCCGGGTCGAATCCGGCGTCTACGGCAATGCGGATCAGTTCGCGCACGGTGGCATGGTGCCGCCCGTGCCCACCCGCCGCACTGACCACGTTTTCTTCCAACATGGTGGAGCCGAGGTCGTTTGCGCCGTAATACAGCGCCGCCTGCGCCACCTTGAACCCCTGCGCGGGCCAGGACGCCTGAATATTCACGATGTTATCGAGCGCGATGCGGGCGATGGCGAGTTGCTGCAAATACTCGTGGGCGGTGGCTCCCGGAGCCTTGCCATGCAGCCGCGTATGCTCGGTTTGCAGCGTCCACATGGCAAACCCGCTGAAGCCGTTGCCGCCGTATTCGGCCTGCGCCTTGTCCTGCTGATCCCGGATTTTGAGCAGGTGGCGGGTGCGCTGCGCGTAGGTTTCGCCAAAGCCGATGACCATCGTGGAAATCGTATACAGCCCCTTTTCCTGCGCCGCGTCCAGAATGCGGAACCAGTCGGCGCTGCGAATTCGGGCAGGCGCGGCTTTGGCCCGTACCTCATCTTCCAGAATCTCGCCGCCCGCTCCCGGCAGACCGTCCAGCCCCGCCTCGATGAGCGTGTCCAGCAGCGTATTCAGGTCCAGCCCGAAGGTTTTTTCCATAAACAGCACTTCTTCGGGCGAAAAAGCATCGATGCGGATGCTGGGATGGTGGGCTTTGACGTGTCGCAGCAGACCCGTGTAGTAATCGAGGCCGAGGGCCGGATTCACGCCGCCTTGCAGCAAGATGCGCGTGCCGTTCACGGCTTCGAGTTCCCGAATCTTGGCGCTGATGGCCTCGTAATCCAGCGTATAGCTGTCTTTCTGGCGGCCTGTGCGGTAAAAGGCGCAGAAGTTGCAGCCCACGTTGCAGATATTGGTGTAGTTGATATTGCGGTCGATCAGAAACGTGACTGTTTCGGGGTCGCGCCGGGTCAGGCGGAGTTCGTGGGCCACCGCCGCCACATCGGGCAGCGGCAGGTGATACAGGGACTCGATTTCTTCGGCGTTCAGGCGCTCACCCCGTACGGCCTTGTCCAGCACCGCGTGGGTGGGCATTGCGCCGGGAGAAGAAAGGCCGGGGGTGGGCACAGCAGGAGCCGTCATGAGCCTACGCTAGCACCGGGCGGGGTCAGAGAATGTCCCTACAGCCGGGCCATGATGGTTTCCAGACTGAAGCGCATGCGTTCCACCGATTCGGCCAATTCGCCCAGTTCATCCTGAGCATCGGCCAGAATCGGCTGATCGAGTTCGCCCATGCTGATGGCCGTGACCCGCGCCGACAGCGCCTGAATACGGCGAATCAGGGCATTGGCAAACAGGGCCGCGCCCACCGCCGTCAGCAGCACCACCAGGAGGGTCAGGAAGGCTGTTGGCGCAAGGCTGGCGACCACGCGTTCGCGAATGTACTGCTCGCTGAGGCCCAGGACCACCACGCCGACCCCGCCCGGTAGGGGGTAGCCGGTCAGGGTGGTTTGCTGCTGGCCCAGGCGCTGGGTCAGGGGAACCGGGGTCACTTGCGCTTTGGTCGGTTCAAAGCTGCTGACCTGCTGAGCATAGGCGCTGATCGTCTTGCCGCCTTGACCCATGAGATTCACAAACTTTTGCCGCAGCACTGAGGTTTCGACGCTGGAATCTTTGAAGGTGTTGTCATAGGCGGCCAGCAGCGTTCCGTCCTGGGTGTACACCGTGGCAAAGTGCAGCGGCGTGGCTCCCAGTGCCACGAGTTCCATCAAACGCATCTGCACGCTGTCTTGCACATCGCTACTGGTCAGCGGCTTTCCCGACGAGTCCATCGATTCCTGCACGCCCATGCCGAACACCGATGCCGACTGGGCCGTAGCCCGCACCAGCAGTCCACGGTATTCGTTGGCATGGCGGCTTGACATCAGCAGCAGCATCAGGGTTGCCAGCACCAGCAAAGGCACCAGCACCAGCAAAAAAATCTTGACCCTTAAAGACAGAGTGGTTGCAGACCGAGGTGTTGAAGACAGCGTTGCTGGAGACAGAATGGTTGAAGACATAGAGACCCCTCCTTGAAGGACAGCAGTAGATCAAGCACAAAAGGAAAAAAGCCCCCGCCGTTTAGCGGCGAAAACTTTGCAGAAGCAACACCGCCTCGCCGCGCCGTGCCGGGGGCAACAGGGCCTGCAACGCATCCAGAAAGTTGGGAATCTGCGCGGTATCGAGGGTCTGCGGGGACGCACTGCCCTGCACCTGCTGCAAGCTTTCATGCACCAGTTCCCGTGCAATCGGGCCAAGCAGATGGGTCAGCTGGTGCGTCAACTCCTGTGAGGAAAAGGGCTGGACGGCAGGCGGCCTGCTGGGTGGCTGCGCCGGAGGCCATTTGGCCAAGCTCAGAAAAAGGGCCTCTATCTGGGGATGACGGCTGACCGGGCAGCCCCGTAAGACCTCCGTTTTCAACTCTGGCAGCAGGCCCACTGGGACGGCCTCTTGAGCCACTCCAATGGCTTTGAGGGCATCCCGCATCAGCAGCTTTGCCACGGGGCCGACCACGGCAGTGAGGCCCTGCACGAATTGGCCCATGCCTTCGGCAGACACCAGCGGTCCGGTGCCCAAACGCAGCGCCCCCTGCTGCTCCAGTTGAGCCAGGATCAGCCGCACCTCCTCCAAACTGTGTCCGAGCGTGTGCGCCAACGCCTGAACGGTGCGCTGGCCGTCTATCAGTGCCCAAAGACGCCCATAGAACTCGGCAGAGGCGAATTCTGGCCCGCCCTCCAGAACAGCAGGAGGAGCCGCAACCAACAGATCAGGCACGCTGTGGGGGCCAATGTGGGTCAGGTCCAACGCAGGAGAAACGGTTTGCACCTTGATCAGCAGGTCTTCGATGTCCAGCATCAGCAGGCTGGCCGCACGCAGGGGCAGGGGAGCTTCCTGGGCGGCCCAGCTTTCCTCAAAATGGCAGGTGCCTTCCGGTTGGCGCAGCAGGGCCTGTACGGCGGCCAAACCCTCAAGCTGCGGCGGCAAAGTGGTGCAGGAAATCACCTGTTGTCCTGTCAGGCTCAGCACTGTGACGACCATTTCCGGGGACTGGCAATGCAGCAATCCAGTCTGACCAAGGCCAGCCACGTACCGGAGCAGCAGCGGCAGCGTTTCTGAAGTGTAGGTGGCTCTGAACATAGGCAGTTCTCCGCTTGGATAGGGCAAGACACAGAGCGCTTGGGCAGGAGCCGTCGCCTGTGAATCAGAAACCGAGTTATTTCAGGATGTCCAGGCTTCGGAGGAGTTGCGTGACCACCGTTTTTTGTGAACGCACAAAACGGTCAAAGGTGTCGCCGGTGGCAAAGTACGCATTCCACTTGTTTTGCGACAGTTGCTGCTGCCAACTGCGGGTGCGAACCATGCGGGTCATCATCAGGGTCAGGCGGGCGCGTTGGGCGGCGCTGATTCCGGCGGGGGCCACCACACCGCGCCAGTTGGACACGTCTACATCGATGCCTTTTTCGATCAGGGTCGGCAGATTGATGCCGTCCACGGCTTCGGGGGCCAGAATAGCCAGCCCGCGCACCTGACCACCTTTCAGGGCGTCTTCTATTTCGCTGTAGCCCGCACTGACCACATCCAGTTCCCCGCCCAGCATGGCTGTGGTGGCCTGTGCGCCGCCCGCCGAGGGCACGTAGCGCACCTGATCCATCGAAATATTCAGTTCGCGGGCCAGCTTGCCGATGGCAATATGGGCGCTGCCGCCCGCGCTGCTGCCCCCAAACCGGATGCTGCCCGGAGACGCCTTGAATGCCGCGATCAGGTCTTCGACATCCCGAAAACGCGATTTGGCGGGCACGATCAGCACTTCGTAATCGGTGGTCAGGCGGGCAATCGGGGTCACGTCGCTGTTGAGGTCAAAAGGACTCTGATTCAGCGGAATGCCTGCCACCATTACAAATCCGGTCAGCATCAGTTGATTGCTTTGGCCGCGCAGTTTGACAAATTCGGCCAGGCCCAAAGTGCCCGCTTTCCCCGGCAGGTTATACACCGTCACATCGTTAAAAATGCCCTCGCGCTTGAGGGTTTCGGCAATGGCTTTGGCGGTGTTGTCCCAGCCGCCACCCACCGAGGCCGGGGCCAAAATACGCAGACCCGAGGTTGTTTGGGCCAATGCCCCAGAACCCGCACCCAACAGCGCCGTGCTCAACAGCATTGCCAGACTTCCCAAACGAATTAACTGTTGCTGTTTCATTCTTGCTCCTACAGTCTTTGCATCAGAAGGACGAATATTAAGCCATACGCCCTGTATGCCCGCTCGTTGAGATTGATCATTCAATCCACGAGTGACTCGGAAGGGAGGGAATCTTTTAGCACTGAACCGATTTATCTTGGTGTTCTTCTAAGATTAAGGTTATTCAGAATATGTCACAGCGCTCTGACTCCACAGTTAGTAATCTTACTTAACGTTGGAAAATCAGCCTCCCAAACGAGCAATACCCGCCGAGAGCGGGCACTGTTTGGGAAGAGATGGCCTCGTCTGCTGTCAGGCTTAATAAAGGCAGTAGGAGTCGCAACCCGGAGTTTAAGGCAGTGTTTTCCCGGGAGGAGCGAACTGCTACGGATTCCGAATCATCTAGAAACTGACTGGAACGCCCCATCTTTGGGCTTTCCATTCAGCTTGCCAAGCCCGGCGGGGCAACTCTCTGGGCACGAAGCAGGGGTGAGGGGAAAACCAACATGTACGGGAATCTTGTATGCCCCGGCAACGTCAAGGGAACGTACAACCCCCTCGTGCTGACGCCCAGCCTTCGAGGAGTTGCCAATCTAGCCAGGAATCAATGGTTCCGTCTCCCACCACAGATCAACCTCAGATCGGTTTCAGTCGGAGACCAACATCAGCACCGTATTGGGCTTTACGGGCAACACCGACCAGTCGTCCTCTGGGATCAGGCGGTGGGCTTCGCTGGCCCGCAGACGCACAAAATCTCCTTCTGGCAGATCAATCAGGGCTTCTCCAGTCAGGCACACCAACCAGCCCGCCGCCTTCGGGCCGGTCTGCTTGTTTGCCAGTGCCAACAGGCGCACCTCAGCCCCCGGCAACGCCACCCACACACCGGGAGCACCCGCAGCAAGGCGGGCCAGATTCAGCGGCGGCGGCGCTTCGGGGCGAGCGCGGGAAGGCATAACGCGTGCTTACTCGGCCCGCGCAGCCTGATTCAGTTTCTTGCTGGCCTGAAGCGCCATGCCCTTGGCCTTCTTCACGTCCAGCCCCAGCGTGGGCGCAATGTCTTCGACCTTCTGGCCTTGCTCACGGGTGGCCGTGACCAGTTGGCGCTCCTGATCGCTCAGCACAGCCAGATGAGGCTTCAGTTCGGCCCACGTCAGCGGGGTTTTGGCGGCGGGAGCTTTGGCGGCAGCAGACTTCTTGGCAGGCGCTTTCTTGGCTGTGGTCGCCTTGGTCGCAGTTGCCTTGGCTGGCGCTTTTTTGCTGGCCGATGTCTTGTTGGCCGACCCCTTGGCTTTCGCCGTTCCAGCCGCCTTTTTCGCGGCTTTGGCGGGCTTGGCTTTGGGTTCCTTGCCGCGTTCTTCCAGAATCTCCAGGGCGCGTTCGGCGCTCAGGGTGCCTTCTTCCTCGCCCTTGCGGAGGGTGGCGTTGCGCTCTCCGTCGGTCAGGTACGGCCCGAAACGGCCCGATTTGAGCAGGATGGGAGCGCGGCCCTCGAATTCAAAGGTTTGCAGCGGCGCGGCGGCCACTCCACGCGCCCGGAAACGCGGCTGCATGAACAGGGCCTCGGCTTCCATGATGCCCACGTCGAACAGTTGCTCGTGGTTGGTCAGGCTGCGGCTGTCGTTGGCCCGCTTGAGGTAAGGGCCGTATTTGCCGTTGAAGGCCCACACTTCTTCGCCCTCCGAGGTGCCCACCAGACGGGGCAGGCTCAGGAGTCTCAGCGCACGCTCCAGCGTCAGTTCGTTCAGATCGTCGGTGGGAAACAGGCTGGCGGTGCGAATCGGCGGGTTGCCTTCGCCCAGCGTGACGTAAGGGCCGTAGCGCCCCGCGCGGGCCACCACCGGATGCCCGCTGGCCTCGTCGGTGCCGATCACGCGGTCTCCGCTGGGGCGGCTCAGGATGTCGGCGGCAAGTTCGGCGGTCAGTTCGTCGGGGGCCAGACCTTCGGGCAGGTTGGCTTTTTGCTCGCCCAGTTGCATGTACGCGCCGTAGCGCCCCACGCGCACCTCTATACCCGTTCCCTCCAGCCTGGGAATACGGATGGTGGCGATGCCGCGTGCGTCGATCTCGCCCATCTGCTGCTCGATCAGGGGCCGCAGCGCCATGCCCTCGCCGCCCTCGCCCAGAAAGAATCGGCGCAGATACGGAACGCGCTGTGCCCGCCCACCCGCAATGTCATCGAGGTCTTCTTCCATGCGGGCGGTGAAATCGTAGTCCACCAGCTTGCCGAAGTGGTGTTCCAGCAGCGCAGAGGTCGCAAAAGCTGTCCAGGAAGGCACCAGCGCCTGACCCTTTTTGGCGGCGTAGCCCCGGTCCTGAATGGTGCCCAGAATGCTGGCATAGGTGCTGGGCCGCCCGATGCCCGCGCCTTCCAGAGACTGCACGAGGCTGGCTTCGGTGTACCGGGCGGGAGGCTGGGTGTCGTGGCCTTCAGGCTTGGCGGCCTGCCCGGTCACGGTCTGCCCGGCCTTCAGCGGGGGCAGGGGAGTTTCGCGGTCTTCAAGGGCGGCGGCGGGATCATCGCTGCCTTCCACATAGGCCCGCAGAAAACCGGGGAAGTCGATGGTGCGGCCCGAGGCACTCAGGGTCACGTCGTCGCCCAGAGCGGTCCCGGTCAGGCGCACGCGCAGGCTCCGGCCCCGTGCATCGGCCATCTGACAGGCCACCGTGCGCTTCCAGATCAGGTCGTACAAACGCCATTCATCGCCGCTGAGTTCGGTTCTCAGTTGATCGGGTGTGCGGAAGGTGCTTCCGGCGGGCCTGACTGCTTCGTGGGCTTCCTGCGCGTTTTTGGCCTTCTTGGAATACACGCGGGGCTGAGGGCTGAGGTACTCGGGGCCGTACATGTCCTGCACCTGTGCGCGGGCCGCCGACACCGCCTCTGCCGAAAGGTTGGTGGAATCGGTCCGCATGTAGGTGATGTAACCGCCCTCATACAGGCGCTGGGCGGCCCGCATGGTGCGCGTGGCGGCAAAGCCCAGCTTGCGGCTGCCCTCCTGCTGAAGCGTGGACGTGATAAACGGCGCGTAAGGCCGCTGGGTAAAGGGTTTTTCTTCGGCAGAGGCAATTTTGAGAGGCTGGCCCTTCAGGGCGTCGGCCAGGGCGGTGGCGCGGGCTTCGTCCAGTTGCAGCACACCCGAATCAGGCTTCAGCTTGCCGGTCAGGGGATCGAAATCCTTGCCGGTGGCGAGGCGCACACCGCCCACATCGGTCAGGCGGGCGGGAAAGGTCGCGCCCTCCTCGGTCTGGGCCGTGACCAGCAGATCCCACCACGACGCACTCACGAAGCGCATCCGCTCGCGCTCTCGCTCGACCAGCATCCGGGTGGCTACCGACTGCACGCGGCCCGCGCTGAGTTTGGGGGCCACCTTCTTCCACAGCACGGGCGAAACCTCGTAGCCGTACAGACGATCCAGGGCACGCCGGGTTTCCTGCGCTTCGACCAGGTTGGTATCGATAGAGCGCGGGTTGGCAATGGCCGCCAGAATCGCTTCCTTGGTGATCTCGTGAAAGACCATGCGCTTGACCGGCACTTTGGGCTTCAGCTCCTGAAACAGGTGCCACGCGATGCTCTCGCCCTCGCGGTCATCATCGGTTGCCAGAATGATTTCGTCGGCCTCGCCCGCCATCTTCCGAAGCTTGGCAACGTGCGCCCGCTTGTCCGGCGACACCACATACAGGGGCCGGAAGTCATCTTCTATATCCAGCCCCAGTCTGGCCCACGCCTTGCCCTTGTACTTTTCGGGAATGTCGGCGGCGCTTTTGGGCAGGTCACGAATATGGCCGATGCTCGATTCCACCGAGTATCCCTTGCCGAGATACTTTTCGATGGTGCGGGCCTTCGCGGGTGATTCGACGATCACCAGAGTATTGAATGCTGGAGTTTTAGACATATTGGTTTGGGGCACTCCCTGAAACAGATGATGAGAGGAACTTGCGGGCGAGCGTAGCACAGGGCCGTATGGTGTAAAGCAGCCTTCCTCCACTTGTCAACCCCCATCCCACCATCTTTTCTGCGTACCACCCGTGCCTTATCTTGGGTTTTCCTTCATGCTAGGCTGGGTGCCTATGCGCTCGCGTGGCTCCACCCTGACCCTCCTGCCGCTGGCCGTGCTGGGCCTGCTGGCGCTGGGGTTCTTGTTGTTGCCGGGGCCGCGTGTGCCGCACCCACAGCAGCCTTACGCGGCAGTGGTGGTTTTGGGGGCCGCGCAGTATGCAGGCAAGCCCAGCCCCGCCTTTCAGCGCAGGCTCGATCATGCCCTCGCGCTGTACCGGGCAGGCGGCATACAGACCGTTGTGGTTACGGGCGGCAGGCGTCCGGGCGACCCCCACACCGAGGGAGAGGTGGGCCGCAGCTACCTCATCCGCCTGGGCATTCCGGCGGCGCAGGTATTGGCCGAAACCCGCAGCCGCACCACCATCGAAAACCTCCGCAACGCCCGCGTGTACCTGCCGCCCAACACGCCCATCACCCTCGTCACCGATGAGGCCCACGCTCCCCGCGCCCTGGCCCTGGCCCGCGCATTGGGTCTCACTGCCAATGCCAGTGCCAGCCGCCTGAGCGCCCGGACCAGCCCCAGCTACCTGCTGCGCGAAAAAGTAGCGCTGGCGGCCTACGCCCTGATCGGAATTCGGAGCTGAGTCTGGTCCGGAGTTCAGTCAGTGGTCAGTGGTGAGTAGTGAGTAGGAAAAGCGTGGTGGCCGAGAAATCTTGCTGGCGGACAGGGACGTACTCTTTCAAAACGCTGCACTATTACAGTGTTCCAGAAGTTTGTATCCCCTCACCCCCCACAGCATTGCCGCCCCAGCCGTGTGAGGCCGTCGTCCACGCAGTGGGCGGGCCAATTCCATTTCGGAATGAACGAGCAATTCCGCTTCAGATGAACAAGTAAGCCAGGTCTGAACACGACAAGATCACTCCTGCCGAGCGCAGCGACCACTCCCCTGACCCCTGTGGGGGCGGGGGCTGGGGGGTGGAGGTAAACCGTGGCAGCGAAGAAGTAGTGGAGAAAGGCAAGCTCTACAAGTCCTGGAAGAACTATAGAAATGAATGAAACACCGCACTCCGTCTAGCGGGACGACTCCTACGTTGTCCTCAACTCTCGCTCCCATCCGGCTCCAGAGGGTCGAGGGTCGCGGGCGTCCAGCCTTTGCTCTGAACGCTGTCCTGACTGTCAACGCTCTGTTCGGTCGCGTGCTTGCCCTCTGTACAGGCCGGACAATTTGGCAGCGGGCCAGCCGCCTCCAGTGTGTGGCCGCAGCCCAGGCAGGCCACGACTCCGCTGTAGGTCGTGCCGATCTTCAGGGTCAGGGGCCACTGCAAATCCCACGGCGGCACGACCTGTAGTCCGGCGGGAGCATCTTCCTTGTGGGTAAATACAGTCAGGTTGCCGTCTTGCTCGAAGTAGGCCCGCTGCACCTCTCCCAGTTGGCGCACACCCTGACCACGCAGGCGCTCGAATAGGTCTTCCCGGCTCAGGTTGGCGCGGCTGAGGGGGCCGAGACGAATCACGCCGTCCCGCACGAGTTCCACAGGAATTCCTTCTACAAACGTTTCGACGCGCTCGCTGCGAATGACCAGATAAGACAGCCCACGCTGCAAGAACACCACCAGAGCCAGCACCAACATGGAGTGCAGGAGCGGCACCTCTGGGTAGAACATTGGATCGCCCGCCGCCGACCCCAACCCGATCACGATGGCGAGTTCCAGCGGGCTGAGTTGCGCCAGTCCCCGCTTGCCCGTAATCCGTAGCAGCACCACCAGCCACAGGAACATCAGGGCGGTACGGAAGACGATCTCCAGGAGAAACAGTGGGGGCAGATCACCCAGAAACATCCGGCCCCAATCGAAGGGCACAATGTCGGCACTCACAGGGAAGGGCCAGAATCGGCTTCGGCTTCCGACAACCCCAGTCCACCCAGGATGCGGGCACGGTTCCAACCGATCAGAGCCGACAGTTCTGTCAGGAGGGCCTCAAAGGCTGCCGATCCCGGCTCCAGCACACGCAAGGCGGCCCACAGTGCATTGCGCCGCTCCAGGAATTCCCGGCCCAGAGCTTCCCGGCCCTGTATAGATTGATCGGACATAATGCCCAGAGTCTAGCCAGTCTGAGAGTCGTGGCCGCGCTTTGGAGCAGTTCTGCGACTGACGGCCTGAGGAAAAGGGCGTCCTCGGGCCTCCATTCTTCCTCCTGCTCGGTGACATTCACTCGCTCTGCTCGGTCAACAAGGCGGCCCCTTTTTGACAGATGCTTCAGAAGATCGTATCCAACTGAACTGTGGTCAAGAGACACTGCCCCTCAGGCAACAAGTCGGTCCTGTCGTTCACATCGGGGCAGTGGGACACACAGATGAACATTGTATGAGGTCATACAATACTGAGTCGCCCCAAGACTGATCTAGACTGGAGCTATACACCCATTCACTCCCCCCAACTAGCAGTTCAGACCGGCAGCCTATTTGCATGAGCAGCGTAAGAACTGACGTGAGAAGATGCAGTCAGCAAAGGTCTCCGACTCGGCTCTCGGCTGGCCCTGACAGTGCCGCGTTTTCCTCGCTGCCCTCTCCATCAGGACTGGCTCTGCTGCGTTTTCTCCCTGCGTCGTCTCTGCCTCACCCCACTGCTCAGCATTTCTCTCCCCGGTTTTCTTGTTCTCGCCTACAGTGTGCTGCTCCTGCTCACCCTTTTTCCAGAGGTACTGCCCAACGTGACTCTTCCGACTTCTGCCCTCCATACCGCCCTGCGTGACCTGCTGCGTGTCCATGCGCCAGAAGCGACGCTGCTTGCTTCTGTGGGCAAACAGGTGCTCAGCGTGCGTGCCGACGCTGCACCCTTCGAGACACCCAGCGGCGAACTGATTCCGCCTGACGCCTGGTTGGATCATGGTCAACTGTCCTGGCTGACGCGGGACGGAGCGCTGTTGGGCCTACTCTGGAGCGAAGAAGCGGCCATACCCGAAGGTGCGGTGGAAGTGCTGACGCTTCTGCTGTCGGCGGCCAGTGCCGAGGGAGCCAACCGCGAGGCGGACATGCTGATCACGCAGTTGCCCGCGCCCACCGCGTGGCTGAATGCCGATCTGGTCTTCAGGCAGGTCAGCCGCACATTTCTGGAACTGTTCGGCCTGAGCGGGCCAGCGGTGGTGGGGCAGCCGCTTCAGGCAGTCTTTCCGGGCCGGGAAGACCTGGTGCACTGCCTGAGTCAGGCGGCAGCGGGGCGGGCAACCCACCTACCCGACGAATATGCACTGTTGCCTGACCGAAATACAGGTGCAGCGGAGAGCGGCAGCGCCGGCGTCTGGTTGCGCGGCGAGGCCCGGCCCTACTTTGGCGGCGCGGCAGCTGGGGTGCTGTGGACCGTACAGAACGTCAGCGGAGAGCGGCAGGAAGCGGCACGGCTCACGGCGCTGCTGGACGGACTGGAAACCCCTCTGGCCCTGCTGACCGACACGGGAACGGTATTGGCGGCCAGCACGGGCCTGTCTGATCTGGCCCCGGCCACTGCGCCTGCTCTGGTGGGAACGCCGCTGTGGACCTGGCCCTGCTTCTCCGACCTTCCTTCAGAACTGCTGCGCGATCTGGTACGGGTGGCAGCCAGCGGCGGCGCGGCCAACGGCGACGTTCCCCTGGTGTCGGGCGGCACCTTGCCTCTGGCTCTGCGCCGCAGCACTGCACCGGGGTTACTGGTGGCCGCAGGCCTCAGCGGGCGCGGAGCAGGCTTGCAGGCATCCTCCAGCGTGGTGGCGCAGGTGTTGGCGCTCAGCGACGCGGCCACCATCTTGCTGGATCATGCGGGCCGTACCCAACTGGTCAGCGAGCAGGCCGCCGGGTTGGTGGGTCTGGACGCCGCCAAGTTGCTGAACCTGAGCCTGTCGCGGGTACTGGGAGAACTGGGCGTGCGCCTGCATACGCCGGAAGGCGACCCCATGCCCATTCCTGATCTGCGTACGCTCAATCTGCCCCTGACGCGGGAACTGCTGGTGGTGCGCCCCGACGGGGTGGCCCGCCATATGGAAGTGCGGGCCACGCGGGTCGAAGAGGGCGGCAGACCCGGCACACTGCTGGTGCTGCGTGATCTGACCGCCCTGCGCCGCGCACAGGCCAAGATGAAACACGACGCCCGCCACGACGCCCTGACCGGACTGCCCAACCGCCCCGGCCTGCGCGAACATCTGGCGGCGGCAGCCACCCCCAAAACGGGCGCGGTGGTGTGCCTCGACGCCGACGGGTTCGGTGCACTGAACGCCGCGCTGGGCCGCACGGCCTGCGATCATCTGCTGATTCAACTGGCGGCCCGCCTGAATGACCTGGCGGGAGTGCACGGTGGACTGGCCGCACGTTTGGCCGACGATACCTTTGCCGCCCATCTGCCCTACCTCAGCGCCGACGACGCGGTGCAGGCGATTCAGGCCGCCCTTCAGGTGCCGCTGCGCTCGGGCCGCCGCGACGTATCGCTGACCTTTGCCCTGGGAGTGTCGCACCTGCCCGCCGACATGACCGCCGACGCTGCTCTGGCCGACGCCGAGATTGCCATGCAGCACGCCAAACGGCAGGGCCGCGCCCAGACCAGCGCCTTTCATCCGGGGTTGCGGGCCAGTGTCGCCGAAGCTTTCGAGCTGGAAGACGCCCTGCGCGGCGCGATCGCGGGCGAGCAGTTCACGCTGCTGTATCAGCCTGCCGTCCAGCTAGAAGACGGGCAGCCCTTCAGCGCCGAAGCCCTCCTGCGCTGGAAGCACCCCACGCTTGGAACGCTGGCTCCCAGCCGATTCTTGCCGCTGGCAAGCCGCAGCGACCTGATCATGCAGGTGGGCGACTGGGTGGTTCAGGAGGCGTTGCGAGGCCGTGACGCGATTCGGGCCAGCCTGCCAGCCCACATCAACTGGCGCGTCAGCGTGAACCTCAGCCTGGAAGAACTGCGGCGCAGTGCGGGTCTGGAACACCTGATGCCGCTGCTGGCCCAGCAGGGCGCACCCGACATAGAAGTCTCGGCGGGCAGCCTGATCGACCACAGTCAGGACACACTGGGCCTGTTGGAGCAGTTACGGACACACGGCGCACGCCTGATCGTGGACGACTTTGGCGACGGAGCCAGCAGCCTGACCGCTCTGACCCGCTTTCCGCTCAGCGGCGTCAAACTCCATCCCACCCTGACTGCCCGCCTGCCCGGAGACGAGCGCAGCCTGACGCTGGTACAGGGCACCATTGATCTGGCCCACCGTCTCGGGCTACACGTCACGGCAGTGGGGGTCGAAACACAGGAGCAACTGAGCGTCCTGCGTGACCTCGGCTGCGACGCCGCACAGGGATATGCCATCACCCCGCCCCTCTCGGCCACCGATCTGGGTGTGTGGCTGGCCGAGCGCTAGGGCTGAGCGCAGGAGCCCGAACACAAAAGCCTGAACGTAAAAACGCAGTTCAGGACGCAAGAGAGCAGCGCAGAACTGATACGGATTCCGATGAAACACCGTGCTTTTTGGTGTTTCATCCGGCTTGCAAAGCTACGGAGTAGAGATCATCCGGAAATTCGGCGCAGCAGGATGAGAATGCAGGCGAGCTGGACAAAGCCTAAGAAGTTCTGGGCTTTGTGCTCGTCGCGGGTTCGGACACGGCGGAAGGACTGCAACCAGGCGATGGTTCGCTC
>NZ_KB899705.1 GCF_000378445.1 Deinococcus aquatilis DSM 23025 | reverse complement strand
CCACGCCCAAGCCATTTGCCGAGGCCAAGACCGACGTCCTGACCGCCGTGAACGAGCAGAAGAAGAACGCTGCCGTGGAAGCGTGGGGCGACAAGCTGGCCGCCGATATGAAACTGGAATACATCGACCTGAACTGGAAGGCCGAAGACCCCACCGTCGCCAAGGTCGCGGGCCAGAACATTCCTTACTCGGAAGTGATCGGACAGGTGGTGGGCAACCAGCAATTCACCGGACTCTTGCAGCAGGTTCCTGCCGATCAGGCCGCGCAACTGGTGAACGGTATCTTGAAACCGCAGGTGGTTCAGAGCCTGATTCAGGGCTACGCCGCCCGCAAAGTGGCGCAGGATCAGAAGTTGCCTCTGGCTGGAACGCGGCAGGAATTGGCCGCCGCACTCACCGCCTACGGTGCGCGTGATGTGAAAGTGACCGACGCCGACGTGCAGAAGTACTACCAGGAGAACATCAAGCAGTTTGAATCGCCTGCCAGCGGCACCGTGACCGAAGCCAGCTTCAAGGACAAGGCGCAGGCCGTGGCCTTCCGCGCAGGCTGGGCGGGCGGCAACTTTACGCAGGCTGCCACCAAAGCGGGCGGAACCGTCAGCGAGCGCGGAGCCGTGACCGGTGGCGACGGCAAACTGGGCGAGGAACTCAATGCCGCCGTCTTTACGGCCAAGACCCTGAAAACTGCTGGAGAAGGCAGCCTCAGCGACGTGGTACAGGTCGGTACGCGCTACTCGGTGGTCTACGTGACCGACCTGAAACGCGCCGCCACTCAGCCCCTCAGTGCCGTTCGCAGCCAGATCGAGCAGCAGGTGTTGGGCACCAAAAAGAATGAAGTGGGATCGGCTTACGTTGCCAAACAGGTCGCGGCCCTCAAGCCCACCGACAACCTGAAGACCATTCTGGCCGCCCAGGAAAAGCGTGTGACGGCAGCAACGCCCAAGCCCGCAACTCCGGCAACGACCCCGGCCACGGGCACGGATGCCCCGGCAACCACGCCTGCCACTCCTGCCACAGAGACCCCGGCTACAGAAACTCCAGCCACTCCCGCAGACAAGTAAGCTTCTCTCTCAAAATCTTCTTTTAAGATCGGGCGGCCCCATCGTGTGGGCCGCCCGATTGGTTTGGATGAAGCCAATCCGTGGCTACCCCGTCATGCACAACAATCAGTGCATCGACTTGCCCCTGCGCCATTCAGCCCACGCTCTGCCCTGCCCCGGCCCGCTAGAATCGCTGACATTATGTCGTCTGTGATGCCGCGAGTCTTTTCTGGAATTCAGCCCACGGGTGATCCCCATATCGGGAACTACTTCGGGGCCATGAAAAATTACGTGAAACTGGGCGACCAGCTGGGCAAGAACTCCATCTACTGCGTGGTAGACCTGCACGCGCCGACCAACCCCAGCGCCTACGACCCCAAATTTCTGGCCCAGCGCACCTTCGATATGGCGGTGGCAAATATGGCGGTAGGTCTAGACCCCGAAAAAGTCATCTTTTTCGTGCAGTCGCATGTGCCCGAGCATACGCAACTGGCATGGCTTTTTACGGTGATCACGCCGGTGGGCGAGCTGGAGCGCATGACCCAGTACAAAGACAAGGCCGGAAAGCTGGAAAGTACCCCGGCGGGCCTGTTGATGTATCCCGTGCTTCAGGCCGCCGACATCCTGCTGTACAAGGCCGACACCGTGCCCGTAGGTGAGGATCAGGTGCAGCACATCGAACTGACCCGCGAGATTGCCCGCAAGTTTAACCATGCCTTTGGCGATACGTTTCCAGAACCGAGAGCCGTACTGGAAAAAGACGCCCTGCGGATTCCGGGGCTGGACGGCTCGGGCAAGATGAGTAAAAGCAAGGGCGAGGCCACCACCATCGGCATTCTGGAACCGCTGGATTCCATCTGGCAAAAGCTGCGGGTGGCCCCCACCGACCCCGCCCGCGTGCGCCGCACCGACCCCGGCGACCCCGACAAGTGCCTGATCGGGGATTACCACAAGCTGTTCAGCGATCTGCCCACGCTGGAAACCGTGTACAGCGGCTGCCGCACTGCGGGGATTGGCTGCGTGGACTGCAAAAAGCTGTTGCTGGGCAGCATGACGCAGGAACTGACGCCCATTCAGGACCGCGCCGCCGCCCTGCGTGCCGACCCCGACTTTGTGCGCGACGCCCTGTCGCAGGGCGCAAAAGAAGCCCGGGCCATTGCCCAGCCCGTATTTGAAGAGGCGCGGGAGAAGGTCGGATTTCTGAAGCTGTGAGTGGGATGTGGAATAGAGGGAGTGGAGTGTGGGCGCGGCGCTAGCCTCACCCCTCCCCCAGACCGGTTTTGCCGTGCAGCTCCCGTGTTTTTCGGGCACGCTGGCAGAACTGGCCTCGGCCCTGCGCTCTGGCCGGGTCGCGCCCCCGCAGGTGCCACTGCTGACCCTGACGCGGGAAGTGCTGGCCTGGGCACAGGGGTTTGGGGCACTGTACGCCGATGCCCAGCCCGATCTGCTGCCCACGCTGGCGGGCGTGATTGCCCTGAAAGCCCGCCTGCTGCTGCCCCAGCCTGCGCCCGAACCCACAGAGGAACCCTGGCCTGACGACCTGCTGGATGAACTGGTGGAAGGGGTGGAAGCCCTCGCTGAACTTGACGCATTGGTGGGCTTTTTATCGGCAAGGCGGCGCGAACGGGAAGGATTGATCGCCGCCCGCGCCGTGCCCGTGACCCTGCCACGCCGCGAACGCCCCCGTAACCCACAGGGCAGCCTCAACAAGCTGGTGCAGGCCGCGCAAAACGCCGTGCGTCAGGTTGAGGTGCCTCTGTTGGCCCGCGAACGCCTCACGCTGGCCGACGCTTTAGGGGCGCTGCGGGCCTTTGGGATTAGGCTTCGAACCTTTACTTTTCGGGGCATTCCAGCACAGAACTGGGGTGAACAGACCACCTATTTCGCGGCCCTGCTGGAAGGCGTCAAGGAGGGCCAGTTCAGCGTGCAGCAAGATGGCCTGAACGGTGAGATTCAGATCACGTCACATCTGGAAGAAGCCTGATCTGGGTTGTGGGCAGAAGGAAAATTCAGGCCCAGCACTTCTGAACCAGCGCCCTCAGGTCTGGTCGTCTACTGCTGCTCCATCGGCGGCGCGGGCCACGGCGTCCATGCCTGCGCGGGCAGCGCTCTCGCTGGAATAGGTTTCGCTGGTGCCGATGACCTGCCCATTGCGGGCCGTCAGGCTAAAGCGCAGGCCGCTATCGCTCAACACATATCGGCTGGCATCTCCGGCATTTGCCTGCACCGATTCCACGCCGTTCATGGCCCCGGCTCTGGCGGTATACCGCTCGCTGGTCAGCACGATCTGGCTGTTGCCCGCGTGCAGATTGAACATGAATTGGTCGCCACTGCGCTTTACCACGAACTTTCCAGCCATGTCTGAACCCCCGGAGATGTGATTTTTCTCACTCTACATCTTTTGAGGCACAAGTTGGGGGGGCAGCACACCCGGCGCTGCCCCCCAACCTGTGTGGCCCTTAAGACATGAGTTCTTGGCGGGTCTTGCTCAGATAGACCGCCACTTCATCGGCGCTGCGAACATCGGTCAGGTTGACGTAGTGATGCTCACCGTCAGGACTGTCGGATTTGGTCAGCTTGATGCGGTCGCCGTCGAGATGATCCACGGTGCCCACATGCTCGCCGTTAATGTCCTTGACCTGCAGGTGCTCGGTAATCTGGGCACGCAAGCTTTCCATAGCCTTATCGTCGAGAGTCTGCAGATCGCTGTCGGTCATGGTCTGGTCGTTTCCGGTCATAAGAACCTCGCTTTCGCCCGTGCTGGCGCGTTGTTCCTATGGGACGCCCGACAAGTGGGAAGGGCATGAGCAACAGGCGAAGACCCGCTGATGCTTGTCTGACGGTTTCCTGATGCTTGACAGGACTGCCGTTCGACCCTCACCCTTCTCGCCGCTTCTCTGTTCATCTCAGACAACGGCTCCTACGTGTATGAGGAGCCGTCATTGGTATAGGTCAACCTATGAACGGGCGAACGCGGCAGCAGCCTGCACCTGCTCGGCACTGGGCCGAATCCCCGTGTACAACACGAACTGTTCGAGCGCCTGCAACGCTATGACCTCTGCCCCGGTGATCACGGGTTTGCCCTGTGCGCGGGCTGCCCGGATCAGCGGCGTTTCGGCGGGAAGGGCCACCACATCGAACACAGCTACTGCCCCCGCGATCTGGGCCGGGGTAAAAGCAACCGCCGCCGCTTCCGGGCCGCCCGCCATGCCGATGGGGGTCACATTGATCAGCAGTTGGGCTTCTTCTGGGGGCGGTTGCCAGTGCTCCGGCTGCCACATGAATTGGCCGTGCTGATGACCCAGGTCGTGGGCCAGTGCCCGCCCCGCTACCTCGTTGCGGGCCAGAATGGTGCCGGAACTGAATCCGGCGTCGCGCAGGGCAAACGCCACCGCCCGCGCCATGCCGCCGCTGCCACGCAACACGAACCGCAGGGCCGGGTCAAGCTGGTGCTGGGCCAACAATTGCCGCACCGCCAGATAATCGGTGTTGTAGGCGTGCAGCACGCCACCTTCATTCACGATGGTATTCACCGATTGCAGCACGGCGGCGGAAGCATCCAACCGGTCCAGGTAAGGAATGCAGGCTTCTTTGAAGGGCATAGACACCGCGCACCCGCGAATGCCCAGCGCCCGGATTCCGGCGACGGCGGCGGGCAGGTCGGTGGTGGTGAAGGCCTTGTACACGAAATCGAGGCCCAACGCGCCGTACAGGTGGTTATGAAAGCGCGTGCCGAAGTTGCCGGGGCGAGCCGATAGGCTCATACACAACTGCGTGTCTTTGCTGATCGGCGGCTGGCTCGGCCCGCGCTGCGCGGTCATCCGGCCAGCCCCAGCATCAGGTTCAGGTTCTGCACGGCGGCCCCACTGGCTCCTTTGCCCAGATTGTCGAGGCGGGCGGCCAGCAGCACGCGGTTCCCATCTCCGCTGGCATACACGAACAATTCCAGATCATTGGTGCCGTTCAGCGTCTGGGGATCCAGAATGGCTGGATTCTGGGCAGGCGGCACCACCCGCACGAACTTCTGGCCCGCATAGTGGTTCATCAGGGCGGCGTGAATCTGCTCGGCACTGAGGCCCAGTTCTTCCAGATGCAGCGGCACGGTGACGGTCATGCCCTGCGCCCACGCGCCCACGTTGGGCACAAAAATAGGCGTGCGGGTCAGGCCGCCGTAGCGCATCATCTCGGGAAGGTGCTTGTGATCGAGCGTGAGGCCGTAGCTCAGGAACTCGCCGCGCATGGGGTGAGGCTGATCCTGCTCGTGGGCATCGACGAGGGCGCGGCCTCCACCGCTGTAGCCGCTGTAGCCCTGAATATGCACCGGATGGTCGGAAGGAAGCAGGCCCGCCGCCGTGAGGGGCGCAAGCAGCGCAATCGCGCCCGTGCTGTAGCAGCCGGGATTGGAGACGAACCGGGCCGTACGGATGCGCTCGGCCTGGCCCACATTCAGTTCGGGAAAACCGAAGGCCCAGCCCGCGTCTACCCGGTGCGCGGTGCTGGCGTCCAGCAGGCGGGCCTGCGGATTGGTGGTCAGCGTTACAGCTTCGCGGGCGGCGTCATCGTGCAGGCACAGAATGCTCAGGTCGGCGGCGTTCAGCAGTTCGGCGCGGGCCTGCGGGTCTTTGCGGCGGGCCGGGTCGATGCTCAGCACCTCAAGGTCGGTGCGGCCTGCCAAACGTTGCCGAATTTGCAGACCCGTGGTTCCGGCCTCGCCATCTATGAAAATCTTGGGTGTTGAAGTGGATGTCATAAGTTCTCCTGCATGGCTTGCGCTCGCCATTCACTGTGAAGCAGCCCATAAACAGCGTCGTCCGTCCACTCTCCCCGGTGCCAGTAGCTCTGGCGGGTGGTGCCCTCATGCCGGAATCCGGCCCGGAGCAGCAGGGCGGCGGCGTGGTTGCGCGGGTCGATGCTGGCATAGACGCGGTGCAGCCCCCGAACACCGAATAAATGCTCCAGCACCAGCCTCAGCCCCTGCGACGCGAGGCCGCGTCCCTGTGCTGGCGGTGCCAACGTCACGCCCAGTTCGGCCTGCTGGCCCAGACCGCGCACGGCGAAATCTCCCAGCAGTTCATCGGTCTGGGCATCGGCAAGGGCCACCTGCGTCCAGCCGTCCTGCCCCAGAGTGCGGCCCTGCATGGCCGTGACCAGAGCTTCGGCGTCGGCCAGCGTGTACGGCAGCGCCCAGCCCTGATAGAGCGCTACAACGGGATGGTTGCGGTAGGCGCACAGGGCCGGGGCATCGGCAGGAAGGAGAGGGCGAAGAAGGGGGCGGAGCATGGGGGAAGCGTATCAAGTGGGAAGGGCAACACCTCAGCGTCCACCACTCTTTTCCCAGTGCCTACTCCCCACAACCTACAACCCATCCCCTACCAACGCGGTTTGGTCGCCCCCAGCAGGTGATACATCAGGGCTTTCTGGGCGTGCAGGCGGTTTTCGGCCTGATCGAAGACGCGGCTCTTGGGGTGCTCGGTGGCTTCCGGCACGGTTTCTTCACCGTAGTGGGCGGGCAGGCAGTGCAGGAAAATGCCGTGTGGTGCGAGCGTATCCAGCATCTGCGGCGTGACCTGATAGCCCTGAAAAGCGCGGCGGCGAATATCGGCCTCGGCTTCCTGTCCCATGCTGATCCACACGTCGGTATACAGCACGTCTGCGCCCTCGATGGCCCCCAGATCGTTGGTCAGGGTTACGTTCGCGCCGCGCTTCACGGCGTCCATCAGCACTGCGCCGTTGGGTTCGTAGCCCACCGGGGTGACGATGGTGACTTCTGTTCCGGTCAGGATGCCCATGTGAATGTGGCTGTTGGCGAGGTTGTTGCCGTCTCCGATGTACACCACGCGCTTGCCCCTCAGATCGGTGCCGAATTCCTGCTCGATGGTCTGATAATCGGCCAGCAGTTGCGCCGGGTGCAGCATGTCCGACAGCCCGTTGATGATTGGAATGGAGGCGTGGTCTGCAAGTTCATGCAGGGTCTGCTGGAGATACACGCGGCCCATCACGCCATCGACCCAGCGTTCCAGATTGCGGGCCACATCCGATACGCGCTCGCGGGTGCCGAGGCCGATTTCGGCGTTGCTGAGCGTGATGGCATGCCCACCAAGCTGATACATCCCCACGTCGAAGGTGGTGCGGGTTCGCAAGCTGGCCTTCTCGAACACCAGCGCCATGCTGAGGCCCGACAGCGGTTTCACGCCGCGCCACTCGCCCCGGCGCATCGAATGGGCGGTGTCCATGACCACGCGCAATTCAGCCGCGCTCATATCCAGATTGCTCAGGAAGTCGCGGCCTGCCAGCACGGGGGCGGGCAAGCTTTCAGGCGTGTGCAGAAAGGGAGCCGCAGCCTGAGCAACCGCTGCTGGGGCTGCCTTCTTGCCTGCTTTACCCGACTGTTTCGTTGTGTTGGTGGCCTTGCTGTCCTTCGGCATAGACGGGGAGTATACAGGAAGATTATGCATTCTGGTTGCATTTAATTGCAGCGAAGGCCGTATTAGGCAATTCGGCCTCTAGCCTCTGCCGCGTGAAGGCCGTTAGGGTAACGCCATGTTGAATGTTGATGTGCTGGGCCGCCCCGCCGAGGACAATGCGCTGTGGGCCACGCTGGACGGTGGGCAGAGCCAGACCCGGCTGCTGCTGGACTGCGGCGCGGGCACGCTGGACGCCGTACCGTTCGGCCATTTGCAGGCGGTAGACGCGGTGCTGTTTTCGCACTTGCACATGGATCATGTCGGCGGGTTCGATGGGCTGTTTCGCGCTCTTTTTGATCGGCCAGCGGCGGCCACGGCTGGAAATCAGGTGTGGGGACCGCCGGGAACAGCCCGGATTCTGTCTCACCGATTCCGGGGTTACTGGTGGAACCATGCCCCCGAGTTGCGCGGCGTCTGGCACGTCCACGACGTACACGAGCACCACATTCACTCCTACCGCTTTGATGCCCACGAAGCCTTTGAAGTGGCGCACGACGAGGGGCAGCGAGCACACGGCGGGCTGATTCTGGAAACGCCGCAATTCAGCGTAGAAGCCCTGCCACTGCACCACCACGGCGTGAGCTTGGGCTATGTGGTGCGCGAGGCGGGCCGAATGACCGTGAACACGGGCGCACTGGCCCAACTTGGCCTGAAACCGGGCGCATGGCTGGCACAACTGAAAGCTGGGGCAGAGGGAATACTGGACGTCAACGGCGTGCCGCACGATGCCGCCGCCCTCAAAGCACACCTGCTTCAGCACACGCCGGGGCAGAGTTTTGCCTACCTCACCGACTTTCTGCTGACGCCCGCCGAACGGGAACGGCTGGCCCCCAGGCTGGCAGGCGTGCAGACGTTGTATCTGGAAGCGCAGTATCTGCCCGAAGACGCGGCTCTGGCTGAGCGCCACCATCACACCACCGTAGAGCAGGGCGCGGCACTGGCAGCCGCAGCGGGCGTGGAGCAGTTGGTGTTGCTGCACCTCTCGCGCCGCTACCGCCCAGAGCGCTGGCCCGAATTTTTGGCGGCGGCGCGGGCCATCTTTCCGGCCACCAGTTTTCCGGCGGGCTGGCCGGATGAGCCTGATCCAAACTCAGCCTAAAGCCAGTGCCCTACAGCTTCCGCCCTCTTCCCACCCGGCCCACCGAGTACCCTAGTTTCCATGACGCTCGCCCTCTTCGATTCGCATATGCATACGCCGCTGTGTGGGCACGCGGCAGGCACGCCCACCGAATACGCGCAGGCGGCGCTGGACGCGGGCCTCAGCGGGGTCTGTTTTACCGATCACATGCCCATGCCCGCCTGGTACGACGCGCCGTGGCGCATGCAGCAAGGCCAGTTGCAGGAGTACATCGACAGCGTTCTGGCTGCCCGCGAAGCCTTTGCAGGGCGGCTGGAAGTGCGGCTGGGGCTGGAGGCCGACTATCATCCCGGCACCGAACGCTTTGTCGAAGGCGTGCTGGAAGCTCATTCCTGGGATTACGTGATCGGCAGCGTGCATTACATCGGCGCGTGGGGCTTCGATAACCCGGAGTTTGTGGCCGAATACGACGCCCGCGATCTGGGCAGCCTCTACCGCCACTATTACGCGCTGATGGAAGGCGCGGCCCGCACCGGACTTTTTGACGCGCTGGGCCACTTCGATCTGCCCAAAAAATTCGGGCACCGCGACCCAGACGGCTACGCGGCCCTGCACGCGCTGGACGTGGTGGCCGAACGTGGCCTGAGCCTCGATTTCAATACCGCAGGCTGGAGAAAACCCGTGCGCGAAGCCTACCCCGCCCCCGACCTGACCCGCGCCGCCGCCGAACGGGGCATCGGCTTTGTGCTGGGCAGCGACGCCCATAGCCCGCAGGAAGTGGGCTACCACTTTACCGAGGCCCTCAAGCAGATTCACGATGTGGGGGGCCGCGTGGTGAACTACGCAGGCCGGGTGCGTCATGGCTGAGCTGGAATTGCCGGGGCTGGAAGACGTGCAGGTTTCGCGCAAGGCACTGATCAACGTGCTGAAGACCACCGCCGACCTGCTGGATTTGCTGGGGCAGGAGGTGTTCCGGGCCAATGCCTACCGGGGCGCGGCCCGCAGTCTGGAGGCGCTGGACACCGAAACCGCCGACTTGGTGGCCTCCGGCTTCGCGGGCGTGCCGAAAGTGGGCAAAAGCATCGCCGCCGAACTGCTGGCCTATGCCGAGTGCGGCACCTTCGCGCCGCTGGAGGACGCCGCCAGCCAGATTCCGCCGGGGGTACTGGGGCTGTTCCGGGTGCGGGGGCTGGGGCCAAAGAAAATCCGTGCCCTGTGGGACGCCGGAACCGACTCGCTGGAAAGCTTGCGTGAGGCGGCTCACAACGGGCAACTGGCTTCCCTGAAAGGCTTCGGGGCCAAAAGTGCGGCCACTATTCTGGCAGCGGTGGATTTTGCCCTGGCCGCGCAGGAGAGGCAGCACCTCAGCACCGGGCGGGATGTGGCCGAGGCATTGGCCGCACGCCTCAGCGGGCTGGAGGCCCACATCTCCGGCGACGTGCGGCGGGGTCTGGACACGGTTCGGAGTGCCCGAGTCACTGTGACCGCCACCCCCGAAGACATCGCGGCGCGTCTGGCAGGCTGGGTCGAAGACCTCTCGCCAGTGAAAAATAAACCGCTGCTGGCAGGGCGGATAGACGGCGTGCCCGTGGAAATCGCCTACAGCACCGCCGAGGCACGCGGCGCACTGGAAATGGTCATGGGCGGCAGCGCGGCCTACCGCGAAGAAGTGCGGGCAGAGGCGGCGGCACAAGGCTTTGACCTCAGCGGGCGCGGGCTGCTGAAAGAGGGCCGCCTGATCGCCACCCCCACCGAGGCAGATGTGGCCCGCGAACTGGGCCTGCACCTGCGCCCCGCCGAGTACCGCGAACCCGAACACGACGGCCTCTGGCAAACACTTCCCGACCCCGCCGAACTGGTCACGGTGGCCGACCTGCGCGGCATGATCCACACCCACTCCACCTGGTCGGACGGGGCGGCCAGCGTGCGCGAGATGGCGGCGGCAGCCGTGGCGCTGGGGCACGAATTTCTGGGCACGGGCGACCACTCGCGGGCGGCGCACTACGCGAACGGCATGAGTCTGGAGCGGCTGCGGGCGCACATTCAGGAAGTGCGCGAGTTGCAGGCGGCGGGCGTCCCCGTGATCGCCGGGGCAGAGGTGGACATTCTGGACGACGGTTCGCTGGATTACCCCGACGAGGAACTGGCGGCGCTGGATTACGTGGTGGGCAGCGTTCACAGCCTCTTTACGATGGACCCCGTGCGCCAGACCGAACGGCTGGTGCGGGCCGCCTCTCACCCCCTGATCACGGTGCTGGGCCACCCCACGGGCCGCCTGCTGCTGCGCCGTCCGGGATACGCGCTGGATCTGGACGCCGTGCTGGGCGCGTGCGAGGCCAACGGCACGGTTGTTGAAATCAATGCCAACGCCTACCGCCTCGATCTGGACTGGCGCGACGTGCTGCGCTGGCGTGAGCGCCTGACCTTTGCCATCAACACCGACGCTCACGTTCCCGGCGGCCTGGCCGATACGCGCTACGGGGTGGCGGTGGCCCGCAAAGCTGGCCTGACTCCAGAAAAAGTGATCAATACCCTGAACCGCGCCGACTTTCTGGCGTTTGTGGCACGGCAGCGGGCAGCGCGGTCCACCTAGGCGAAGGCATCCTGTAACGAAGCTTCCTTTTGAGCCTCATTTTGTGCGTTCTGGCTTGACTTGAGCCACATCTCGCCCGATAGTGAACGCATCTTAAAAACAGCGCATCCTTAAGAAAAGTTTAAGGGGCGTGGCCGTTCAATCTTGCCCGAATAGGAAGATTGTGCAGGGGGATCATTCATGAACCGAACCAAGCTCAAGGTTTCTGCCGCTGCTATGCTCACTCTGACGGCCTGTCTGGCCTTTGCCCAGAAGGTGGAAAATCCGGTACCGATCGGCGTGGCTGTGGCTCAGACCAGCAACACGGCGCTGTTGGGACAGGAACAGGTCATCGGGGCCAAATTTGCCGAGAAGTTCCTGAATGCACGCGGCGGCATCAACGGTACACCTTTCAAACTGGTGTTTCAGGACGCGGCAGGCGACGAGAACAGCGCCATCAATGCCTTCCAGAACCTGATCACCAAGGAAAACGTGGTGGGTATTGTGGGGCCGACCCTGTCTCAGCAGGCCTTTGCCGCCGACCCGATTGCCGACCGTGCCAAGGTGCCGGTCGTGGGGCCAAGCAATACCGCCAAGGGCGTGCCGCAGATCGGGAACTACATTGCCCGCGTGTCGGCTCCGGTGGCTGTAGTGGCCCCCAACGCCATCCGCACGGCGCTTCGCCTTGATCCCAAAATCAAGAAGGTTGCTGTACTGTACGCGCAGAACGACGCCTTCTCGGTCAGCGAAACCGGAACCTTTCAGGAAACCGCCAAGGCTCAGGGCCTCACCCTCAGCACGGTGCAGAAGTTCCAGACCACCGACACCGATTTCACCACGCAGGTCACGGCGGTGCTGAATGCTGGAGTAGACCTCGCCATCGTCTCGGGCCTCGCAGCGGACGGCGGCAACCTCGTCAAACAGCTCCGTCAACTGGGCTACAAGGGCCTGATCATCGGCGGCAACGGCCTGAACACCTCCAACATGTTCCCGGTCTGTCAGAAACTCTGCGACGGGGTCATCATCGCGCAGGCCTACAGCCCCTCGCAGCCCAGCGCAGCCAATCAGGTGTTCGTGAAGGAATACCGCGCCCAGTACAAGAAAGATCCTCCGCAGTTTGCCGCGCAGGCTTACGCGGGCGTGCAGGTGTTCGTGGAAGCCCTGCGTGCCGTAGACCGCAAAAAGAAGCTGAACACCTGGGATCTGGACGACCTGCGGACCGAACTGAACAAGCAGATTCTGCTGGGCAAATACAACACGCCGCTTGGCCTGATTTCCTTTGACAAAGACGGTGAAGTGGTACAGAAAGACTTCTATGTGGCTCAGATCAAGATGAAAGATGCCAAGACTGGCTCGTTCGTCTTCTTGAAATAAGGCCGGATCAATTCAGATCGTCAGCGCCGCCCACATTCAGCAAAATCAGGGCTGAATGTGGGCGGCATAGTATTGATTGAGTGCAGCGGTCATTGATCACGTGAATCTGGAAAAGTCTTGATTTGATGAGCTTGGTGGGCCTGCAAGGAGAGCTTATGGAACTGAGTTCATTTGTACAAAACCTGATGAACGGGCTGGCAATCGGCAGTGTCTACGCCATTTTTGCGCTTGGATACACACTGGTCTTCTCTATTCTGGGCATCATCAACTTCGCACACGGGGCTGTTTTTACTCTGGGCGCGTACTTTACCTATACGCTGGTGGTCGGGCAATTTGAAAACAACGGCCTCCTGAAGGGCATCAATCTGTTTCCAGACGGCTCGCCTTTTTCGGGGAGTCCGGTGATGTTCGGCCTCGCCACCATTCTGGGCGCCTGTGCGGCGGGAGCCGTCGCGGTACTGATCGAGCGGTTGGCGTTCCGGCCCATGCGTTCACGCGGCGCTGATCCGCTGCTGGCATTGGTCAGCAGTCTGGGCGTGGCGCTGGTTGTCGTCAACCTGATTCAACTGCTGGTGGGCGCAGAAATCTACAACTTTCCTTCCGATGCCTACGGTGAGGTGCAGCCTGCCCTCAGCTTCAAAATAGGCGACAAGGTCGTCATTATCCGCACCGTACAGCTGATCATCTTTGCCGTCAGTCTGGTGATGCTGGCCGTGCTGGGCTACGTGATCGGGCGCACCAAAGTCGGCAAGGCGCTGCGGGCGGTGGCCGAAAGCCCCAGCACCGCGAGTCTGCTGGGCATCAGCGTCGACCGCTTTATCCTGATCACCTTTTTCCTGTCGGGCTTTCTGGGTGGGCTGGCAGGGACATTGGTGGGTACGGCTTTCGGCGTGGCAGGGCCATATTTTGGTGTCGTCTACGGCCTCAAGGGACTGGCCGTGATCGTGCTGGGCGGGTTGGGCAGCATTCCGGGTGCGGTGGCGGGCGGCCTGGTCATCGGTCTGGCCGAAGCCTTTGTGCCCGCCGAGTACAGCGCCTACAAAGACGCAGTGGCTTTTGCCCTGCTGTTCGTCATTCTGCTGGTGCGTCCTCAGGGACTTCTGGGCCGCAACCTGATTCAGAAGGTGTAGGACATGGCTCCTTCATCCTTGTGGGGAAGGCTGAAATTTGTAGGGCTGCACAGCAGAGGGGGAAAACAGGCATGTCATCCGAATTGGCGATTACGATTTCACAGCGGTACCTAGGTCATCCATGAGCGACTTTCTACAAAGTTACGGCTTTTTGCTGGTCACGCTGATTCAGGCCGGACTGCTGGGCCTCAGTCTGTATTTTCCGCTGATGGCTGGGCAACTGAGCCTTGCCAGCCCCGGCTTCTATGCGCTGGGCGGATATGTGGCGGCCATCATGCTGACCAATCCGGCCTTCGCTGGCCTGCGCGACACGCTGGGAAACGGGATATTCCCACTGACCTGGCTGGCGGCGGGCCTGCTGTGCGCTCTGGCAGGCGTGATCGTGGGCGTTCCGGCACTGCGGCTGCGCGGCATCTATCTGGCGCTCGCCACCATCGCCTTCATTGAAATCCTGCGTGTGGTGGCCCTGAACCTGAGCATCACCGGTGGAGCCATCGGCATTTTCGGCATTCCGCAGACCTTCGGCTTTCAGGACCGCTGGCAATACCTGCTGATTTTCGGGCCGATGCTGCTGCTGGTGCTGGCTTTCACCTATATGCTCCAAAAATCACGTGTGGGCCGTGCTTTCCGGGCCATTCGGGAAGATGAACTGGCGGCGGACGCAATGGGCGTGCCGCCAACCCAATACAAGGTGCTGGCCTTCGTGATCGGGGCCGTCATCGCAGGCATCGTCGGGTCCATGAGTGCGCCGTTTCTGAACACCTGGAATGCCAAGCAGGGCACCTTCGACGCCTCGATTGCTATCCTCGCCTTCGTGCTGATCGGCGGTTCGCGCAGCATGTGGGGGCCGGTGGTGGGCGGGGCACTCCTGACCGCCGTGCCGGAACTTCTGCGTTTCTTGCAGGACTGGCGTCTGGTCATCAACGGCCTCGTGTTGGTGGTGGCCAGCCTGTATCTGCCGCAGGGCATCGTGGGTGCACTGGGCAAACTCCGCAGATCGCCGCCCCCATCCCGCCCACCTGTGGCCCCCACCACCGACGCCAAAGGGGGCACACCATGACCGCTTCTCTGCCCAACAGCACACCCAAAACCGCCTCCAGAACGGTACTGGAAGCCCGCAACATGACCCGGCGCTTCGGCGGCCTCGTGGCCGTCAACGACGTGAGTTTCGACGTGCGCGAGGGCGAGATTTTTGGGCTGATCGGGCCGAACGGGGCAGGCAAGACCACCCTGTTCAATCTGATGACTGGCCTGACGCCGCCCAGCAGCGGCACCCTGACCTATGAAGGCCGCCCCGTGCTGGGCCTCGCGCCGCACCGGGTCGCCGCACTGGGCATGAGCCGCACCTTTCAGAATATCCGGCTGTTCAGGGCACTTTCGGCGCTGGAAAACGTGAAGATCGCGCAGCATACACGCACCCATGCCGGGCTGTGGCGCGGGATCTTCGGGGCCAACCGCGCCGAGGAAATGCAGGTGGAGCGGCGTGCCTGGGAGTTGCTGGACCTGGTGGGCCTGTCCGACCGGGCCGGGGAGGAGGCCGGGAACTTCAGCTACGGCGATCAGCGGCGTCTGGAGATCGCCCGTGCGCTGGCGACCGAACCCCGCGTGCTGCTGCTGGATGAACCTGCCGCCGGGATGAACACCTCCGAGAAAGGGAGCCTGACCACCTTTATCCGGGAAGTACGCGACCGCTTCGACCTGACGGTGATGGTCATCGAACATCATGTGCCGCTGGTGATGAACCTGTGTGACCGGGTAGCCGTCCTGAACTTTGGGCAACTGATCGCCATGGGCGACCCGGCAAGCGTGCAGCGTGATCCCAAAGTCATCGAAGCGTATCTGGGGGGCGAATGACACTGCTGAGCATTGAGAATATGAGCGTGAATTACGGCGCGATTCAGGCGGTGCGTGACCTGAGCGTGACCGTGAACGAGGGCGAGGTCGTGACCCTGATCGGGGCCAACGGTGCGGGCAAAACGACCACGCTACGGGCCGTGTCGCGCCTGCTGAAGCCGGTAGCGGGCCGAATTACCTTCATGGGCCGCGACATTACCCGGCTGCCCGCCGACGAAGCCGTCAAGCTGGGCATCGCGCAGAGTCCGGAAGGGCGGCAGGTGCTGGCCCGCCAGAGCATCCAGGACAACCTGGAGCTGGGCGGCTACACCCGCAGCAACGCCGAGGTGAAGACCGACATAGAACGGATGTATGGCCGTTTTCCCCGCCTGGGTGAACGCCGAAACCAGATGGCTGGAACGCTGTCGGGCGGAGAGCAGCAGATGCTCGCCATTGCCCGCGCCCTGATGAGCCGTCCCAAACTGCTGCTGCTGGACGAACCCAGCCTCGGCCTCGCGCCCATCATCGTCCGCGAAATCTTCGACATCATCCGCGAGCTGAACGCGCAGGGCGTGACGATTTTGCTGGTCGAACAGAATGCGCGGCTGGCGATGCAGAGCAGTCACCGCACCTACGTGCTGGATGCAGGCCAACTGACCTTGCAGGGCAACAGTGCCGAACTGGTCAGCGATGAGCGGGTCTTGCAGGCCTATCTGGGAGGCTAGAACCAACTCCTCTGAGGGCCAGCAAAGACGGGCGCGACAATCCCCCTCACAGGATTGCCGCGCCCATTATTTGTCGCAATTTGAATCTGACTTCAACACAGATTCCGTACTGCTCTCAGAACTGCACTACTGCACACCGTTGTTCAGCGGGTGCCGAATTCCTGCGCCCAGTAGGTGCCGTAGGTGCTGCCCGTCCGGTAGGTGTAGCCCGCGCCCATTTCCTTGAACTTGGGGTCCATCAGGTTCTTGCAGTGGCCGGGGCTATCGATCCAGCCCTGCACGACGTTCTGAATGGTGTACCCAGCAGCGATGTTTTCGCCCAGCGTGAGCCAGCCCGTGTAACCTGCGGCCTCTGCACGCATAGAAATCGTGCTGCCCTCGGGCGAGACGTGGGCGAAGTAGTTACGGGCGGCCATATCCGCCGTGTGGGCGCGGGCTGCTCCCGCCAGAAAGCCGTTCCAGGTCAAGGGCGTCGTGGCCGCGTAAGCCACGTCTCCGCAGGTGCGGGCCACGGCGCGGGCGGCGTTCACTTCCCGCAGCACCTGGGCCTCCTCAGCACTCATGGTCTGGCTTCCGGCATCCTGAGCTTTCGGGGTTGTGGCGGGCACAGTGGCCTGGGGCGTCGGGATAGGTGCTGTGCTGCCACCGCAGGAAGTGAGGGCAGCGGCTCCAATGATGGTCAGTGTGAGGGCAGTCAGACGTGCAACTTTGATCTGGAGCATCAGGGTGTTCCTTTGTCGCACTGAGAGGATGCTGTGCGGTTGAAGTGCCCCTACTCTAGAAATTGCATGCTGTCAGACCGCTCACAGGATCAATCATTAATGTCACAGAGCCGGCAATTCCGGCCTTGATGTGAAAAAACCCTCACCAAATCCCCAGACGGGGGTATGCCCACACCCATAATTTCCCTCAGATCGCCTCAAGGTCCCCCCGCTGACAGAAAGTAAGTCCTAGTGGGCAGGCCGTCTTTAGCCTCAATTCACCTCCAACTGTCCAGCCGACCTGTTATATACGGACAACTTCGAGTTTACAGTCCAATCTGACGCTTAAATTAAGATCCTGATCGACTGATAGATCTGATAAAAAGCCTCCCCGGTCTGAAAAAGACAGGGCAGGCTTCAAGAAACTTCTTTCAGGTCTGGGACACTCTCATCCAGATCCCGTGAGGTGACCGCACCCCAAAGAACCTCATCAGCGGCGCGTCCACCTCACGCAGACCATTTTCTTTTCGTCTCAGCTTTTGGGAATGTCTATGTCGAACAGGGCACGCACGAATTCCTGACTGTCGAAAGGTTGTAAGTCGCCTGCCTGCTCGCCCACACCAATGAATTTGATGGGCACGCCCAGTTCACGCACGATTGGAATCAGAATGCCGCCCTTGGAGGTGCCGTCCAGTTTGGTCACGATAACGCCTGTGAGCGGCGTGGATTCATGAAACTTTTTGGCCTGCTGCAAGCCGTTTTGCCCGGTCACGGCGTCCAGCACCAGCCAGACTTCGCTGGGTTCGCCGGGGTCGGCCTTTTCGATCACCCGGCGCACCTTCTTCAGTTCTTCCATCAGGTTGTGCTTGTTGTGGAGCCGCCCCGCCGTATCCACAAACAGTAGATCGGTGCCGCGTGCCGTGCGGGCTGCTGCGCCGTCGAAGGCCACCGCCGCCGGATCGCTGCCCTCTGCGCCCTGCACCACCGGAATGCCGAGGCGCTCGCCCCACACGCCCAACTGTGCGCCTGCTGCCGCCCGGAAGGTGTCTCCGGCAGCAAACATCACGCTTTTGCCCCGGGTCATGTAGTACTGGCCCAGCTTGGCAATCGTGGTGGTTTTGCCCACCCCGTTGACCCCGATGACCATGATGACGTGCCCCTTGGGATCTACACGGCCCCGGCTGGCGTCAGGCGCAAAACCCAGCTTGCGGAACTCGGCGCGGCGGGCATCGGGTTCAAGTTGCAGCGTCAGGGCTTCCATCAGCGCTTCTTGCAGGTTGGTTTTCTCGCTGCGCTTGATATCTTCCAGAATTTCCTCGGTGGCGGCGCGGCCCACGTCGGCGGCAATCAGGGCATATTCGAGGTCCTCGATGGAGTCCAGACGGTTGGTAAACACGTCACGCACATCGTTGCCGAGAAATCCGGCGGTGTCATTGATCTGCTTGCGCGTTTTGCTGAGGCCGTCGCGCAGACGCTCCAGCCAACTCATGCCTGCACCACGAAGAAGGTGTGATTGGGAAGAAGAAAAGACAGCATGGCTCTACGATAGCGCGGCCTGCTCCAGTCAACCGGAATGCTGGCCCCTCGCTTCGCGCACCAGCAGCAGCTTCAGCGTACTCAGGCGGCCTTTGCTGAAGACGCCCTTGATCAGCACGCGCTTCCCGGCAGCCAGCACGGGGATATCCTGCCCGTACAGGTGCTCCAGTTCAGGGTTGCCCGTGATATCCACTTCCGTAAAGCGGTACTCCAGCGCCAGCAGATGCGCGTGCGCCTGCTCGCAGAGGTGACAACCGGGCCGGGAATAGAGGGTCAGTTCCGGCAGGACCAATTCTGGCGGCACGGCTCAGCTCCGAACGGGCGTCGGCACAGGCCGGGTCAGAAGCGCCATCGACTGCACCGGAGCGTACATATCGTTGGACGTGATCAGGTCGCCCACGCCCGAAAAGGTACGCAGCACCTGCCCGCCCTGCCGCACGGCAAAAATCTGCCCGTCGGAGGTGATCTGAAGCAGCCAGGGCGCGTCGGTGGGTTCGCCCACCAGGGTTTCGAGCGTGAAGGTCACGCCGGGCGTGCCGTCCACCTCGATCTTACGAATTTTGCGGGCCACTCCGTCCACGATATACACCGCGCCGTAACCGTCAATGCCCAGGCCGTCCAGCGGGCGCAGATTCTCGCTGTTGCGGTCGAGGCGGAAGGCATAGCGGCTGATGTACTCGCCCTGCGGCGTGAATCTCTGCACTTCGTTGTTGCCGCTGTCGAGGATGTACACGTGCCCATCGGGAGCGGCGACGATGGTACGCGGACGCTCGAAACGTCCCAGGCCCTGCCCGCGCCCGCCGAAGCGCCGCACGAATCGCCCATCCGGGGTATACACGTTGACGTGGTGGGCCTCGCCGTCCAGCACATACACGTGACCCTGGGCAACGGCAATCCCCACGGGTTGCAGCAGTTCGCCCTCGCCCAGGCCGTAGCTGCCGAACGCCAGAAGCTCGCGTCCATCGGGAGAAAGCTTGCGCACCAGCGCCCCTGTTTTGCCCTGACGGTATTCCAGCAGGGTCACGTACAGGTTGCCCTCGGCGTCGCCCGCCATCGCGTTGGGGGCGCTGGGCAGGTTGCCTTCCGCATTCCCCTGATCGCGCATGCTGACGCGCAATTTGCCCTTTAAATCCAGCAGACGCAATGTGCCGCGTTTTTCCTGCACACTCATCGCCAGCGTCACCGGATCGGAAAACACCTCGTCGGTCAGCACGCCAGCATCTATCCGGGCCATCACTTCATCCAGCGTGGGGCGCATGGCCGGGTCTTTTTCGATCATGTTGAGAATCAGGTCGTTCAGCTTGCCCGGCACCTCCAGGCGCACCTGCTTGGGCGGTTTGGGCGACTCGAAGACCTGCTGATGCACCACTGCTTCATAGCTGCCCTTGAAGGCGGTCTGCCCGGTGACCATCTCGTAGGCCAGCAGACCCAGCGAATAGACGTCGCTGCGGGCGTCCACGCGGTTGCCCTTGGCCTGCTCGGGGGCCATGTAGATTGGCGTGCCCACCCGCGCACCGGTCATGGTGAGGCGGGTCAGTACCTTGCCCACCGCAATTCCGAAATCCATGAGTTTGACGCCGCCTTCACGCAGTTGGCCCTCCACGAAAGCGTTTTTGACGACCATCACGTTGGCGGGCTTGATGTCACGGTGAACCACATTCTGCATGTGGATATGGCGCAGGGCATCGGCCAGAGCGCGGATCACCTGAGCGCCCTCCGAAAAGCTCATGGTCCGGCTCTCCAGTACGGCTTCCAAGCTCTCTCCGTCCAGAAACTCCATGGCGATGTAATGCTCAGGCGTCTGCATCCGGTAGTCGTAGACGCGTACCACGTTGGGGTGATTGAAGCGCTTGAGCACTTCGGCTTCCCGGTAGAAACGCTTGACGAATTTAGCGTCTGCGAGGTATTTCTCCTGCGGCACCTTCAGGGCCACGATACGCCCGTCCTGCCGCCTGCGGGCGCGGTAGACGCTGCCCATGCCGCCGATGCCGATCCGGTCCATCACCTCGTAATCCTGAAAACGAAGATCGGTGGCCGTCTGGGCCAGTGTGGCGCGGCGGGATGGTGGGGGTGCAGGCGGGGCTGTGCGCACAACCCGCACCGGCTGGGTGGGCTTGGGCGCAGGCCGCATCGACAGAGAAAATCCCCGTCCACCCAGCGTAAAGGCCGCGCCTCCCACCAGCACTGCCACGACGATCAGCACACCCTGGGCACGGTCGAGGCCCACAGCTCCATTGCCGGAGCCGACTGCCAACGCCACGATCAGAATGGCGATACCCACACTCAAAACGGCCACCAGCACAGCCAGAATCCGCTCGCTGGCCCGCACGGTCAGCAGCAGGCCGACCACGAACAGGGCGGTCAGCAGCAGCAGATTCAAAGGCCACCCCAGGCAGGACAACGGGCGAGTGGTAGGGGCAAAAAGGGCGTCATGTCCTCCTAGTTATACTGGACAGCCCTTGCGCTGAACTTACAGGAAGCTGCACCTGTCCATTGGAAAGAGCGGCAAAGTCCTGAACAGCCCTCTGAGCAAGAGAGTCGAAACGAATTGCGGCAGTTTTGCTCCCATCTACAGCTTCCGCCTTCATGTTAATAAATGGACATTCCCAAGCGAGACCGACCCTGGTTTTCAGGCAGGAGGCTGAGCAGAGAGGCAGGCGACTGTTTCAGATCTGACGGCCCTGGATCTATTGACCGCAGGCCACTTGGCATTCATGATCAGTCGAGCGTCATTGTGGCCCCAGCTCTGCAGCTCAGGCTGGAGGAGATGGAGGCCACTTGTTGGGAACGTCGAGGAACTCAAGGGAACCATCCTGTTTCCTGCCTCCCAATCACTTTATGGATGGTTCTCTCCAACCTGTGGATGGATGTTCACACCGATCGTACCTGCGCCATTCAAGCATTCATACGGGTAGACCTGAACCGTCTTGCCCATATAGGCCCTGATTTCACCAGTGACGCGCCATGTCTGGTCGGTCACTTTCATCACTTCCTTGAAGCGGTTTTGCCGTCCATCAACGCCGTACATCTTGGCCAGAGTGAATTTGGCGTGCGATGCACAGGCATTTGTGATCTCCTTTGGTTCAATCAGAGGATCATCCGCTGGAATGACGAGTGGCGGCGGAGGGGTCTCTGGTGACTGCGCTAACCGGAGTCCGATGCCGACAAGGGCGGCAAGAGGAATCAGCACAAGAAAGAGGTTCCGACGTGAGTAAGCGGTCATGGATAGGCAATACTCACCGTATCATTCGTGTCGCCATCACCAGAAGAAGTCACATGAAAGCCAGTGCTGCAACTCGTGCTCTCGTTCCCCACAGAGGGGTATCCGGCTGCTGTCAGGGTTGAGACATTTCAATCACCTTATTGTAAGGAGAAGCTCGTGGGTACTTGACAGCGGGTCCGGTACATTGAGATTGCCTCGTCAGCTCATGGAGACCAGCTCACGCCGCGATTAATAAAGACGCGTATTTCGACAGATTTACGTGACGGCGCTTCTCTATACTTTCTGCGTGACGTACTGGGCCGAACTGGTGGAATTGTATGAATACAAGGTCGCCGACGCAGTGGATGGCCGTGTGCCGCGTGGTGGGCGTCGCTCGCTGACCGAACTGCGTGACGCGCTGCTGAGTGCGCCGCTGGAACCGATGCTGCTGCGCCGAATGATGGAATGTGACCGCCAGTACCGCAACCTGCTCAAATCGGGCAGCGTGGCCCCGGTGTTGTCCCGCCCCGCGTCTGCTGCTGTGCCCGAGTGGAGTGCGCCCGCCCGCGCCGACAGCCCCGAATCCCAGTCCTGGGAAGAATTGCAGCGCATGGCCTGGCACACCCGGCTCAAGGCTTCGCTGCTGGAACTGGCGCAGTTATGGGGCCGTGAACCTGACCGAACCACCCTGCGAGTTCTGTATACCGTGCAGGAAAACGCCGAACGCGAGTGCCGCAGCATCGGAACACGGCTGGCCGTCCCGGCAGTGGGCGACCCCCTCGTCTCGCTGCACGACCCGGAAGTGGTGACCGACATTACCGTCGGCTTTGCCGATCTGCTGCTGACCGAAGAAGGCCGTCTGCGCGTCAGGACAGCCCTGTCTGCCGCCCATGAGGAACCCTTTGCCCGCCATCCGGATGAAGACGTGATGGAAGCCCGCATCGCCGCCGCCGAGCGCGAACGGCTGGCCCCCGAAGCCCGCGCCTCCCTGGTGGCCGCCCTGCGTGCCCAGTACCCACAGGCCCGCGACCCCCGCGAACGCCCCGCCATTCGGGAAGCGGCCCGCCAGTTGCAGCGCACGCTGGACGACCTGCTGGCGGCGGCCCCAAGCGCCACGATGGCAGGCACGCCCAGCCACAGCATCCTGTACGCGCAGGCCCCTCAGTCGGCGTTACCTACCCCCGACGACGGTAAAGACCAACTGGTGATTCATCTGAATGGAGGGCAGGCCGCTCAGTGGCGCGGCATGGACCTGCGCTGGCAACCGATCGGCAACAACTGGCAATTGCAATTTGGCCCCCATGTGGCGCTGCTCAGAACCGATCTGCCTGCCTCCGAGCGCAGCACGTTGATCGGGCCAGCCCGCGCCCAGATTCGGGTATTTATCAGCGGCGCTTACGTCCTGCTCAGCGTGGATGGCCGCCCCGAAGAAGATATAGGGCGGCTGGCATCCAAGGCGAGGGCCATCGCCCTTCTGCTGGACGACAATGAGCATTACGCGAACCTGCGCCTGGCCCGCGCCGCTGCCCAGTTGATGCGCGGCGGCAGTGTGGATACGGCGGCGCTCGGCTCCAGCAGCGCCGAAAAGTACGCCTCTGCTCCTTCCGAAACGCTGGTCGCTTTTGCACGTAAAGGGGTCGAGGCCCTGATGTCGCGTATTCAACGCTCGGCACCCTCCAACGTGGCGACGGGCATTCGCATGGCCGCAGAGCAGTTGGGACTGACAGACGACCGGGCCATCGGACTGCATCAGGCCCTGCACATTGCCACCTTCACGCCAGAATCTTTGCCCTCTCCGGCGGCCATGACCTCGGTGCAGTTGCCCCACGCCAGACAGTTTGTCAGTGTGCTGCTGGGCCAGGACCCCGTGACCCTCCGCAGCGGCGAGCGTGCCCTGACCCTCCGGCTGGACTATAAGGGCGAATTGGCCGCCGTATTGCCCGGACACCCGGCGGCCACCCTGCACGACCTGTTAGTGGTGCGCGTACCGGGCCTGAGCCTGCTGCTGGTGCGCCAGGGCACGTGGCTGGCCGCTGCCGCTCTACACGACGCGCCGCCGCCCAGCGATCCCAACGAACATACGCTGCCCGGCACGCTGGAAAATAAGTCGCCCGGTTATAACCTCAGCCACACCATGCACGCGCCTTTCGATACCAAGAACTGAGAGCAGCCCAGGATGGCAGGGACGCCCGAGCGGCGGCTCTCCGGTCTCCCCAATCGATTCACACCGTTCAGTGAAAAACGGACAGTATTTATATTTATTTTTGGCAACTGCCCTACAGCGGCGCTTCTTCTCCGCCGCGCTTTTCTTCGATCACTCCCAGACGGCGCGTTCCCGGATCGGTGGCGACGATCAGGGCAGCAACGCCTGTGATACCGAATACGGCGGCGTGGAGGGCCTGAGTTTCCAGAGCGCTGAAGGCGAGCGCGGCGCTGACGACCGCGCCGACCAACAGGGTGATCATGCTGCGGTCCAGGGGCGGGTGCGGGGTGAGGCGGGCCGCATTCCAGCGTTGGGCTGCCAGCGTGAGGAACACGGCTGCCAGCGGCCACGCCACAAGTTGCAGATTGGCAGCGTCTTTTTCTCCGACCTGACTGATGCCGTGCCCCAGCCCCACGCCCAGCATGATGATCCCCAGCGTGAAGGGCAGATGCCCGTAGAGCCAGACCAGCAGCGCCCCCACCCTGGAGTCATGGTGTGCCGACAGGATGGGCAGGAGGCGGGGCTGATCGAAGTACAGCCGCCAGAGCGCCACCGAGGTCAGGATGGCGAACAGCGCGGGGGCCAGGAAGGTCAGGCTCAGGTCCTGCTGCCGCCCACCGTTGACCACCTCGGTCACGATGGCTCCGAGCGCAATGATCTGGAGGAGGCCCACCCGTTCGGGCAGATGGCCCTGATGCGGCAGCGCCTCCAGACTGCGTGAACGGATCAGGATAGGCGTGAGGATATCAACGGCCAATGCCGCCACCCAGAAGCCCAGCAGGATACCCGGCGTGTGGACAAACAGGGCTGAAGCCAACCAGAGCAGGGCTGCCGCGCCAAAGCCTATGGCCGTGGGGCGCACAAAATGCACCGCGTCGGGAGCCTGTCGCAGAACGGCGAGGTACATGACCACCAGCACGGCCCGGTTGAAGGCGAAGGCCACCGCGAATAGCGCTCCTGTGTCCTGCACGTCGCCACGCAGAGACAGCGCGATCATGGACATGGACACCAGCTGGACAACCGTGCCCCAGCGGTAGGCGCGGCCATCGTTACCGTAGCGCCCGGCGAAGGTGGTATTGCCTGCCCAGGCCCACCAGACCGCCGTAAACATCAGCAAAAAAATTCCCATGTTCTCGGCACTGGGCGAGGTCCCCAGCCGCTTGGCGAGCTGATCGAAGCCCACCACGAAAATCAGGTCGAAAAACAGCTCCAGCCAGGACACCTTCTGTTCATCGGGCGTATCTCCATCGCCTTGTCCCGCTGCCGACGAATCCGCCTCGGAGACATTCAGGTCGTTCTCGATGTCTATGCCTTCGGGATGGCCCTGTGTCATCTCAGACCCTGGGCCATCTCATAACCTGGGTCATCTCAGGCGTCCCAGGCTCTTGCGGATCAGGGCGTCTGCCGTCTGTTCCGGATCAGCGCCCAGTAATTCGGCCACCACCCCGCGCACCTGGGCCTCACGGAATCCCAGTGCCAGCAGCGCGTCTATGGCGTCCCGGCCCGCGCTGCTCTGCACGGGCATCACCTTCACGCCGCCCACCACAGGCGCGGCCAGATGCTCAGGGATTTTGTTCTGAAGCTCCAGCACCAGCCGTTCAGCGGTCTTTTTGCCCACGCCCGAGACACTGCTCAGCAGCTTCACGTCGCCGCCGATCAGACCCTGAGCCAGTGCCGAGACCGGCATTCCTGACAGCATCGCCAGTCCCAACTTTGGCCCTACACCGCTGACCCCGATCAGCAGGTCGAACAGGCGCAGGCTGTCGGCGTCCGAAAATCCGAACAGCAACTGGGCATCCTCGCGCACCACAAAGCGGGTATTGAATTCGGCCACCTCACCGACTTTCAGGCGGCCCAGCGTACTCACCGGGCACTGCACCTCGTAGCCCACCCCGCCCGCCACCACCACGGCGCTTCCATCACGAATTTCGCGCACTACGCCACTCAGGTAAGCAATCACACGTGAGATTCTAGTGCGGCGCAGTGATTCAAACAGGGCCAAAGCTGGAGTGCAGGGTTTCGGTTGTGTTGAGAGTTGTGCGGCGCGGCAGCCCTGAACCTCACTGGGCTGATTTGTGCCGTCTAGGCCGACTTGGGCCTCACCAGGCTCAGTGTCAGCAGTCCTGCACCGATCAGACCAATGCCCACCGATCCCCACACGAATCCCTGTGCGGGATGGGCGGTGGGCGCGGCCAGCACCAGCGGGCTGAGGAACTGGCCCAAAAACACGGCGCTGCTCATTCCGGCAGTGATGCGCCCACGCCACGCGGCAGGCGTCAGATCGGCCAGCCAGGCGTAGAGGTTGGGAAACACCAGACCGCCGCCCAATCCAGCCACCACAAGGCCCACCAGCACGGCGGGAATGCTGTGGGCCGCAGAGACCAGGCCCCAGCCCCCGGCCAGCAGCAACATGCCCAGCGCAGCCACCCGCCGGGGGTCGAAGCGTCCGGCAAAGCGCGAATAACCGAGCGAGGTCAGAGCAGCGATCAGGGTAAAGGCCCCGAGCAGCAGGCCCGTCGCGGCGGGTTTGGCCCCCAACGCTTGAAGCAGAAACGGCCCCTGCGCGGGCATCAGGTAGAACACGGCCATGTAGGCCAGCGCCAGAAAGTACACCAGCGCCACTGCCAACCAGCGCGGTTTTTCGGCAGCTTCGGCTGGGGTCACGCCGCCCGGTACGCCCTTAGGCAGGCGCAACACCAGCGGAATCAGCAGCAGCGAAATCAGGTAGATGCCGAACGGCGCACGCCAGCCCACGCCCGCCAGCAAGCCCCCGAGCGGCAACAGCACCGCCCCACCGAAGCTGGTAAATGCCGCCTGCTGGCTCAGGAATTTGCCGCGTGCAGGCCCAGAAAACAGGTCGTTGACCAGTGCGCCGCCTGCGGTCATGGTTCCGGCCACTGCAAAGCCCAGGATCACCCGGCCAGCCAGCACCTCACCCAGAGACTGCACAAACAGCCCGCTGGCCCCGCCCACCGCGTACAGCACCAACGACCACAGCAGCACGGGCCGCCGCCCAAATCTATCGGCCAGGACGCCACTCAGGGGCGCACTGACGGCAATGACCAATCCCACGATGGTCAGCGCCAATTTGACCAGGAGGTTCGCGTTGGGCTGATCGGCAAAGTGGGCCTGCATGGCGGGCAGCGCGGGCGCGATGGTGGCCCCCGACATGATGGTCAGCGCGGCCAGCAACAGCAACGTCAGACTGGTCAGGCGATCTGGAAGGGCAGAGGGCGGGCCGGAAACCGTGGGCCGGGTATCAGCTGGAGTGGGTGCGGTGCGGGTCATGTCCGGTACTTTAACTTGAAAAAGTCAAGCAGTATGTCAGGTAAAGCTGCCTGAAGATCAGGCCGTCCAATTCTCCCGGCCAGTTGGCGTACTGCGCCGCGCCGCGTTTCGGGTAAACTCAGCCTATGTACCCCAGCCCCTCTCCCCTGCCCTCAGGCGGACGAATGCTGGCGCGAATGCCCCGGCTGGTCTGACACCGGATTTCTCTTCCAGTACCAATAATCGGGCAACTGTCAGGCAGAGGCACAGGGCGCGGGAAGAAGCGTTCTTTTTTTGTATCGGCGACGACGTACACCCAAGCTGCCTCCAAGCGCGGCTGGGTTCTGTATCTTAACTAGGTTGCCCCGGCGTTCCTCTCATCAGGGAAAGGGCCGGGCGAGGAGAAGGCCAACATGACGAATCAGCCTGAGAAGAAAGATTTTTTTATTACCACCGCCATTGATTATGCCAACGGTGCGCCGCACATCGGGCATGTCTACGAAAAAATCTTGGCCGATGCCATTGCCCGCTTTATGCGCCTGTCGGGGCGAGAAGTACAGTTTGTGACCGGCACCGACGAACACGGCGAAAAGATTGCCAAAGCTGCCGCCAAAGCCGGACAGACACCGCAAGCCTTTGTAGACGACCTGAGCCTACGGGCCTTCAAGGGGCTGTGGGACCGCCTGGAGATCAGCTACGACGATTTTATTCGTACCACTGAAGGTCGCCACAAACGGTTTGTACAGGAAGTGCTGACGCGCGTCCACGACGCCGGAGACATCTATTTTGCCGAGTATGAGGGACTATATTCGGTGGGGGCTGAGCGCTACGTGACCGACAAGGAACTGGTCGAAGGCCCGGACGGTGTGCGGCGCTATCCCGGCGACAAAGACCCGCCAGAGCTGCGGCGCGAGGCCAATTACTTTTTCAAGATGGAGAAGTATCAGGCGTGGCTGCTGGAGCATATCGAGGCCAACCCGGACTTTATTCAGCCTGCCGGATACCGCAACGAAGTTCTGGAAATGCTGCGCGAGCCGATTGGCGACCTCTCCATCAGCCGCCCCAAATCCCGCGTACCGTGGGGCATAGAACTGCCCTGGGACGCCGACCACGTCACCTACGTGTGGTTCGACGCCCTGCTGAACTACGTTTCTGCACCTGTCAGCCGGGGCCAATCTCCTGACGTGATCGGCACCGCCTGGCACGTGATCGGCAAGGATATTTTGAAGCCGCACGCCGTGTTCTGGCCGACCATGCTGCGGGCGGCGGGGCTGCCGCTGTACCGCAAACTGGTCGTCCACAGCCACATTCTGGCCGAAGACGGGCGCAAGATGGGCAAATCCCTGGGCAATGCGATAGACCCCGAGCAACTGGTGCGCGACCACTCCGTAGACGCCATCCGCTATACCCTGCTGCGTGAGGCCACCCTGGGTGCAGACAGCGCTTATGGCGAGGGCATTCTGGTCTCCCGCCTGAGCAGCGACCTTGCCAACGACCTCGGTAATCTGCTCTCGCGCACGGTCAGCATGGTGCAGAAGTACCGGGGCGGCGTGGTTCCGCAGGCCCACACCCCCAGCGAGCGCGAACACGGCATAGAGGCAGCGGCGCTGGCCCTGCCCGCCGAGATTTTGCGGCTGGTCAACGACCTCAAGATCAACATGGCGATTGAAGCGGCCATGAACTTCGTGCGCGATCTGAACCGCTACATCGCCGAAAGTGCGCCGTGGACGCTGGCAAAATCCGAGGACACCCAGTCTCGCCTGGATACGGTGTTGTACACCGCCGTAGAGGGCCTGCGCGTGGCAAGTGTGTGCCTGGAAGCCGTGATTCCGGCCAAAGCCAAAGAACTCCGCGCACAGTTGGGCTTGGGCGGGCAGACCTATACCCTGACCGGAGCCTGGGGCCTGACCCCTGCCGGAACCCGCGTGCTGGGCGGCCCGATTCTGTTTCCCAAACCCGAGAACGCCAAAACCGACCCGAACGAAGCCCCAGTCCCCACCCCCAAAAAAGAGAAACAGACCATGACCCAACTCAAAGAGACTCAGACCCAAGAAACTCAGCCTCCAGCCAAACCCGCTGAACAGCCAGCCGCCCTGCTGACTGCGCCCGCCCACGCCGTTCCGAGCAATACACCCGCTGCCAGCGAAGCCCTGATTTCCATCGACGACTTTGCCCGCATCGACCTGCGCGTGGCCGAGGTGCTGGCTGCCGAAGCGGTTGCCAAAGCCGACAAGCTGCTCAAGCTGACCGTGAAGATGGGCGATGAGGTCCGCACGGTGGTCAGCGGCATTCGTAAGTGGTACGCCCCCGAAGATCTGGTGGGCCGCAAGGTCATTCTGGTGGCGAACCTGAAGCCTGCCAAGCTGCGCGGTATCGAGTCTCAGGGCATGATTCTGGCCGCCGAAGACGATCAGGGCAACCTCGATCTGGTGGGCCTGAAACTGGATCTGCCCAGCGGCACCAAAGTTCGCTGAAGCCTGCCAGGATGGATACGGCCCCGCGTGGAGAGCGTGTGGGCCGTGTTGTTTTGTGGGGGCAAGGTGACTGAGCTAGAGGGTGAACCCCCCCGTTGCTGGCGCAACGCCCCCTTAGAGGTGAGGACTAAAGCTTTTGCGCTCCCCTTCAAGGGGGCTGGCGGCGAAGCCGACTGGGGGGTCACCTTCCAACACCGAATGCAGCTCCCTGACAACAAAGCCCCCACCCCGCCTCAATCCGCGTAAACTGACCCCATGCCGTTTGTGGTCGTCTCAGGATTGTCGGGAAGTGGAAAGAGCACCGCGCTCAGAACGCTGGAAGACGCGGGGTTCTTCATCACCGACAACTTGCCTCCAGAGTTGTGGGGGGCCATGCACGACCTCTCGGTGGCGCGGAAGCTGGATAAGGTGGCTGTGAGCACCGATGCCCGTACCCGCGACTTTCTGGGCGCTCTGGAAGACAGTTATGTGCGCCTGTCTCGCCGCCGTGAGGACCTGCATGTGCTGTTTCTGGAGGCCAATGCCGAAGTGCTGCTCAAGCGCTACAACCTGACCCGCCGCGAGCATCCGCTGGGCGAGTCACTGATGCTGGATTTTGCCCGCGAGCGCGATCTGCTGGCCCCGCTGCGGGCCATTGCCGATACCGTGATCGATACGACGCCCCTGAGCGCCGCGCAACTCGGCGAGCGGGTCATGCGGCTGTTCCGGCTGGAGCAGGAATTCGACCTGCGGCTGATGAGCTTCGGCTTCAAGCATGCGCCCCCCCGCGACGCTGATCTGGTCGTGGATGTGCGCACCCTCCCCAACCCCTATTACGATCCGGAATTGCGCCCCAGAACGGGGCTGGAGGCGGACGTGGCGGGATACGTATTTCAGGATCAGGCCTCGAACGACTTTTACGGCGAGGTACGCGACTTCGTGCGGTTGGCGGCTTCGCGGGCCAAGGCCTCCGGGCGGCGCGGCTATACGGTGGCGGTGGGCTGCACGGGTGGGCAACACCGCAGCGTGGCAGTCACGGCCCGGCTGGCGACCGATCTCTCTGAGCTGCATGCCCACGTGACCGACCACCGCGACATGAAATTGCACGAGGATTTATGACCACCGTGCCGCCTCCGAACAGCAGGCCGCTAGAGGCAGACGTACCAGAAGAAGCAGAGCAACAACCCACCATCCCCAGACGCCGTGACGAGGCACGCAAGACAGGCCGCCACGTTCGGCGTCAGGCGCGAATGTGGCTCTCTCCGGGAATGGGGGTCAAGCGTTGGCTGACGCTGTTTGCCATCTGCACCTTTACGGGGGCACTGGGATTTCTGCACTTTACCTGGACTGGGCCGTTGCATTTCACGGCCACGCGCTGGATTTTGTGGCTGAACAAGTTTACCGAGCCAGAAGTGCTGCCGCTGTACGTGGTCGGTGTGGGTCTGATGGTCCTGGCGTTGGGGGGCGCACTCTGGAGCATCGCCATGCTGAACCGCTCGATGCTGCGCGGCACGGGCACGGCTCCGGGTACGGCAGTGGTGGACTTGATCTACGAACGCCGTCATCTGGCACGCGGCGCGAGGGTGGTGACCGTGGGCGGCGGGACCGGCCTGTCTAACCTGCTGATGGGTCTGAAAGTCCACACGGGCAACATCACGGCGGTAGTCACGGTGGCCGACGACGGCGGCTCCAGCGGACGCCTGCGCGAATCGCTGGACATGATCGCTCCCGGTGACCTGAACGACTGTTACGCAGCCCTCAGCGACAGCCCCGTTTTGGCCCGCCTGCTGCTGCACCGATTCGGGCGCGGCGACGGCATCGAGGGTCATACTTTCGGAAACCTGATGCTGGCGACCCTCAGCGAAGAACAGGGCGGCCTGGGCGCGGCCATGCAGGATATTCATGACGTGTTGCGGGTGCGGGGTCAGGTGTTTCCGGCCACCACGCAGCCCACCACCCTGGTGGCCGCCCTGAGCGACGGGCGCGAGATTCGCGGCGAGAGCCAACTGGCAAGCAGCGTGGGTCAGGCCCGAATCCGCGAAGTGCGCCTTGACCCGCCCGATCTGCCCGCGCTGCCCGCCGTGTTGCAGGCCATCAAAGAGGCCGAAATGATCGTCCTGGGGCCGGGCAGCCTGTTTACCAGCATCATTCCGGCCCTCCTGATTCCTGATATTGCGCGGGCCGTGTGCGACTCCGGTGCGCCCCTGGTGTACGTGGCGAGCCTGATGAGCGAACCCGGAGAAACCACTGGCCTGACGCTGGAAGACCATGTGACGGCCATCACCGCACATCTGGGCCGGATGCCCGACTGCGTGCTAATGAACAGCGAACCCGTACCGCAAGCCGTGCGCGAGCGTTACGCCGCCGAGGGGGCATCGGTGCTGGATCTGACTGGGGCCAGCCGTGACCTGCGGGGCCGGGTTCGCAGCGCTGCCCTGCTCCAGAATGGACAGGCCCGCCATGATCCTGCGGCACTGGCAGCCGCCCTGCTGAACCTGATTTCCCGCGCCCGGAACGCAGCGTAAGGAGATCAGGAAGGACGCCCCAGTTGCAGAGGAAAGCGCCGCACCAGACCTGAAGGCTGCCGGGGAAGTGGCGGCACCGCGTAGACAACCCCCGATTCAGAACAGGTTTGAACTGCATTTCCTTCCTTAAACTTTCTCATTCTCCGCTAAACTCGGCAGGTGAAACGAGATAAGAAAACGCTGAGAATTGTAATGGGATTGGCCCTTTTATGTGCGCTGGCCCCGGCACAGGCACAATTGTTGCAACCATTGGCGGCAACGCAAACACAGGACATCCTGAAGCCTTTCGCGGCGGTGGGCAATGTGCTGACCCACGGCGATTCCAACATCACCCTGGATACGGCAGGCGGGCGCACGGTGGGCATCCTGGCCGAAGCCGCGCTGGACAACTCCGAGGATGTGGCCCGCGCCATCTTGGCCGCGTGGGGCAGCCCCGAAAGCAATCTGGCCGGACTCGTCAAGACCTTCAATGATCCCAAGTTTCAGGCCACCGCCCGCGCCGGGTTTGTAGAGCTGACCGACGACGCCGGAACCGAACTGATCGCAGTGAAACTGGTGGGCAAGGACACCGCATCCCGCTGGAGCGTGTACGTGGCCCTGAACATCCAGCCCGACAGCAATTTCCCGGCCACCAAAAATGTGTTGGGCAAGGCAGGTGCGCCCAACGTGCTCCGCGTTTTCAGCGACTTTCAGTGCCCTTACTGCAAGCAACTCTGGGATACGGCCATGACCGACTGGAAGGCCAAACCCGCCGAATACCGCGTGCTGCACTACCAGTTTCCCCTGTCTTTCCATAAAAATGCTTTTGCTGCCGCCGAAGCCAGCGAGTGCGCCGGGGCACAGGGCAAATTCGGGGCCTATGCCGACGTGCTGTTTGCCCGCTACAGCGACTGGACGCCGCAGACTGCCGCCGCCGTCAGCACCAGCTTCATTGCTTATGCCAAGACTGCTGGGCTGAATCCCACCGCTTTCAAAACCTGCCTGACCAATCACGCCTCTCAGAACAGCGTGAACGTGCAACTTGCCGCCGGAGAGGTCGTGAATATTCAGGGCACGCCTACCGTGTTCCTCAACGGTGTCAAGCTGTCGGACTACACCGACGCCGCCGAAATCGCGGCGGTGCAGGCCATCACGCAGGCCAAACCCAGCGCGTCAACGGTGATCGGGCAGCGGCTTCAAAGCTTCCGGTAGAGCATAAAAAGTGGACCGTGGATCGTGGTCAGAAGCTCTTTCCACGATCCACCTTCCTGCTTATTCCTGCTTATGCCCGCGAGTTGTATCGCTCCTGCAATTCGGCCAGCAGGGCATCAAAGCTGACGCCTTTGCGCTCCTTGTGGCCTTCGGGGGTGCGTTCGCGCACGCTGACTTCACGGCGCTCCTGCTCCTGATCGCCCACGACCAGCATCACCGGAATCTTGGACAACTCGGCGTTACGGACCTTGGCGTTCATGCGGTTGGTGGAATCGTCCACCTCGGCACGCAGGCCCACACGCTTGAACTCGGCGGCCAGGCTCTCGGCGTACTCGTTGTGGCGATCTGCAATCGGAATCAGGGCAATCTGGCGCGGGGCCAGCCACAGCGGGAAATCTCCGCCGTAATGCTCGATCAGAATGCCCACGAAGCGCTCCAGGCTGCCAAACGGCGCACGGTGAATCATGACCGGGCGGTGATCCTGACCGTCTTCGCCCACATAGCTGATGTCGAAGCGTTCGGGCAGGTTGTAATCCACCTGAATGGTGCCGAGCTGCCACTCGCGCCCGATCACGTCGCGCACCACAAAATCCAATTTGGGGCCATAAAAAGCCGCGTCGCCAGGTTCGACCGTGTAGGGCAAGCCCACTTCTTCCACCGCTTCCATAATGCCGCGCTCGGCAGCGGCCCAGTTTTCATCGCTGCCCACGTATTTGCTGCCTTCGGGGTCACGCGTGCCCACCCGGAAGCGCACGTCGTTCATGCCGAAGGTCTTCAAGACCAGCACCGTCAGGTCAAGCACATCCAGAAACTCTTTTTTGAGTTGATCCGGGCGGCAAAAAATGTGGGCGTCGTCCTGCGTAAAGCCGCGTACCCGCGTCAGGCCGTTCAGTTCGCCCGACTGCTCGTAGCGGTACACCGTGCCGAATTCGGCCAGGCGCACGGGCAGATCACGGTAACTGCGCGGCTTGCTGGCATAGATCCGCACATGGTGGGGGCAGTTCATGGGCTTGAGCATGTACTGCTCGTCGTCCACGGTGATCGGGCTGAAGTTGGAATCGCCGTAGTTCTGATAATGCCCGCTGGTTTTGTACAGTTCCAGATTGCCGATATTGGGCGTGATCACACCCTGATAGTCGCGCTGGAATTGCTGTTCACGCAGAAAACGCATCAGCTCTTCGCGCAGGATGGTTCCGTTGGGGAGCCACAGCGGCAGGCCGCGCCCCACCAGCGGATCGATGGTAAACAGCTCCATCTCGCGGCCCAGCTTGCGGTGATCGCGGCGCTTGGCTTCTTCCAGGCGCGTCAGGTACTCGTCCAGTTCCTTCTGGGAAGCGAACGCCACGCCGTACACCCGCTGCAAGATCGGGTTTTTCTCGTTGCCGCGCCAGTACGCGCCCGAGGTGCTCATCAGCTTGAAGGCGGCAGGCAACTTGCCCGTGCTGGGAAAGTGAGGCCCCCGGCAAAGGTCGGTGTAGTTGCCCTGCGTGTAAAACGTGATCGGCTCGTCTTCGGGAAGGGCGGCGATCAGCTCGGCCTTGTAGGGATCGTAGGCAAAGCGGGCCAGCGCCTCGGCCTTACTCACCTCTGCCCGCGAGAATTCCAGATTGCGGCCCAGAATCTCGCGCATGATGGCCTCGATCTGGGGCAATTCCTCTTCTTTCAGCGGCTCGGGCAGGTCGAAATCCTGATAAAAGCCGTTTTCGATGCTGGGGCCGACGCCGCGCTTGATGGCTTCGGGGCCGAAGCCTTTGCGCTCATAGAATTCGCCCACTGCCTGACTCATGACGTGGCCCAGCGAGTGCCGGAACAGGGGCGCAGCGTCAGCGGGGTTCTTTTTGGTGATCAGCGTGATGCGTGCGCCCTCGGGCAGCGGCGTCATCAGGTCGATCAGGTCGCCGTTGGCCGTGGCCGCCAGCGCGTCCTGAGCAAGGCGTGGGCCGATTGCTTTGGCGGCGTCCAGCGCGGTTGCGCCCGCCTCCAGGTCCAGTTGTTTTCCATCGGGAAGAACTACGTGCATTTACACTCCTTTGTCCTGCTCTATGTGCTGTACCTGCTGACCTGCTCTGCACAGCCGCCCACACGGGGCACGAAAAAACCCGGCCCAACACTTGCCAGCACAACGCCTGAGAGCCGCGTGGGTTCTCAGGCGCGTGAAGTTCGTGTGATCAGGCTGGGCTGCAAAAGCATTCGCTGCCGCATCCCGCCGCGCCCCCTCAGACCGGGCCGTCTGGGTCTGAATGAATCGGCGGCGAAGTTCATACCGTCAGGATAGCGGGCAAAGGGGGCGGGGGCAAGCCAGCCGGGTTCGCTCTGAACAGGTCAGCCCCAAGCGCCGCCCTGTACCGCAGCCGTGCCTTTGGGATTTGGCCCCCACTTGTTGCTTCCGGGCTGGCTGTCGGTGGCAAAGAAGACGATGATAATAATGCTACCCACCAAAGGCACCAGAATAAGAAGGTAGAGCCACCCAGAGCGGCCCGTATCGTGCAGACGCCGAATGCACAGCGCCAACGCAGGAATGAGCGCAGCAAAGTAGTAAATGACCAGAGGAAGTAAGCTGACCAAACTCAGGGCACTTGGAGAAGTTTCACTGTCCTGAGACATTGATGGAAGCGCGAGTAAAAGGAAAGGAATTTCCAGCGCAAAAATGACAAGGGCGTTGATCAGGGAAAACATCCAGTATTCCCGGCGTCGTGCACGTCCGGTGAAGTTGGCATAATTGTTGCGAAAAACGCTCAGAAATTCATTCATATCCACATCAACATGACATTTATTTTAAGCTCGTGTGACGCAAATGAGGCAGGCATGGGATAAATTAGACTCGCACGGTAAAGCCGTCTAGACAGATGGAAAAACACGGCTCCCAACAGGAACCGTGCCGCCGCAAATACTTTGCTGAACTTTAAGTTCTTAGAGTCCGGCCTGTGCCAGAAACGCGTCCAGCTTCTGCGGGCGAAATCCGCTGAGGCTGGCGGCCACGTCGCCGCTGACCAGCGTGGGCACACTGCGCCTGCCACCGTTCACGCTCATCACGTATTCAGCAGCGCTGTCGTCTTGCTCGATGTTGATTTCTTCAAAGTCCAGTCCCTTCTTCTTGAGGGCGGCTTTGGTGGCGTGGCAATCGGGGCACCAACTGGTCGTATACATTTTGATCATGGGAAAACCTCCTGAGTGGTTGGGGTGGGGTCAGAACCGCTCCGACTCCTGATCTGTCTCCCTATACTTTACAAAATAAAGCATCAGAAGTCAAAACGCCTGAACCGTGGGTAAACCATGACTAAAACGGCCCACCACAGAGGGCAGGCCGTTTGAGCAGGGCTGGAGTTTAGGCTTGAGCCGGGGCTTCTGGTGCAGCCGCAGAAGCCGGAGCTTCGGCAACATCGACATCGGTAGGCAGGTCAGCTTCCAGATCGATATCGGCGGTGCGCGGGTCCACCTTGCGGGGAGCCTTGGGGGTCATGATCATGTTCATGTCCATGCCCATCATGCTCGGCATTCCTTCGGGTGCGCCCACATCAGCCAGCGTATCGGCTACGCGGTGCAAGATACGCTCTCCGAGTTCGGGGTGCGTACGCTCGCGGCCACGGAACATGATGGTCACTTTGACCTTGTGGCCCTCATTGAGGAAGCGGCGCACATGTCCGGCCTTGGTATCGAAATCGTGGTCATCAATCTTCACGCGGAATTTGATGGCCTTGACTTCCTGAGACCGCACGCGCTTGCGGTTTTCTTTTTCGTTCTGCTGCTGCTCGTAGCGGAACCGGCCATAGTCGAGCAGGCGGCAGACGGGCGGCACGGCCTGAGGACTCACCATGACGAGATCCAGAGCCTTCTCACGCGCCATCGCCATGGCATCACGCGTGTCGATAATGCCGATCTGCTCGCCGCCGTCTCCAATCAACCTGATCTGACGGACGCGGATTTGCTCGTTGACCTTGTGTTCTTTCGCTATGTTCATCACCTCCGCACGCCCGGCGCACGCTGGCGCTCTGGACGGCTGTGGCCCACCTGTCTTCTCTGGTTTCAGCGCAGGGCTGGTATAGACCAGACTTCCGGGTGGGCAGACTCCTGAGTTTACCACGCGGCCCGCCCTTCTCTGGCATGGCGACCACTCATCTGAAATTGAGCGTCGCGCCATGCTCTGTTGCTGCCGCCTCATCTGCGCTCTGCCATGCTGTCAGACATGACCGCTTTGCCCTCTCCTGTTTCTCCTCACCCAGCTTCGGCCTACACCTTTGGCCCACTGGCCGCCCGCAACGCGGATTTGGAGGTCTTGCTGACCGATGGCCTCGGCGGATTTGCCCTGAGCAGTCTGGCGGGCGTGCCGACCCGCTGCTACTCAGGTCTGGCAGTCAGTCAGCAGCCGCCTGTGCGACGTTATTCGCATCTGGTGTCGCCGCTGGAGGTGCTGCGCGTGGGAAATGAAGAAATACCCCTGCACGCACTGGAAATCGCGCCTGGTGTGTTCGAGGGGCGCGGGCTGGAAACTCTGACGGGCGCGACCATCTGGGATCTGTTGCCCGAGCGTGAACAGTTGGTGCGCGGCGTGCAGGTGCGGCGGCGGATGTGTGCGCCCCGGCACTCCGGCGCGGTGGTGTATCTGTACGAGGTTCAGAGCCGCGTGCCCGTCACGCTGACGCTGGGCGGATTTTTTGTCGACCGGGATATGCACCATGTTCACCGCGCCGCCCCCGACCTGGGCTTTGCCGTTCAACCGGGAGGCCGACAGGTACGCGTGCAGGGCGAGCGGGAAACGCGGGTCACGCTGCATCTGCCGCAGGGGGCGGGAGTGACGGCTGATCCTCTGACCCCGGCTCCCTTTTCGCAGCGGGTGTACTACCGCCACGACGCCGCCCGCGGAGAACCGGAGGTGGAATACACGCGGGGCGCAGCGCTCTGGCAGGTGCATGTTCCGGCTGGAGGCGGGCAGGTGAGCCTGGTGGTCCAGGGCGTGATGCCCGGCACAGACCAGCCCGCTGTGGCCGACCCCTGGGCCGCCTACGGGCAGGAAGCCCTGCGCCGCCGCCAACTGGCCGAGCAGGCCTGGCGGGCGTCGGGCGTGCGGGATGAAGTGGTGGCGACGCTGGCCGTGGCTGCCGACGCCTATCTGGTCCAGCGGGTGAATGTGGGCGCGGCCAGCAGCAGCCTCAGCGTGATCGCGGGTTATCCCTGGTTTGCCGACTGGGGACGCGACGCCATGATCGCCCTCTCTGGCCTGACGCTGGTTACGGGCAGATACGAAGAAGCCCGCGAAATCCTGGGCACGTTTCTGGGATCGCTGCGGCGAGGGCTGACGCCCAACAATTTTCATGACGACGGCACAGGCGCGGGGTTCAATACCGTAGACGGCGCACTCTGGCTGGCGGTGGCGCTGGAGCGGTATGCCCGTACCACGGGCGACGGCCCGTTTGCGCGGGCAGCCCTGCCCCAACTGCGCGAGCTGTTGCGCTGGCATCTGGAAGGCACCGATCACGGCATTGCCGCCGACCCCACCGACGGCCTGCTGCGGGCCGGAGAACCCGGCGTACAACTGACGTGGATGGATGTGAAGATCAAGGACTGGGTGGTGACGCCCCGGCACGGCAAACCGGTAGAAATTCAGGCGCTGTGGCTGGCCGCACTGGGGGCCGAAGCCCGCCTGTCGGAGGCGTTGGGGGAGGCCCCGATGTATGTCGGAGTGCTGGGCCGCGCACACCAGGGATTCGGCGCACTGTGGGGAGCAGACCTGGGAGGTACTCAGGAAGGCAATCAGGAGCAACGTCCGGTGGCCGAGGTGCAGACGCCCACCAGCCCGTCTGCACCCGGAGGCATGGACATGGGGTCACTGGACAGAGGGCCGCTGGGGATAGGGTCGCTGGGGATCAGACCCGTGGGCATGGGGGGCCTGACAGGAGTGTTCGGCATAGGCAGCATCGGCATGGGCGACAGCAATTTTTTATCTGCTCATGGAGGGGCACAGGTGCCCAGGCCGTCTGCCATTCCGAGTGCACCTGAGCCGCCCCGCGCCACTCTGGCCGATCTGCTGGCCCCGGATGCAGACGGCCACTGGCAGCCCGACTGGAGCGTGCGCCCCAATGCCGCCATTGCGCTGGCACTCCCCGATACCCCCGCCACTGCCGCCCAGACCGACGCCGTCATTCGGGACATAGAAGCGCATCTGCTGACTCCGGTGGGCCTCCACACCCTCTCACCCCTTGACCCGCGCTACCTGGGCAACTACGGCGGGCCGCAACTGGTGCGCGACGCGGCCTACCATCAGGGGACGGTGTGGCCCTGGCCGCTGGGCGCATTTGTAGAAGTGCTGCTGTCGCGGGGAGAAATGCGCCGCGCCCGTGCTGCGCTGGCAGGGCTGACCGGGCACATCTGGGAAGCGGGGCTGGGTCACGTCTCGGAAGTCTTTGCCGGAGACAGCCTGACGCCCGGCGGCTGCCCCTTTCAGGCCTGGAGCGTGGCCGAGGTCTTGCGGGCACATGTCCTGGTGGCACGGGCCGAACAGGCAGCAACACAAAATCTGTCCTAAATCGCGTCTGGTGGGCTGAGTACCCCCAGCGCCCATCACACTTATCGTCAGATTTGCCCTTGACGTACCCCGGACACAAACCCTACCATCCGTGGATGACAGGCACGCTCGAACTTCCGCCGCAGGCCATGCAAGTCGGCTTGGCCGTGGATGTGGCCGCGTTTGCCATGCACGCCGGAGAACTGCGGGTGCTGCTCGTGCAGCGCGGCGCGTTGCCACACGCCCGCGACTGGGCTTTGCCGGGCGGCTTCGTGCAGGGCGGCGAAGAACTGCACGAGGCCGCCCTGCGCGAACTCCGCACCGAAACCACCGTGCAGCTCGAACCCCGCCACCTGGAACAGTTCTATACCTTCGGTGAGGTAGACCGTGACCCACGTGGCCGGATCGTGAGTGTGGCGCACCTGGCGGTGTTGCCCCACGGCACGGTGCGCGTCACGGCGGGCGGGCATACATTGGGCGCGGCCTGGCTGAGTGCCCATCAGCCGCCGCCTCTGGCCTTCGATCATCACCTGATTCTGGACAGGGCCATCAAGCGGCTGCAACTGCGGCTGGAATATGCCAACCTTGCCCTCGAATTTTTGCCCGATACCTTTACGTTGCCCGAATTGCAGGGCGTGTACGAGGCAATCCTGAACCGCAAGCTGGACAAGCGCAATTTCCGCAAACGCCTGCTGACCCTCGGCATTCTGACCCCCAGTGGAGAACGGCGCAGCGGCGTCGGACGGCCCGCCCAGCTGTACAAACGGGCCAAAAATGCGCGGGTGGCAGCGCTGTAAAGCAGTGGCAACAGAGGCTTTCAGGCCAGAAACCTGAACCTGACCAGGGCGTTGTCCGGCTCTGCGGCCTGAGCCATGAATACCCTTCTGGCCGCGCCACCTTCGGAACGACCGGAACCCTCGACCCACTTTCCGCGTACCCATACAGCGTATGAGTCTTGCTTTTCTGATTTTTCTCGTCGCGTGGATTCTGGGCATGATCGGCACGTTTGTTCCTGCCGTACCCGCCACCGTCATCATCTTCGCCGGAACGGTGGCGGCCACCCTGATTGACGGCTTTCAGGTGTGGCCCGATCTTCCCTTCTTGCTGACCTTCGCGGTCATCACCTTCCTGATTTCCATGGTGGATAACGTAGCGAGTGCCTGGGGCGCACGCAAATACGGCGGCAGCAAGCAGGCCGTGTGGGGCGCACTCATCGGCGGTCTGGTGGGGATCTTTATTCCTTTCGGACTGATTCTGGGGCCATTGGCAGGGGCATTGATCGCTGAATTGTTCGTGGTCCGTAAACCTGTGGCGGAAGCCATCCGGGCGGCGTGGGGCACATTGGTGGGCCTGCTGACCGGACTGGTCGCCAAGCTGGTACTGCACCTCCTGATCGGGATTTACGAACTGTGGCGGCTGTGGGACCCGGCCAAAAGTGTGTTTGGGTAAGCCTATTTGGATAAAAGCGGGAAACGAAAACAGAGGCTCCAGCCAATGCACCGGAGCCTCTGATGTTATGGGCAGCGCTCAGCGGGCCAGCAGCAGCGGTGCGATGGCAATAAATCCCACCAGCAGGGCGGGGAGGAGAGGCAGAAGTGCTCCCAGGGCAGCCCGGCCCGTATTGCCCACGGTTTCGCGCAGGGCGAAGAAGGCCAACGCGCACTGGGCCACCGTTCCCAGAACAGTTACGATTCCCAGAGCCAATGCGCCGGAGGTCTGCGCGGCAGAAGCCAACGCTGCCAGCTGGATCAGGCGCGGGTTCTGGCCTGCCGCTGCCAGTGCCGCCCCGGAAGGAAGCCACGCACTGGCCGGAGTGCTGAGGGCCAAGACGATGACCAGCAGATAGAGCGGCACCAGCAGGGCAAACGAGGCGCTGAAGATCTCTGCGACGCGGCTTCCGCGCAGGCTCTGGCCCCGGCCCGCGCCCAGTCGCCCCAGACCCCACATCACGCCAAAGGTCAGCACAGTCAGAAACACGCTGCCGAAGGCATTGGTGAGATGCACGATCAGGGGCGGGGCGGCAGTTTTGGTCAGCTCGGCGGCCAGATTCGCGGCGGGACGCACGAGCAGCGCGTAAGCCACGCCCGACAGCAGCGCCGTGACCACCACTGCGGCCCAGTAGCGCCACCACAACGGCTCGGATTGGGCCAGCTGGGCACCAAATCCACGCGGCCCGGTCAGCAGGTCGATGGGCAGCGGTGCGGGTGCGCTGGCAGGCGGCGGAATCAGTGGCGCGGGTTTCAGTTTGCGGGGGCGGCGGGACATCGGGCTTACTGTAGCGGGCCAGCAGGGCCAAGGTGAATGGGGTATTTTTCACCCCACGGCAAAAGCGGTGGTGCCTAGCGCAGCGCTCCTTGCAGATTGGCAAAGACCTGCGCCATGGCGGGCAGGGTCAGGAGGGCGGCCACCACGCCAAACAGCACCACCCCCACATAGGCCGCACTGAGCCAGGGTCCCGGCACACTTCTGACCGCAGGATCGGGTCTGGGCACCAGCCACAGATGCAGCACCAGCAGCACCACGCCACCAAACAGCAGCGCCCCCAACGCCAGCGGAACCGTGAGCGCGGGGTTGCGGAGCAGGTCGCCCGTCTCGGTGGGGTCCGGCAGGTTACGGCCTGCCAGGAATGCGCCCAGACCGACAGCAATGGAATTGTTCAGGGCGTGGACGATCACGGCGTTCCATAAACTTCCGGTGTGCTGGGTCAGGCGGGCCAGCGCGTAGGCCAGCGGCAAAATCCCCGCGACGCTGGCCGGGACGCCGTGCGCGACGGCAAAGGCGGCGCTGACGGTCAGGGCCGCCACCGTAAACCCCGCCGCCCGCTCGTGCCCGCGCATCATCAGCCCCCGGAACGCCACTTCTTCGGCAAAGGGAATCAGGAGGCCCGCCGCCAGCAACAAGGCCCACAGATCCGGCCCCTTGCTCAAAAACTGCGGGATGGCATCGGCACCAGAGGGAAACAGCACCACAAAAAACAGGGCGAAGGCCCGCGACGCCAGAAATGCCAAGACAAAAGCCGCGATCGCCAGCCCCCAGGAGGGCGGCGTACGCCAGCGCGAATCCTGCACCAGCGCCCGCATGGCAGGCCGGAACACGGTCAGGGCCAGAATGGCATTTGCCACGAACGACAGCAGCAAGGCCGTACCCAGCGGCACACCCCGGGCCATCAGCACCCCCGAAACCACATTCTGAGTCAGCAACAGGGTCAGTGCGGCGCGGTTGCCGTCCACAGCCCGAATGCCGGAATCTGCAGGAGGCCTCACCGGAATCTGGTCGGTGGGCCACACCGGGGCGTGTGCTTCCGGCGGTGCTGGTGTGGGGGATGAAGGGGCGTCGGGGGCCGTCATGGGGCCAGCCTAGCGCGAAGGACAGGCAGTGGTAAGTGGTCAGTAGTGAGTGGAAAAGGCCAAAAGAGACAGCATCAAGGTGTTGCCTTTCATCTTTTTCCACTTCCTGCTGACCACTCATCTCCTACATCCCCGTCAGCACCCCGATGGCCCGCTCCAGCGCCTCATCCGTGATCTGATGGTGCAGCACGAAGCGCACCGAGTCGGGGCCGAGGGCATTGGCATGGACGCCCGCTTCGGCCCAGCGTGCGGCGTGGGCGGCGGCGTCGGGCAGGGTCGCGTAGATGATGTTGGTCTGCACGGCGGCCAGATTCACAGAGAATCCGGCTTCGACCAACGCCTCGGCCAGCGTGCGGGCGCGGCGGTGATCCTCTTTGAGCAGAGCGGGGCCATCTTGGAGGGCCACCAACGCGGCGGCGGCCAGCACTCCGGCCTGACGCATCCCGCCGCCCATCATCTTGCGGTAGCGGTGCGCCTGAGCCATGTGCGCGGCGCTGCCCACCAGCACGCTACCCACGGGCGCACCCAGCCCCTTGCTGAGGCACACGCTGACCGTATCAAACTGCCCGGTGATCTCGGAAAGGGGCACGTCCAGCGCGGCGGCGGCATTGAAGACCCGTGCGCCGTCCAGATGCAGCGGCAGGCCTTCCTGATCGGCCACGGCGCGGATTCCGGCCAGCACCTCCAGCGGAATGACCGTGCCGCCCGCCTTGTTGTGGGTATTTTCCAGGCTGATCATGCCACTGGGCGACTGGTGAATGCTGCGGCGCACGGCGGCCCGCACGCCTTCCGGGTCGGGCACACCCAGAGGCGCGGGCACGAACCGGGGCACCACACCGCTGAAGGCCGCCATCATGCCCAGTTCCCATTCATAGATATGGCTGCCCTCGGCGCAGATCACTTCATGCCCACGCTGGGTGTGGAGTGCAATGGCGACCTGATTGGTCATGGTGCCGGACGGCATGAACAGGCCCGCCTCGTGCCCGGTCAGGCGGGCGACTTCCGCTTGCAGGGCGTTCACGGTGGGGTCTTCGCCGTACACATCGTCGCCCACCGCTGCCGCTGCCATCGCCGCCCGCATCTGGGGTGTAGGAGTGGTGACGGTATCGGAGCGCAGATCGGCAATCAGGGGGGGATGGGGCATGGGACAGAGTGTAGGGGCGCTACGCGCCGGAAGTGGTGAGTGGGGAGTGGTCAGTGGGAAGGTCAAAAGATTTGGGAGCTATTGAGTGCGGTGTCTTTCCCACTGCCCACTGCCCACAACCTCCCCCAGCCCCCGCACTGTAAGGCCATGAGTTGCCGCCTCGCCGCCTACCCGTCATGATGGCGGGATATGCGTGACCCCGCGTTGGACGCTGTGATGGATGCCCTCAAGACCGTGAACGACCCGGAATTGCACCGCGATCTGGTATCGCTGGGCATGATCGAACGGGCCGAAGTATCGGGCGGTGTGGCCGCCGTGAAGGTGAACCTGACCACGCCTGCCTGCCCGCTGAAAGGCAAGATTGAGGGCGATGTGCGGGAAGCCGTGATGGCCGTGCCCGGAATTACCGATGTCGTCGTCACCTTCGGCGCAATGGTGCGTGCGCCTGCTCAGCCTGCCCTGCCCGGTGTCAAACATGTGTTGCTGGTGGGCAGCGGCAAAGGCGGCGTGGGCAAAAGCAGCGTGGCCGTGAATATCGCCGCCGCCCTCGCCCGCGACGGAGCCAAGGTGGGCCTGCTGGACGCCGATGTCTACGGCCCCTCCGTGGCGCACATGATGGGGCAGGGTGCGGCCAAAGTGACCGCCAACGCCGAGCGCAAAATGCAGCCGATAGAGGCCCACGGCGTGCGCTTTATTTCTATGGCGAACCTGTCTCCTGCGGGGCAGGCGCTGGTGTGGCGCGGGCCGATGCTGCACAGCGCGGTGCAGCAGTTTCTGAAAGATGCCGCGTGGGGCGACCTCGATTATCTGATCGTAGACCTGCCACCCGGCACCGGCGACGTGCAGCTTAGCCTGACCCAGACCGTGCAGGTCACGGGGGCCGTCATCGTGACCACTCCGCAAGACGTGGCCCTGATCGATGCGGCACGGGCCATCGATATGTTCCGCAAAGCCAGCGTGCCGGTGCTGGGCATCGTAGAGAACATGAGTTACTTCGTGGCCCCCGACACGGGCCTGACCTATGACCTGTTCGGGCGCGGCGGCTCGCGCAAACTGGGAGCCGAGCACCTGCTGCTGGGCGAAGTGCCCATAGACATCGAAGTGCGTCAGGATGCCGATGCAGGCGTGCCTGCGGTGTTGGCGCACCCGGATTCGGCAGCGGCAGCGGCCCTGATCCAGATTGCCCGCAACCTCGCCGGACAGGTCAGCGTGCGTTCGTTGGCCCAATCTCTGGCCGACCTGCCCGACCAACTCACCGTCGTATGAGCCTGGCTTCCTACAACTCTCAGCCTGCCAGCAGCCCCACCAGTTCCAGCCTGCCCGCCCCCGAGCGCACCAAAACGCGACTGCTGGAGCTGATCAAGCGGCATGGCCCCCAGACCGCGCAGGATCTGGCCTACAAGCTGGAAGTCAGCGTGCCCGCCGCTCGCCGCCACCTCTGCGACCTGCAAGACGGCGGCCTGATCGAATCGCGCACCGAGCGCCCCGGAGGGCGTGGACGGCCCCAACACGTGTTTGCCCTCACGGATCAGGGCGAGGCGTCCTTTCCCAAAACGTATTCGGGTCTGTGCGTCGATGTGCTGCGGCACGTGCAGCAACTGTTCGGTCAGGGGGCAGTGTTGCAGGTCTTCGATGCCCGCAGCGCCGAAATCGCACGCCGTCTTCAGGCAGAAGTTCCCCGGTCTTCTCCCCTGCCAGAACGTGTGCAGGCCTTTGTGCGTGTGCTGTGCGACATGGGCTTTGACGCCGTGGCCGAACAGGAGGGCGACGTCTGGCTGGTCAGCAAGCGCAACTGCCCCAATCTGACGGTGGCGCGGCAATTTCAGGAACTGTGTATCAGTGAACTGACTCTGTACCAGGAGTTGCTGAACGTGCCGATGACCCGCGAAACGCGGATCGCCTGCGGCCAGAGCGCCTGCCTCTACCGGATCGGCCCCTGAGCATGCCGCCGTCGCCGCCCATCAGTGTGCCGGGTGTGGCCCAGATTCCAGCCCATGAGACGCCTGCGGGCACGGCTCAGGCGTTGGCGCCGCTGCACAGTCTGGTGGCGTGGCCCCCGGCCGAACTCGACGGCTGGCTGCGACGTACCCAGGAGCGCCTGAACGTGCGGGCATTCGGTCTGCCTCATCTGAATCTGCGTGCCCCGTTCCGTACCGCACTTGGCAGCCGTGAGCTGGTCAGCGCTTTCCGTCACCTGCTGGCCGAAACCCCGCCCTTTGAGGTACGGATTCTGGGCTGGAAACAGCTTCCCCACGCCCTGATGCTGGAATGCGAGCGTGCGCCCGAGTTGCTGGCCCTGCACCGCCGCGCTCTGGAGGTGCTGCCCGGCAGTCAGGCTCCGTACGACGGCGACTCATACATGCCGCACCTGACCCTGGCTTTGGGCATCTTGCCCTGGGCCGAAGCGTACCTCTGGGAAGAAGTGCGCCACCTGACGCCGCCCATCTCGCACTTTACGGTCACGGCCCTGAGTCTGACGCGGGAAATGCGGGGCGAGGTGCAGGAATTGCATACCTTTCCGCTGGAAAAACCAGCTGTAATGAGTGGTGAGTGGGCAGTGGGCAAAGAAGAACAGGCCGGGGGCGGGGCGTGACTCGGCACCAGAAGTAGACAACAAAAAATATGGATCGGAGATCGTGGCAACTACCCAAACCACGTTCTCCGATCCACGTTCTAGAGTCCTGCTCTGGTCTTTTCCTCCACCCTACAACCCGCGTCCTACAACCTCAGACACCCACAGGCAGCTTCAGCATTCCGGCCAAAGCGTCCATAAATCCATCGAATCCGGCGAAATCGAGCTGCTGCTCGTTGTCGCTGAGCGCGGTAGCGGGGCTGGGGTGGACTTCGATGTGGATGCCGTCTGCGCCGACAGCCAGGGCTGCTTTAGCCAGCGGAATCAGCAGGTCGCGGCGGCCCGCAGCGTGGGTCACGTCCACGATCACGGGGAGGTGGGTTTCCTGCTTGGCAAGGGCCACTGCCGACAGATCGAGGGTGTTGCGGGTCCACTTCTCAAAGGTACGGATGCCGCGCTCGCACAGAATGACTTCGTTGTTGCCTTCCGACAGGATGTACTCGGCGGCGTAGAGCCACTCTTCGATGGTGGCGCTCAGGCCGCGCTTGAGCAGCACGGGGCGGCGAGAACGGCCCACCTCGCGCAGCAGGGCAAAGTTATGCATGTTGCGTGCGCCTACCTGCAAGATATCGGCGTGTTCGGCCACGACTTCCACGTCGCGGGTATCCATGACCTCGGTAATAAACAGCATGCCGTTGTCGCGGGCGGCGCGGCCCCCGATGATCAGGCCGTCCACGCCCATGCCCTGGAATCCGTAGGGACTGGTGCGGGGCTTGTACGCGCCGCCGCGCAGGATCTTCACGCCTTTGCCTGCTAGGAAAGCGGCAGTCTGGTCCATCTGCTCCTCGGATTCGATGGAGCAGGGGCCAGCGATGATGGTGGGGGCGGCATTTCCGCCGATCTGCACGCCGTCGATGTCCAGCACGGTGTCGTCACGCTTGACCTTGCGCGATACGAGCAACTGCTTTTTGTCGTTGCTTTCTTCGAGATCAAGGCTGGCCTTGAAGATTTCCTTGAAAATGGCCTTTACGGCAGCGCCCGTAAAGGGGCCGGGGTTCAGAGACTCCATTTCCTTGAGCTGCTTGTCTTCGCGGGCGGGATCGTAGTGGTGCGGGCGGCCTTCTTGCGTCTTGGCGTGGCCGATCTGGGCCACCACTTCGCCGCGCCTGGAAAGCAAGACCAGAAGGTCCCGGTTGATCTGATCCACCTCGGCGCGGAGGTCGTCAATACTGCGGTGCGGTTGTGTCATTGCGTCAGTGTAGGAAACTCTCGCCTGCTAGGGCGTGGGCCTTGCTAGTCAATTGAAAAGAGTTGTCCAAAACAGGCACGCCAAAGAGGGGTTTCTCACGCTGTGGGTTCAATCTGGCCGGGTTCTGGAGTATTGACCATATGAGCCGCCACCCGTGCAAGTGCGGCGTATAACTCCTGCGCGTCGGCCTGCGAGATACTGGGAGTCGCCTGCAAAGCAGCCTGCATACACGCCAGCCACGCCCCCCCCCGTGTAGGGGTAATGGCGTGTGGCAGATGCCGCGCCCGCAACCGTGGATGACCGTAGCGTTCGTGATAGAGCGGCGGGCCACCCAGAAACCCGGTCAGGAAGGCCAGTTGTTTTTCGGCGGTTTCGGTCAGGTCAGCGGGAAAAATGGGAGCCAGATCAGGATTTTCGGCCACCAGACCATAAAAACGGGTCACGAGGTCGGCCAATGCTGCTGGCCCGATCCGGTCATACAGCGTGCCGCCCGCCGTGAGTTGCAAACTGGGAGGAATGACGCTCATGCGGGCAGGCTAGCGCGGAAGAGGTGGGTAAGCGGTGAACCAGCATCACCATTACTCGCGTTTAAGTGACGCACGCGGCAGGCCCAGCAACAGCGCCAGCGGCCCCAACAGGAGCGCCCAGAGCGCCACCTGCACGCCAAACTGCTGTGCCAGCCCGCCCAGCGCAATGGGTACCAGACCCGCCAGCACCGCCGATATGGACCCCAAGGCCATCACCGTGCCACTCTGGGCGGGCAGCAGGGTATACAGGCGGGCCTGCAACACCGCGTACCAGCCGGAGGTCAGCAGCCCCAGCACACCCAGAAGGGCCAGCTTGACGCCCATTTGCGGCACCATCAGAAAGGCGGCGAACGTCACCGCCACCCCCGCCGCACTCAGGCGCACGTAGGCCACACCCGACACCCGCTCCAGCACAGGCACGATCAGCACGTCTCCGATCAGGCCCACGCCGGTCAGGACGATAACCGCCAGGCCCGCCTGGGCTGCACTGGCCCCCACCGCGTCTACGAAATACAGGGCCACAAAGCCCCGGAATATGTCCAGCATGAGGTCGGCACATTCGAGCAGCAGCAGGGAACGGCGAATCTGGCTCCGGCTCAGGGCGGCGCGTAGGCCCTGCCAGCCTGCCCAGAAGGTGTCCGGCAGTGGATTTGAGAATGGGCCTGACACCGAGGAATCTGGAGAGGACTGCACCGATGGATCGAGCTGCGCCCGCACAGACCACAGCAGCGCCAGGGCCACCAGCGCCAGCCCTGCCAACCCGACGAATACCGGACGCCAGCCTCCACCCAGCGCCGCCGCCAAACTCACCAGCAGCGGGCCGCCGAGGTTGCCCACCGATCCGGCCAGTGCCCAGCGGGCCATATTCTGTTCGTGTCGGGCAGGGTCGGCGTCCATCAGGGCGGCCTGGGTCAGGCTCACGAACGCGCCCGAGGCCGGATAGAACAGCAGCAGCGCCAAGAGCAGCGGCCAGAACCCGGTGGCTGCGGCAACCAACAGCAGTGCCGCCGCAAAGCACAGGCCGCCCCCCACGATCAGCCAGCGCCTGCGGCCCGCATCGGCCAGGAAGCCCAGCGCAGGCTCCAAGAGATTGGCGAATACAGCCGGAATGCCGAGCAGCAAACCCACCTGTACGTAATTCAGAGACAGATCGGAGCGAAGAGAAGGCCACGCCGCGCCTGTTGTGCCGTCCACCAGTTCATCGACCAGTTCAGCCGCCAGGGCAGCCAGTAAAAACAGGGCGGGCGTCGGTAAACGGCGCAGACGAGCACGACGGCTTTTAAGGGTACGTAAATTCATGGGACTGTTCCTTTTGGGCAAGAGGCGAACACGCAGAAAAAGCGGTTGCGCCCCGTTGCGGCGGGGAAAGTCCGGTACAGGCGGCCTTATTCGGGCAGCCCAGAGGCCCAGATCACCAGGGTGGGAAGGACATACCTGAAGGTACATCTGAACAGGGGTAAAAGCAAAGAGGCTCCAGCAGCAATTGCCAGAGCCTCTGAAGGGAAGAAATTCAGGGTGGAGCCGAGCGGTGCGGGTTTTTCCTGCTTCCCACAGCCCGTCCCCAGAGCCTCAGCTCCAGTTCCAGACCGTCGGTTCGTACTCGTAGGCCCCGCCGATCATGCGGCGAATGTGGCCCAGCGCGTGAAACGGGAAGTGATAGCCCGTGACCCACAGTCCCTCGGTGGTGACCTGATCGAACAGGCGTTGGCGCGTGCGGGCCGCCAGTGCGCCGTCGGTATCGAAGCCCACGTAAGCGCCCCGGTGTTTCAGGCTCAGCAGGAAATGTCCGGCAGCGTCTCCGAAGACCATCAGTCCTGCATCGCCGCTCTGGGCACGCACGCTGAGGTGGTTGAGGGTGTGGCCGGGGGTCAGGATGGCCGTCAGACCGGGCACGATTTCGGCTCCCGGCTGGATCAGGGTAAAGCGGTCACGCAGGCCGATCAGGTTGGCCTGCACCGCTGCGTTGGGGTTGGCCTGAGTCGTCCAGAACTGGAATTCTGCCGCGCCCATCACGTGCCGCGCCTGCGGAAAGGTGGGCTGCCCCGCCGTGGTCAGACCGCCGATATGGTCGCCGTGGCCGTGCGTGATGAACACCGTGTCGATGGTGGCGGGGTCGATGCCTGCCCGCCGAATGTTGGCGAGCATCTGACCCGCCGTGCCGCCGCGCCCGGTATCGATCAGGATGCGGTTGCTGCCCGTTTCGATAATCGTGGGGTTGAAGTGGTTAACCGTATTGGTGGCGGCGACATGGTACTCGGCCAGCGTCGCGGCAAACTCGGCCTGACGGTCAGGATTCGCGCCCCAGGTGGGCAGCAGTGCGGCCAGCGGAGCCGTGCCGTCGCTGAGGACAGTCACGGTCATTCCCCCGATTTTCTGGCGGTAAAAGCCGTTGCCGTTCTGGGGCGCAGTGGGGGCGGCAGGCGCAGCAGCGGGCGTCGTCTGGGCCAGCGCCAGCGGTGAGGCGGCAGCCACGGCCCCAGTCAGGCCCAGAAGTTGCAGGGCGCGGCGGCGATCAAGCGGAGCGGTGGGCAGGTCAAATTGGTTGTCAGACATGAAAAAACCTCCGGCGCAGGGGCCAAAGAGAACAACGGGACATGGGTCGAAGCCGGATAGACGGCAGGGTGAGCGACGCGTCATCCAGAGAGAAATGCAATTACCTTTCAACGTTGAAGGGTATCCGGGGTGCAGAAAGTATTCAGCGACACTCAGAGTGTTTGCCAGAAGTTTAGAAACTCTGAGTTTTGGAGCCAGGACGTACTTCTCAGACCTCTGCCTTGCAGTCTGCGAGTCGCCTGACTCATTTCATTCGAAGATGAACTTCGGCCTGCTTAGGTGCGGCTCTGGCCCTCGCCGCGCACGACCCATTTGGTGGTGGTCAGTTCGCGCAGGCCCATCGGCCCACGCGCATGCAGTTTTTGCGTGCTGATCGCCACTTCTGCGCCCAAGCCCAGTTGCCCGCCATCATTGAAGCGGGGGCTGGCGTTCACGATCACGGCGGCGCTGTCTACGTCCTGTACAAAGCGTTCGGCCTGCGCTGGGTCGTGGGTGAGGATCACGTCGGTATGGTTGCCGTGCTGGGCGATAAAATCCAGCGCTTCTTCCAGGCCGTCCACGACCCGGATACTGGCGGTCAGGGCCAGAAATTCGGTGCCGTAGTCGGCGTCGGTGGCGGGCTGGGTCTGCACGCCCGCACCGCTGAGCACGGCCCACGCCTCGGCATCGGCCCGCAGGTCCACGCCGTGCGACACGAGGTCCTGGGCGATGGCGGGCAGGGCGGGCAGGGCGGCGCGGGCCACCAACAGGGTATCGAGGGCGTTGCAGGCGCTGGGCTTTTGCACCTTGGCATTGCGGATGATCTGCACAGCCTGTTCCACATCTGCCGGGTCTGCCGTAAAGGAGGCGTCCAGATACACATGCACCACGCCGATGCCGCCCACGATCACGGGCACGGTGGCATTCTCGACGCAGTAGCGGTGCAGGCCCGCGCCACCACGCGGAATAATGGCGTCGACGAGGGTATCGAGCCGCAAGAGTTCGCGCATCCGCTCGCGGGCGGGGTCATGGATGACCTGCACGGCATCGGCGGGAAGGTGCTGGGCGTGCAGAGCAGCGCGGATGGCCTCTTCAAGCGCCGCATTGCTGGATACGGTTTCCTTGCCACCGCGCAGAATCACGGCGTTGCCGCTCATCAGGGCGAGGGCGGCCACATCGACGGTCACGTTGGGGCGGCTCTCGTAGATCACACCCAGAACACCGAGGGGCACGCGCCGCCGAGAGACGCGGATGCCGCTGGGCTGCACTTCTTCGGGCGTGGTTTCACCCACCGGGTCGGGCAGGGCGGCCACCGCTTCCACGTCGGCAGCGATGCCTTCCAGCGAGGATGCCGACAGCCTGAGGCGGTCTACCATGTGCGCGGGCAATTCGGCGGCCTGTGCAGCGGCGATGTCCTGCGCGTTGGCGGCCAGAATGCCAGCCTGCCGCGCCCGCAATTCGGCGGCGATGGCGTGCAGTACAGCCACTTTCTGCGCGGTGGGCAGAGAGCGCAGAACCCGTCCTGCCGCCCGCGCCCGCACGCCCATCTCGTACACCGATGTCGTTGTGATGTTGCCTGCCGCCTCAACTGCCGTCATGAAACCAGCGTAACAGGGCGGGGCAGGCAGAAAGGTGGGGTTGGGTGGGCAACTCCCCAGTACCGGAACTACCCCAGTACCCGAACCAGCGCTCCCAGCTCTTCCAGATGAAAGCGCTGGCCTGTGGCGTGGGCCAGTTGCCGCACCAGACGGCGGGCAGGCAACGACGACAGGTCCAGACTGTTGGCCCCGGTCGAGGTGATCTGGGCGCGTCCGGTCAGGTCGATGACGGTGTGGTACGGCTGCACCAGTCCAGCGGGCAGGCCGCCCCCCGTCAGCACGATCAGGTCAGCGCGTTCGGCCAGAGCACTCAGAGAGGGGTCACGGCGGCTTAGGGCAAAATTCCGCACCCCGGCGGGCAGGTCGCGGGCGGCGCGTTCGGCGTCTGGGGCACTGTCAGCCACCACGCCCACATCGGTAAAGCCCAGGCGTGAGAGAGGCAGGGCGCGGGCCAGATCGTCGGCGTTGTTGCCCAGCAATACGGCGCTTGCGCCGCGTGCCGCGTATCCGGTGGCCTCCAGAGCGTCCATCAACGCTCCCGTCATGGCATAGGTGCCGTGGCTGCCGCCTGTGCCGAAGCCGCCCGTAAACGACACCGCGTCCACGCGCCCTACCCGCCGGGCATCGGCATCGGGGGTTACAGCACCCAGCACCGCATCTTCATGAGAGGAACCGACAAGCGCCCCACAGAATCTGAGGGTATGGCAGGCATCCAGCACAGCTTTCAGGTCGGTATCGGGCACGCTGACCGCCACGATTCCCAGTTCACGAAAGGCGCGGGCGGCTCCGGCAGGCACACCAATCAGGGCAAGGGGCGGGGCGTCGGCATGGGCAGGCATCAGGGTCAAGTGTAGCGTGAAGGCTGGCTCAAGGTCAGCTCGGTGACCAGCCAGAGGCGAGGCGGTACACCGCATACACCAGATGCGGTTCAAACGAACCACTTTCGGCGCACAGGAACACATGCTGACCTGTGGCCTCTGCCAGCACGCCGACCAGGTGTGTCAGGGGGACAAAAGCAGCCTCGTCGGGCACATCCAGCGGGTGCAGGGTGGCTTGCATCAGCTCAGGGCCAAAGTTTAAAAAGAACACGACTTGCAGCGCCCCGGCCCTGTTCAGCCCCGCCCCGCCCGGACAGGCTGTATCCACGTGAAACTCGGCAATCTGTTCCTCGCCTTCTGCCAAAGTTTTTATCTCTGATAGATCGGGCAGTGGGGCGGGTTCGCCGCCAATCAGGAAAGCGCAGGGAAAGGCCCGGTCGAGCGCGTGCATGGCGCGGAGCCACGCGGGGGCGTCGGTACCGAAACTCCAGAGGTTGAGGAGCGAGCCGTCCCACTCAAAGGCGTCGGCCAGATCTGCCCGTTTCATGGCCCCACCCGCTCTGCTCCCGAATACACCGTGAGGCGATCTGCCCGCGCCCAGCCGCACAGAGTGACGCCGAAGGTGGCGGCAGTCTCGGCGGCAAGGCTGGTAGCCGCGCCCACCGTGACCACCACCGCCACGCCTCCCATCACCGCCTTCTGCACGATCTCAAATCCGGCGCGGCTGCTGACCACCAACACCGCATTTGAAAGCGGCAATAATCCGCATTCCAGCGCCCAGCCCAGCACTTTATCGGTGGCGTTGTGGCGGCCCACATCCTCGTAGGCGCACAGACAGGTTCCATCCGGCCCAAACAGGCCCGCCGCGTGCAGCCCACCCGACGCCGTAAACCCCGGCTGATGCGCCTGCAACCGCCCCGGCAACCCGGCCAGAAACGCGGCGCTGAGGGGGCCACCCGTCCAACCCGGCAGGGCCGCCCGCACCGCCAAGCGCTCGATGCTGCCCGTGCCACACACGCCGCACGCACTGGACGACACCCCCATTCGCGCCCCCGCCGCCAACCGCTCATGCTCGGGCGTGTGCAGATGCACCACATTCGGATTCTCCGGGTCAGGTTCCAGCCGCAGATTTCCCAATAACCATCCTTCCGGCAACAGCCCTTCTGCCAGCAGCCAGCCGAGCACCAGTTCGGCGTCGGCTCCGGGCGTTCTCATCAGGACGCCCAGCGTGACCGGGCCGGATGGCGTGTGCAGGCGCACCTCCAGCGGCTCTTCTACAGCCAGCACCTCTGGCCTCTCCCCCATTCCGCTGCCGGAATAGACCTCTGCGGGCCACTGCGTCAGGGCAGCGCTGGACAGGGTGGGGCCGGACATCTGCCCTAGTCCTCTCCGGCTTCCCGCAAGGCACGGCCCGCGCCCTTCAGCACGCCGAACACTGCACCCAGCGCCAGTTGAACATCGCGGTCACGCAGCATACTCAATAGTTCAGGCAGGCCGATGCCCCGGTTGCGGGAGGAGAATTCAGCCACGTACTTGGCCCCCTCGGTGACGCCCGCGCTGACGGCCTGCCCCAGCACGCGCACCTCATCGGGGTTCAGGGCCGAGGCAGTTTTGCCCAGTTCCACCACGTTTTTGATCAGGGTGGTGCTGCTCTCACCCGCCAACAGGTGCAGGGCGGAAGCGCTGAGGCCCTCGCCACCGCGTACCAGCCGCACCAAGACCTCTAAAACGCCGTGTTCGTGCAGCTCGCGCAGCAGGCGCAGGCTTTCGGCCAAGGCTTCGGCAGAATCTCCCACCGAGGCGTCAAGCTTCTGTTGGAGGCTGGGGGGCTGGGGGGTAAATTCGATTGCTTTTGCCATTGGGGAACTCCGGGATGTGGGGGGTGGGGGGTGGGGAGTAGGAAGCGTTGGTGTGTAAACCCCCCCGTTGCTCTGCAACGCCCCCCTTAAAGGGGAGGATGACGGGCTTTCACTCCCTCTCCCTTGAGGGGGGAGGGCTGGGGCGGGGGTGAGTGAGCGCAGCGATTGCCCTTCCCCTAATCATCCCCGCCCAGACGGTCAGACCTCGCATTCAGGCTGTCTCCGAGCATGGGGAGGAGTCCACCCGGAAATACATAGTCAGGCCGCGCCCACTTGCGCTCCACCTCTACCCCGGTTTGCGGCGTGGGGTGGCCGTAGCGGGAATTGCCCTTCGGCAGCGGGTTCGGGCCGCCCTCGCTCAGCACTTCCATTCTCACGGAGGTGTCTTTGTAAGCAGGCGTGTTGGTCACGGTGTCGCGGTTGTTGCCGGTCAGTCGGTTCACGGCGTCTTCGGCATGGCGGGCGTTCATGGGCACATACACCTCATGACCGCTCACCCGCCCGGTGATGTGGGCCTGCAATTTCACCGCGCCGTTGGGGCTGATCAGGCGCACCCATTGTCCGTTGGTGATCTGGCGTTCGGCGGCCAATTCGGGGCTGATTTCCACGAAGGTATCGGGCACACTCGCGGCCAGTCCGGGCACCCGGAAGGTCATGTTGCCCTCGTGAAAATGCTCCAGCATGCGCCCCGAATTCAGGTGCAGGTCGAATTCAGCGCCCGGGGTGTGCTGGCGCGGCTGGTACTCGGCTGGGTAGAGGCGGGCCTTGCCATCGGGGAAATGGAAGCGGTCTATATACAGCAGCGGCGTGTCGGTGCCGTCTTCGGCCACAGGCCAGCACAGAGAATCGAAGCCCTGCAAGCGCTCATAACTGACCCCTGCCATGATGGGTGTGACGCGGGCAATTTCGGCCATGATCTCGGAGGGATGCGTGTAGCCCCAGCGCCAGCCCATGCGCTCTGCAACTGCCGTGTAAATCTGCCAGTCGGGGCGCGTGCCCCGCAGCGGCGGCATGGCTTCATAGAGACGCTGCACCCGGCGTTCGGTACTCGTAAAGGTGCCTTCTTTTTCCAGCGCGGAGGCAGCGGGCAGCACCACATCGGCGTAACGGGCGGTATTCGTAAAGTAGAGGTCCTGCACGACCATAAATTCCAGCGCCTCGTACCCCTTTTCCAGATGGTTGGCGTTGGCGTCGGTGAGGCTCATTTCTTCGCCCGTGAGCCAGAGTGCCCGGAGCTTGCCGTCTATGGCCGCGTCGATCATCTGGGTGTTGTCCAGCCCACGCTCGGGCCGCAGTTGTACGCCCCATTCGCGCTGATGGCGCTGCACGGTCAGGGGGTCGCCCACTTTCTGGTAGCCGCTGACCTGATCGGGCATGGCCCCCATGTCGGATGCGCCCTGCACGTTGTTATGGCCGCGCAGGGGATACGCGCCTGTGCCTGTGCGTCCGTAATTGCCCGTGATCAGCAGCAGGTTGCTGATGGCGGTACTCGTCTCGCTGCCGCCGCACTGCTGGGTCACGCCCATCGCCCACAGAATGCACACGCCGCCCCCGGATTTATCCCGGCTGGCCGCCACGATTTGCCGCGCCAGAGCTTCCAGATCTGCCGCCGGAATTCCAGTTTCCGCCTCGGCGTAGGCCAGCGTAAAAGCGTCCACACTGGCGCGGAATTCTTCCAGACCGTTCACGCGGGCCTGCAAGAAAGCGTCGTCGGCCCAGCCTCGTTCCAGAATCAGGCGCGAAACAGCGCACAGCCACACGAAATCGGTGCCGGGGCGCGGGCGCAGGAACCTGTCGGCGCGGCGGGCCAGTTCGTGTTCACGGATGTCCACAACCACCAGTTCCGTGCGCCCCAGCTTGTGCGCCCGCTTCACACGGGTTGCCAGCACCGGATGACTTTCAGCGGTGTTGCTGCCCACCGTGATCACCAGCTTGGCGTTTTCTATGTCGTGGATGGTGCCGCTGTCACCGCCGTAGCCCACCGTCCGGGCCAGCCCCTGCGTGGCCGGAGACTGGCAGTAGCGCGAGCAATTGTCTACGTTGTTGGTGCCGATCACCTGCCGCGCAAACTTCTGCACCAAATAAGCTTCCTCGTTGGTGGCCTTGCTGGACGCGATAAACGCCAGCGCATCCGGCCCGTGCTGCCCCTTAATCTCGGTCAGGCGGCGGGCGATCAGGTCGAGGGCTTCGTTCCACGTCGCCTCGCGGAATCGTCCGTTTTCGCGGATCAGGGGCGTGGTCAGGCGGTCTTCGCTGTTCACGTATTCCCAGCCAAATTTGCCCTTCACACACGTGGAAATCCCGTTGGCTGGCCCCGGCCCCGGCTCCACTTTCAGGATGTGGCGATCTTTCGTCCAGACCTCGAATGAGCAGCCCACGCCGCAATAAGTACACACGGTTTTGGTCTTCTGGATGGACGCCGCCCGAGCCTGCGCCTCCACATCCGACACGTTCATGATCAGTTGCAGGCCGCTGGAATGCTCCACGCCCTTGACCAGATCGATGGCCGACTCGAAGACGGGCTTGGGCAGCGCCGTCAGCAGGCCCGCCTCGCCCAGCATGGACTTTTCCATCAGCGCGTTGCAGGGGCAAACGGTCACGCAGTGCCCACAGCTCACGCAACTGGAATCGCCAATCGGCTTGCCGCCGTCCCACTGCACGCGGGGTTGCTCGGCTTCCCAGTTGATACTCAGGGTTTCATTGACCTGCACGTTCTGGCAGGCTTCCACGCAGCGGCCACACAGGATGCACTGGTCGGGGTCGTAGCGGTAAAAGGCGTTGGAATGATCCTGCGGCAAGCCCTTGGGCTGAAAAGGCCGCGTGGGATGGTCGATGCTCAGCAGCCCCAGCGTGTTGTGAACCGTGCAATTGCCGTTGCTGTTGTCGCAGACGGTACAGTACAGGTCGTGGTTGGACACGATCCGGTCATAGGCGTCGCGCTGGGCGAGGCGGGCGGCCTGCGTCTGGGTGCGTACTGTCAGGCCCGCTGTGACCGGGGTTCCGCAGGCGCGGCCCACCACGCCGTTAACTTCTACCGCGCAGGTGTCGCAGGTCTGAATCGGCCCCAACTGTGGGTGATAGCAGACCTGCGCCAGCTCGATCTGGGCGCGGTTGATCACATCGATCAGGGGTTCCCCGACCCGGCCCTCAAAAGCCACGCCATCGATCTGGACACTGACTGTTTGTAGAGGAACTGCTGCCCCGCCTGCCACGCGCAGCGGCCCCGGCTGAGATTGCGTGCCCGTTGTTCGGTTGTGCTGTGTCACATTGCCTCCGCCCTACATCTGTGCGCCTGTGCTGCCTTACACGAATAAGCAGGAGTATAGGCGGGGTTCATCCAGCGCCTAAGCAGGAGAACTGACAAAAACCTGGGAGACGGTGTTGTCTACACCCATTGATGACCGACCTCTGAAGGCTTCCCCACCCTTTGGCTCCTTGCAGCGGGCGTAGGCTGGCCCCCATGACGGTTCCCCCCTCCCCCACCTCACCGCCGGGATTCGATGCCCGCCGACTTGCCACCACGGGCCTGATTCTGGGCGTGTTTCTGGCAGCCCTCGAAGCCAGCGTGGTGGCCTCGGCCATGCCCAGTGTCATTGCCGATCTGGGCGGCGAACGTTGGTACGCCCTGCCTTTTGCCGTATTTTTGCTGACCAGTACCGTGTCCAGCCCGCTGTGGGGCCGCGCCTCGGATGTGCTGGGGCGGCGGCGGCTGTATCTGGCGGGCGTGATCGTGTTTCTGGTGGGCAGCGCCCTGTGTGGCCTCGCCAACAGCATGGGCTGGCTGATCGCGGCGCGGGCCTTACAGGGCCTCGGCGCGGGCGCGGTGTTGCCCCTCACACTCACGATTATCGGCGAAACCTACGCGCTGGCCGAACGCGGGCGCGTGCAGGCCTTCATCAGCGGCGTGTGGGGCGTCTCGGGACTGGCAGGGCCGCTGCTGGGCGGCTGGCTCACCGATACCCTCTCCTGGCGCTGGACATTCTTTGTCAGCCTGCCCTTCGGAATGCTGGCCCTGTACATCGCGTGGCGGCACCTCAAGGAAACGGGTACGCCCCGCCCCGCGCAACTGGACTGGCTGGGGGCCGTACTCTTTACATTGGGCAGCGGCCTGACCGTGTGGGGGCTGGAAAGTCGGTTGTGGATCATGGTGGGCGCAGGCCTGCTGACCCTGCTGGCCGCCGTGTGGCTGGAACGCCGCCACCCCGCCCCGCTGCTGCCGATGCGGGCGCTGCAAGAAAGGCTGCCGCGTATCGCGTTTGCGGGCAATTTTCTGGGCGGGGCAGCTTACTTCGGCGTCATCGCCTATCTGCCGCTGTACGCGCAGGGGGTCACGGGGGGCGGGGCCACCGCTGCCGGGGCCATCCTCACGCCCATGCTGGTGGGCTGGACCCTGACCTCTATTCTGGCGGCCCGCCTGCTGCACCGCATTCCGCTGGCCCGCCTGACCCAGACCGGATTTGCCGTGCTGGTCGCCATGTTTGCCGCCCTGATCTTTGCTGTTCACGCGCCGCTGTGGGTCACGTCGGCGCTGGGATTCGCGGTGGGCATGGGCATGGGTTTTGCCATGCTGAGCCTGCTGCTGGCCGCGCAGGAGGACGCACAGAAGGGAGAACTGGGCGCAGTGACCAGCGGCGTGCTGTTTGCCCGTCAGATGGGCGGGGCGCTGGGCGTGGCGGTCATGGCCCTCCTGATCGGACCAGCGGCCATCGCAGCGGGCGGCTTTGAACTGGCCGAGGGGTTGCGCCGCGCCTATGAACTGGCACTGGGCCTGGTGGTGCTGGGCCTGATCCTGAGCTTGCTGCTGCGCGTGCGGTTGTCGGGCGGCGGGCAGGGAGTGGGGGCAGCGGGGCAGGAGGGGTAAGTCGGTCCTGCTCAGTCAGTCAGTTATTGATCCCTGTGTGACTGAGCCACGCCCAACCCCCCAGTCGGCTTCGCCGCCAGCCCCCCTTAAAGGGGAGCACCAAAAGCCCTTGTCCTCCCCTTTAAGGGGGGCGTTGCGTCAGCAATGGGGGGGTTGTCTGGCCCAGCTTTCAAGGTGTTGCCCATCTCCACAAGAATCAATAACTGTACAGGCTGTGCAACTATAGTGCCGTGCCCTTCCACCGCCCTCTTCTGCTGGCCGCCCTGCTCTTGTGCAGCGCCTCCGCCGCCGACCTCCGCATCTACCCCAGCTTTGGCGAGGTGCGCCAATCCGCCGTGTTGACCGGGCCACAGGGCACGCCGCCCGCCGTTGAGCTGGCTTTTGGCCGCGCCGCCTGGAATTTGGTGCAACCGGACAGCCTGACGCTTACAGGAACACCGCTGCTGCGCCTGCAAACCCGGCCCACAGACCGAGACTGGCTGACCACGCAGGAAGGCCAACCTGTGACCGTCTTGCGGGCGGGCCAAGCGCCGCTGGCGGGCACCCTGATCCGGGCCGAAGACCTGCTGGTGCAGCTGGAATCCGGGGCTTACCTGAACGTGCAGGCCAACGAACTGGGCTTTGCTGGCCTGCCTCCACGCGGCTGGATGGGCGGCGGCGTTGCGGCCCGCTTTGAGTCGGCAGCCACCGGAACCCAAACGGCAGAGATCAGCTACCGCACCGCCGCCCTGTCCTGGGAACCGCGCTACGAACTGACCGCCAGCGGCGCACAGGCAAACTTGGCAGCACTGGCCGAACTCCGCAACATCAGCGACCAACCCTTCAGGGGCGAGCGAGTGGACCTGTTTGCAGGAACAGTCCAGACGGTGGCGGAAGTTGGGCAGCCCGCCATGACTGTGGTCAGTGGGCTGGGAGCCTTGTCCCTTCCCACCATCCCCAGCTCAGATACCGCAGGTAATGCCTCTCCCATTTCCAGCCTTGGCGAATTGCGGGGGCTGCAACGCTATGCACTGGCGGGCAGCGTGACCTTGGGGCGCGGCGAAACCCTGACCCTACCGTTTCTGCAACCCAAGATCACGGCCTTTACGCGTTACAACAGCATCAGCACCTATTTCAGCCCGCAGAACAGTTCGGGGCAGACCAGTCGGCACTACAAATGGACGCCGAATGGTTCGGGTTTGCCCGCTGGCACGCTCTCGGTGTGCGATGGCGGGGCGCTGGTGGGCACAGTGCAACTGGCAGCCACGCAGGGCGGCAAACCCGTAGATACAGACCTCGGCGCTGATCCCGAACTCCGGTTCGCCCGAAATGTAAAACAACTGGGCCTGGAAAAAGCGCCTGATGGCCGGATTCTGTCTACCACGTCCCAGGTCACCTACACCCTGACCAGCACCAAAATCCTCGCCACGCGGGTGCAACTGCGCGAGGCACTGTATGGCCGATTCATGGTCGTAGATGGACAGGTGTTGCCCGCCAACCGTCAGAACAACATAGAGCGGCGCGTGGACGTGAAGGCAGGCGGAACGGCCACCATCAGCTTCAAGGTGAAGATCGGGAACTGAGGGCTGCCGATACCCTGTTTTTCCCGCCCCCGTGCGGTACAATAGGGGCAGTTGAGGGAGCATCTGCCATTACGCTGATAGCATAATGTGATAGACTCGTTCCATCCCCGGCAGGGTTTGCCGGGCTTCTCATCCCCCGGTTGGCGGGCACTTTCTCCGCCAACCCGCCTGACGCCCTGCGGCGCAGATTGGAGTCTCATGACCGGAATTCTTCCCGTTGACATCACCACCGAAGTCAAAACCAATTTCATCAATTACGCCATGAACGTGATCGTGGACCGGGCGTTGCCCGATGTGCGCGACGGCCTGAAGCCTGTGCAGCGGCGAATCATGTACGCCATGCTGCAAGAAGGGCTGATGTCCAACCAGAAGCACGCCAAGTCTGCCAGCGTGGTGGGCGAGGTCATGAAGCGGTATCACCCTCACGGCGATTCCAGCATCTATGACGCGATGGTGCGCCTTGGGCAGTGGTGGAACATGCGCTACCCGATGGTCGATCCTCAGGGCAACTTCGGGTCGATGGACGGCGATATGGCCGCCGCCATGCGTTACACCGAAGCCCGCATGACCAAGGTGGCCGAGGAACTGCTGGCCGACCTCGAAAAAGAAACCGTCGATACCAAGCCCAACTACGACGAAACCACCACCGAACCCACCGTGCTGCCGTCGGCCATTCCCAACCTGCTGGTCAACGGCGCGTCGGGCATCGCCGTGGGCATGGCGACCAACATTCCGCCGCACAACCTCACCGAGATCTGCAACGGCCTGCTGGCCCTGATCGACAATCCCCAGATCACGCTGGATGAAATGATGGAGCACGTCAAGGGGCCGGATTTCCCCACGGGCGGGCGCATCAGCCTGCAGGGCATCCGTGAGGCGTTCGCCACCGGACACGCTGGCCTGAAGGTGCGCGGCAAGGCCCGCATCGACGAGAAGAATGGGCGCTCGCAGATCATCATTTCCGAGATTCCCTACCAGCTCAACAAGACCAACCTGCTGCAAACCATCAGCGCGATGTACAAGGCCGGGAAGATTCCCGATATCAGCGCCCTGCGCGACGAATCTGACCGCAAAGAGCCTGTCCGTATCGTGATCGAACTCAAGCGCGGCGCGATTCCCACGCTGGTGCTGAATCAGCTTTACAAGTACACGCAGCTTCAGAGCACCTTCACGGTCATCAACCTGAGCATCGTGAACGGCGAACCGCGTGTTCTGCCGCTGATCGACACCATGCGTTATTTCCTCGTTCACCGCCGCGACGTGGTCACGCGCCGCACGGCCTACGAACTGAAGAAAGCCGAAGAACGCGCCCACGTGCTGGAAGGGTTGATCAAGGCGCTCGATCATATCGACGAAGTGATTTCGCTGATCCGCGCCAGCAACACCGGAGCCGAGGCCCGCGACGCATTGATGGCCCGCTTTGGCCTGACCGAAGTGCAGTCTCAGTCCATTCTGGATATGCGCCTGCAACGCCTCGTGGGACTGGAACGCGAGAAGCTGACGGCAGAATTCAACGAACTGCAGACCACCATCGCCCGCCTGCGCTCTATTCTGGGCGACGAAAAACTGCTGTGGCGCGAGATCAAGAAGGAAATCCGCGACATCCGTGACCGCTACGGCGACGAGCGGCGCAGCACCATCGTCCTGCTTGAAGAGGACATCAACCGCGAAGACCTGATCGCCGTGGAAGACATGGTGATCACCATGACCCGCGCCGGATACCTCAAGCGCACCAATATGGACGCCTACCGCGCTCAGGCCCGTGGTGGACGGGGTTCCAGCGGCGGCAAACTGCGTGACGAGGACATCAATACCCGCGTGTTCGTGGGCAGCACGCACGATTATCTGCTGTTCTTCACCGATCAGGGCCGCGTCTTCCACGAGAAAATCTACGATCTGCCGGAAGCGGGCCGCGACGCCAAGGGCACGCACATCCGCAACCTGCTGCCCAGCCTGCGCGAAACGGAGAGCATCGCCAGCGTGCTGAGCGTGAAGGGCTTTGAAGAAGAAGGCAGCTTCGTGTTTGCCACCCGCAAGGGCATCGTCAAGAAGACCCAGATCACCGATTACGGCAACATCACGTCTGCGGGCCTGATCGCCATCAACCTGCAACCGGGTGATGAACTGATCGGCGTGGGCATCGTATGCGAAAGCGACCACATCGTTCTGGCAAGCCGTGAAGGACAGGCCATGCGCTTCGACGCCGCAGAGGTGCGCGATACGGGCCGCGCCACACAGGGCGTCATCGGGATGCGCCTGCGTGAAGACGACGTGGTGGTGAGCATGGCGCTCGTGCCCGGAGGCGACGAAACCAGCGAACTCCTGAGCATCAGCGAGTTTGGATTGGGCAAGCGCACCCCGGCGGGCGACTACCCCAGCAAGGGCCGCGGCGGCCTCGGCGTCATCACGCTGGACGTGACCGAGCGCACCGGCAAACTGGTGACGCTGGCCCGCGTGGCAGGCGACGAGGAACTGATGGTGCTGACCGAAAAAGGCACCGTGATCCGCACCCGCGTAGAAGAAGTCAGAACCACGGGCCGCAACGCGCAGGGCGTGAAGGTCATCAACATCGGGGACAAAGACCGTGTGATCAGCGCCTTCCCGGTTCGCAAGGAAGACGAACTCTAAGGCACACCCAAGACGCCGCGCCCGGCCCGCGAGGTCAGGCGCGGCGTCTTCTGATAGGCGGCCTACAGACTGCGAGCATTCAGTGACGATCCGGTCAGTCCTGGTCTGCTTATCTGTTAATGGGTAGCCCAGGGCACCAAATCCAGGCTGAGCGGCCCATGAGTTTCTGCTCTAGACAGAATATGAAGCTCCAAGCGTGCAGTACGTCACTTAATCGACCACCCTTCTCCCCCCAACTTCGTAAGCTAAATACTGATTAAAGAAACAAAATTGTTTACAAAAATGTGATTCTAGGTTACACTGTGATCAACGTTGGGAAGGCTGCAAGCCCCGCCTCAGCGTCCTTATCCGAACCTACCGCCAGGAGGCGACGCACATGACACAGACCAGCCACAAAACCAATACCAATAACCGCACCTTTGTCGATACCGTGACCTACCGCCCCGGAGCCGTCATTCTGTACCCCGGCAAGAGCGACATGCTGTACCGCGTCGCCAGCGGCCTGATCCGCGTGCACACCATGGACGACGACGGCAACGGCCTGACCCTGCGCTACGTGAAGCCCGGTGAGTACTTTGGCGAGGAAGCCCTTGCTGGCGTGAACCGCGCCTACTTTGCCGAGGCCGTGACCGACAGCAGCGTGGACGTGATCAACCCCGCCCTGATGAGTGCCGAAGACAACTTGGTTGTCACCACCCATCTGGTGCGTACCCTGGAGCGGGCCTACGAAAGCATCTACCGTCTGGTCGGCAAGCGTCTGCGTGCCCGCATTGCCGGAGAACTGCTGGAGCTGAAAGACACCGCCCTCGCCACCAAACTCGACAGCGGCGAAACCATGATCTACGCCACGCACGATGAGTTGGCCGCCGCCGTGGGCAGCGTGCGCGAAACCGTGACCAAGGTCGTGGGCGAACTCAGCCGCGAAGGCGTGATCAGCGCAGGCTACGGCAAGATCACCCTGCGGAACGAAAAGCAACTGCAAGAAATCGCCGCCGCATAATCAGAAAGTTCCCAATAAAATCTTCCAAACCGCCAAAGCTTCGTGCTGGGCGGTTTTTTATTGTGAGTCGAGCTTGTGGGTGAACCCCCCCGTTGCTCCGCAACGCCCCCCCTTAGACTTGCAAAGCTCCGCAGGAGAGGTGGGAACGACAGCTTTTGCGCTCCCCTCCAAGGGGGCTGGCTGCGGAGCAGACTGGGGGGTTTACCCGGAATCGTTCTCAACTCTCCGGGCTGTTTCTGTACATGTAACACTATTCGTCCAGATTTCCGGCAGAAGAGCGGCAGAGAGTATGCGTAGACTCGGGAGTATGACGGATACCCTTTCCCAGTCGGCGTACAGCCCCGAACGTCCCCTACGCGTGGCGGTGATCGGCTCTGGCCCCAGCGGAGTCTTTGCCGCCGAAGCCCTGCTCAAGCAAACGCAGGTGCCCGCGCAGGTGGACGTGTTTGACCGTCTGCCCACCCCTTACGGACTGGTGCGCTACGGCGTGGCCCCCGATCACCTGACCATCAAGAGCGTGACGCGGGGCTTTGAAAAGACCCTGAGTGATCCCCGTGTGCGTTTTCTGGGCAACGTGGAATTTGGCCGCGACCTGACACATGAGGAAGCCCGCGCCCACTACGACGCCGTGATCTATACCGTGGGGGCCAGCAGTGACCGCCGTCTGGGGATTCCCGGCGAAGACCTGACCGGCAGCATGAGCGCCACCGAATTTGTGGCCTGGTACAACGGCCACCCCGACGCCGCCGCCCGCGACATGGTGCTGACGGCAGGCGGCGTGGCCGTGGTGGGCGTGGGAAATGTGGCGCTGGACGTGAGCCGAATTCTGGTCAAGACAGTGGCCGAGCTGCACGAATCCGACATCGCGGCGCACGCGCTGGAAGCCCTGGCCCAGAGCCACGTGCGCGACGTCTGGGTACTGGGCAGGCGCGGCGCGGCACAGGCCAAGTTCACGACCAAGGAACTGCGCGAATTTGGCGAGCTGCACGAGGCCGACCCCATCGTGAAGCCCGAGGAGGTACAGGTAGACGAGGCCGCCGAAGCCGCGATCACCGACAACACCGTGAAGAAGAATCTGGAAGTGCTGCGCGATTTCGCGGGCCGCACGCCGGAGGGCAAACCCCGCCGCATCCACCTGCGCTTTCTGGTGTCTCCAACCGAGATTCTGGACGACGGCAACGGCCACGTAGCGGGCCTGAAAATAGAGCGCAACACGCTAGATGAAGCAGGCAACGCGGTGGGCACGGGCGAATTTGAAACCCTGCCCGTGCAGATGGTGCTGCGTTCGGTGGGTTATAAGGGCGTGGCCCTACCCGGAGTGCCCTTCGACGAGCGCCGGGGCGTGATTCCCAACGTGGAGGGCCGCGTGGAAGGCCGCCCCGGTGAGTACACCGCCGGATGGATCAAGCGGGGGCCGAGCGGCGTGGTGGGCACCAACCGCAAAGACGCCACCGACACCGTGGCCCACCTCCTGAGCGACGTGGCAGCGGGCCTGCTGACCCCCGCGCCTCAGGCCACCGCCGAGGCTGTAGACGCGCTACTGGCAGGCAAGAGCGTGGATGTGTACACCTTTGCCGACTGGCAGGCGCTGGACGCCCACGAGCTGTCGAGCGGGCAGACGCTGGGCCGCCCGCGTGCCAAGGTGGTTCATAAGCACGAGATGTTGACCCACCGCAAGCGGTAAACAGCGCCGGATATGTAGGGATATGTAGAACGTGGATCGTGGTCTGGCTCTTGCCCACGATCCACGTTCTACATTCCACAATCTCCTCTCTGACCCGTCTGGCATACTGCCCCTATGTCCCCCATTCCACCCCTGCGCTCCAATGTTCTGGTGATCGGAGGCGGCCCCGCCGGGCTGCACGCGGCCTTCTATGCGGCGTGGCGCGGCCTGAGTGTGCGGGTGCTGGAAGCGCGTGGAGAGGTGGGCGGGCAACTGATGGCCCTCTATCCCGACAAGGTGGTGTACGACGTGCCGGGGCTGCCCAGCACGCGGGCGTCTGGTGTGGTAGCTGGACTTCTGGGTCAGCTCGATACGCTGAGCGTGGACATCCGCGTGAATGAAGTGGCCCGCAGCCTGACGCCAGACGGTGAGGGTGGCTGGCTGGTGGGCACCGATTCAGGCACCTTCGAGGCCGGGGCGGTGATCGTGGCGGCGGGCATGGGGGCCTTGTTGCCGCGTGAGGCACGGGTGCCGGGGGCCGCCTCTCACCCCGATGTCCGAACTGACCTGCCCGAACCCAGCACGCTGGCGGGGCGACATGTGTTGGTTGTAGGCGGCGTTCCGCAGGCCACCCGCGCCGCGCTGGAATTGGCCGCTGCCGGAGCCGCCGTGACCCTCACGCACCGCCGCGCCGGATTTCGGGGCGATCCTCAGGAACTGGCTGAACTGGAGGAGTGCCGTGCCTCTGGCCGCATTCAGGTCTTGGCTCCGGCCATCCTGATGAGTCTGGTTCCGGGCGGTGCACACCTGACCGTAGACGGTGAAACCGTGCGCGTTCAGGCCGAAACCGTCCTGATTCTCAACGGCTACCTTCCCGATCTGTCTCCTGTTCAGTCCTGGCCGCTGGACTGGCAGGGCGAATATGTACTGGACGGCCCCGGTGGACAGACCCACCTGCCGGGTGTCTTTGCAGTGGGCGACGTGACCCTCAGCAGCGGTGAATTTAAATTGATCTCCCTGGCCTTTGCACAGGCAGCAGTGGCCGCCAACCACGCCGCACATCACGTGAATGCCGCGCTGCGGGTGAGGCCGGGGCACAGCAGCGAGAAACGGTAGCGGCAGGCTGTGGGCCATTAAAGACAACGGCTTTTTGTTGCGTTCTGTAGTTCATGGCTCACCGCTCGTAGCTTTTGCCCTGAACCAAAAGAAACTCTGCTCCTCTCAGTGACCGTGAGGCCGGGGCGTCAGGCCACTGGCCCGCACCATTCGCCGGACTTCCTGACAGCGGCAACTGCTGTAGCTACACAGGAGGGCCTCGGGGTCACGGGTCAGCATGGAGACTGTGGCATCTACGAGGTCACGCACGCGGTAAAGGCGCAAATCTGAGGTACCCACGCGGGCCGAACGCGCCTGTACCAGTGGAGCCAGCCGCTCGAAATCTGCCGAGCAGTTGGGAAACGCCGTGGGCAACACGCCGCCGCCCAGAGGTACATAGCGTGTCAGCAGCGGCATTCCGGCCACATGCTCGCCGTAATGCACACTGGTGTTGCTGCCGAAATCCACACCCATCAACAGGGCGTAGCCGTCCAGATCGTACAGAGATCCGATAGGTTGGTAAGGACTCGCCAAAGTCTGGGACGACACCACCCGTTCTGCTTCCGTGCCCAGCGCCACAAAACTCAGGGTGGGGTGGAAGGAGCGTAGAGCGTCAGGACGTTCGACCAGCGTCTGCGGAATGCGGCCAATATCGCGGCTGACCCGGCTGTCGCGGTGAAAGCGGGCGTGGACAGGTGAAGTCGCGTGCCGAAGCAACGTGTTGTAGGTAAAGGAAGGAGCCACCAACGTAGCGGTCCGGGCCGCCAGAGTGTCCACCACCGCCCGCGCTCCGCCTTCCAGCGTGCCAAACGACTTCAAGCTGGCATGCACGATCACATGCTGCGAACCGTCCAGCCCCAGTTCTGCCAGCCCATTTTCCAGTTCGGCAGGCAAGGTAGCGGGGCGGCGTAAAAGATTCAGCACCTTCTTATTCTACCGCCGTTCAGAGAGAAGGGATAGGTTTTGCGGTGCGGCGGGCACCCCGACAGCCGGCATGAACCAAAACAAAAGGAGGCGCAGGCCAAAGCCAAACGCTCCCCTTCCGGTTTGCTCCTGCTTGTTTAAGTGGCTAGCGGCTCCAGTGACGCACTTTCGAGAACCGCACACGGAAGCGCTCCTCTTCCGCCCCCAGCCACTGTTGCCTTCTCACTTCGCTCGGGGTGATTCCCCGGTCATCACCCGGCAGTGACTTAGGAGTTGTGCAAGACGTTCATGATGTCGCCGTCTTTCATCACGTACTCCTTGCCTTCGGTTCTGACCCAGCCCTTGCTTTTGGCATTGGCCCAGCCGCCCGCCTCCACCATCTTTTCCCACTCGATCACTTCGGCACGAATAAACCCGCGCTCCAGATCGCTGTGGATTTCTCCGGCGGCTTCAGGGGCTTTTTCGCCGCGCCGAATTGTCCACGCCCGCACTTCCTTTTCACCGGACGTAATAAAGGTGATCAGGCCCAGCGTTTCGTAGCCCACTTTCACCAACTGATCCAGCCCGCTTTCCTCCACGCCGAGGTCGGTCAGGAAGGCGGCGGCTTCGTCTTCGGGCATCTCGGCCAGTTCACCCTCGATCTGGGCACTGATCTTGACGACCTGTGCGCCTTCGCGGGCGGCGTATTCGCGCACCAGATTCACGTATTCGTTGTCTTCGGTCAGTTGATCTTCGCCCACGTTGGCGACGTAGATCACGGGCTTGGTGGTGATCAGACCAAACTCTTTGGGGATCGGCGCGTCGTAGGTTCCGGCGCGGGCGGGCTTACCTTCGCCCAGCACCGCCAGAATCTGTTCGGCCAGTTCCGCCTGCTCCTTGGCGTCCTTGTCGTTGCCCTTGGCCTTCTTCTGAAGGTTGGCAAGGCGCTTTTCCAGCCCGTTCAGGTCGGCCAGAATCAGCTCGGTATTGATGGTTTCGATGTCGTCCAGAGGATCGACCCGGCCCGCCACATGAATCACGTTGCCGTCTTCAAAGCAGCGCACCACATGGGCAATCGCGTCGGCCTCACGGATGTTGGCCAGAAACTGGTTGCCGAGGCCCTCGCCCTGGCTGGCTCCCTTGACCAGTCCGGCGATGTCCACGAATTCCACGAAGGTGGGAATGATGGGCGGCACGCGCTCGCCTTTGGTAAACACGCGGCTCAGGGCCGAGAGGCGCTCATCGGGCACGGTGACGCGGCCCACGTTGGGTTCGATGGTGGCAAAGGGGTAGTTGGCCGCCAAGGCCCCCGCCCGCGTAATGGCGTTAAACAGCGTACTTTTCCCGACGTTCGGAAGTCCGACGATTCCAATTGCTAAGCCCATGACGTTCTCTCCTCTTTCTCCGCACGCAGCCTGACCAGTTTTTTAACCGGGGGCGGCGCGGCAACCCTACCAGTGTAAAGGATGGCGCTCCGCAGGGAGACGGGGCCTTTCACGTTCTGCCTGGATGCCGCCTGGATAAAAGGCATTGCGGCATATGCAGCAACGCGCCCGCACCGCACCGTTTACGCTGCCTTACATGACCGACGCTGCTGCCCACGCTGCCGCCAACGCCGAGCAACTGCGGGTACTTCGGGAAGCATTGACCACAGCGTTACCTCCGGTTTCAGCCAGTGCGCCGTCTACGCTGCAATGCCCGGCCAGTTCGCCCACAGGTCAAAGGGAATCCCCTGACTCCAACTCGGATCAGGGCAGCAATCCTCGGGGCATCTCTTTACAGGGCCTACCAGAGAAAAAAGACCAGCCGTAGATGGGCCGCCTACCGCTCATCGTTCAGCAGGAGATTCCAGAGTCCGCCCTGACCGATGGGCTACAGTGGCCCGCGTGACCCGCCCCGCTCCCCTCGTTGCCCTCACGCGGTTGCCCATGCCGGGGCGCTACGCCCTGCTGATATTCGGACTGTTCCTGTACGGCCTGAGCCTGCGCCTGATGCTGGACGCTCGCGTCGGCGTCGCGCCCTGGGAGGTGCTGCATGTGGGCATCACGCGGCATCTGCCCCTCAGCGTGGGCGTGGTCAGCATCCTGACTGGTGTGGTGATCGTGGCATTTACGGCTCTCAAACTGCGTGAAAAGATTGGCCCCGGCACCCTGCTGAACGTCCTTCTGATCGGTACGTTTCTGGATGTGCTGGCCCCCCTGATCCCCAATCCGGAGAATCTGGGCCTGCGCTGGATACAGTTCGTGTTGGGCGTGGCCCTGTTGGGGCTGGCAACTGGCACGTATGTGGCAGCGGGGCTGGGCGCTGGCCCCCGCGACGGTCTGACGTTGGGACTGCGACGCGTGTACGGCTGGCCTGTATCGCGCACCCGAACGGGGGTAGAAATAGCCGTGCTGGGCACTGGCCTGCTTCTGGGCGGCCCGGTGGGGTGGGGAACTTTGGTCTTTGCCCTCGCCATAGGTCCAGCCATGAGCGCAGGCCTGGGCCTGTTTGGGCTGGGTCAGAGAAAAGAGCCTCCAGCGGCGGTCACACCTCTACCCGCCGACTGAACAGGCTGAAGGTGCAGGGCCGCCGAGCTTCTCAGCCCCTCACCTTCTGTCTCGCTTCCGTCTGACCGGCCTCCGCCAAAGCTCTGACCTCAGTTCCGATACCCCCGATTCTGACACCCCAAAGTCTGATATAGTCTCCCGTTGGGTGCGCCCGTGACCCTGCCCATCCGCGCTGGAGCGTCGCGCTTGGGCCTGACCCGGATACCGAAACCGCCTGCATGAACAATGGTCGTGCGTGGTGGGCTGACGGTGGGTTGGCACGGGGAACGCAAACTTGGCCCGTCTAGTAACGCTCAGGAGAGAACATGTCGTACATCAGCATGAAGCAGTTGCTCGAAGCCGGAGTACATTTCGGCCACGAAACCAAGCGCTGGAACCCCAAATTCAAGCGCTTCATCTTCGCCGAGCGCAACGGGATTTTCATCATCGATCTTCAGAAGACTCTCAAGCAGGTCGACCGCTCCTTTGACTTCATCAAGGAACTCGCAGAGCGCGGCGGCGTCATCTTGTTCGTGGGCACCAAGAAGCAGGCGCAGGAAATCGTGGAACTCGAGGCCCGCCGCACCGGTATGCCTTTCGTGACCAGCCGTTGGTTGGGCGGAATGCTCACCAACTTCAAAACTATGCGTACCCGCATTGACCGCCTCAACGAACTTGACGAAATGTTCGAGTCGGGCCGCATCAATGACCGCCTGAAGGCCGAGCGCATCAAGCTGGGCGCCGAGCGTGAACGCCTCCTGCGCTTCGTGGGCGGCATCCGCAAGATGACCCGTCTGCCCGACGCTATTTTCGTGGTTGACCCCACCAAAGAAGTGATCGCCGTGCAGGAAGCCAACCGCCTCGGGATTCCCGTGATTGCGCTGGCCGACACCGACTCCGATCCCGATGTCATCGACTACATCGTGCCCGGCAACGACGACGCCATCCGCAGCATCCAGCTGATCGCGCACCGCATCGGTGACCTGCTCGTGGAAGCACGCGGCGGCGGCGAAGACGTGAGCGGCGAGCGCGTGGAAGGCAGCACCCCCGAAATGGACGCAGCCGAGAGCGGCGCAGAAGGCGACACCAGCCAACTGACCAGCAGCCAGGGCCGCAGCTAAGTTTAGAACCGGAACACAGGTGGGGGCGTGTCCGGCCAATGGTTCGGATTCGCCCCTATTGTCAAGTCAAGTGGTTGAACGTCGTTATGGACGGACAGCAAGGAACCCATGCTGCCGACCCACACAACAATAATTTACGGAGGAACCAATCATGATGGAAGCAATTAAGAAAGTACGCGAACTGACAGGCGCGGGCATGATGGACGTTAAGAAGGCGCTGGCGGACTCGGGCAACGACGAAGAAAAGGCCATAGCCCTGCTGCGTGAACGCGGCATCGTGAAGGCTTCGAAGAAGAGTGACCGTGAAGCCAAGGAAGGTCTGGTGCGCTTTGTGGTGGACGGCAACAAGGCCGCCATCGTGGAAGTGAACAGCGAAACCGACTTCGTGGCCCGCAACTCCGACTTTCAGGCCCTCGTGCAGTCGCTGGCACAGGCCGCCCTCGCCGCAGGCACGAGCGATGTGGAAGCCTTCAAGAACACTGACCTGAACGGCGAAACCGTGGGCACGGCTGTGGCCGCCGCCGCAGGCAAAATTGGTGAGAACCTCGTGCTGAGCCGCGTGGCCTACGTCGAAGCCGCCGAAGGCGAAACCCTGGCCGGATACGTGCACAGCAACGGCAAGATCGGCGTGCTGGTGCGCGTGGCGGGCGGCAGCGAAGCCCATGCCAAAGACGTGGCCCTGCACGTGGCCGCCGAGCGTCCTCAGTACATGTCGCGTGATGAAGTGGACAGCACCGACATCGAAAAAGAGCGCGAAATCCTGACCAACAAAGCCCTCAACGAAGGCAAGCCTCAGCAGATCGTGGACAAGATCGTGAGCGGCCAGATCGGCAAGTTCTACGAAGAAAAAGTGTTGCCCGAGCAGAAGTTCGTGAAGGACAACAGCATGACGGTAGCGCAGTACCTCGGAGACGCGGCAGTCAAGCAGTTCGTCCGCTTCGAGATCAGCTCTTAAGCAGACAGTCAGCAGGGGCGGCCCATGAAAGCCGCTCCTTTTTGCTGTACCGCCTGACCCGCGCTTTTCTGTTTGCTGTCCTTCTTGCCTACCCTGCGAGGTGTTTCATGTTCAAACGTGTATTGCTCAAACTTTCCGGAGAGTTTCTGGCCGACGAAAACGGCTTTGGCATCAGCCCCGATACCACAGCGCGGCTGGCGAGGCTGCTGACCGGAGCGATTGCAGGCAAAGACATCGAGCTTGCCATCGTGATCGGCGGCGGCAACTTCTGGCGCGGCGCACGCAACGGCGCAGGCATGGACGCCGCCACCGCCGACTACATCGGGATGCTGGGCACGGTCATGAACGCGATGGCCCTGCAAGACGCCATGGAAACTGCCGGACAGCCCACCCGCGTCATGAGCGCCATTCATATGGCTGCCGTAGCTGAGCCGTATATTCGCCGCCGCGCCATGCGCCACCTCGAAAAAGGCCGCGTGGTGATTTTTGGTGGCGGCAACGGGGCGCCGTTTTTTACCACCGATACCACCTCCACACTGCGGGCGCTGGAAATCGGTGCAGAAGTCGTGCTGATGGCGAAAAATAAGGTGGACGGCGTGTACGATTCCGACCCCCGCAAAAACCAGGAGGCCAAACGCTACGACACCCTGACCCATATGGATGTGGTGGAGCAGCGCCTGGAAGTCATGGACGCCACCGCCATCACGCTGTGCATGGATAAGGGCCTTCCTATCGTGGTGTTCGATCTGTTTGAAACAGGCAACCTGGAGCGCCTGTTTGCGGGTGAGCGCGTAGGCACCCTGATTCAGACTCTGTAATTCTCTTACCTCGATTTTGAAGCGCGGCAGCTCAAGCCAAAAGATTGCAAAAGGGCACATCTGTGTGACATCACGGTAGAATCCAGCCATTGCCGTCCGGGGCGCTTCTCCGTAAGATTCGCCTCATTGCCCGCTTTCTGCTTTCCCAAGCCTGCACCTGTTTAGGAGATTTCACTCATGGCAGACCTTAAAACCATTCAGTCCGATACCCGTGAACGCATGACCAAAGCGATCGAGGCGCTGGAAAACAACCTCAGCGTGTTGCGAACGGGCCGCGCCAACCCTGGCATTCTCAAGAAGATCGTGGTGGACTATTACGGATCCACGGTGCCGATTGATCAGGTCGCCAGTATTTCCACGCCCGACGCCCGCACGCTCGTTATTGCGCCGTGGGACCGTGGCGCACTGAATCCGATCGAGAAGGCCATCCGGGACAGTGATCTGGGCCTGAACCCCAACAACAAGGGCGACACCATCTTTATCAGCCTGCCCATGCTGACCGAAGAACGGCGCAAAGACCTTGTGAAGAACGCCAAAAACTACGCCGAAGACGCCCGTATCGCGGTGCGGAACCTGCGTAAGCACGCGCTGGACGAAGTGAAGAAGATGGAGGGCGTGGGCGACGACGAGATCAAGCGCGGTGAAGTCGAGGTGCAGAAGATCACCGACGAATATATTGCCCGCGTGGAATCCACGTTTACCAAGAAGGAGCAGGAAATCCTCGGGTGAGCCTGCCGCTCCTTCTCCCCCTGCCAAGACGTGCAGCGCGTGACCGCCGGGCCTTCCGGCGGCGCATTGTTATCAAGCCGCTTCTGGACACCCGTACCTGATGGCAGCCCTGTGATGGAAGTCCTCTGATGGAGACGCTGGGTTCGCGCCTGTTGACCTCGGTGGTCGGCTTCGCGGTGGTCGGCGTGATCGTCTGGATCGGGTGGTGGGCACTGTTGCCCGCGCTGGTGTTCCTCTCGGTCATGGGCCTGTTCGAGTACATCCGCATGCTTGACCGCAACGACATCGACGTGCGGCGCGTCAGCCTCGGCGTGTTCGCGGCGGCCATCATCGTGGCGAGCCTTCCCATGTGGCCGCAGGCACCCTGGCCGGGCGGCTCCTGGCGCGAGGCCGTACTGACGGTTGCTGTGGGCTACATGCTGGTCATGGAAGTCATGCGCCCCGGCGAACGCCCACTGGAACGCGTCGTGTACTCGCTGTTCGGGCTGCTGTACATTCCGTGGTTGCTGGGCTATTTTCTGCTGCTGCGCTACACACCCAACGCCGAACTGGGACTGCTGTATTTCGCCCTGCCGCTGATGGCGACCATTTCTGCGGATGTGGGCGGCTTTTTTGTGGGCTACTTTTTTGGCAAGCGCAAACTGGCCCCCGAAGTCAGCCCGGCCAAAACCATCGAAGGCGCACTGGGCGGCCTGCTCCTCAGCTTTCTGACCGTGCTGCTGATGACCCAACTGACCCATATCTGGTCGCCGCTGGACGCCCTGCTGTATTCCATTCTGGTGGCGAGTGCCAGCCAACTCGGAGACCTCAGCGAGAGCCTGATGAAACGCGCCCTGAGAACCAAAGACAGCGGCACGAGCCTGCCCGGTCACGGCGGATTCTTGGACAGAATGGACAGCCTGCTGTTCGCGGTTCCAGTGACTTATCTGTTTTTGCATATCAGCATGTCGGTGGGATAAAAACCGTCAGTGGTGAGTGGGTAGTGGTGAGTGGGAAGGTCAAAACCGCAGAACAATAGCCTCATGTCTGTCTTTTCCCACTGACCACTCACCACTCACCTCTCACGCGCCGCGCCTTTTGCGGCATGCTGTACTCCGATGAATCTCACCGTGTTGGGCAGTACCGGAAGCATAGGCACGCAGACGCTGGACGTGGCGCGGGAGCGCGGCTGGACGGTGGGCGTCTTGGCCGCCGGGCGCAATCTGGAATTGTTGGCCCAGCAGGTGGCCGAGTGGCAGCCCGCTGTGGTCAGCGTGGACAACAGCGTGTATGCACAGGCTCTGGCCCGCTTTTCCGTCCAGTTCCCTGATATTAAAATCATAGCCGACCCTACCGAAGCCGCCACGCTTCCCGCAAATGTGGTGGTGAATGCCATGAGCGGCCTTCCCGGATTGGCCCCCACACGGGCGGCGCTGGAAGCGGGGCGAGCGGTGGCACTGGCGACCAAAGAGGCGATGGTTACAGCGGCAGACCTGATCTGGGCCGCAGCGGCGCGTGGCGGCGGGCGCGTGGTACCCATCGACTCCGAGCATACGGGCGTGTATCAGTGCCTGACCGGAGAGGCCCTCAGTGACGTGGCCGAGGTGATCCTGACGGCCAGCGGCGGCCCCTTCCGAGACGGCCCCGATGACCTGAGCGGCGTGACGCCCCAGCAGGCGCTGAAGCACCCTTCCTGGAGCATGGGTCAGAAAATCACCATCGATTCGGCCACCCTGATGAACAAGGGCCTGGAAGTCATGGAATGCGCCAGCCTATACGGACTCCCGCTGAGTCAGGTGGGCGTGGTGGTGCATCCCCAGAGCCTGATGCACGCGGCGGTGAGGTTTCGCGACGGCAGCCTGAAGGCGCAATTTGGCCCCGCCGATATGCGCCTGGCGATTGCCTACGCCATAGACGCGGCCCCGGACGGCATGACCCGCCCCGGCGACGTTCGGGCAGCGCGGCGCGGCACAGAGGTGGGAGGGCATCTGGGCTGGCCCCTGCGCGGGACGTGGGAATTTCGGGAGCCGGATCACGCCCGTTTTCCCTGTCTGGGGTTGGCTTACCGGGCAGGCGAGGCAGGCGGCCTACTTCCCGCAGCCCTGAACGCCGCCGATGAAGTGGCCGTCCCCGCATTTCTGGCCGGGCAAATCGGCTTTACTGACATTCCGCGCCTGATCGAGCGTGTGCTGGACGAAACACCCGCCGGAGTGCTGACGTGGGACACGCTGGAGCAGGCGCAGACGTGGGCCACCGCACGGGCGCACGAGCTGGTCAAGGGAGGACTGAACCGATGAGCTTTATTCAAGGCATTGCCGCCGCCCTCACGCCGCTAGGCCTGATCTGGACCATTCTGATTATCGGTATCGCCACCTTTTTGCACGAGCTGGCGCACTACGCGCTGGCCCGTTGGCAGGGTGTGGCCGTCAAGTCGTTCAGCATCGGCATGGGGCCAGTGCTGGGGCGGCGGGCGTGGCGCGGGACCGAGTGGCGGCTCAGTCTGCTGCCCATCGGCGGTTACGTGGAGATTGACGGCATGGCCCCCACCGAAGAACCGGACGGCAGCTACCGCCAGCCCACACGCGGCTTTGCGGGGCTGCCTGCCTGGGGCAAGGTGGCCGTTCTGCTGGCTGGCCCCCTCATGAACCTGCTGGTGGCGATTGTACTGATGACCGTCACATTCACGTCGCAGGGTGTGCCCGCCCCAGACCGCGCCCGGATCGAAGCCGTGCTGCCCAACTCCCGCGCTCTGGCACTGGGCCTTCAGGCCGGAGACGTGATTACGGCTATCAACGGGCGGGATATTCCCGATTCGCAGACCGTGGACGGAAGCGTGGTGGCGGGTTGGGAAGGCGTACGGGCCACGCTGGGGCAAGATGGCCGCAAGACCCTGACGGTAGAACGGGCCGGAGCCGTGCGCGAGGTGGCCTTCGACTGGACAGCCCGCGTCAACGGCGTGGCCCAAAAATTGGGCATTCAGTACGGCCCGGATGTGCAGGCCGCCAGCTTACCTGTCGCCTTCGCTACCTCTATCCGCACCACCGGAGAGGCAGTGCCGCAGATTCTGCGGGCTTTCGGAAACCTGTTTGGCCGCTTTATCACGCTGGATCTGTCACGGGATGAAAACGTGAGTGGGCCAATTGGCACGGCAGAAATCGTGAGTCGCGCCGCCGCCCTGAGTCCCTGGGCTTTGGTGCAGGTCGCCATTTTGCTGAACCTGTCGCTGGCCTTCTTCAACCTGATTCCAATTCCGGGGCTGGACGGCGGGCGCATTCTGCTGGTACTGATCGGAGCCGTGCGCCGCCGCCCACTGACGCTGGCACAGGAACAGGCGATCAATGTGGCGGGCTTTGCCTTCGTGATGCTGCTGATGGTCTTCGTGGTGGTGCGAGACGTGAGCCGGTTTTTCTAGAAGCGGTCAGTGGTGAGTGGGTAGTGGTGAGTGGGCTGGATCAAAGCAGTCCAGAGTCAGAAGGTAAGAAGGGTAAATACCCCATTTCAGACACTGCTTCTGCCTTTTTCACTGACCACTGACCCTTCACCCCTCACCCTTTCCCTTACCATAAGGGCAATGACGGCCCCCGCTCCAGCCCACTCCGCACGGTTCAGCTCCACGCAGGTTGCTGTCGTTATTCCTGCCTTCAATGAGGCTGACACGGTGGCCGAAGTGGTGCGCGTGGCCCTGACCCTGACCCCCGAAGTGGTGGTGGTCTCGGACGGCAGCGGCGACGCGACGGCGGCAGTGGCGCGGGAGGCGGGGGCGCGGGTGCTGGATCTGGCCCAGAATGTGGGCAAAGGCCCGGCCCTCAAAGCGGCGCTGGAACTGACAGGGGCCGAATTCGTGGTGATGCTGGACGCCGATCTGGTGGGCCTGACCCGCGAGCATCTGGATCTGTTGCTGCAACCTGTGATCAGCGGCTCGCTGGACATGACCATCGGCGTCTTTGAGGGCGGCGGCTTCGTGAGTGATTGGGGCAACAAGCTGACGCCCCATCTGAGCGGTCAGCGGGCCTGCCGCCGGGCCTGGCTGCTGGCCGTGCCCCGGCTGGGCGAGGAACGCTGGCCCGAACCGCCCATCACCGACGCCCTGAAAACCACTGGCGCACACTGGGACTACGTGGAACTGCCGAACGTGGCGCAGGTGGTCAAGGAAAAAAAGCGCGGTTTCTGGAAGGGTGCGCAGGCCCGAACCAAGATGTACGCCGACCTCCTGACCTACCGGGTGAGGAAGAAGCGCGACGGCCCCTGAATTCTCCATGAATTTTCTGCCTTCCTACAATGGGGGCAGCCCCACAGTCTAAGGGTCTTCAATGGTTGGGACGCGTACAATAGCGCGATGCGTTTTCTGTTGGTTGTGCTTGTCCTGGTCTTGGGGTTGGTTTATTTCTTCTTTGGGCTGCGCCTCGGCTACGTCACCCTGACACCCACGCGAATGGTAAATGCCCAGGGAGAAAACAACTATGTCTTCGATGTTTTTGAACCCGGCCAATCGGTGGGCGTGAGCGGCACATGCAGCACCTCAAGTGGCCGCGCCGTGCTGCGCCTCTTTGATCCCAGAGGCACGCAGATCGCCGGACAGGCCTGTCCCAAAGGCCAGTGGGCGCTTCAGGTGTTGGGGAAGGGCGATAGTGGCAAATACCGACTGAACGTGGAGTTCGATCATTTTACAGGCGTCATCGACCTCAAAGAAAGCCGCAACAGCGCCCGCTAAAATGTCGATCGCAGCCCTCGCGCTGACGGATACGGATTCCACTTCGTTCCGCCACAACCCCGAAACACCGCTTGCAGCGCCATAACGCGGAGTCCCTATTCTTTCCCACTCGCTTTGCTCTGCTTCGCACTCGCAGAGCTGCTCCGCAGAGCTTTGCAAGTCGGATTGAAAGCCCATATAGAGGACTTTCGATCGGAATCCATAGAACAGGGGGTTTCCGGGAGACAGCTTGCTTTGAGGGCCAGGAATGCGCTGACCCAGAGCGGAATGGCCCAGAAATGATGAAGTATCAGAATTTCGACACGAAAACCGCTGGCTCGGGGTTCACTCACACCCCGGAGTCAGCGGCACGTGCATAGACAGGATCTCCAGCAGGTAGGGTTTCTAGCGAACCCAACGCCCCAAGAGGGTCAGCAGGCGGGCGGGGGTCACGTTGCGGTATTCCTGACCATCTACACGCACCAAGGGCGCGTCGGCAGGGTCTACCCCAGCGCCGCACTGCTTGAGGGCCAGCTCCACATTGCCGTTGGCGCTGACCATGCCGGGGCTGATGCGTAGCGTGTCCCACACGGCATCAAGGAGGGCTTCACGCTGGTCTATGCTGATGTGCTCTGTACAAAGTTCGAGGCGAATGACGGGCAAGAGCAGGTCTCCTTCGGGCTGCGGGGCACTTGACCGATAAGGTAAAGCGTCCGCACAGGGCGGCAATCATGCTAGCCCAAGCCGGGGCAAAACGCGAAAACTGGGGGGGCGACAGGGGTATTTCAGAACATGGAACGAGAATCGTGAGATTGGCCGCGCCTCATGTAGGCAAGCAGCGATACTCTAGACTCTGAACCAGCAGTCCACTTCTCCCTCACCACCCTCAAGACCAGCTTTTGAACGTCTTCTGCCCGCGCGTCTCTGCACTTGTCCTGCATTTGTTTTGCGCCGAGCATTGCGCCCACAGCGCCGAGTAGGTACCAGACCGGGGGTAGCCCATGAACAGATACGATGACCGCGCCCGACTTGTATTCCATTACGCCCGCGAGGAAGGCAACCGCCTGGGACACGCCATGGTCGGCCCCGAACACCTGCTGCTTGGCCTGATGCGTGAGGGCGGAACCGCCGCAACCATCCTGACCGAGTTCAGCGCCAGCCTGGATGGCCTGCGCCGCCGGGTCGAGGAAATTATTGGCCGGGGCGAGGGCAACCGCCTGAACGACGCCCCCAGCATCACGCCCCGCGCCCGCCGGGTCATGGAGCTTGCCAGCGCCGAAGCCCGCAGCCTCGGCGCACAGGTGACCAGCACCGAGCATATTTTGCTGGGCATCATCCGCGAGGGCGACGGCGTGGCCTTCCGCATCTTGCAGGAACTGACCAAAGACGTGGATACCATCCGCTGGCGGGTACTGGCGCAGGGCGAGGCAGGCAGCGGCAAGGCAGCCAAACCTGTTGCCACGCCCTTTCTGGACGAATACGGGCGCGACCTGACCAAGCAGGCCCGCGAAGGCAAACTCGACCCCGTGATTGGCCGCAGCGAGGAAATTCGCCGCGTGACCCAGATCCTGACCCGCCGCACCAAAAACAACCCGGTCTTGATCGGTGATCCGGGCGTGGGCAAAACCGCGATTGTGGAAGGCTTGGCGCTCGCTATTCACGAGAAGCGCACTCCGCCCAACCTGCACGGCGTCCGGTTGGTCAGCCTTGACCTGAGCGGCGTGGTGGCAGGCACCAAATACCGGGGCGAGTTTGAAGAACGGCTCCGGCAGATCATCGAAGAACTTCGCAACGCCAAGGTCATGGCCTTTATCGATGAGCTGCATACCCTGGTGGGCGCGGGCGGCGCAGAAGGCACCCTCGACGCCGCCAACATCCTGAAGCCCGCCCTGAGCCGGGGCGAAATTCAGGTCATCGGCGCGACCACCACGGGCGAATACCACCGCTACATCGAAAAAGATGCCGCGCTGGAACGCCGTTTCCAACCCGTGATCGTGCTGGAACCCAGCCCCGCCGAGACGCTACAGATCTTACGGGGCCTCCGCAGCCGCTACGAGGAACATCACGGCGTGCAGATTCCCGATGCCGCGCTGGAACTGGCGGTACGCATCGGTGAACGCAGCCTGCCGGGGCGCAACTTTCCCGACAAGGCCATCGACCTGATCGATGAAGCCGCCAGCCGGGTGCGCCTGAATATGAGCGTGGGCATCCCTGTTTCGGAAACCGAAGACGGTGAGCCGATGGTGGCCCGCGACGACATCGAAAGCGTGATCAACTCGATGGGCGGCATCTATACCGAAGAATCGGCAGCACAACTCAGCGATCTGGAAGGCCAGTTGACCGACCAGGTATACGGCCAGCCCGACGCCATCCGTGCCCTGAGTTCGGCCCTGCGCCGCGCCCGCGTGGGTCTGGGTGGACGTGCCCGCGTGGCCGCCAGCTTCCTGTTCGTCGGCCCCAGCGGGGTGGGCAAAACGCACCTTGCCAAGGCTCTGGCCCGCACCCTGTTCGGCTCTGAACGCGCCCTGATCCGGGTAGACATGAGCGAGTTTCAGGAAGGCCATTCCATCTCCAAACTGATCGGTTCACCTCCGGGTTACGTGGGCTTCGAGCAGGGTGGCCGCCTCACCGAAGCCGTGCGCCGACAACCGTTCAGCGTGATCCTGCTGGACGAGATCGAAAAGGCCCACCCGGACGTGTACAACACCTTCCTTCAGGTGCTGGACGATGGCCGCCTGACCGATGGACTGGGCCGCACCGTGGATTTCCGCCGCACCATTCTGATCATGACCAGCAACACGGGCTTCAACGTGAATCCCACGGCAGGCTTCAGCCCGATTACGCCCGACAACAATGCGCCGCTGCGCCAGATTTTCACGCCCGAGTTTCTGGATCGCCTTGACGAAGTGATCCGTTTCCGCCCCCTCGGAGAAGAAGAACTGGTGCGCGTGGCCCAGCAGTTGATGGGCGAAATGCGTGAAGAACTGGCGAGCCGTGAACTGACCGTGACCTTTGACCCGGCCATTGCCGCGTGGCTGGTGACAAAGCTCAAGGCCCGCAGCCCCAAACACGCGGTGGGCAGCAGCCGCCAACTGCGAACGTTGGTGCGCGAGGAAATCGAAGACCCACTGGCAATGGAACTGATCGGCAGCACGGGCGAAGAATTGCGCGTGGTGCTGGGCACAGACGGCCTGCAATTTGAGCGCGGAACGACTGCGCCGCCGCAGATTCTGGCTTAAAGGCAACTCAGTTGGGCGCGGGGCCACTTCAGTCAGTGGCCCCGCGCTGTTGTCCCCCAGCCAGATATTCCCACTTCTTGCCCAGTCTTCCCGGCCCTCATGCAATAGGATGGAGGTTATGACGAAAAGTATCGCCGCATTTCAGGACGAACGAGGACGCATCACCGGCTGGCCCTCGGATCGCCGCCGCGCCCACCAGCTGGCTATTCTGGACTACTTCACGGGCCTGTTTGAACCCGGCGTGTCGTACAGCGCCGAGCAGGTGAACAAGATTCTGGGCGACCACAGCACCGCCGAAGACCTGAACGTGTTTCTGACCGAACTGGTGGAAGGCGACTACCTCGCCACCCGTGACGGGCTGTACTGGCGTGCCGATGCCCGCCCCGGCGCACTGACCCCGAGTGAATAAGCGCCCAGTCCATAAAATTGGGGGAAGCTGCCGTGGCTAAAGTCAGCACGCGCTACGTGTGCAACTCCTGCGGCTATTCCTCGCCCAAATCGCTGGGACGCTGCCCCAACTGTCAGGCATGGAATTCTTTTGAGGAAGAAGTGCCCAGTGTGGTGGGCGGCAAGGCCAGAGCGGGCGGGGCAGGCGGCTACGGCGGCGTCAGCGGAGGCAAACTGACGGCGCTGAGTACCGTGGGGCGCCGCGAGGAACCCCGCACCTCATCGGGCATTGCCGAGCTTGACCGCGTGCTGGGCGGCGGTCTGGTGGCAGGCGGCGTGACCCTGATGGGCGGCGAACCGGGCATCGGCAAAAGTACCCTGCTGTTGCAGGTGGCCGACAGCCTCAGCCGCAGCGGGCGCAGCGTGCTGTATGTGGCGGGCGAGGAATCGCTGGAGCAGATCAGACTCCGGGCAGACCGCCTCGGCGTGACCGGCGATATTCAACTGACCCGCGACACCCGCGCCGAACACATTGCGGCCCTGATGAACGAGCACAAGCCCGCGCTGTGCATCGTGGATTCTATTCAGACCGTGACGGTAGAAGGCGAGGGCGCTCCGGGCGGCGTGGCACAGGTGCGCGACGGCACTTCTATGTTGACCCGCGCCGCCAAGGAAACCGGAACCGCCACCGTGCTGGTGGGTCACGTCACCAAAGACGGCACGGTGGCTGGCCCCAAGGTCATGGAACATATCGTGGATACCACGGTGTTTCTGGAAACGGTGGGCGCGTTTCGGCTGCTCAGAAGCGTGAAAAACCGCTTCGGGCAGGCTGGAGAACTGGGCGTGTTCGAGATGCGCGGTGAGGGCTTAATCGCCGTGGACAACCCCAGCGCCGCATTTCTGGCCGAGCGGCCCGTGGGCGTGCCGGGGTCGGTGGTGGCCGCCACCATAGACGGTCAGCGCCCCATGCTGCTGGAAGTGCAAGCTCTGGCTTCCAAAACCCCCTACCCCAACGCCCGCCGCGTGGTGGTGGGCCTTGATGCCCGCCGCGTGGACGTGGTTCTGGCCGTGCTGGAACGCCGCCTTGACCTCACGTTGGGCGGGCTGGATATTTACGTGAACCTCGCGGGCGGCCTGAAAGTCACCGATCCGGGCCTTGATCTGGCCGTGGCGTTGGCCGTGTATTCGGCAGTGGTGGGCCGCGCCCTGCCGGGAAATGTGGCTGTATTCGGGGAAGTGGGCTTGGCGGGCGAGGTTCGCAGCACGCAGGGTTCAATTCGCCGCGCCGAGGAAGCCGGACGCGCAGGCTACACGCAGCTTGTGATTCCGCCGGGGCTGGATGGGCGCGTGGGCGTGAAAAGTGTGGAGGAAGCGGTGAAGGCTGTCTGGAGCGGAGGTCAAAAGTAGGCTTCTTTTAGGCTTTTAACTGCTATTGTATTGACATGTCTAGTGCAGCAGAGCCTTTGTTGTATCAGGATTCAGAGGTGCAAATCAGTCGTACTAGATTTGTATTCAAAAATAAGACTGTCTTAATCAGAGATTTGACTGCCGCCACCACAATCAAGCATAAACCATCGCCAAGTGATTGGATTTTTCTCGCAGTAGGTTGTATTTACATTTTAGCTATGGATGCAACTACCATAAAAATGCTAGGCATCATACTTATCTCCTACTTTGTTTGGTCTGTAGCGAAACCAATCTACTCTATTGTGGTTGATTTCGATTCGTTGACTAGATCTATATTTGCAAGCCGAGACAGAAAACGCGTTTCCCAAATTGTCGAAACGGTACAAAAAGCCATCAGCCAAAACAATTGAATAAAGAAGCCGCCGCCCAAGCATCAGGCGGCGGCTTCTTTATCCTTCTCCCCTATTCTAGTTCAAAACTCCTGTTTCAAACTTGAAGCGTCCATCTCTGAAATCCACGTTCAGCACGCTGCCGTCGGGCAGGCTGCCTTGCAGGATTTCGCGGGCCAGCGGCGTTTCTATTTCGCGGGAGATGGCGCGTTTCAGCGGGCGTGCGCCGTAGGCCGGATCGTAGCCGAGGCGGGCCAACTGATCCTTGGCGCTGGGGCTGAGATGCATCGTCACGCGGCGTTCTGCGAGGCGGCCCACCAGACCACGCAACTGAATATCCACGATCTTATGCAGGTCGGCGGCGGTGAGGGCATCGAACACGATGATGTCGTCCACACGGTTCAGGAATTCGGGGCGGAACTGGCTTTGCAATTCGCCCAGCACGGCGTCGCGGATGGCGTCGGCGTCTTCGCCTCTGGCCTGCGCTTCCAGAATCAGGGGGCTGCCCACATTGCTGGTCAGGATAATCAGGGTGTTGCGAAAATCCACGGTGCGGCCCTGTCCATCGGTCAGGCGGCCATCGTCCAACACCTGCAGCAGCACGTTGAAGACGTCTGGGTGGGCCTTCTCGATCTCATCGAACAGCAGCACGGCGTAGGGGCGGCGGCGCACGGCCTCGGTCAGTTGGCCGCCTTCCTCGTAGCCCACATAGCCGGGAGGCGCTCCGATCAGGCGAGCCACCGTGTGCTTCTCCATGTATTCGGACATGTCCAGCCGCACCATCGCGTCGTTGGAATCGAAGAGGAATTCCGCGAGGGCGCGGGCCAGTTCGGTCTTGCCCACCCCAGTGGGGCCGAGGAACATGAACGATCCCAGCGGGCGATTCGGGTCGTTCAGGCCAGCGCGTGCGCGGCGAATAGTGTCGGCCACGCTGACGATGGCGCGGTCCTGCCCGATCACGCGGTTGTGAAGCTGCTCTTCGAGGCGCAACAGCTTTTCGCGCTCGCCCTCTACCAGTTTGCTGACCGGAATGCCCGTCCAGCGGCTGACCACAGCGGCGATATCTTCTTCGGTCACTTCCATGTGGGCAAATTCCGCGCCCTTGAGCCTGCGCTCCAGCTCCTGCACCTCGCGCTCTAGCTGGGGCAGTTTGCCGTATTCCAGCTCGGCGGCCTGCTGCAAGTTGTACTCGCGCCGCGCCTTCTCGATGTCGGTTCGCACCTGATCCAGCGCCTCGCGTTTCTCGCGCAATACGGCCACTTCCTGCCGCTCGCCTTCCCAGCGGGCCTGAACGTCGCCCAGTTCGTCGGTCAGGGTTCGCAGGCTGCTTTCTATATCCAGCAGGCGGTTCTGAGAATCCTGATCCTTCTCGCGTTTCAGGGCCTCGCGCTCGATTTCCAGTTGCAGTTTGCGGCGCTGCAACTGGTCGATGCGTTCGGGGCTGCTTTCCAGAGCCATTCTGAGGCGGGCGGCAGATTCGTCGATCAGGTCGATGGCCTTGTCGGGCAACTGCCGATCCGTGATGTAGCGGTGGCTGAGTTGCGCGGCGGCCACCAGCGCGGGGTCGGTAATTTCGACGTTGTGGTGTACCTGATAGCGCTCTTTGATACCGCGCAGAATGGAAATGGTGTCTCCTACGCTGGGTTCGGCCACAAACACGGGTTGGAAGCGGCGTTCCAGCGCCGGGTCTTTTTCGATGTCGCGGTATTCGCCCAGCGTGGTCGCGCCGATCAGGTGCAGTTCGCCGCGTGCCAAGGCGGGCTTCAGCATGTTGCCCGCGTCGGGGCTGCCCTCGGTTTTGCCCGCCCCCACGATGGTATGAATCTCGTCCACAAACAGGATGACTTCGCCCGCCGAGGCGATCACTTCATCGATGACGCCCTTGAGCCGTTCCTCAAACTCGCCCCGAAACTTGGCCCCGGCCAGCAGGCTCCCCATTTCCAGCGACACGATGCGCTTGTTCCGCAGGCCCTCGGGCACGTCGCCCTTCACGATGCGGATGGCGAGGCCCTCGGCAATGGCGGTTTTGCCCACGCCCGGTTCCCCGATCAGCACCGGGTTGTTTTTGGTGCGGCGCAGGAGAATCTGCATGGCGCGGCGAATTTCTTCATCGCGGCCAATCACGGGATCGAATTTGCCGTCACGGGCACGCTGGGTCAGGTCGGTGCCGTACTTCTCCAGGGCATCGAATTGCTGTTCACTGGTTTTGTTGGTCACGGTTTTTCCTTTGCGCTGCTGCTGCACGGCGGTTTTCAGGTCGGCTACTTTCGGCAGCACCGAGATTTTGGATTCTCCGCGCAGGGCCAGCAGCAGGGCGTCGGCGGCAATAAAACTGTCGCCCAGCGCCGTGGCTTCGGCTTCGGCGGCCCGGAAAGCGCGGTCAAGGGCGGGGTCGAGATAGAGGCTGTCGTTCGCTGCCTGCACGCGGGGCAACTTGGCAATTTCGGCGTCCAGTGCGGTGCGAATGGCCTTCAGGTCGCCGCCTGCCAGCGTCAGGGCGCGGGAAGCGGTGTCGTTGTCGGTCAGGGTTCGCAGCACATGCGCGGGCGTGATGGTCTGGTGTTGGTTGTTCTGGGCCAACTGTTGTGCAGCAGCCACAGCCCCCGCGCTGGCCTCGGTAAAACGTTCAGGATTCAAAGTGATACCCCCAGAGAGTACGGTCTAGAGTGAGATCTATCTGGGTCTATTCTGGAACTTGAGTGTGGTTATGTCAAGTTTATTGATAGTTAAATTTGATTTGATGGTGTTACCGGCCCCCTCTCAGTGAACCGCCCACAATTTCCATCATGCCCTTGCCCGTTTCCGGCTGCCCGCGCCAGGTGCCGCTGACCTTCACTGGCCCTTCCCAGTAGGCGATGTTGGTGCTGCGGCTCAGCAGTTCCTGTTCGTCGTGTACGGCGTCCACAGTCAGGTCAAATTCGTCGGCCTTCACGCGCCAGGACAGGGTGTAGACCCGGCCCCCGCTGCCCGTCCAGGTGCGCCCCGGCTCCAGCGTCAGGTTGGTGGCTGCCCGCGCCACGCCCGCCTTATCCACGATGCTGCCGATCAGTTGCATCTGCTGGCCCTGCGGCGTCCGTATCCGGTAGGCCATCAATTCTTCGCCGCCCGCGAGTTGCACGGCCATCCAGTCCCACAGCGCCGCCTGTCCCGGAATTTGGTTACCCCACTGGTGATCCAACCACGCCTCGCCCTTCACGGTGCGGCCGTTGATCTGGCCTTCCAGCGCCAGTCGCGTGATGCCCTGATAGTACAGATACCCGGTTTCGGGCGAACCGCTGTAGCCGGGAGGATGAATGACCGGGCCTTTTTGCGGCGTGAGGCGGACGTTCAGTGGCCCCGCCTTCAGATCGAAGGCACTGCCATTTTGCTGAAAGGTCCAGCCGCCATTGGTCAATTTAAGGGGCGGAAAAGAGGCGCTACCACTGCCAATCGCCGGATTCTGTTCTATGAACGTCACCTTGCCTGTCTGAAGGTCAGTGACGGCCACATGCGAAATCATGATGGGCAGCGGCACATTCGGCGGCCTCACCTGAAATTGCGCCCAGTGAAAAGCCAATCCTTCTTCGGGCAAAGAGCCGCTGACATACCACCATTCCATCAGGGAATTGTGCGGCCCCAGATCGGTGGCAAGCGGCTGCACACGCGGGTCGAAGGTGGTCTGGGTAGGCGCACAGGCCGAGAGCATGATTGACACCGCCAGCAAGAGAGCTTTTTTCACAGTTCCAGCCTAGCGGGTCAGCACGGCGCTTGAGTACGTTTGCCTACGGAACTGGGCCAAAAACCAGAAAAGAAAAACCAGAAAAGAGGGCCGAAGCATCAGCTCCGGCCCTCTTCCCCTGTTGGTTGTAATGGCTCAAGGCGCATGGCCTCTAACCCAGAACCTGTTTAATCGTCACCCAGGTACGCTTTCCGCACGCTCTCATCCTGCGCGATATCGCTGGCTTTGCCGCTCAGCTTGATTTCGCCGGTTTGCATCACGTAGGCGCGGTGGGCCACTTCGAGGGCCATATTCGCGTTCTGCTCGACCAGCAAGATGGTCATGCCACGCTCGCGGTTCAGCTTCACGATGATGTCGAAGATGGCTTCCACGAACAGCGGCGAGAGACCCATGCTGGGTTCGTCCAGCAGCAGCAATTTGGGGTTGACCATCAGGGCGCGGGCAATTGCCAGCATCTGCTGTTCGCCGCCCGACATGGTGCCGCCCAACTGATGCTCACGCTCTTTGAGGCGCGGGAAGAAGCCGAAGCCTTCCTGAATTCGCTGCTCAATGAGCGCCTTGTCGGTCACGGTATAGCCGCCCACTTCGAGGTTTTCGCGGACCGTCAGGTCTTTGAAAATCCGGCGGCCTTCCGGCACATGGCTCATGCCGCGCCCCATGATGATGTGAGCAGGAATTCCGGCGGCGTTCTGGCCCTGATAGGTCAGCGTGCCGTGCTTGGGTTTCATCATGCCGCTGACGGTGCGGAGCGTGGTCGTTTTACCCGCCCCGTTCCCGCCGATCAATGCCACGATTTCGCCTTCGTTTACAGTCATGCTGATGCCCTTGAGGGCGTGGATATGACCGTAATAGGTGTGAACGTCGGTCAGGGCCAGCATTTCTGTGGTGGTGGGAGTTCTGTGCAGGGTAGCTTCAGGCATTGGGGGTGGCCTCCTTGCCGTATTCGCCTGCCGCCGCGCCGCGCCCGAGGTACGCTTCCATCACGCGGGGGTCGTTGCGGACCTGATGAGGCAGGCCTTCACTGATCTTGGAGCCGTAATCCAGCACCGTGATGTATTCACTGAGGGTCATCACGAGGCGCATGTCGTGTTCGATCAGGCACACTGTCACACCCAGATCGTCACGGATGCGGCGAATCAGGGCTTTCAGGTCTTCGGTTTCGCGGGGGTTCATGCCTGCGGCGGGTTCATCCAGCAGCACCAGTTTGGGCGTGGTTGCCAGAGCGCGGGCGATTTCCAGTTTGCGCTGATCGCCGTAGGGCAGGTTGGTCGCCAGTTCGTTGCGCCACTTGCTCAGGCCCACGAAATCCAGCATCACGCGGGCGGCTTCCCGCGCCTCAGATTCGGATTCATGGAACTTCTTGGTATGCAACACGGCATCCAGAAAGCTACTTTTCAGGCGAACGTGGCGGCCCACCATAATATTTTCTTCGCTGGACATCGTAGAAAACAGCCGGATGTTCTGGAAGGTCCGGGCAATGCCAGCTTCGACCACCTGATCGGGGCGCAAACCCACCATTTCACGTCCGGCAAGGCGGATGGTGCCCTTTGTGGGGGTATAGATGCCCGTGATCATGTTGAAGAAGGTGGTTTTGCCTGCCCCGTTCGGCCCGATCACACTGATGATCGAGCGGTCTGGGATATTCATGGTCACGTCGTTGACGGCAGTCAGACCGCCGAAAATCTTGGTGACGTTCTCCACTTCCAGAATATTGCTGCTGGAAGCGGGATTTCTTTTGGAGAGTGAGGCGGTCACTTGGCACCTCCTGAACGGTCATTTTCCTTGGTGGGAGCCTTGCCAGGGCTGTACACGTCGCCGGTTCCTGTACCCAGGGCGCCCGCATTGCCTTCGGCGCTGTCATCTTCCTGATTTTCATCGTGGTGGAGTTCCAGCACACGCCGCTTGTTGGGCAACAGGCCCTCTGGCCGCAGCAACATGATGGTCACCAGAATCACGCCGAACACGAGGCGTTGCAGCTGACCGGGGTTGACCTGCTGTGGAATCCAGGGAATGTTGGCGGTGGCCTCGCCCAGTCCGGGCAGAATCCGCAGGTTCAGCAGCGTGACCACCGTCGCGCCCAGAATCACGCCGGGGAACGATCCCATGCCGCCCAGAATGACCATGCTCAGCACGCCGATGCTCTGGAACAGGTTGAAGCTTTCGGGGCTGATGAAGGTCTGCTTGGCGGCAAAGATCATGCCCATGACGCCCGCAAAGCTGGCTCCGGTGGCAAAAGCGATCAGCTTGGTCTGCACCAATGGCACGCCCATCGCCTGCGCCGCCACTTCATCGTCGCGGATAGCAATCCAGGCACGCCCGATGCGGCTGCGGTCCAGGCGGACATTGACCAGCAAAATCACGCCCACGACCACCAAGACCAGCACGTACAGGAACAGCAGGTAATACTGATCCTCGCTGAATCCGAGGAAGCCTGCCAGAGAGTTGAACCACGGCACCGCCGCACTCTTGATGGGCGTGATGCCCTGCGAGCCTGCCGTATACAGGTCGAGGTTATTGGCAAGGACGCGGATCACTTCACCGAGACCCAGCGTGATGATCGCCAGATAGTCGCCCTTGAGCTTGAGCACAGGCAGACCGATCAGCACACCCACGATGGCGGCGGCCATGATGCTGAGCGCCAGGAACAACCAGAAAAAGTTGGAATCGATGCCGGTCGCCAATCCCGCAGCGTTGGAAGCGCCGAGGACGGCAATGGCCCGCACCGTGAGGATGATGCCCGCCAACAGGCCGAAGCTGGCGAGGCCAAAGGCCCAACTGCTGAGGCGGGTCGGAGCCGTTTTATCGCTCATGCGGCGCATATAGATCATGCTGGCCGCTGTAACCACCAGCAGGAACAGACCGATGGCGAGGGTGGCGGCATTGGTCGCGCCGGGGTTTTCGCCGTAATACTTCAGGATAGAAGACAGACGGGGGCTGGCGAAAATACCCCAGGTATACGCACCTACGGCGAAGAAGGCCACGTAACCCAAGTCCAGCAACCCGGCCAAACCCACCACGATGTTCAGGCCCAGGGCCAGCGCCGAGAAGATCATGATCTGAATGCTGAGATCGAGCAGGCTGGTGTCTTCGCGGCCTGCCATCGGCAAGACCAGCAGCAGACTCCCTATTCCGACCAGGGCTCTGGCCCAGGGCGCGGCCCGCCACAGATAGGCGAACAGCACATTCGCCAGGAACAACGACACCACGAGGGCTTCAAAAATGGGGTTACGTAACAGGCCACCCAGCGACCCATTCAACACTGCCTGGTTGTGCGACGACAGCAACAGAGCACTGGTGACGACAAAGAAGAGAATCAGCAAAATCGTGCGGTCAGGCGCAGGCTTGGCCCGGTTGGGCTGCGTGGGATTGATGGCGGTCATACCTTCTCCGTATTGCTCTTACCGAGAAGCCCGGTGGGTTTGAAGATCAGAATCAGCACCAGCACGACAAAGGCACCCATCTTGGAATATGAATCGTCGATGGTGGCAAGGTTTTTACTGCCCACCAGATCGCCCAACACCGACATCACGCTGACGAGTTTCTGGATCACACCGATGAGCAGGCCGCCCAATACCGCGCCGGGAATAGAGCCGATGCCGCCCAACACGGCTGCGGTAAAGGCCACCAGACCGGGTTCAAAGCCGCTGTAGGCATTCAGCGTACCCACTTTCATGCCGTACAGTACGCCGCTGATGCCGCCCAGCGCACCGCCGATCAGGAAGGTGGCGCTGATCATCAGGTTGGAATCGATGCCCATCAGGCCAGCAGTCACGCGGTCCTGGGCCACAGCACGAATGGCTTTGCCGAGGCGCGTGCGGTTAACCACGTAATTCAGCACGGTCAGGCTGAGCAATGCCACCACGATCAGGATGACATCCTTGACTTGCAGATCGACACCAATGGTTCTCAGGAAGTTGCCTACGCCGACACAACTGCTCTCAGCAGCACAAAACTTGACCCCGAAGGCATCAGGCAGGGTATAGGTGAGGTCGAAGCGCCCCTGAAAACCTTCGATAACGCGCAGTACGTCTTGCAAAATGAGCGAAACGCCAATGGCCGTAATCAACGGCACCAGTTTGGGCGCGTTGCGAAGCGGGCGGTAGGCCAAACGCTCGATCAACACGTTCAGGCCGCCGGAAATCAGCATGGCAGACACGAGAGCGATCAGGAGCTTCAGGTAGCCGTTCATGGGATTGGGGGCCAGGATACGGAAGACCTCGAAACCCACTACCGCGCCCGTGACGAATACTTCCGAGTGGGCAAAGTTGATGAGCTGCAAGACGCCGTACACCATGGTGTAACCCAGCGCAATGATGGCGTACACGAAGCCCAGCACGAGGCCACCGACGATCACGTTCACCAGAAATGGCAAGAGTGTGGCTAAGTCCAAGGGGATTCAACTCCTTTTATACATGGAAAGTCGGCCCACACGCAGGCCCGACACAGGAAAAACGGCAGCGGCTGCCTTACGGAGAACAGAAGAAGCGGAAAGCTCGAAATGAATGGTCTTCAAAAGCGTACCGCGCCTCAGAGCAAACGCGGATGGATGATCTTCGCGTATGTCCAGGAGTCAGGACGGAGCTTGTGTAGAAAAGGCCACAGTTGATCGGTACGGAGGCTGTTGCTGTATAAATGATCAGCTATTTTAAGAATAACCGACAAGAAACAACCCCCGTTAACCGGTCAGATAGTCATCAGACATACCCGACACGAGCTGAAGAGCGAGGTCGAACAGCGAAGCAGCCCTCTTCTGAAACCTTCTGTGGGCCTCTGCTCTAAAAGAGGGGGCCGAGCGCAAGGCCCGGCCCCCCGGTGGTGCAGGCGAGAAAACGACTGGAGAATTACTGCTTGACAGGCTTGACGGCCACCGTGGTGGACAGCTTGTACTGCTGGTCCATGATGCTCATGACGTAGATGGTGGCGGACTTGCGGTCACCGACGCTGTTGAAGCTGACGTTGCCCGACAACAGGCCCGTGAAGCTGCCCTTGCGGATGGCGGTTTCAACCTGGATGCGGGTAGGGGCTTTGTTGCCGTTGGCGCGTGCAGCAGCCAAAACGCCCTGAAGCACCACTTTGGCAGCGTCGTAACCGAACACGCCGAAGCCCTGTACCGGAGCGTTGAAGGTCTTCTGGTACAGCGCGGCGAGCGTCTTGGCGGCGGGCAGAGACTCGGGGGGAGCAGAGACGGTGGTGTAGAAAATGTTGGTCGCGCCCTTGCCAGCGATGGTGGCGATCTGGGTGCTGTCGAGGCCGTCGCCGCCGACGATGGGGGTGGCAACGCCGCTTTCACGCAGCTGCTTGACGAACACGCCCACCTGGTTGTAGATGCCGCCGAAGTAGATCACGTCGGGCTTTTGCAGCTTGATCTTGGCGATGATGCTGGAGAAATCGCTCTTCTCTTCAGTACCTTCGTTGGCGACCACGGTCACGCTCTTGGACTTCAGGGTCTTCTCGACTTCGGCGGCCAGACCTTCACCGTAGGCCGTCTTGTCGTTCAGGATGTAGACCTTTTTGCCCTTCAGGGTCGTGATGATGAAGTTGGCTCCGGCGGGACCCTGCGCGTCGTCGCGGGCCACGATGCGGTTCATGTTGCTCAGGCCACGGTCGGTCACGAGGTTGTTGGTGTTGGCGGGGCTGACCATTGCCACGTGGCTGGCGACCAGTGCGGCGCTGGAAGGAATGGCCACGCCGCTGTTCAGGGTGCCCACGACGGCCAGGATCTGACGGTCGGCGGCGATCTTACGCGCGGCGGCGGTGCCGGTGGCGGGGTCAGCCTGATCGTCGTAAGGGGTCAGGGAGAGGTCGAAGCCCAACTTCTTGAACTGGGCCTTGTACTCGTTGACGGCCAGCGTCGCGCCGTTGCGAATCTGCGTGCCAAGGTCGCTCTGACCGCCCGAAAGGGGCGACAGGGTGGCGATCTTGATGGTGGTCTGTGCGCTAGCGGTGCCGAGGGCAAGGGCGGTCAGTACGGTCAAGCTCAGGATCGTTTTCTTCATGCGTCCTCCAGGACTGGTACGTTGCAGACACGGGGCCTGATACGCGTTGCGTTGAGATACCCCAATTCTAGAGACGGCTTTAGGGGAAGTCAATGCATTGCTCACTTTTCACCCCTCGGCAATCCGCAACAAAACTCAGAAAACGGTCAGACAAGGCTCAAAATGTTGCCTAAATATGCAAGCTGGGCGCAATTAGATGCAAATGAGTGACAGGACAGACAGTCTGTTGGTCCCCCAAAACTCTGTATGGACTGCACGTGGGCTGTCAATTCCACAGCAAGTTGGCCCTCATCGGAGACAGGCCTGAGCCACAGTGCTGCGGAACGTCAATCTTCAGTCTCAGCTCTATGCATTGGCCTGCTCAGGGCCAGAACAGGCCGACCTCCGGGGATTCCCGTTTCTCTGAGAGAGCACCGAAATGCCGCCAGGGATCGTTATGAACGCCTGACCAGTAAGAAACCACTTCCCCCTTCTCCCCTATTTTTTGATCCGCGCCTTCCTGTGCGTGCCAAATTCGTCTCCGCCTCAGCGCGATTCCGTATCAGATCAGATCGAGATAACGGTTCAGCTCCCAGGGGTGAATGGTGGCGCTGTATTCGCGCCATTCGGCCCGCTTCGCCTCCACGAAATGATCCATCACATGCTCACCGAGTGCGCCTGCGATCACCTCGTCTTTTTCCAGTTCGTCCACGGCCTCCCGGAGATCGGTGGGCAGTTCGCGTACGCGGTGGTGACGCTTTTCGCGCACCGTCATCTTGTAAATGTTGCGGGCAATAGCGGGCGGCGGCTCCAGCTTTTCGGCAATGCCGTCTAGCCCCGCTGCCAACATGGCTGCCAGGGCCAGGTAGGGGTTGCAGCTCGGGTCGGGCATTCTCAGTTCTGCACGGGTGGAATTGCCGCGCTTGGTGGGCACCCGGATCAGGGCGCTGCGGTTGCTGGTACTCCAGGCGATATTCACGGGCGCTTCGTAACCGGGCACGAGGCGCTTGTAGCTGTTGACCAGCGGATTGGTGATGGCCGTCATGCCGCCCGCATGTTCCAGCAGGCCAGCAATAAACTGACGTGCGGTGTTGGACAGGCCGTGTTCGCCGTCTGGGTCGGCAAATGTATTCACACCGTCACGGAACAGGCTCAGGTGGCAATGCATGCCGCTGCCGTTGACACCGGGTAGCGGCTTGGGCAGAAAGCTGGCGAGCAGGCCATATTCCAGCGCCACCCGCTTGACCACGAATTTAAAGGTGGCGATCCGGTCTGCCGTTTCCAGGGCAGGTGCATAACGGAAATCTATTTCATGTTGGCCGGGCGCGACTTCGTGATGCGCGGCCTCGATTTCAAAGCCCATCTGTACCAGCTTGTTGGTGATTTCGCGGCGAATGCGCTCGCCCTTGTCTATCGGCGCGAGGTCGAAGTATCCGGCGCGGTCGTGGGTCACGGTGCTGCCCACGCCAGTGGCCGTGCGCTCGAACAGGAAAAACTCTGGTTCAGTCCCCACGAACATCTCGAAGCCGAGTGCCTGCGCCCGCTCCACCTGACGGCGCAGGACGCGGCGGGGATCGCCTTCAAAGGGCGTGCCGTCCGGCAGATGGACGTCGCAGATCAGGCGGGCGACCTTGCCACGCTCGCCCTCTTCCCTCGAAAACTGCGGATAGATCAGGAAGGTGCCCAGATCGGGCCGCAGCAACATGTCGGATTCTTCGATGCGCGTAAAGCCCTCCACGCTGCTGCCGTCAAAGGTCACGTCACCGCGCAAGGCTTTTTCAAACTGAGACTGAGGCACTTCCACATTTTTAGTGGCTCCCAGAATATCGGTGAACTGAAGTCGCAAAAATTTGACGCCCGCCGTCTCCATCTCGGCCAACAGAGCGGCATGGTCGGAGGGCAGGTGGACAGAAGGCAAATTGGAATCGGGCGTCATGGTGGCAAAACCTCCGGCGAAAGGACAGAAACAGAAAGAAAAGTGAAGTGAAGATGGGGGCGGCAGGGACCTGAGGCACTGACCGTAGCGGGCCGACCAGCCCAAATGCAAGCTGTGGAACCAGCCTGACCTCTGAAAGCCCTGTCATTCTGAGGCAGGCAGCCATACGGGAGCAGAGAAGTGAGGCAAGTTGAAGGATTCACGGCTTGTCTGCCCAGGATGAGACAAAAAACCGAAAAGAACAGACCAATCTGCATATTATCTGGCGCGATTGGCGGCATGTACAGCTCAGATGTGCAACTTGTACAGTCTCACGTTGACCACGTGTGAAGAGCGCTCTTATACTTGGCGGCAGTGTCAGGCGTTCATCAGATGGGCTGAGGCGTCTGCGGGTAGGAGAAGCAGGGATGCCTCCGGCACGCAGACGAGGACGAACGCAGAAGACCAATCCAGCGAGTACACGATCCACAGGGAGACTCCATGAACCACGACTACGACGTGATTTCCGCCGCCCGCAACTGGCGCACCGACGCCTCACAAGACGCCACCCCCCAGCAGATCGTGACCGAGGTGTTTGCCAGCGACGTGCTGACACTGGATCAACTCAAAGCCCGCCTGAGCAAGCCCGTGTACAAGAGCCTGCAGGCGACGCTGGAGCGCGGCGACAAGCTTGACCCCAGCATTGCCGACACCGTGGCACTCGCCATGAAAACCTGGGCGATGGAAAAAGGCGCAACCCACTACACCCACTGGTTCCAGCCCCTCACCGGATCGACCGCCGAGAAGCACGATTCGTTCGTGTCGCCCGCTGGAGACGGCCTTGCGATTGCCACCTTCAGCGGCACCGAACTGATTCAGGCCGAACCCGACGCCAGTTCCTTCCCCTCCGGGGGCCTCCGGGCCACCTTCGAGGCGCGTGGATACACCGCGTGGGACCCCAGCAGCCCCGCATTTCTCATGCGGCACGCCAACGGCGCGACCCTGTGCATTCCGACCGTGTTCGCCTCCTGGACCGGTGAGGCGCTGGACAACAAAACGCCGCTGCTGCGCTCGACCGAGGCACTGAACAAGGCCGTGACGCCCGCCCTGCACCTGTTCGGAGCCAGCGAAGGCACCCGCGTGGGCAGCAGCCTCGGCGCAGAGCAGGAATATTTCCTGATTGCCGAGGAGTACTTCTACAACCGCCCCGACCTCGTGATGACGGGCCGCACACTGTTCGGCGCAACGCCTCCGCGTGGGCAGGAGTTGGAAGACCACTACTTCGGGGCCATTCCCGACCGCGTGCTGAGCTTCATGACCGACGCCGAAACGCAGATGTACGCGCTGGGCATTCCCGTGAAAACGCGCCACAACGAGGTGGCTCCCGGCCAGTTCGAGATCGCACCGATCTACGAAAACAGTAATGTGGCCGCCGATCACCAGCAACTGATCATGCAGGTTCTGCGGAACACCGCCCGTAAATTCGGCCTCGTGTGCCTACTGCACGAAAAGCCCTTTGCAGGCGTAAACGGCAGCGGCAAACACTGTAACTGGAGCATGGCGACCGACAAGGGCGAGAATCTGCTGGAACCCGGCGCGACGCCCGACAAGAACCTGCAATTCCTGTTCTTCTGCTCGGCGGTCATCAAGGCCGTGGACGAGCACCAGGACCTGCTGCGAATCAGCGTGGCGAGTGCCAGCAACGACCACCGTTTGGGGGCCAACGAAGCGCCGCCCGCCATCATTTCCATTTTCCTGGGCAGCGAACTGACCGAAATCTTCGACCGTCTGGAAAGCGGTCAGGGCGGACGTGGCCCAGAAGCCGGACTGCTGGGCCTCGGCTCCAGCGTGCTGCCACCCCTGCCCCGCCACGCCGGAGACCGGAACCGCACCAGCCCCTTCGCCTTCACCGGCAACAAATTCGAGTTCCGCGCCGCAGGCAGCAGCCAGAGCATCTCTATGCCTATCACGGTGCTGAATACCATCGTGGCCGACGCCGTGAGTGCGCTGACCGCCGAACTGACGGCCAAACTGGACAGCGGATTGGCCCTCGACGCCGCTGTAGGCGAGATCGTGAAGGCCACCTACACCAAGCACAAGCGCATCGTGTTCAACGGCGACGGCTACAGCTCCGAGTGGCACGAGGAAGCCGAAAAAGTGCGCGGCCTGCTGAACCTGCGGACCAGCCTCGACGCCATCGAACATCTGACCGATGCCAAGAATGCTGACCTGTTCAGCAAGTACGGCGTACTGACCGACCGTGAACTGGCGGCCCGTCAGGAAATCATGTACGACATCTACTTCAAGACCGTGAACATCGAGGGCGAAACCACCGAGTACATCGCCCGCGCCATGATTCTTCCGGCCAGCGTGAAGTACCTCAAAGACCTGTACGGTGCAGGCAGCAGCAAGGCCGTGAAAGGCGTGATTGCCGAAGTAGAAGCCGCCGCCGACGAACTCTATGACGCCATCGGGTCGCTGTACACCCAGAATCAGGCGCTGGGCGGCGAAGAAGTGCATGAAAAGGCCCACCACATGCGCGACCATGTCTTGCCCGCCATGAGCGCCGTGCGCGTGGCCGCCGACAAACTGGAAAAGGTGGTGGCCGAGAAGCACTGGCCCCTGCCCACCTACCGTCAGATGCTGTTTGTGAAGTAAGGGAGACAACGTCTAACGGCTGAGAAAGCCACACATGAGGGGCCGGAACCATTGGTGTTCTGGCCTCTTCTTTGTATTGAATGGCCTGCGCGACCTCTTGCGGCGGCTAGAGTCTCCCAACTTTCCGCCCGTCTTTTTCCCGTTCGCTCACTTGGTGTACAGTGTTTCCCTTATGTTGGACGCCTCCTCCCCCTCCCCCACCGATTCCGCCTCTCCACGTCGCCTGGACGGCGTGACACTGGTGGTCACAGAGCGGGTACGGCCTTCGCAGGTGACCGCATATGAGGCGTGGGCGCGGGAACTGCACGCCTTACAGCGGCTTCAACCTGGATTTATCGGCCTGCATGTACTGCGCGACACCTCCGGCCCGGTGCCTGAGTACGTGACGTTGGTGCGCTTCGCCTCACCGGACGCGCTGGCCGCGTGGCGGGCCTCGGCGGAATATGCGCGGGCGCTGGAGCAATTGCCGCAATTTACGGCGGGTGAGGTGGATTACCGCGAATCGGTGGGGCTGGAGGCATGGTTTGACCGCCCCGCCCGCGCCCCCGCTCCGGCCCTCTGGAAAAATGTGCTGGTGGGCATCGTGGGCGTGTATCCCCTGATCTTGCTGTTTACGCTGCTGCTCGGGCCATTCACAAAGGGCTGGCCGTGGTGGGCAGCCATTCTGAGTACGGTGGTGCCGTCCACCATTTTCCTGAATTGGCCCGTGTTGCCCCTGCTGTCCCGCATGCTGCGGCGCTGGCTCTATCCGGCACAAGCTCAGGGCTGACCGGTTCTGAGGACTGGCCCGGAATTGGCCCAGCTCAGTCGGCGGGCACCGCCAGCACATCGGTCGCCGCGTCTTCGGCGGGCAGGTGGCGGCGGACTTCCCGCATGGCGGCGTGGATGATGCCCAGCGCGATGCTCATGGTCAGCATGGAACTGAAACCGTAACTGACCAGCGGCAGCGGCACCCCTGTAACCGGGAAAATTCCGGCGGCCACCGCCAGATTCACGAAGGCCTGACCCACAATCATAAACATGCTGCCTGTCGCCAGGATGCTGGCCCCGTGAATTTCGGGGGTCATGGGGCGAATGCGGGTGGCGAGTTGCGATACCTGGAGGGCCGTAGACACGATCAGCCAGTAGGCGAACAGCAGCATCCCCACGCCCAGCAGCCCGCTGCTGAAGCCCACCGTCGCCACGATCATGTCGGTGTGGGCGGCGAAGTAGGAGTAACGCGGGCCGTCCGGCCCCAGCCCCCACAGCCCACCCGAGGTGAGATCACGGTGCGCCATGCCGATCTGATCCAGGCCAACAGACAAAGTTTCGTCGTCTCCCCGCGACTGATGACCAAACCAGCGTTCGCGGATATAGGGATGTTTTTCCAGGTAGTAGTTTAAAAAAGGAATGGCGAGAAGCCCCAGTGCCAGCAGCAGACCACTGATATTCCCAATCCTGACGCCAGCGGCGTACATCAAGATGATACCGAGGCCGAACGTCAGGACGCTGGTGCCTAAATCCGGTTCAAAGATGATCAGCGCAGTGGTAATGATGATCATGAAGGATGCGCTCAGCAGTTTGTTTTGGACGCCCCGACGAGAAAAGAACGACGCCAGTTGCAGCACGAGGCCCAACTTTGCCAACTCGGAAGGCTGAAAGCGGAGCGGGCCAAAATCGAGCCAACGGCGCGTGCCAGGGCTGGTTTGCGTTCCCACCCCTATAAACAGCACCAGCAGCAGCAAGACCAGCGTAAAACCCCACGCCCAAGGCCCCAGTTTCAGCAGTGTTTTGGGGCGCATCCGGGCCACCGCAAAGGTCGCCAGCAACGCGATGACCGCTTTGCTGGCATGGTCGGTAATCAGTTCGGGGCTGGCCGCCGCTACCGCCATCAGCCCCAGAGTCATCAGCAAGACCTGCGCAATGACAAGCTGAACGCTCATGCGCGGGCCTCTGCGAGTTGAGCGGCTGAAGCGGCTAGAACTTGCGCCGCCTGCTTGAAGCTTTCGCCACGTGCCTTGTAATCCTTGAATAAGTCGAAACTGGTGCCGATGGGAGCCAGCAAGACCGTGCCGCCCGTGTCCTGTCCCAGCTCCCGCAGGGCACTCAAGCCAGCGCGGGCGGCGTTCAGCAGCACCTCGTCGCCGCCCTCACCCTCCACCAGTTCAAAAGGCAGGCCCAGTTCGCGGGCCATCTTTTCACCGTCCTCGCCAAAGGCAATGATCCGCACCACCCGGCCCTGTGCGGCGGCCCGCAGCGGGGCCAGATCCGCGCCCTTGTCGCGCCCACCCACCAGCCACGCAATCGGAGGCGCGGCCCGCAACAGCGCAGCTTCTACAGCCAGCGTGCGCGTGGCAATACTGTCTTCGATAAAGCGCACGTTGCCGATGCGGGCCACCGTTTCAAAGCGTCCCGACACGGGCTGGGCCGAACGCAGAGCCGCCGCCAACACATCAGCGTCTACGGGTCGGCCCAGATGCAGCAGCATGGCTTCGGCAGCCAGCAACGCGGCGGCGGCGTTGGCCGGATGAACTCCTTCGGGCAGGTCGGTGAGGGGCAACAGGGTGCGGCCATCTGCGAGGGTCAGTGCATCCGGCGAGAAGGCGTGAAGCTGTGCCTGCGTGTGCACCTGTAATCCAGCGGGCACGATCAGCACATCGTCTGCGCTTTGACCTGCCGTGATGTTCAGTTTGGCGGCGTGATAGGCAGTCTCGGTGCGGTGGCGATCCAGGTGGTCTATGCCCAGATTGGTGATGACAGCCACCGGAAGCCGCAGCCCCGGCACGCGCTCCAACTGAAAACTGGAGAGTTCCACCACCGCGACCTCGGCCCGGTCCACCACGTCCAGCAGCGGGGGATCTATGTTGCCGCCTTCCAGCGCCGCCAGACCACAGGCCCGCAGAAGGTGGGCCACCAGCACGGTGGTGCTGCCCTTTCCTGCCGTGCCCGTGATGCCGATCATGGGCAACTGTGGGCGCAGGCGAGCGGCCAATGCCACTTCTCCAATGATTTCCGCCCCGCGTGCGGCGAGGGCCAGCAGATCAGGATGGTCAATGGGTACGCCAGGCGCGGCCACCACCGTGGAATACACGCCCGCGAGGTCGCCGGGGCCAAAGCCCAGATCGGCCACCAACGCCGCATCCTCGGGGCCGGGGCGGGCGTCTACCCAGTCGGCCTGCAAGCCTTCTGCCGCCAAAAACCGCGCCACGCCGCGCCCACTGCGCCCCAGACCGTAAATCAGTATCCGCCCCAACTCTGCTTGCCCCGCCCGCTGCCCGTCCATTGCGCCCTACCATAAGGCAAATCGGGGAGGGAATGCGTGTGAGGCGGGAGCAGTCCGGTGCTGGGGCAGCTCTTGACCTTCCTCCTGCTGGAACGCTTAGCGTAGCTGTGTATGCGAGGTCGCCTGATCATTTCCCGATTTTCTCTCCTGACCGGTTTGTCTCCAAAAACGCTGCGGTACTACGACGAGATCAATCTGCTGTGCCCCGCGCATGTCGATGACCTCACCAGTTACCGCTACTACAGCGTCGCTCAAATCGACCTGGCCGTCCGAATCCGCCGTTGGCGCGAATTGGGCCTGCCACTGGACGAAATTCGGAACCTGATCGACCATCCAGGCCACGCCAAGGAGGTATGGGTCAGGCACGAACAACGGCTGAGCGCTGAGATCGAGCACCGCCAGCACTCTCTTCTGCACCTGCGCACCTATCTTCAGGAGAATCCTATGAAGTACCGCACCGAACAGCTTCCCGCCCACCAGACTCTCAGTATCCGCACACGTCTTCAGCCCCCAAATTACGAGGTCATTCCCGAAGCGTTGCGGGAGCTGATGATGCACGCCAAGGCCCGAGGCTACTCACTGGACGGTCCAAGCTTTTTCGTACACGACAACGACGACCAGGGTGAGGGGAGTCTGGTGGAAGTCTGCCTGCCCATCGCGGGGCCGGTCAAAGGTGAGGGACGAATAGAGGTCAGGACGTTCGAGGGAGGCTGGGCCTTGATCGGGCGGTTCGTGGGTTCCTATGACAAAACGGGAGCCGCGTACTCGGCGTTGGTCGAGGAGGCGCTGCGGCGTGAACTCAGAATTACGGGAGTGACCGCCGAATTCTATGTCAAGAGCGTTCCACACACCCCGAACCCGGACGAGTACGAGACGGACATCGCGTTCTTTCTGGAAGAGCCGGAGGAAAGACACTGACGGCGGCTTGCCGACTCCGACCCTTTACCAACTCCGACTCTGGCAAAGGAAAATCACAGTCTTCTGGAAGCAGTTGGGCTTCCCTCCGCCCTTAGCGTGTCACGGCTTGAAGTTCTGGGGCCGCTTCCGCGTCAGCATGAGGCACGGGCGGAGGCGTAACGCTCAGGCCCGCTTCTTCTGCGGCCCACTGCATAAAGGCGTCCAGACCGCGCCGGAACATGAAGGGGCGCTTCTCGCGTTTGCCCCACTTGCGCTTGCCTTCGGGCAGAGGCAGTTCGGGCACCAAGGCCCAGTTCACGTTCATGGGCTGGAATCCCTTGGGATTGGCGCTGGCAAGGTAGCGGGTCAGGCCGCCCAGCATGGATTCGGCAGGCGGCGTCAGCGCCCGCTGACCGAGGGCGAGGCGAGCGGCATTGATTCCGGCCAGCCAACCTGTGGCCGCACTCTCCAGGTAGCCTTCGGTTCCGGCCAGCACGCCCGCCACCAGTTTGGTCGGGTCGGCGCGGAGTTGCAGGCTGGATTCCAGCACCTGCGGCGCGTTCAGGTAGGTGTTGCGGTGCATCACGCCGTAGCGCACGATTTCGGCGTTTTCCAGACCGGGAATCAGGTTGACCACCGTTTTCTGGTCGCCCCATTTCAGGCCGGTCTGGAACCCCACGAGGCTCCACATCCGGCCCTCGCGGTCTTCCTGACGCAGTTGGGCCACGGCGTAGGGCCAGCGCCCGGTGCGGGGATCGTCCAATCCCTTGGGCGACATCGGGCCAAATCGGGGGGTATCCACGCCGCGCCGCGCGATTTCTTCGATGGGCATACAGCCGTCAAAGAATTCCAGCTTTTCCCAGTCGTGCGGGGTGTGGGCGCGGGCCTGCTCCAAGGCTCCAAAAAAGGTCAGGTATTCGTCTTTGGTAAACGGGCAGTTGATGTAGTCGGCGCTCTGGTCGTAGCGTCCGGCCTTCCATGCCACTTCAAAATTAATGCTTTCGGCGGCGATCACGGGGGCGGCGGCGTCATAAAAGCTCAGGCGCTCGCTTCCGGTCAGGCGGGCCACGTCGGCAGCCAGCGCGTCTGAGGTGAGCGGGCCGGAAGCGATGACCGTGATGCCTTCCGGCACGGCGGTGACTTCCTCGCCCAGCACCTCAATCAGCGGATGCTGGCGCACCAGATCGGTCACGCGGCCACTAAATTCGTCGCGCTCCACGGCCAGCGCGTTTCCGGCGGGCAGGCGCGAGGCATCGGCAGCGCCCACGATCTGCCCGCCCACGCTGCGGAGTTCGGCCTGCAACATGCCCTTGCTCTGCATCTCGCCCTCTCCGCCGAGGCTGTTGGAACAGACCAGTTCGGCAAAGTTGCCCGAACGGTGCGCGGGGGTCATGCGGGTGGGCCGCATCTCATAGAGGCGCACGCGCACGCCGAGGCTGGCCGCCGCCAACGCCGCCTCGGAGCCTGCCAGACCCGCGCCGACGACTGTGATGGTTGGAATGTTCGCTGCTTCAGGACTGCTCATCAGAGGGCCAGTGTAGGGGATGTGAGGAGGACAAAGTGGGGCGTAGGAACCACAGTCGGAGCCGCGCCGACGCTGGCCCACCTCCGTCCTACTTCCGCTCCGGCGTGCCCCCCACCGCCGCTTTCACCCGCGACAGGCCCTCATACAGCAGCACGCGCAGGGCCGCCAGCCGATCTGAGGGCAGGGGCAGGGTGGTATCGAAACGGGTTTCGGGGGCGTTGGCGCTGGTCACAGTGACGCCAAGCGGCGCAAGTTGGGCACGAAACAGGCGGGCAGCGCGGGCCGAATGAGACGGAGAGGTGACGAGCAGAATTCTTTTCCAGCCGCGCAACCGGGCCAGTTCCCGTACACGGGCCGCCTCGTCGGTGGTGGTGGTCACGTTGGTGAGGGTCAGCACCCGTGGGCCGCTGTTCGGGTACAGATCACGAATGGACGCCCGCTCCAGATCGCTGAGTTTGGGGCACTCCTGTGGCCCGATCAGGCCCGATTGCTGAGACACAGTGAGAATGGGGGCCAAGCCTGCCCGCCACAGCTCCAGCCCCCGCAGCAGGCGGGCAAGGCTGGATGGTTCCAGCGCCCCCGTGCCGCACCACACGCCCGCGCCCAGAACCACCACCGCATCAGCCTTCACCGTGTTCAGGTCGGCGGGCGCAGCGTTTTCGGTCAGGCTCGCCAACGGCGCACGCAGCACTGGCGTCAGCAGGCAGAGGGCGCACAGGGCCGCCAGCAGGCCTGCACCCACTTTCAGCACGCGGCGCGGGAGACGAAATGCACCCAAGCCCGCACAGACCAGAATGCAGAGCAGCAGCAGGAGCACGGGCGCACGGATTTCGCCCAGATACGCGGCGAGAACGGCCAACGCGCAGCCAATGGCCGCTCCGCCCAGTACGCCCCTCATACGCTCATTTGTTCCGGTTCGTTCTGAATTCTGGCCCCTGTTCACGCGGGGCAGTGTAGCCGGACAGGGCACTCAAGGGGCAAAGCGTCTCAGTGATCCTCCAGCATCAAACCTATACTGCGGCCAATGACTCGCCGTGCGCCGTCCATTTCTCCCCGTGTACTGGCCGCCTCTGCGCTGGTGTTGGCCGCCCTGCTCGCCGCACTGTTGCTGCTGGCTCCCCGCCTTGCCAAACCCGGCGAATCCAGTACCGAAACCCGTTTTGTGCGCGAGATGATCCAGCACCATACGCAGGCCGTGGACATGGCGACCCGCATCCGTGACCGCAGCACCGACCGCACTCTGCGTTCTCTGGCGCTGGATATTCAGCTCTCTCAACAGGAGCAGATCGGGCAGATGCGGGGCTGGCTGACGCTCTGGGGCCTGCCGTGGGGCGGCGCGGGCATGAGCGCCGAGCATGCAGCGGCGATGGGCATGGCAACCCCTGCCGAGGTAAACAACCTCGATACGGGCACGCCAGCACAGGCCGAGCGGGAGTTTTTGCAGCTCATGATCCGCCACCATCAGGGGGCAGTGGCGATGGTGAAACCGGTGCTGTCCGGGCAGGTGCGCCCGGAAGTGCTGGCACTGGCCCGCCAGATCAACGCCACGCAGGGCGCAGAAATCCGCCTGATGACCTCTCTGCTGGAGACCAGAGGGGGGCAAGCGTTGCCCGCGCCCTCAGCAGCAGGCAGTATGGACGGGATGGACATGGGCGGCACATCTCCTCACCCCTAGCCCCTCACCCCTGGACCCTTACCACTTGTCGTCGTCGATGACGTCCCGTTTTCCGCCCTGGCGTTCGCGACGGCGTTCGGTTTTGCCTGCCTTCTTTTTGGGGCGCGGCGGCAGGGCCAGTTCGTACACACGGGTGGGATCGCACACGGCGGGCACCTCTCCGAGGCGGTCGCTGGGGTCGGCGGTGCGGAGGTTGCCTGCCGGGTGCAGGTGGCGCTCGCCGCAATACGGGCATTCGTCCACCACCCAGAACATGATGCGGGTGCCGGGGAGGTCACGCAGCGTCACGAACGCCATGCGCGGGGTGTGCCGATCCTTCTTTCCCATAGGGGCCGAGCCTAGCCCCTGCCCGCCCGGAGAATTGTGCCGCCCGACCCGGCGCAGGCCAAACACAGACATGACAACAGCCAGCGCCAGCCAGACCAGGCCCGTCAACTTCAGGCTTCTTCGTCCGAATCCTTGAGGTAGGTGACGATGCTGCGGCAGGGTTTCAGGCCAGCGCGGGTGTACAGGGCGCGGGCGGCGCGGGCATGGTCATGGGCGCGGGCACGCAGGGTACGCAGCGCCGGATGGGTGTCGGCTTCGGCGGCAGCGAGGGCCAGCAGCGTGCGCCCGTACCCCTGGCCGCGCTCGGCGGGATGGACGGCCAGATAAGTCAGGTCGGCGCGGGTGGCTTCCGTATTCAGCTCCAGTTCGGCAAATCCCACCGGGCGGCCCTCTTTCATCAGGGCGATCAGGCGCACATCGTCGCGGTGAAAATGAGCGCGGTACTCGTCGGGTGTCCAGTCCAGTCGCCCGGCCCAACCATCCTCGCTGGCCCGGTACAGCGCCATGTATTCGGTCTGGGGCAGGTGGCGCGAAATGGTGTGCCCGTCGGGAGCGCGGGCCGCAGGCGTCAGGCGGCTCAGAGGCGCGGAATAAAAATCGGTGGTGTGCATGGGCGTCAGGCCCGCCTTTTCCAGAGCCTCGCGCACGGGCACATTGTCCAGGGCACAGAAGGCGTACACCGGCAGACCTTCGGCGTGGGCCACGGCGCGGGACAGCAGGGCCGCCGTATGCCCGCCCTCAGAGATCGGGCCTTCTATGACCACTCCTTCCCGGAAGGGCGACACCGCGCAGTAGCCCAGCACGTTGCCCTCGTCGTCCGTATCCACCAGGCACGTGCTGTCTTCGCACTCCAGGTGCAGTTCGGCGGCAGTGCGGGCGTCGGGTGCAAAGACCTCGCGGTGGGGCGCATCGTCCATCCAGTTCAGCAGCGCAAGCACATCGGGCGTATCGGTGGTCTGCATGGGGCGAATCATGGGCGTTCCTCCGGCGAACAGCGTATGGGAAGCGAAGAACAGTGCGGAAAACGGAAGCACGGTGAACACCCTCAGCCTAGGAATTCCGCGCCCCGCCTGTCTGCCAAGCAAGTCACGCCGCGCCGGGCGGGGCCGTGCTACACTTTCCTTATGCCCTGAATAGGGTACGTCGCCTGCCTCCCCCACGAACACGAAGCCGTGTTTGAGGGGCCTTTTCTTTTTTGAGGGTGGTCAGGACGACATATTGACCGGATCTCCCCCAGAACCGAGAAGGCAGCCGGGGCAACAGACAGCTTTGGGAGGTTTCGCCGTGACAAAACAGTCCAGCAGGCCCGTCAGCCCCCAGCGTTCCCAGCGTTCGCGTCCAGACCGTGTGGGCACAGACCGTACAGGAACTGCTGCTCCACCCAGTTCCACCAAAGAAGTGCAGGGCGGCACCGATCTGCTGACTCTCCGCGCTCAGTTGGCCCGCGCCGAAAAAGCGGCCCGCCGTGCGCCCACACCCGTTCCGGTACGGCCCGCACAGCTGAGTGCCAAGCCCGTGAAACCTCAGCGCGAGGTGGATCTGGCAGGCGTGGCGACCGATGATTTTTCGTTGGCCCGCGCCCACGCCAGACTGCGTGAAGCCGTATATGAGGGCCATTATCATGTGTGCGCCCATGCCATCGGCCACGCCCGCGCCGAGGGATTTCTGGAACACGACATCATGCAGGTGCTGCTGGCTGGCCGCGTGCGGGCCGTGTATCCCGAAGACCGCCGCTGGCTGGTGTGCGGCTACTTCGAGGCGTGCGGTGTGGCCCTGCCGCTGCATGTGGTGGTGCAGCATCCATATGGCCGCAGTTCTGGGCATGGAGGGTCAGAAGACGCCGTGCTGGACATCGTGACGGCCTTCGTGCCCAAGCATCCGCATCACATCATCAGCCGCGCCCGCCTGGCCGTCATGCTGCGCTACGACGACGAACAGATTCGCAGCCGCACCGCGCAGGTCGGCAACCGCGCAGGCCACCGCAGCAAAGGGAAGTGGAAACGGAGCGCCTAGCATGTGGCCGTGGGGTACGGAGGCCGTGAACACAGAAGCGCGAACACAGAAGGGCCAGAGACTTGTTGCTCTGGTCCTTCCGCTGTGCGGCGGCAGCAGGGTTGATCTACCGCCTCATACCAAATTGTGAGAGTGGGCCAAGTGACAGGAAGTACAGGAGCAGTGGCGTCCTTCTGGGCGTCCGTTCACGGCGAGGGCTGACGACGATGGACGACCTTGGCGGCGCTTTCCCGGATGGTCGGAAATCAAATCTGGATGGCAAATACAAACAGGAGTCAGAATCAACGCCTTCGCCGTGACAGCAAGCCGTAACAGCAATACGCCGCTTCTCTGCAAGGACAGTGGTTGGACGGCAGGGGATTACATCCTGGGGTCTTTTGCCAGCTCTTTTCCTCGGCAGAGTTCATTGTGATTCCAGCCCGCTCACTTCCCAGCCAACACCGTTTCAGCGACCCGTGCGCCCATCTCCAGTCCAGCGGAACCGTCTATGGCCCAGTGAATACCGCCCACGACCCGGCTGTAGGCGGCGTCCTGCGCGTCCTTGGTCAGTTTGGCCGCCTCGCCGGGAAAGAAGGCGGCCAGAAGCCGCGCCGATGCGCCGCTGACGGAGGCATGGCCGCTGGGATAGGAGGGAAAAGGGGGCGTGGCAATCAGCGGTTTCCAGCCTGCCTGAACCGCCTCTGCCCCCGACATCCAGTGTTGCGGGCGAGCCACCACATACTGGAATTTGGCCCTCCAGCAGGCAATGAAAGCGTCGTGAGCAGTCACGGCGGTCAGGGCCAGCACACGGGCGGTCTCAGGGCCACTGAGGGCGTACCGACTGGTGAGCGTGGCGGCCCGCTCCAGCCACATGCCCGCCGGGGTCACGCTTCCGGCTCCGGCGGCCCAGTACAGCGCCAGTGCGCGGTCTGCCTCTGTGAGACGAGTTTGCAGAGCTGCAAATTGGGCGCGGTCTGCGGCGAAGGCTGGCGCATTCCAGGCAGGCGGCGGCGTGACCTGCGGCAGGGTCGCCGCACTGATGGCAATCGGGCTGACCCAGCCCCAGTTCACTTCCATCGCCTGTTGCCCGGCCAGAGCCTGCCATTTGCCCTGTGCACTGGCTGCCGCACGGGTCGCCACCGGACGGTCGGCATGGTCGGCCCGCGCAAACAACAGCACGCAGTTCGCAATCACGTCTGCGACCGCCTGCTCATTCGCTCCGTGCAGCAGCGAGGCCAGCCGCTCTTGCAGGCCGCGTTCCAGCGCCGCCGCATCCTGGGGAAACAGATAACTTTGCAGGTGCTGCGCGGCGATGGCCGCCACCGCGTCGGTGTTCAGGGCGCGGCCAGAGCTGTCCACAATGGTCTGCACGTCGCTGACCGTTGCCAGCGTCAGGGCCAGAGCCCGCGCCGCCCGGACCGGATTCAGTCGGCGTGCCCGGATCAGCGCCAGCGTATCTGCATTGATTCCGCGCACCAGGTTGGCACTGAGTGGAGTCGGAGTTCCGGCAGGCACCCGGCTGAGGCGGCGCTGAATATTGGGATGGGCGGCGTACGCCAATAATGTCCGGCTGGTGGGAGCCACATCTTCCGGCCCGCTGTATTGAGGTGTGTTTTCCACTGTCGGCACACTGTTGGCCGGGAGCGGGGCAGAGGTCTGGGCTGTCGCCAGCGGGCCTAGCAGCATCACCACAGAGAGCAGGGAAAGAACGGGGCGCTTCATGGTTCCAAATTACCATTTGTGTACAATTTTTCTCATTTCGTTCGGCCTCCGGTCTTCATTTAACGGGTGGAAGCCTGCGCCCTGTTGTCCAGCCTCAGGCCTGCTAGCCTGCCCCGCGTGACTTCTCGTTCTGGACTGACCGATACCATCGCTGCCATTGCCACCGCCCCCGGCAGCGCGGGCGTGGGCATCGTACGCGTCAGTGGGCCACAGGCGCTGGCCGTGGCCGACGGGGCTTTCGTGGGCAGGCGGCGGCCTTCACGCACGGCGGGCGGGCGCTTTCTGTTCGGGCAACTCGTGGGCGCAGACGGTGAAATTTTGGATGAAGGGCTGTGCCTGATCTTCCGCGACGGACGCAGCTATACCGGCGAGGACGTGGCCGAATTTCAGACGCACGGCAGCCCGGCGGTGTTGGCGCGGGTGCTGGCGCGGGCGCTGGAACTGGGCGCACGGCCCGCCCGTCCCGGCGAATTTACCCTGCGGGCCTACCTCGCCGGACGGCTGGATCTGGCGCAGGCCGAAGCCGTGCTGGGACTGGTCGAAGCCCACACCGACGCGGCCCGCAGGCAGGCCAGTCTGGGGCTGTCGGGGGCGCTGGGCGTGCGGGTCACGCGGATCGCGGCCAACATCACGCGCACGCTGGCCGCCATTCAGGCCATGCTGGACTACCCCGAAGAAGGCGTCCCCGACGAAGACCGCGCCGCGCCGCTGGCCGCCGCCGAGGCCGACCTGACGGCGCTGGTGCAGAGCGCACGGGCAGGCCAACTCTCGGCACGGGGCGCACGCCTGGCCCTGATCGGGCGGCCCAATGCGGGCAAAAGCAGCCTGCTGAACGCACTGCTGGGCTACGAACGCTCGATTGTGACGCCGATTGCCGGAACCACCCGCGACTATCTGGAAGCGGGTCTGGAACTGGCAGGCGTGCCCGTGACCCTGATCGACACGGCGGGGCTGCGCGACACCGCCGACGAAATCGAGGCGGCGGGAGTGCGTCAGGCGCATGCACTGGCCGAACGCGCCGATCTGGTGCTGGCCCTGGAAGACGGCAGCGAACCCCGCGAAGCCCTGCCCGCCGCCCTGCCGGATGGAGCGCGGGTGCTGCGCGTGCAGACCAAAGCCGACCTCCCTGCCGCGTGGCATGATCCCGCCTGCCTGCCCGTCAGCGCCGTGACAGGCGCAGGTCTTCCCGAGCTGCGGGAGGCCGTCCACGCGGCCCTGATCGGAGACGCGGCACGCGGCGAGGCGTGGCTGACCACCGAACGTCAGGCCGACGCCGCACGCCGCGCACTGCAACACGTCCAGGCCGCCGTGAATCTGCCCGACGATCTGGCCGGATACGAACTGGAAGAGGGTTTACGCGCCCTCTCCGATCTGACAGGCCGGGACGTACAGGAAGACGTGATAGACGCGGTATTTCGGAATTTCTGTGTAGGGAAATAGGGTGTGGGTTGTGGGGTGTGGGGCAAACGCTAAAGATTCATTTCACATCCCCCACGATCCACGATCCACGATCCACGATCCACGATCCACGATCCACGATCCACGATCCACGATCCACGATCCACGATCCACGGTCCACAGCCTCAGCGCCCCACCAGCCCCGGCTTCGGCCACAGGCGGAAATTGGCTGGCCCAGCCACATCTTTCAGATCAACTAAACCGTAAGCGCGGGAATCCAGGCTGGCCCCGATTCGGCGGTTGTCGCCCATGACCCACAGTTTGCCGGGGGGCAGCGTCTGGGCGTCCTGATCTGCAATAAAGCCCTCGCTGGCGTAACTTTCGGCCAGTGCCCGGCCATTGACGATCAGGATTCCGTCCCGGATTGACACACTGTCGCCGGGCAGGGCCAGGACCCGCTTGACGTTGTATGGGCGGTGCTCTATGCCCCAGACGGTCTCAAAAGCGTAGGGACTGTCGGCAGGTGCTTTGAAGATGATCAGGTCGCCCCGGCGTGGATAGGGCGTCGGCAGGCCCCAGGCCCGTAACCAGCGCGGATACTTCAGGAGCAGCAGCAGGTCGCCCGTTGCGAGGGTAGGATCCATACTTTCGCCGTCCACACGGGCAAAGGTGCCCACGAAGGTGGTCAGCAGATACACGGGCAGCAGCGCTCCCAGCAGCCATACCCGGACAAAAGCCCGCATCCCGGAACCAGGGCGGGAAGAAGATGCAGATGTCACGCGGGCCATGCTAGCAGCGGCAGAGATGAGCCTGGAAAGCAGTGGGGCAAAGATGAGAGAGAATGACCCGGCCTTCTAATTGAACAGGTGGTTTTTCTTCATGCCCGCTTCAGGTTTGGGGGGCATAGATTCTTCGGACGCTAGGCTGGCCCCCATGACGGCTCAGGAATTGATTGTGGACAAATACGAAGAGGGCACAGGCACGCCCGCTCAACCCGGCAAGATGGTGCGGGTGCACTATACCGGCACGCTGGAAAACGGCCAGAAGTTCGATTCTTCCCGCGACAGAGGCGAGCCGATCGAATTCCCGCTGGGCGTGGGCTACGTGATTCCCGGCTGGGATCAGGGCATTGCCCAGTTGCGCGTGGGCGACAAAGCCCGCCTGACTGTTCCTGCCCACCTCGGCTACGGCGACGCAGGCGTTCCCGGCGTTATCCCTGGCGGCGCGACACTGGTATTCGACGTAGAACTGGTGGACGTACGCTGAAAATTAGCTGACCATCACTGGTCGTACTGCGGCGCTGGAGCTTTTGGCCCCAGCGCCTTTTTCAGTTCTGATTTCTGGTCTGGAAGGGTAGGGCCTTGAGGGTTACGAGTGCGCCGCCGACCCAGCCCCTACTCGTCTGCTGGTCTGTCTTCCACCAAGTCGCTCTCAGAGCGGTAATTGCCCTGCTCATCCAGATTGCCGCCCAACATCACGTTGGTTTCGGTGGTGCCGGGGCTGTCCTGCACCACGCCTGCGCGTTCGGCGGGATCGTTGGGAATGGGCGGACGGGTCGCACTTTCCGAATCGGTGCTGCGTTCCTGCGGCGCGTCGCCCTCGATGGTCAGGCCCATCTGCTCGTTGCTGGTATGTCCGGTCATGGGGCCAGCCTAGAACCGGGCACGGGCGGGTGCGTGTGTTGTACGTAAAGCCAGGTTGGGAGAGCGGAAAATCCAGGGCAAAAAGCTCTATAAAGGCCAGCTTAACGCGCTCTTTTTGGTGACTCGGACGATTTGGAACCGCTACACTTCTGGGCACACATGAAACGACTGGCAACACTGATGACGCTCGCGCTGGCTGCTTCGGCGGCGGCGCAAACCTCCCTACCCAGCGGCGCGGCACAGGTGACGGCGCAACTGTTGGCCCAGACTGCCCCCCTGAGCGACACGCCAGTGCCCGCCAACACCGCCCGAATCAATTACTACCGCCCGGACGGCAAATATGAAGGGTGGGGCCTGCATATCTGGGAAGACACCACCAAACCCACCGAATGGACTGCGCCATTGGCCCAGACGGGCAAAAACAGCTTTGGCGTTTACTGGGACGTGCCTATGAGAGAAGGCTGGAGCAAACTGAATTTTATTGTGCACAAGGGAGACGACAAAGACCCCGGCCCCGACCAGACACTTGGCAGCGCGGCGGGAAATCAGGCGTGGATCGTGAGTGGCAACGCGGCGGTGAATACCACCCGCCCCGATACCAGTGTGCGCGTGGTGGGCGACCTGAGCAAACAGCAGGCGATCATGCTGGGGCGCGATCTGGTGGCCGTGAAGCCTGAATTCGTGCAGCCGGGAGCCTTCCTGACCCTGCATACGGCGGCAGATGCCAGCCTGAAACTGACCCCGGCGGGCGTGGACGGCGGCAGCACCCTGACCCTGAACCCGGTAGAGGGTGGCCTGAGCGCGGCGCTGAAGGCCAAAGCCCCCTATCTGGCCGGATACGCGCTGCTGCAAGTGCGCGAGGAAGACCGGGCCAGGGTGGGCGCAGCACTGCGCGGGCAGGTGGCGGTCAGCAGCGCCCTGCCCGACGGCACCCTGATCGACGCCACAGGCGTGCAAACCGCGTGGGCACTGGACGACCTGTACACCTACGCAGGCCCGCTGGGAGCCACCTGGCAGGGGGCCAAACCCACGCTGAGACTGTGGGCACCCACCGCGCAGGACGTGAAACTGCGCCTGAGTGCCGCAGACGGCAGCAACGAACGCACCCTCCCGATGACCCGCGACGCGAGCGGTGTCTGGACGGCGGTGGGCGCGGCCAACTGGAAGGGCCTCGGCTACCGCTATGAGGTCAAGGTTTACGCGCCCAGCACGGGCAAAATAGAAACCAATCTGGTCACCGATCCCTATTCGGTGGCGCTGAGCCTGAACTCCACACGCAGTCTTCTGACCGACCTGAACGACGCCGCGCAAAAGCCTGCGGGCTGGGATGGTCTGAAAAAGCCCGCGCTGCGTTCCCTCAGCGACCTGAGCTTCTACGAACTGCATCTGCGTGATTTCAGCGCCGCAGATGCCAGCGTACCTGCCGCCCAGCGCGGCACCTATCTCGCTTTTACGCAGGCGGGAAGCAACGGCATGAAGCACCTCAAAGCCCTGGCCGACGCGGGCCTGAAGGCCGTGCATCTGCTGCCCACCTTCGACATTGCCACCATTGAAGAAGACAAAACCAAGTGGAAAGCCACGCCCGATCTGAGCAAGTTGCCGCCGAACAGCGACGGGCAGCAGGCCGCCGTGACCGCCATCAAGGACGCCGACCCCTACAACTGGGGCTACGATCCCTACCACTACATGACCCCGGAAGGCAGCTACGCCGTGAATCCGGCAGAACGGACCCGCGAATACCGCTCGATGGTGATGGCGCTGAACGCGGCGGGCCTGCGCGTGGTGCAGGACGTGGTGTTCAATCACACGGCAGCCAGCGGGCAAGATGACCGCAGCGTGCTTGACCGGATCGTGCCGGGGTATTACCACCGCCTGAATGTGAACGGGGGCGTGGAAAACTCCACCTGCTGCTCCAATACCGCCACCGAACACGCCATGATGCGCCGCCTGATGGTGGATTCGCTGGTGCTGATGGCGAAGGCGTACCGGGTAGACGGCTTCCGCTTCGACCTGATGGGGCATCATCTGGTGGCCGACATGAAGGCCGCCCGCGCCGCGCTGGACGCCCTCACGCTGCCCAAAGACGGCGTGGACGGCAAGCAGATTTACCTCTACGGCGAGGGATGGGATTTTGGAGAGGTACAGGGCAACAAACGCGGCGTGAATGCCACCCAGATCAATCTGTACGGACAAGGGATCGGCACCTTCAATGACCGCATTCGGGACGCGGTGCGCGGCGGCAATCCGTTTGGCGGTCTGCAAGATCAGGGCTTTGCCACCGGGCTGGCGACCCTGCCCAACGGGCAGCCCCAGAACACCGACCGCAACAAGGCCCTGCAACTCACAGACCTCGTGCGGGTGGGCCTCAGCGGAAACCTGCGCGACTTCACCTTCACGAGTGCGCTGGGCAAGCAGACCACAGGCGGCAACGTGAACTACAACGGAGCGCCTGCCGGATACGCTGCCAGCCCCCGCGAAACCATCAACTATGCCAGCGCCCACGATAACCAGACCCTCTACGACGCCGTGGTACTGAAGGCTCCGGCAGGGGCCACACCCGCCCAGCGCACCCGGATGCAGAACCTTGCCAACAGCGTGATCTTGCTGGGGCAGGGACTCCCCTTCAGCTACGCGGGCGATGAAATTCTGCGCTCCAAGAGCTTTGACACCGACAGCTACAACAGCGGCGACTGGTTCAATACGCTGGACTTCACAGGCGCGGGCAACGGCTTTGGCAAGGGCCTGCCCCCCGCCGAGAAAAATGCAGACCAGTGGAACCTCTACCGCCCGCTGCTGGGCAACCCGGCCCTGAAACCCCCTGCCGCCGAAATCGCCCGTGCCTTCGATCATTACCGCGACATGCTGCGGGTGCGCTATTCGTCCAGCCTGTTCCGGATGGAGACGGCGGCGCAGGTGCAGCAGGGCCTGACCTTCCTGAATACCGGGCCGACCCAGACCCCCGGCCTGATCGTGATGCGCCTGACCGGAACCGTGAACACGGCCAACCCTTACCGCAACGTGGTCGTCGTCTTTAACGGCAGCGGTCAGACGGTCAAGTTCAGCGATCCGGTGCTGGCGGGCCTGAACCTGAGCCTGCACCCGGTCCTGGCCGCCAGCACCGACAGCGTGGTGAAAACCAGCACTGTGGCGGGCAGCAGCCTGAGCGTGCCGGGCCTGACCACGGCGGTGTTTGTCGGCAAGTAAAACACGGCAGCTGAGGAGATGAGGGAGGACGGCGGCGGAGGCTTCGGCTTTCCGTTCCGTCCTTCCTCTCTATGCTGAGCCTATGCCCCTGACCCTGACGGCTTTGCGGCGCAGTCTGCAAGACATGGACGGCCCGGAATTGTGCGGCCTGATCGAACAACTCTTCAGGGCTAGCGCCGACAACAAGCGCCTGCTGACCGCCCTGCTGGACAACGACACTTCCGAGTTGCGGGCCAAAGCCGAGGCTGAAATAGCGCGGGCCTTTTCGCTGGGCAGGCGCACGCCCACGCTGAAAACCGGTGGAGCGCGGGCCGCCATCGCCGCCTATGCCAAAGTCGCCGCGCCGCTGGAAGTGCTGACCCTGCAACTTCAATTTGTGCAGGCGGGGCTGAAGTGTTGGCACGAGTTCGGTGGGCCGACTTCTCTGCTGGAGAGCCTCTTCAGCATGTGGCAATCGGCGCTGAAACAGACTGGGGAATTACCGCCGGAAACGGTGCCCTGGCCCCAACTGGACGCCATCAACGCCCTGCTGAACAAGTACGGTCTGGGCGGGCTGGAGGCACTCAGTCAAGGGGGCGACGACCTTTGACGGTTCTTGATCTCTAGAATCCGTTCATGACCATTCCCCGCCACCCCACACCCATCATTTTAGACGGCGACCCCGGCCTGGACGACGCCGTGGCCTGGATGCTGGCCCTTGCCAGCCCCGCAGAGGTGCAGGTCTTGGGCGTGTGCAGCGTGCATGGCAACGTGCCGCTGGAGCGCACCAGCCACAACGCGGGCGTGATTCTGGCACTGGCAGGCGAGGCAGGCCATCAGGTGCCTCACTACGCTGGGGCCGACCGCCCACTGGTCCGGGAGGCCGTCACAGCGGCGGCGGTTCACGGCGACTCGGGCCTTCCCGCTGCCGAACTGCCCGCACCGCTGCGTGAACCGGAAACCCTGCACGCCGCCGAGTACATGATCCAGACCATCCGTGCCCGACCCGGAGAAATCACACTGATCGCCACTGGGCCGCTGACCAATGTGGCGCTCGCCTTCCGGCTGGCCCCCGACCTGCCCGCCAAGGTGCGTGAGGTGGTCTGGATGGGCGGAAGCACCGCGCACGGCAACCGCACGCCCGCCGCCGAATTCAATGCGCTGGCCGATCCACACGCTGCCCATGTGGTGCTAACTTCCGGCGCACAGGTGCGGATGGTGGGTCTGAACCTGACCATGCAGTCTATCGCCACGCCCGACCGCGTTGCCGCCCTGCACGCGCTGGGCAACCGTGCCGGGGCCGTGTGCGCCGAGCTTCTGACGTTTTATGCCGGGCATTACCGCGCCCGCTACGGCCTGAACGGTGGGGCGCTGCACGACCCGGTGGCAGTGGCCGCCGTCATCCGCCCTGATCTGTTTACCTTCCGGCCCATGCGCGTGGAAGTGGACACCCAGGACGGCCTGAATTTTGGCCGAACCGTGTGCGACCTGTACGGCAAGCCCGGCCCAGAAGAGCGCGTACGGGTCGGCATGGACATGGATGATCCGGCCTTTTTTGCGCTGCTGCTGGAGCGGGTGGCGCGGCTGCCCTGACGGAAACTGCCTCTCAACGAGCTTGGCTGTCAACGCGACTGGCCGCCAAGAAGAAGCTCAGACGGATTTCGACACGATCCTGATGGGCGTTACTTCGGGCAGAAGGTAGGCCAGCAGCGACCCACCATGCAGGTCGGCAATCAGGTACGGTACCGAATAGGCCGCCAGCCGGGTATCGGTGCCGCTGGGGGTGGCGGGGCCGTTGGGGTGGCTGTGGTACAGCGCCACGAGGCTCAGGCCCCCAGCCTTCATCGCTCTGAACGCCCGCAGCAGGTGGCCCGGATCGGCCAGATACTGCCGCGCCGGATCGGGGGCGATATTGGGCAGCGGATAGAGCGTCAGGGCGTGCAGCCCGTCTGGGCGCTCATGGCCGCCCACCGCACCTACACATTCGGCGGGGGCATCACGGCGGGCGTGTGCCCACAGCGCACCCTCCAACACACGGGGAAGGTGGAAGACGGTGGGCACAGGGACAACGGAATCGGTCAAGTTCGGATCAGTTTAGAGCACTTGTACTGAAGAGGGGGTGGAATCGGGACGGTTGGTGGATTGTCCCTGAGCTTTGGACTAGTACATCGTCAACCGATTAGGGTGAGTGTCCACCGATAACATGAGGCATGAAACGTTTTCCTGTGCGGTTGACGCCCGAAGAGCACGCTGAGCTCGACCGCTTCGTCCACACCGGCATCCGCAGTGTTCAGGCGGTGGTGCGTGCCCGTCTCTTGTTGATGGCGAACGAACAGGGTGCCGCGCAGAATGACGTCGAGATCGCCCGAACCCTCTCCATCAGTGTCAAAACCGTCCAGGAGAATCGCAAACGCTACGCACAGGACGGCCT
>NZ_KB899704.1 GCF_000378445.1 Deinococcus aquatilis DSM 23025 | reverse complement strand
TTATCTTTCCGGGGTCTGCGGTTCAAGACGGCCTGGAGGCCGTCCTGTGCGTAGCGTTTGCGATTCTCCTGGACGGTTTTGACACTGATAGAGAGGGTTCGGGCGATCTCGACGTCATTCTGCGCGGCACCCTGTTCGTTCGCCATCAACAAGAGACGGGCACGCACCACCGCCTGAACACTGCGGATGCCGGTGTGGACGAAGCGGTCGAGCTCAGCGTGCTCTTCGGGCGTCAACCGCACAGGAAAACGTTTCATGCCTCATGTTATCGGTGGATACTCACCCTAATCGGTTGACGCTGTACTAGGAGCCCTCCTGCCGAGTGCAGTACCAGAGAGCCGATCGCTGCCTGCAGGTCAACACTGACCCCTGGTTGATCGGCAGCGCGGGTTGCGAGGGCGCGAATCGAGCCGACCGTCAGCAGCAAGATGGCGGTCGCGACCAGCGTCAAGAGCAGTTTGATCCCCACCCAGTCGTGGCGAAACAAGCCCCAGGGCGTTCCCAGCGCCTGTACCACACCGCTCAGCAAGGAGGTGAGTGCCAACGGAACAATGACCCACCGGGTGAGCGGCTCCAGGGCCATAGAGATGGCCCGAACGGTCTGGGTATCTTCGCTGGTCACGCCGGTCACGGCCAGGGCCAGAAAAGCAGCCACCGCGCCCAACCACCCCACAGACGCCCTGACGTGAACCGTCAGCGAAGATTTCCGGAGACTAGCGGTCAAGGGCATCAGGGCGTGCTGCCCAGCCAGGCTCAACGCTGAGTGAAGCACTTCCGGCAAGTTCAGAAGGGTGATCTGAGCGGGAGGAGATCTCACCAAACGAACGGTCTACCCCTTGGTCAGGGGGGAAGGAGAGGTAAAGACAACGTGTTGAGATAGGACAGCAGCAGGACCTTCGCTTCCTGGAGCAGTTCGGCCCGGTGCTCTACGGGCGACAAAGCGGCGAGATGCACGGCGGCATGGGTCGATTCGACGCACAGTCGAGCAGCCATCATCCGTTGTTCTTCGGACAGTGCCGGAAGATATGGTGGCAACGCCGCTGCAATATGCTGGGCCACGGCGGCATTGAAGTGCCGCTCCAACGACAAAAATTCGGCCGACGAGTAGCTTCCTGCCAACACCTGAAAGAGGCCTGGTTGGGCACGGTCCAGTCCGGTCAAGGTTTCAAAAAAGGCGTCGATCATCTCTTCGAGGGTGGCGGAACCGCTGGAAGAAAGCACGCCGTCCAGGGCGATGAAGAAGGCGGCATCGAATCGGTCGCTGAGGGCATGCACAATGGCGGCCTTGTTGGGGAAATACTGATACAGGGAGCCTACAGAAACGTCCGCACGCGCTGCGATAGCCGTGGTGGTCGTCCCCTCAAAACCCAATTCGGCGAAAACATGAATAGCGGCGTCTAAAATTTTCGACACCCGGCGATCACTGCGGATTTGACGCGGCTGACGACGAGGTTGAACGTTGAGCGCTTTGGACATAGCGGCCTCTGTTGAACGCGAATTGAAAACCTCCCTCACCCTTGAGAGAGTGAGGCCAGCCCGTACCTGCCACGCTGCAGGTGCCAAAGGAGTCTATGCTGCCTGCCCTCCCACCTCTGCGCATCCGCCGCCTTTCCACCTCCCAGTCGCCATCCGGCTTCTTTCCTTGGGCGGTCGTCCTTGCTTCTGGCTTGATGCTTTTTGGCGTTCACTTGGATGCCTGGGCGCACCACCGTTTCGCTTTGGAGTCGTTTTTCACGCCTTGGCACGGTTTGCTCTATTCCGGCTATGCCCTGCTGGCTGCCGTTTTGGTGATTCGAGCCCGGCATGGCGGTCGCCTGTCTCCTGCCGCGCTGCCTGATGGGTATGGACTTTCGCTGGTGGGCGCTCTCCTGTTCGGTCTGGGCGGATTGGTGGATCTGGGGTGGCATACGCGCTTCGGAATTGAAGTAGACGTGGAGGCGCTCCTCAGTCCTCCACACCTGCTCTTGGCCTTCGGCGCGGGATTGATGGTCAGCGGCCCCCTGCGGGCAGCATCGGCCCGCCAGCAGGCTCTGGACTGGCCAGCCGTGGCGAGCTGGGGGCTCCTGCTGTCTGTCCTGACCTTTTTCACCGCCTACGTCAATCCCCTGGCCGAACAAGAGTTGTTTGCACAGAGCGGCAACGCTTTAGGTGGAGCTGGCGTGGTGGTGCAGTCGCTGCTGCTGGTCGGTACTCTCCTGTCAGCCCTGCGCCGTGGGCCGCTGCCCCGCGGCGCCGCCACCATCCTCTTGGGTCTGAGCAGTGCACTGATGCTGTTGGTGCACCAAAATTTTGAGCTGCTGCTCCCACTCCTCGCCGCTGGACTCATGCTGGACTTTCTGATCGCGGTCCTTCACCCCACCCCGGCACGCCCCCAGGCGCTTCAGATCTTTGCGGCGACCCTCCCTGTGCTGCTGTTCACACCAGTGGTGATGACGCTCGCCCTCCGCGGCGAGTTGGCCTGGTCATTTACTTTCGCCTCTGGCGCTGTTTTGAGTGCGGCCTTTGCCAGCTGGTGTCTCAGTCTGGTTGTCTTCCCCAGCCAGAAGTTCCAGTGACCTGAGGGGAACCGACAGGGCGAACCGTTCACGGCGCTCTCTTCCAGCCATCACTTGGGAGGCCCCGCCTTGGAGAGGCCTGACCGCAGAACAGTGCAACCGAGGGTCAGACACGGCTGCACTGGTGAGGCGTGGGCAATGAACACGCTCTTGAAAGGGCCCACTGGTCAACACCACTGCTGAGTCAGCGAACACTAAGACGTTCGTCGCTCTCGGTTCTGGACTCCACAGTTCAGGCACATGAGACTTATGGTCATTGTGGTGGCTGAACTCCCAGGTTGCCCGCACTGGTTTGGGGTCACCGAACTCGAATCTTCCCCACGGGTTTGTAGACGGACAAGACGGTAATCACCAGCAGCACGAGCAGTCCTCCTCCAGAGTGAAGGACCAGGGAGCTGATCATCCCTTGCATGTCAACACTGATCTCTGGTTGCTCAGTGGCCCGACGAGCCAAGCTGCGAATCGATCCCACCGTCAGCAACAACACGGCTGTTGCAATCAGGGTCAGGAGCAATTTGATCACCACCCAGTAGTGACGAAACAAGCCCCAGGGCGTTCCCAGCGCCTGCACGACGCCGCTCAACAGGGAGGCCAGGGCCAACGGAACGATGACCCACCGGGTGAGGGGCTCCAGGGCAATGGAGACGGCCCGAACGGTCTGGGTATCTTCGCTGGTCACGCCGGTCACGGCCAGGGCCAGAAAGGCGGCCACAGCGCCCAACCACCCCACGGACGCGCTGACATGCACCGTCAGCGAGAATTTCCGGAGACCGGCAGTCAAGGGCATCAGGGCGTACTGGAGTCCGGCGGAGACGAGACCGGTTCGGAGACAGTGGAAGGCTGAAAGTGACGACCAGGACCGTGGCCACCCCCCAGCAGCTGAGCCACACCCAGCATGAGCACCAGCGTGAACCCGACCAGAATGAACAGTTTGACCCAGCGCGGCATACCGGTGGGCGGGTCTTGGAGCAGGTCTGACTGCGGCGGTGAGGACAGCCGCGGCTCAGTCTCGGGCGGCTCCAGTTTTGCCTGACCATCAGGCGCTCGGTTGCTCATGGCGGCAGCTTATCGAGACATAGTGTCTCTGTCAATTCGGCGTGTCTTTCAAAACACGCCTCGTATACTGAGGCCGTGCCGAAGCTGTGGAATGACACCATCGAAGGCCACCGCCGCGCCGTTCGCGAGGCGACCCTAGATGCGGCGGCGGCCCTGGTCGCTGAGCAGGGGCTCACGTCCGTGACGATGTCAGAAATCGCCAAACAGACGGGCATCGGCCGCGCGACGCTGTACAAGTACTTCCCGGATGTCGAATCGATTCTGATGGCCTGGCACCAACGCCAGGTTGCGGCCCACCTGCACCACCTGACCCAGGTTCGGGAGCACGCGGGCACCCCGGGACAGCGGCTCGAAGCCGTGCTTCAGGCGTTTGCCCTCATGACCCACCAGCACCACGACACGGATCTGGCGGCGCTCCTGCACCGGGGCCCACAGGTCGTCCAAGGACAGCACCAGCTTCACGGCTTCCTTCAGACCCTCCTGGCCGAGGGAGCGCAGAGCGGCGAGTTGCGGGCGGATGTCGAGCCTGCTGAGCTGGCCAGCTACTGCCTGCATGCCTTGACTGCGGCCAGCAGTCTGCCTTCTACCGCCGCAGTCCAGCGGCTGGTCTCGGTCACTCTGGCGGGCCTGCGTCCTCCAAGTTGAATCCATGGTGAAAGACAGAGTGTTTCTAGCCTTATGAGCCCAAGTGGGAACTCCTGCTGTTCCACCAAAGCAATGGAGGAGAGGTGCACAGAAGACTGGATCTCAGCGCGTACTTTGCCTGGAGACGCGCCCCTCATCGAGACAGGATGAACTGCCAAGGCACATCCACGACCAGAGTTTTGATCGCCAAAAGCAACACAGTGGTCACGAACAGCCGCCGAATCCACTGCTCGTTGAGGCGCAGGGTCCAGTGGGCCCCCAGTGTTGCCCCGGCATACATCACGGCGCTGAGCACCAGACCCAGCCGCCAATCTACGGCGCCCTTCAGCGCAAAGATGACGGTCGCCACCAACGAGGACGCGACATTGATCACTTTGGTGGTGGCCACTGCCCGGAGAAAAGGCATACGGAACGCGGCCAGAAACACGGCAGTCAGGAGGGTCACGTATCCACCGCTGAAAAACCCACCATAGACAGCGAGCAGCAGCGTCAGAACGGTGCCCAGGAAGGCGTGCGTTCGGCCTGGTGCGGCTGCACCGGGTCTTTGACGCTGTGGCCATAAGACTACGCCAGTGACCAGCAGCATCGCGCCCGCAATGATCAGCGGGAGCCAGGTCTGGGGTACCGCAAAGACCAGAAGCGCCCCCATCCCCGAGCCGGTGAATGTCAAGCCAACCAGGAGGGGCAAGCGTGGCCGGTCAAGAACACCACCTTGCAGGAACGGCACAGAGGCCCCGACACTCATCGTGGTCAGGGCCAGCATGTTGGTGCCAAGGGCAGTGGTCGGCGGCACACCGAAAGCCAGGAGGGCCGGAACAGTGATCAACGAGGTGGCTCCCGTGACCACGCTGATCACACTCGTTGCAAAGAAAATCAAGGACAACATGATGAGCTCGGACCAGGACACAGGCAGCGAGTGTAGAAGGCGCGCAGAACTGTTGACAACTTTTGTCTATAAAGGGAGGGGGTGCGGAGCAAGGTTGTCCCCGCTCCGCACCCCCAGCTGTAGGTTGCAGCCCCGTCAATCGCTCAGGAAAAGCAGCTTCGCTGCCCACCGCTTATTCCTTGACCGAAAGGTTCGGGAAACCAAGCACACCGCCTGCCTATAGGTGGAGGCTCTTCAGGCCGTCGCTGCAGGAGGTGCCACCACTGGCCGTTTCAGCCGCACCCGGTTCAGCAGCAGGGCATTGACCGTCACGATCACCGTGCTGGCGCTCATCAACAGCGCCGCCCATTCCGGCCGCAGCAGGATGCCATACGAGGGGTAAAGCACGCCTGCCGCAAAAGGAATCGCCAACACGTTATACGCTGCCGCCCAGAACAGGTTTTGTTTGATCTTCCCACGCACACGCCGGGCCAGGTCAATGCTACCAGCCACATCGGCTGGATTGTTGCGAACCAGGATGACGTCGGCGGTTTCTACGGCCACGTCGGTTCCGGCGCCAATCGCCACCCCGACATCTGCCTGAGCCAAGGCAGGTGCGTCGTTCACGCCGTCCCCCACCATGGCCACGTTGCGGCCCTGCTGCTGAAGGGCGGCGATTTGCGCGGCCTTGTCTTCAGGCAACACGTCTGCGATGACCCGGTCAATGCCCAGTTCCCGTGCCACGGCCTCGGCTGTTCGGCGGTTGTCTCCCGTGAGCATGACCGTCTGTACGCCCGCCGCATGGAGCAGCTGCACCGCCTGCCGCGCCGTGTCGCGCACGGTATCGGCCACCGCCACCACGCCTAAGAGTTGGCCCTTTGTCGCCACGTACATGGCGGTTTTTCCGTCTGAGGAGAGCCCTTCTGCCCGCTCAGCCAGCATTCCCAGCGTCAGACCCTCCCGTTCCATCAGTTTGCGGTTGCCCAACCAGACTTGCTGACCGTCCACGGTGGCCACCACTCCATAGCCCGGGATGGAATCAAAGCTCTCGGGCGGACGCACTTCCAGGCCTCTGTGCTTCGCACCGGCCACGATGGCTTCAGCCAGGGGATGCTGAGACGGCTGGTCCGCGCCAGCCGCCCATCGGAGCAAGTCCAGTTCGCTGACGCCCTCCGCGGGAATCAGGTCAGTCAAGGCAGGCTTACCGGCAGTCAGCGTGCCCGTCTTGTCGAACACGACAGTATTCACACTGGCCATCGCCTCTAAAGCAGAAGCGTTCTTGAACAGCACGCCCTCCCGGGCCCCTTTGCCCACGCCCACCGTAATCGCGGTGGGGGTCGCTAACGCCAGGGCATCCGGGCAGGCAATCACGATCGCTGACACCGCGGCCGTCAGTGCGAACACGATACTTTCGCCCAGGAGCATCCACACCAGGAAGGCCAGCAACCCAGAGCCCAGGGCCACGAAGACCAGGTACTTCCCAGCCGTATCTGCCAGGCGCTGGGCAGGCGCTTTGCTGGCCTGAGCATTTTGAACGAGCTGCACGATCCGTGACAGGGCCGTGTCACTCCCGACGGCGGTTGCCCGGAAGGTAAACGCGCCGTTCTGGTTCACGGTGCCGCCCGTGACCTTCACCCCAGCGTTTTTCACGACGGGGATGGGTTCTCCAGTGATCATGCTCTCGTCAACGTAGCTTTCACCGCGGATGACTTCTCCATCGACCGGCACCCGGTCGCCGGGACGGACTGCCAGCTCATCTCCGACCACCACCTGCTCCAGCGGCACCTCTGTCTCCTGCCCCGCCCGCACCACCCGGGCGGTAGCGGGGGTGAGCTTAAGCAGCGCTTCCACGGCCCGTCCAGTCGCGAAACGCGAGCGCATCTCCAGCCAATGTCCCAACAGGGACAGCGACGTCAGCATCGCGGCGGCCTCGAAGAAGACTTCCCCTCCGCCTAGGAACAGGGTGACCACCACGGAGAACAACCAGGACACCAGGATGCCCGTGGCGATCAGGGTCATCATGTTGGCCTCAGCGCGTCTCAGGGCGCGCCATGCTGCTGAAATGAAGGGCCAGCCACCCCACCATACGACCGGTGTGGCCAGGATCAGCCCAAACCAGGCCATCGACAGGCCAAAGGGGGGCATGGCGGTAAATCCGAAAATCTCCCCAATAGGGGAAAACAAGACCACCGGAATGGTGAGCAGCAAACTCAGGAGAAAGCGGCGCAGCAGATCGGTGGCCATCTCGGCGCCGTGTCCTGCGTGTTCGTCATGATTCACCGCGTTGCCAGCGTGTCCACCGTGACCCATGGCCGCGTGATCCAGAACTGGGGCAGCAGCTGTGAAGCCCTCCTGTTCGGCCGGGGCATGGTGGTGAGAGTGCATGCTGGATGGAGGTGTGGCCGTGGGTGTTGAATCCGTGCTGGGGACAGTGGCGTGAGCCTCAGAAGTTTCGTGGCCCACGCTGGGATGCCCCGGCTGGGCAGTGGAAGGGGCGCAGTCGGTGCAGGCGCATGCATAGCCAGCCGCGTGCAGGCGGGCCCGCAAGACGCTTTCCGTGACCACTGTAGGCAGGTAGCTGAGGTGGGCAACCCCGCGTGTACGGTCAAGATGGACGCTCTGAACCCCTGGCACCTGAGAAAGGTGGCCTTCCAGATCCGCAAATTCAGACGCGTCGTAACAGTTTTTAAACGACACCTCCAAGACTCTGGAAGGAACAGCGCTGGGGGGGGTGTGGCCGTGATGGGTCTGGTGGTCTTGCATCTTCTCCTCCCGTTTGTGCAGGCTGGGCGTTGGTGATCGGGCAGTCTTGCGGCTGTGCATGGGCTCCACTTCAGACGGGAAGGCCATTTGTGCGGCTCCGGGAGCGCCTTGGGTGGAGAGGCCTGTTCAGGAGCTGGCGCTTTCGGCTGGTCGACAGCTTGGACAGGGCAGGTATGCACCCAGACCCTCCATCGGCGTTCACGCCTGAATCTTCAGAAGACTGTATATCCCCCTGGGGGGATGCGGACCACAGCTAGAGGTGCAAGAAGGGTTTTTCAAGCAGTCCACCCTGATGTGAGCACACAAGCCCACCTGAAGCAGCAGAACAACACGGGGCGCGAGCGGATGTCCGGCAACTCGGCACCTCTTCTGCTTCGTGCATCCTATACCCTCCGGGGGAGGATTTCAACAAGGAGACAGAAAGCCATCAGCCCCACCTGAGCCAAGGTGGACGGGGACAGGACAAACGCGCGACCTCTGGCGCCAGGTCTCTCGAAGGGCCCAAGGTTTCTGTCCGAGGTGAACACCCGGCCTGCCCACAGTCTTCAGCGCATGACAGCATAAGCGGCAGACTGAGAGTGACTCGGTCTGCCTGCTTTTCAGTTGCTGCCTATGGACGGGTGCGCAGCCAGTCTTTAAAGTCGTGCATTTCATCTGCCTGGGCGGTCATGATTCGTTGAGCCAACCCCAGCACGGCTTCGGTGCTGGAGCGTTGCAGGGCAATATTGGCCATGTCGTTGGCACTCCCATGGTGAGGAACCATCATTTCTAAAAAACTACGTTCTGAATTGGCCATAGCCGTCGTCATCTGGGGCATGTTGGCCATCATCTGCCGCATCAGGTTCATACGCGCCGTGTCCATGCCGCCCAAGCGTTGCAGTTCAGATTGCATCTCCGCAATCTCTTTTTGCTGATCGCTGATGATGCTTTGGGCCCAAGCCCGCACGAGTGGGTCACGCAACCGGGGCAGTGCGGCGCGGCTCATGTCAATTGCGCTTTGATGATGTGGAATCATCATGGAGAAGAAAGCCCGATCGAACGCCGTGCCCGAAAGAGCCCGGAGCTGCATCAGCATGGGCTGCATGTTCATCCCCATCTCCATTTGAGACCTGGTGACCGGCTCTGTCCCTCCTGCCTGCGCTGCTCCCACAGGAAGCGCCATCAGTGCCGCGCTCACCAACCACGTTTTCACGCGTTCATCCCCCGCAAGACTTGCTCGCAGGCCTGTTCACAGCGGCGGCAGCTCTCGGCACACACGGCGCAGTGCTGCATGTTCATCTCGCGGGCATGCATTTCGCATTCGTCGCCACACGCCTTGCAGGCGGTCAAGCAAGCCGCAATCTGGGCCTTGAGAACCTCTGGATTGCTCTGGGTCAGGCGCGAAAGGACGCTTCCGGTGGCCGCACAGATATCCGCACAGTCCAGGTTGAGCCGGATGCACTTCACCAGATGCATCAGGTGGTTTTGCTCGCCCAAACAAGCGTCGGCACAGGACGTACACACCTGCGCACACTCCATGCAGGCGGCGATGCACTCGGCAAGGACGCCAGAATCAACGGGGCTGTGGGGCTGTGGGTGCGTGGCGAGCATGGCCTGAATACGCTGCGTCATAAAGGTCTCCTGATCGGGACGAGAGGCGGAGGGCTGAATGAACGAAGGAACGACTGCGTGGTGAGCAGCCCAGGGAAGTGCAGAGCACGCCCTGTCTCCGCCCCTGGACGGGTAAGCGCACTCACCTGAACGCCGCGTTGCTTGCCGTCACCTTGGCAGTCCCCTGTCAACGTTCTCTGAGAACGGGGCTTATGGGACCGTTAGGCAGTGCCCATACAACCGGGCGGCACCTTAACACCACGGAAACACAGCGCGTTTAAGGTGATGGCTGTGAAGCCTTTTTGGATAACTTGTGCGGCCCTGCTTCTTGCCCCCGTGGCCCAGGCCGCGCCCTATGCCCAGCAGACCAGCTTCGGCGTACCCGTGGCCGCCGTTCAAGCCGCGCAGGCACAGACGGGTGTGGCCGGTACCTGGCAAGCTCTTCCCGCCCTTCAGAGTGGACGCTTGGAAAGCGCGCCTATCACTGTTGCGCCCTTCAATGAACTGATTCCGAGTTGGAATGTGCTTGGAGCTGCGGACGCTGCTTTTACCCTTGAGATCCGTGTTCGTCGGCCGACCGGTCAGTGGACGCCCTATTTCAATTTTGGTGTCTGGCGTGCGGCCGGAAAACGCCTGAGCGCTTCTGGCCCCCAGACAGCAGACGGTATGGTCAACACCGATACCCTGACCCTGCCGTACCGGAGCACCGCCTTCCAGTACCGGGCCGCAGTGGCGGCGGGACAACAGGTCACCCTGTTGTCGTTCAATACCTCCGATACGGCGCTCAAGCTGCGGGAGCAGGGCCGGGCCGGACAGCTTCAAACCTGGAACAAGACCCTGACCGTGCCCGGCCTGTCGCAAATGATCTACCCCGGTGGAGGTGAAGTCTGGTGCAGCCCGACGAGTGTCAGCATGCTGCTCGGCTTCTGGGGCAAACCGGTTCGGGTACCCGACGCGGCCCGGGCCACCTATGACTCGGCCTACGACGGCTTCGGGAATTGGCCGTTTAACACGGCCTACGCGGCGACCCAGGGGATGCAGGCGTTTGTCACTCGCCTCGGGAGTCTGCGGGATGCCGAGGCCTTCTTGCAGCGCGGGGTTCCTCTCGCGCTCAGTGTGCGCTTCCGGCCCGGTGAGCTGCCCGGCGCGCCCCTGTCCTGGTCAAACGGACATCTGATGGTGCTGATCGGATTTGATGCACAGGGCAATCCTGTGGTCAACGACCCGGCGGCCAAAAATGATGCGGGCGTACGACGGACCTACCCCCGCGCCGTGTTTGAACGCCTGTGGCTCAACCATGCTGGGGGCATGACCTATGTCATCACGCCCAGAAGTTGAGCTTGCCCTTCGGGAGGCTGCTTCGTAACAATGACCTGGGGGTCGGCCCACCTCAGGGCCTGAAGCGGTACAGCCGACAGGGCCAGTCTCTGGACCTGGCTGATCGCCCGGCAACTCCAGGCGATCTTTGGTTTCCACCCTCTTGCCGTTCTGAACACGTCTCAATCCTGCTGATGTTCGGCGCGTTGTCCTCAGAGGTGTCACGCTATGTTGAACGTCCTGAAAACGCTGCTGCTGTGTCTCACCTTGGGCCAGGGCGCACCGGTGGGTGCCCAGGGGATTCAGAACGCGCCTCCCTCTCTCGAGATCAAGAACATGCAGGGCCGGTCTTACCCCGGCAGTGTGCTGACAACCCAGCAGAAGCTGGGCGCTGGCCGCAACTACCAGCGGAGCGTCGTCTCCTATCAGTCGGATGGCCTGCGGATCAACGCGCTGCTCACGGTTCCCAACGGCACCTCACCCGCAGGGGGCTGGCCCGCGATCATCTTCAACCACGGCTTCATTCCCCCGCAGCAATACCGGACGACAGAGCGCTACGTCGCGTATGTTGACGCCTTTGCGCGCGCTGGATTTGTGGTACTCAAACCCGATTACCGGGGGCACGGGAGTTCCCAGGGCCAACCGGTCGGCACGTCGTACTGGTCACCGGAATACACGGTAGACGTGCTCAACGCCCTGACGTCCTTGAAAACGCTCAAGAGCGTGAACGCTGCACGCATCGGCATGTGGGGGCATTCGATGGGCGGACACATCACCCTGCGGGCTATGGTAGTGAACCCGACGATCAAGGCTGGCGTGATTTGGGCTGGCGTCGTCGCGCCGTACGACCTGCTGTTCACGGGCTTGCCCCGCTGGGGCAGTGAAAGCCCTGCGGATCCGCGGGCCCAACTGCTGGCGAAATACGGCCGACCAGAGAGCAATGCCAAAGCCTATCAAGCCATTTCGCCAAATTTCTTCCTCCAGAACTTGCAGGGACGTCCCCTGCAGCTTCACCACGCCACGGCAGATACGCACGTGCCTTACCGGTTTTCTCAAGTCCTGGCCGCGGCACTCAAACAGGCCAAGCAGCCCCATACGTTGTTCACCTATGCCAACGACAACCATGACCTCAGCAACAACTTGACGCTGGCATTGGCGCGTTCTGTCTCGTTTTTCAAGCAGAATTTGTGAGTGATCAAGGGAACGCCGTGACCAAGCTTTTCCTGTGTCCTGTCCACGCCACGCTCCGGCAGGCCAGGGTACCCAGCGCCCGCAGGCCGTGGACGCGCGGCAGTCTCCTGGCGCTCGCTTTGCTCACCAGTGGGGCCAGCGCCTACACAGGGAAGCCGGGCGATCCCTTGTACCGTCTCGCCCGGTCTCAGGGGACGACTGTGGCGGAATGGGTGCGGCTCAATCGCCTGCCCAGCACGGAGCTCAACGTTGAACAAGCCCTGCAGTTGCCAGGAGAGGCGCCAGCTGAGCCCCCAGTGGCCGCCCAGGCCGGGCCACTGGTCGGCTTGACCGTGGTGGCCCCCACCACACTGCGGATGGGGGACGCGTTTGTCCTGCGGCTCCGTGGATCCGGTGCCGCGCAGGCCAGAGTGCGCTTTCCAAGTGAAGTCGGCGAAGATGTGCGGCGCCCCAATGAGCCGCTGCGGCCAGTCGCCTTCGGAAACGAGTTTGTGGTGCTGGGCCGGGTCGTGCTGGGGAAAAGCACGCCGCTCGTCTATGACATTGAGGTGGGAGGAGAGCACCTCCGCGGGAAAGTCGAAGTGGATCCACTTCCGCAGCCACTCCAACGCCTGAATCTGCCCGCAAGTCTCAGCAGCAAGCTGCAAGACCCTGCCCGCCAAGCGGAGGAGGCGGCGATGGAGCGGGCCTATCTCCGGCGGACGCCCCAGGCCTGGTTCCGACCCTTTCAACCGGCAGTGAATGTGCGATGGCAAAGTACCGCTTTCGGCCAACCCCGCATCTATGTGGTGGGCGGCCCCGTTCAATACCACTACGGCATAGACTACCCGGCCCTGGCGGGCACCGCCGTCACGGCGATGAATGACGGAACAGTCGTGTTGGTGGGACAATTTCCTGTACGCGGCGGTCTGGTGGTCCTTGATCACGGCGCGGGCGTGTCCAGTCTGTATTTTCATCAGGGCAAGCTGTTGGTTCGTGAAGGCGAGCGCGTTCGGCGGGGTCAAAAGATTGGTGAAGTCGGAACGACGGGTCTGAGCACGGGTCCACACCTCCACCTGGAAGTCCGGGTGAGGGGAGAAGCCACCGATCCGGCAGAGTGGTTCAACCGCCTGTGGCCACGGTGAGGTGGCTCTTCCTTGATCCAAGACCTTCATCAATCGACTGGTGGGGTACAGCCCTCCACCGCGGGCTGCTAGACCTTTACACAAGTTTTACACGGGGCAGTTAGTTTAAAGCGGGTTCCTCAGTGGCCCAGCGTCATCCGGAGGCTGCATGGATCCTGTGTTCTTACAAATTGGTAGTTTTACTATTGCCTGGTACGGCGTGCTGATCACGCTGGGCATCATCGCGGGCGTGTGGGTCGGCACACGCATGGCCCGGCAACGTGGCCTGAACGTTGACCTCTTTAACGACATCATTCTCTGGATGATCATCTGGGGCCTTGTGGGGGCGCGGGCCGTATTCGTGGCGACCTCGTGGAACCAGTTCGAGAACATCCCCTTCCCCCGCATTCTGCTCGACATCATCAATTTGCGGCAGGGCGGCATCTCTATTCACGGCGGCCTGATCGGCGGCATTCTGGTGCTGATCTATTACACCCGCCGCTACAAGCTCAATTTTTACCAGTACGCCGACCTGTGTGTGCCCGGCGTGGCCTTCGGCATCATCGGCGGGCGCATCGGCAACATCATGAACGGTACCGATACGGTAGGCCGCGTGACGGGCTGGCCTATCGGGTATCAGTGGCCCGCTTCGGCCCGCGCCTTCCATGACGGGATGTGCGTCAAGAATCCCAACCCCGACATGGACCTGTCGCAGTATTGCCAGGAAGTTGGTGGGCAACTGGTCATGACTGCGCCTGTGCACTTTACGCAGCTGTACGGGGTGTTCATCGGCATCATCCTCAGCATTGCGGCGTATTTCTGGTTGCGTTCGCGCAAGCCCGGTTGGGCCTTCTGGCAGTTCTGGCTGTGGTATTCCATCCTGCGGGCGGGTCTGGAAGAAACCTTCCGCCTTAACCCCCTGATTCCCAAAGCCTACCTGAGCCAGGGCCTCGATAAACCCGGCATCGGCCTCTGGACCGAGACACACCTGATCTCCATTCCCCTGATTCTGGTCAGCATCTGGCTGCTGATGAGACTTCGCAGGCAGCCCGATACGCGGGTTGATCCGGTCCCCACACCAAGGATGGAAACACCATGAACTACCGCTCGCTGGGCTTGGGCGCCCTGCTCTTCTTGTCGGCCTGCTCCTCTCAAAACATTCAGGGCGTTCAAACCTTCTCGTTTGCAGCGGGTGACCACCGCCCAGGCCAGCTGGTCTACGCTCAGGAGCCTCCGGTCGGTGGCCCGCACAATCCGTCCTGGCAAAACTGCGGGGTCTATCAGGCGCCCCTGTACAACGAATACGCGGTTCACAGTTTGGAGCATGGGGCCGTCTGGATCACCTACGGTTCGCAGGTGGCCGCTGCAGATGTCACGGTCTTGGAAGGCTTGGCGCGGGGGCGAACCCACGTTCTGGTGTCGCCTACGGCTCAGCCGTCCCCGGACATTGTCCTGAGTGCTTGGGGCAAACAACTGAAGGTCGATGGCGTGCAAGACGACCGGATTGGGGCGTTCCTCAAGACTTATGAACAGGGACCAACCACCCCAGAACGCGGCGCGCCGTGTACGGGCGGATCGTCGGGAACCACATGAGGGGCGTGGGGGTGATCTGGACTTGGCCACCATCCTGATCGTGGACGATGATCCCGGAATTGTCGAAGTGTTGCAGGCCTACCTCACTGCGGAAGGGCACATCGTTGAAACTGCCATGGACGGCATTGCCGCTGTTCCGCTGTTGGCGCGGGCCAATGTCGCGGTGCTGGACTGGATGCTGCCGGGCCTCAGCGGGGTGGAGCTCACCCGCTACATTCGGACGGCTCACCCGAACCTGCCTGTGCTGCTCCTGACCGCCCGCGGTGAGATCGAAAACCGCCTTCAGGGCCTGGACGCCGGGGCCGACGACTACATGGTGAAACCCTTCAGTCCCCGGGAAGTGGTGGCGCGGGTGCGGGCCCTGCTGCGCCGGGTCCATGTTCGGGAACGGATTGTGGTGGGCGCGCTGGATGTAGATGTGTCGTCGCGCCAGATCACCCTGAATGGGAGCGCGGTCAATCTGTCCCGCACAGAGTTTGACCTGCTGGTCACGCTGGCCCAGCATCCCGGGATGGTGTGGTCACGTGACCGACTCCTGGAACGCGTCTGGGGTCCTGAATACTTGGGCACCACCCGGGTCGTGGACGTGCATATCACGGCGGTTCGGCGCAAGCTGGGAGATGATGCCGACGCGCCCACGTTTATCGAGACCCTCCGGGGCCTGGGGTACCGGTTCCGGGAGACCTGAATGAAACTGTTTGCGCGCCTGCTGGTGCACCACCTGGTGGTGGTGAGCGTCATGGGGGTCGTCTCGATCTTGGCGGCTGAATTGGCCGCTCATCCTTTTATCCGGCATCACGTCGAGCAGATGGCCACCCTGATCGGCCCTCAGGGGGGGAGCCTGCGCAGTGATCTGGCGGCCGGGATGCGGGGGACGTTGACGCGGGCGTTGATGGTGGCCCTGCCGATGGCGCTCGTGGTGGCCACCTTGACCGCCTGGTTTGCCGCTCGGCGGGTCACCGCGTCGGTGCGGGTCTTGCAGGCGGGAAGCAGCGCCATCGCGAGTGGTGAATATGCCCGGCGTCTGCCCACCGCGGGGCAGGATGAACTGGCAGACCTGGCCCGGTCTTTTAATCTGATGGCGGCGACGTTGCAACGGGTCGAAGAAAGCCGGGTGGAGCTGATCGGGAATGTCGGCCATGAGCTGCGCACCCCGGTGGCGGCGGCACGCGCGTATGCAGAGGCGGCAGAAGACGGGATCTTGCCCACGCTGCAGGCCGTGACCAGTATTCGGCGGGAACTGGCCGTCATGGAACGTTTGGTCGAAGATTTGACTGTCGTGAGCCGAGTCGAAGCGGGGCGAGTCGAGTTGCACCTGCGTGCGGTGGCTGTGGATGAGGTGCTGCGGCAAGCTCAGGAGCGCTACGAGCTGCCCTTTGAAAGCCGCCAGGTGACCTTGCAGGTGATGTACCCAGCCTCGCCTCTGCTGGTGTGGATTGATCCTGAGCGGGGGCAACAGATCCTGGCGAACTTGCTGAGCAATGCCCTGCGGCATACCCCCCCCGGTCACAGTGTCCAGTTGCGCGTGACCGTCCAGGGGGGCCACGCGATGTTTTTGGTGCAGGATGCAGGCACTGGCATCGCCCCGGAGCACCTGGAGCGCGTGTTCGAGCGCTTTTTCCGTGCGGATTCGGCCCGCCGGCGAGGGGAGGGCAGCGGCGTCGGTTTGACGATCGCGCGTGGGCTGGCCCGCGCCATGCACGGAGACGTCCGGGTCGTGTCATCAACGCCGCAGGGCAGCACCCTGTGCTGGATGACCCCTCTCACCACACCGGCCAGAGCAACGGGCTCCATGTGAGTGAGTGCGGTTGGTTCGCCTGGCCTGGAGCATCACTCTGGCTGAGAGGATGGAGAGCTTCTCTTATTCAGCCGCGGGATCAAGGTTACTCCGCACGGCGAGGGCTTAACACAATTTAAACACCTCACGCCTACCTTGTTTGTTATGAAGGCCTGGCGACATCCTCCACTGCTCACACGCGGGGTGAAGTTGGCGCTGGCTGGCGCCGTCCTGCTCGCGGTCACCGTCTTCTGGCCGACGCTTCATCCGCTCCTGCAAACGCTGGCCGGTGAGCTCTACCGCGGGGCGGCCACCTTTGGATCCGGTCTCAATGCAGCTCTGAACACCCTGCGGCTTCAGGCGGGCAGTTCTCTGGCCGCCCCCTTTCTTCTGGGGATGATGGCGGTCACCGCACCCTGTCAACTCTCCACGGGAACAGCGGCGTTGGCCTACGTCATGAAGAGTTCAACATCGGGCACAGCGCTGCCCCAGGCCTCGGCTTTTTTGGTGGCTCGGGTGCTGATGTACAGCTTGATGGGGTTCGGTGCGGTGGTGTTTTTTCAGGGCCGTGTTGAGGCACCCGGAGAAGGACTGCTGCTCGTCCGCCGGTTCATCGGGCCCCTGATGCTGCTCGGAGGTCTGGTCTTGCTCGGATGGTTTCGGCCGTCTCTCCCGCTGGGGCCGTTCCTGTCCCAGTGGGCGGAGCGTCAAGCCAGGCGCAAGTTTCAGCAGGCTCAGGGCAGCACGGTGGGCGCTTTTCTCTTGGGCCTGGCCTTCAGTCTCTCTTTTTGTCCCACCTTGTTCTTTCTGTTTTTCGGGATTACGGTGCCGCTGTCCCTGACGGCCCCCCTGGGATTCAGCTATCCCGCCCTCTTTGCCCTGGGCATGACGTTTCCTCTGCTGGCCCTCTCCACCTTGGCGCTCACCCAGTCCCCCACGCAACAGGCGGCCCTGACCCGCTCTACGGTCAAGCTCAACCGCCTGTTGACGCCGCTTGCCGGACTCACTTTTCTTCTCGCCGGACTGTTTGATACGTTCGTGTACTGGTTGATGTAAAGGAGCCTATGTTCACGGCAGATGCATTGAGGTTGGGTTCTTTGGTTCTGGAGTGGTCGCGGGTGGGCTTTCTCCTGGGCGCGGTGGTGTTCACCTTTCTGGCGGCCCGCCGGGGAAACGCGCTGGAGCGAACAGCCTGGTGGGTGCTCTTGGCTGCGCTCTTGTTTGGACGGCTAGGCTACCTCTGGAACTACCGCAGCGGACTGAGTGGGCTGGGTGCCGGGGGCATGCTGCGTTCAATGCTGGATGTGCGCACTGGGGGCTTCACATGGGTCTGGGCGCTCCCCGCGGCTGGCTTGACCGCGGCCCTGCTGGCCCGCCGCACAGCCTGGCAGCTGATCCCGCCTGCCCTGGGTGCCCTCGTGGTGGGTGCGGCGCCGTTGATCCTTCGCCCCGCCAGCAGCGTCACCCTGGTGCCTCAGCAGCTGCCCCTCGTCCGGCTCTCTGACACTGGCACCGAAACTGTCACGTTCGCCAGCATTGATCAGCCCACCCTGGTGAACGTCTGGGCCACCTGGTGCCCGCCCTGCCGCCTGGAGATGCCTCTGCTGACCGAGTTTGCTCAGCGGGGATATCCCATTACCTTTGTCAACTCCCGGGAGTCTCCCGGTACTGTGCAGGCATTCATGACTTCCCTGGGCTACCAGGGGCCCTCGTATCTCGACCAGGGTGCGGTGGGACGTGCCCTCGGCGTCATCGGATTTCCCACCACCTTGCTGGTGGGGAACAATGGCCAAGTGCTGGAACGGCATTTCGGTCCGCTTGACCGTGCCCAGTTGACGGCTCTTTTTGCCCGGCATCAGATTGTGCCGGTGCCCTGAAGCCAGCCGCTGAGCTGAAACAAGACCTTGCCTGAGTTGCAGTGACAAGCCAGCAATGCCGACAAGCTGGAGCTCACCTCTGGGAGGCTTGACGGCGCTTGGCTCCTGGGCGAGACAGAATTGTTAAGAGATGAAGGCCCCGCTTGACCACCAACCAGACGGGGGGAGCGGGGGGGAGATCAGGGTTTAAGTTCCTGTTGTGCAGACGATCTGGCCAGCTCCCGTTTCTTTCGGTACTGTCTGAGCGCCTTGACAACTCATTGCCATCAAGCCCTCAATGGGGCAGTGGTGGAGGGTGAAGATCGTTGGTCCCTGTCTTGGAAGGTTTTGCGAACGCTGAAAACCATGCAGGGGAACTTCAGCGTTGATCTCCCGCACAGGGAAGTGAATGATAATGGGGGGTATGGCCTGGACAGAGGTGATAGTTGAGTTGGCCATCCTGTTGCCGGATCGGGTGCGGCTCTCCTCTTCCGGGGATTCCACCTCCGTTCAAGTGCGCTATACCGACTATCCTTATGCTGAGGGTTGGGTCCCGATCGGCCAGCTGACGGACACACTGGTGCCTTTAACGTCGAGTGGTCTACTGTTCCTGGAGGCCTCACTTAGGGAGACATGTGAGGAGCGGGGCTGGGGATGGTGCGTGGGCAGCAGCGAAGGGCCTGTTGCAGCCAGCGCGTCGGTGACCCTCGGAGCAAGAACATATCTTGAGAACGCCCCCGCACCGGTTGAAGCGTTGGCGCTGGCCCTCCTCAAAGGATTGAAAAGCACCTGATTGCGCCAGCAACAGCAAATATAGACCAACAGAATAGGGCATGATCCCAAATAGGTTGTGGATGCACGCCTGGGCCAATACAGGATGACCGAGAGGCAGCGCGAGTCAGGATTTGAGGTTGGTGTATGCCCGAACCGCATCCGCAGCACCTTCATCGCTGAGGTTTTCAGTGAGCCGCACCAGCGTGACCAGCGCCAGTTGTACAAGGTCAATCCTAGGACGGCCTTCGGTGTTCACTGGAGTGCGTCAGGTTGCCGCTATCAAAAAGATCAACACAGGACCGCACAGCAGGAAGGAGCAGTACCCTGTCTTGAAGAGCGCCTCGGCCCTGCAGGCAGTATTTTCAGGCCCGAGATGGGGATGACGGTCCTCTGATCCAAAATCAATGAAATGGTGGGGTTCAACGGACCCTTGAACGTTGCGCTGGTGCTAAAGCGCAGTTGGGGTCTCCATCCGCAGAGGCCTTCCTGATGGGTGTCTTCGCCCTTTTTTGGCCTTTTCGGGCCTTAACAACTGGTGCGCCCACTGGTGGAGAGGCAGAGACGGTATCGCTCAGCAGGCTGCTTTGATGAATAAGAAACGTTCTTCACACTTTTTTAACGTTCATGAAAGCTCCTCAACAATAAAGTGCTAGGGAACATTTCGCAATATTTCTTGTTTCAGTGCTCATCTGGCGCTTGGACGCGGTCCCTACTGGGTGAACATTCGTATGGGTTTGGGAAGTTTAGATCTGCCCACTTCCCTGGAACGGCTTTCCCAGTGGTGCCTCGACGAGGCGTATCGCCTTTCAACGCAAGGTGTTCTCTGGCTGTCCAGGGGGCTCTGAGCGACACACAAGGAGTCAACCCATGAGTCACCGCAGCCACCGAACGATGACCAAGGCGCTTCTCAGCATGGCAGGTGTGCTGCTGCTGAACGGCTGCCAGCAGAACGACCAAGCAGCGGTTCAACCCCCCGTCCCCTTTCAAGCTGATCCGTCCTCTCACCTTCGTGCGCCTGTGCTCGCGCCGCCTGCCAAACCTGACGCCCACAACCTCACGCCACTGCCCAATATTCGTGGAGCCAAACCCCGATTGCCATTGCAAACGCTGAGTGTCATGCCCAATCCGAATGTCGTGGCCTTAAAAGTGCTGGTGCTAAGTGCCAATGCCAATGACGGCACCCAAAGCGCCGCGACCACCATGCTGGCGCAGGCAGGGGTGCCTTACGACGTGGTCAATCCCAGTGTGCCAGGCAGCTTTACAGCCAGTACACTGGTGGCCGAAGACGGCACAGGCAAGTATCAAGGCGTGATCCTGACCACCGGAAATCTGGCGTATGAGGCCAGTCCGGGCAACTGGCAAAGTGCACTGGACTGGGCAGGCTGGAATCTGCTGTGGCAATACGAACAAACTTACAAGGTGCGGCAGGTCTCGCTCTACACCTATCCCAGCTCTTGGCCCGAAGATTACGGCCTGCGTGACGCTGGGTTGGCTTCGGGCACCGCCAATCCCATTCTTACGGCGGCGGGCCAAAGCGTGTTTACTGACCTGCGTGCAGGGGTCACCTTACCTATTCAGTACGCTTACAACTACCCGGCGACCATCGCCGCTGTGCCGGGTGTGATCACCACGCCGCTGCTCAGCGATGCCAGCGGGCGTGTACTGGCGGCTCGCTCGGACACCGGCGGACGCGAACGGTTGGCCCTGACCTTCGCCCAGAATCCCGATCTGCTGCACTCCGAACTGTTGGGTTACAGCCTCGTCAAATGGTTGACCAAAGGCGTGCATTTGGGCGAATACCGCCGATTCAATCAATTAGATATAGACGACTGGTTCCTGCCTGGCGATTTATACGATGCCGTTACCAAAACCATCAGCCCCGACGCTTTCCGCATTTCGGCCAGCGACGCTCTGTCGCTTTCTGCGCAGCAGACGTCACTCCAGACGCGCTATCCCGTGTCCCCAGAATTCAAATTTGCCATCGTGTACAACGGCAGCGGAGCCAATACGGCCGCACCCCTCAGCTGTACCCCCAATGCTGTCAGTCCAGATCGCTTGACCAGCATGTCCCGCTGCCTTGGCAACACTTTCGATTGGGTGAGCCACACCCGCGATCACCTGTACATGGATTTCTTGAACTACGATGATTCGTTCGCGCAGTTGCAGCCCAACCTGACCATCGGAGCCCAACTGGGCCTGAATATCAGTGTCAAGAGTTTGGTCACGGGCGATATGTCTGGGCTGGGCTACTACAACCCAGGAGGCGACGGCCTCAAAACAGATTTCGGCTTAGGTAAGTCCAACAGCAGTTTCCTGTTGGCAGCACAGACTTCAGGCACACGCTACTTGTCTTCGAACCGTTCGGTACCCAGTCAGTGGGATCCGAGCTGCATGAACTGTGGCCTGACCCATCCGCTGAACTCCAGTATTTTCCTGATCCCGCGGTGGCCCACCAACGTTTTTTATCATGTGACTACGCCCGCGCAGGCTGTTGGAGCCTATAACGGAGTATACGGCCCGACCGGCAGTGCCCCGTACTGGCCAGCTGATCTCACCTACACCCAGTATCTCGATAAAGAGACCGATTTGGCTCTCGATCATGTCCTCAGCGGCAGCGCCTATCCACACTACATGCATCAGGGCAACCTGCGTCAGTATGCCTCAGGCCGCAGTCTGGCGTCCGACTGGGAATCGGCGCTGTTGGCCAAATATTCAAAGTACAGCACCTTACCCCTCAAAACTTTGCGCTGGGACAGCCTGGGAGCCTATATAGAGGCCCGAACCTCTTATATGAAAAGCGGCATGAGCGGCAATTGGGATCGGGCGGCCAAGAGCTTGACCCTGCGTTCACCGAGCGGCGGTGCGGGCTTCGTCACGGGTGCGGCAGCAGGTGGCCTCGGCACCAGTGAAAGTTACAGCGGCAACACCATCACTACCTTTGCGTTGACGGCGGGTCAGGTCGTTACGGTTTCTTTGCCTTAGGACATGCGCCACTGGGGATGTTCCAAAATTTCTGCAGCGGTGTTGCGCACCTTCGCTGATGAGTGGAGGCCAAGGCGTGAAAGAGTGGGGCGCCGATTGACAGCTCCCCTGGTTGTAGCAGCGGTGAACATCGGGCATGGCAGCGCAAGCCTCGGCCATCGTCGCCGGTCACCCGGTTCGCATGCCTGCCACCTGTTAAGGCCCACTTCAACATGGCCAGCGCGAGTTGCGGTGTAGTGGGGGGACCAACGGTCTTGGGGAGCTGCGCTGCTGCACAAAGGGGCAGGGTCTTCAATCCAGATCAGGGACAAAAAGAGCTCTAAGGCGCTGTCGTTCCTCCCCGAAGGCCAATTGCACTTGATTCTAGATCGCACCAACTGAAAGCTGGGCAACCAGACTGTCAACATCCTGCTGCCGTTCGCCGTTTGGGACGGCTTCAATATGCCGCTGATGTGGACGCTGTTGCCCCAGGAGGGCCGCAGCTTCCAACAGATCCGCGAAGAACTTTTGGCACGCTTCCTGCACTGTTGTCCAGAGCGCTCCGTGAGTCGTCTGAAAAGCAGACCGCAAATTTATCGGGAAGTCGTGATTCTCGTTGCTGAATCAACACAGCATTGTTCCTTGTATCCGCCTGCCCACTACGGCGATGGTTGGAAGAGACAACTTGCCCCTCTGAGCATGCTTTAAAAAACCCCAAGCGGGCGAAATCCGTCGTTGGAATCGCCGCATGGTTGTCTATGGTGTGTCGTTGCGCCTGTGTGCCACCAAGAATGCCGCCGGAGAAGTGCTGTCCCTGGCATCGGGGCCATGCCACGGTGAATCTCCGCCGCTGTGTGCTGCGTTTTCAGGCCGAAAATCTGCACTCCGCTCTGAAAACTGGAGGTTTTCTGACGGGTCGTCAGGGAAAGACTCCCCCGGAACACGCTCTGCCCACTGAATGTTTCCCTTCAGCAAGACAGTTTTGAAGAAGAGGTCACAGCCGTCTACCTGACTGACCTGTATCAGCGTGGGTTCATGAAATGTCATTCCCTGCCCAAAGAAATCGACCTCCCCACACCCGCAACGTGCCTGGATCGGAATCCGGGTGGTGCGGCGGGCCAAGGTCATCTGACGAATCCAGTAGACCCGCGCCTCTTAAAGAGGCTCTTCGTTGTTGTTGGATACAAAGAGAGAGTCGTCCTGCGTCACGCCAACAAGCTGCGCTCGTGCGCCAGATCACGCCAACCTTGGGTTCGAAATAGAGTGTGTGCTGGCGTCTTCAATCGCGTGACCGACGTGGTATCCGACGATCACGAGACCTGTGGCAGGATCTCGTGAAACGCGCTCACAAGCGTACAGTTCAGGGGCGTTTGGCTGCTCCATCGAGGCTTCAAGCACCGCTTGGTGCATGTCAAACTCTCTTCACCAACCAGCTTGGGGGCTGCCGACTGGATTCCACGTAATGCCAGGGGAATCCAGACTCAAGCTCGGTCCCTTCTTTCATGGCTCTGTCGAGATCGCCCACCAGAACACGCGCTGGCATTGACAGCATTTTTTTGGTCAGGTGCGCACATCGATGACCATCATCAGCCCGCCTCCACCCTCCTGCTCCACATTGTTGTTTTTGGTGTGGTGGGGAATGTGACAGTGAATGAGCCACTTGCCCGGTTGCCGCGCTGTCCAGACCACGTCATAGCGCTGGCCGGGGCCGACATTCACAGTGTCGGCCAGGAATCGACCGCTGGTTGGCAGGGTTTCGCCATCACGGGCGACGACTTCAAAGGGCCCACCATGCACGTGCATGGGATGAACGAAATTGTTGTTGCTGCCGATAAAGCGCAGTTTGACGGTCTGCCCGACCCGCATCTGCAGGGTGTCAGTGGAGGGATACGCTTTCCCGTTGATGGTGAAGTAGTTCGGCAGGCCACCTTCCATGATCATGGCGGGATAGGTGAGACCATCGCGGTTGAGCCATTCCTGAAGTTGGAGGGTGTATTCCAGTGAGGTGCGGTCTTGGGCAACAGACTCGGCCGCAGTGGCCCGATCTCCCGGCACCGTTAGGGTACGGATGCGTTCAAGGTTGGCAGGCTCGGTGGTGGGGCGGATAATAAGCGCCCCATACTCCCCCAGTCCCTGCTGGCGATCAGAATCCTGATGGGAGTGGTAGAAATACGTGCCCACCTGAACCGCGGTGAAGGCGTAGGTAAACGTGCCTCCTGGGGGAATGGGACGCTGTTCCAGTCCTGGGACACCGTCCATCTCGTTGGGGAGGATCAGGCCGTGCCAGTGCAAGGTGGTGGCCTCCGGCAAGTTGTTTTTCACAATGAACTGAACCTGGTCGCCCTGGTTGATTTCCAATCTCGGCCCCGGCACCTGACGGTTGATGGCATACGCAGCAACCTGCTTGTCAGGCAGAATGTTCCATTGGATGACTGAGGTATCCAGTTGGAAGACTTTCACGCCGTCCACCAGTTGAGGAACGAGACGTTGGTCTCCACGAGCGGTGCCGGGAGCGGTGTAGGACACCGTCCGTGGATCAATAGCAGCCATGTCACGCATGGCCTCTCCCGGCGTCTCCCGCGTCATGATCATGCCGGGAGGCATGATGCTCGCGCCGACATCACGGGCACTCAGCTTCATGTTCACCACGGTGCTGGGGAGGGTCATGCCCGCAATCAGCATCAGGGCGGTGACCATGAAGACGGCCCAAAGCTGCGGCACCGTCACGTTCGGCTGCATTCCGGAGGCATGATCCATCCCGGCCATGCTCGCGGTCGGCACGGTCGTCGGTGTGCCCTGCTGGGAAGCGCTGATATCGCTCCCCTGTATTCCAGCGGTGTGGTTTATCCCAGCCATTGGATCTGGCGGTTGGCGGGCAGCGAGGGCCTGCATGGCGCCGTGTCCAGCATGAGCATCTGCGGCACCACGCGGTGTAAGGCGCTGAATTATTGCCAGGTCGAAGCGGCTGCCCTGGGGACGCTCGGTCATCAGGCCATGTTTCAAGCTCCGGGACACCAGCCAAACATTGACTGGATAGGCGAAGGCGTAGCCAACGGTGACGCCAATGCTCATGGCCATCCAGAAGAGTGGCTCAGTCGGCTGCATGGCCCGCATATCGCGGCCCATCATCAGCAGCGTCATGGTGGGCGCCATGCCTGCCATCATGGCGTTCATGCTGATGAACTCCGGCATGAAGCTCTTGCGGACGTTCTGAACATAGGAGCCGCCCATGATGCGTTGCATGAACAGCGCCTGAAAGATGAACAGGCCGAAGGCGAAGCCAGCGAGGTATTCGACGATCAAATCCAACCACATCGGCAGCCCGAGCAGGGCCGTGATGACAGCAGCGAGAATAATGCCGGTCGCGTCGCCTGCCACGCAGTGGATGGTGCTGCCAACTCCCTGCTTCCACAGCGGACGAGTGAAGTCCTCATGGCTGCCGGGAACAGGCTCCTTGTCGGCCATCACGTACAGCAGGAGGCCGATCGGTCCCATGTACAGCGTGACCAGAATGAAGCCCCATTTCATCACAGCGGGTTCGGGATTGTTCCTGAACTGGTCTATGCCTACATAGAGGGCACTGGCCAGCGCCAGGCCCAGCCAAATGAAGACAAACACGTCAATGGGTTGCACGATCATAGGGGCATCTCCTTGAAGTAGTGACCCGTTTCAGCTGACGTTCGTTGACGCGGGGCGCAGGACACCGCTGTGTCCTCAAGAGAATGGATGGGCGTTCGCAGGGCCGGTGACCGAAAACAAAACGGGGCGGCAGTGATGCCGCCCACGAAGAACTTTGACCTGAATTCAGGTGTATTTGAGGGCTTCCATCAGTTCCTCAATGATTTCGGTGCCGTCACCACGCTCATGGGCGGTGGCCACGTGAGCTTCAAGGTGACCGCGCAACACCACTTCGCCCGCGCCGGACAAGGCGCCCTGAACGGCTTTGATCTGCCGCAGCACGTCCACGCAGTAGACCGCTGGGTTGTCGAGCATCGTCACGATGCTGTCAAGGTGACCGCGGGCGATTTTGAGCCGCCGGGCCGCCCGCTTGCGCGAGTCTTCCGGCATGCACAGGTGCGTGTGGGGAAGGGACGATGCGTCTGGAGCGGAAGCTTCAGTCAGCTTGAGCGGCGGTGCGGGAGTCTTGGCCACCACTAACGCTACTGCCGAACCTGCGCGCCGTACCCTTCTTCGGTCACGGCGGCCAACAAGGCGGGGATGTCGGCCTGACCTTCGACGGTGGCTTTACCCGTCTTCAGGTCGACCTGGACGTTTTGCACTCCGGGAACGCTCTGGAGGGCCTTGGTCACGGCGGTCTGGCAGTGCCCGCAGGTCATGCCGCTGATGTTGAGTTCAGTGTTCATACCCAAATCTTATACCCTATCCAGGAGGGTGTCAAGATTGAATCGAAGCTCATGAAGCCCTCTAAAGAGCAGAATGACCGCCTAAAGGATATTTTAGGCTTGATCTCTGCTGAGATTCGTCCTATGCTTCCTTTAAACCCCCCAGGGGGGATTTGGAGGCAAGGATGATTAAAACACTGGAACTGGGGGTGCAGGGCATGACCTGCGCCAGTTGTGTCGGCCGAGTCGAGCGCGGCCTGAAAAAAGTAGAAGGGGTAGATGAGGTGACGGTCAATCTGGCGACCGAACGCGCCTCTGTGACCTACGACCCGGCCCTGACCACGCCGCAACTTCTGCTCGACAAGGTCAAAGACGTCGGCTATGAACCGGTTACCAGTTCCCTGGAGCTGGGGGTACAAGGCATGACCTGTGCCAACTGCGTGAGCCGGGTGGAACGGGCCCTGAAAAAGGTGGACGGAGTGCTGGACGCCAGCGTCAACCTGGCCACCGAGCGGGCCACCGTGCAGTACCTGCCCTCCGCCGTCAGCCCCGGCCAACTCAAAGCGGCGGTGCGGGAGAGCGGCTACGCGGTGCTGGAGACCGCAGCTGGGGAAACCCGCGGCGACGCGGAACGCGAGGCCAAAGAGAAAGAAGTGCAGGAACTGAGGCGCTCCGTGCTGTTCAGCGCCCTGTTTGCCGTTCCCCTGCTCCTAATTGCCATGCTGCCGATGCTCTGGATGCCTGCCGAAATGTGGTTGATGGAGCGCTTGGGAACAGCCATGAACTGGATCATGTTGGCGCTTGCCGTTCCCGTACAGTTTGGCCCCGGCAGACGCTTTTACCGTCAGGGCTGGGCGGCGCTGCGGCACCGCTCACCCGACATGAACACGCTGGTCATGATCGGCACCAGCGCCGCGTTCTTCTACAGCTTGGCCGTTACGCTGATGCCGCAGATTTTTCCGGAAGGCACAGCGCACGTGTATTACGAAGCGTCTGCCGTCGTGATCACCCTGATTTTGCTGGGCAAGTACTTTGAAGCCATTGCCAAAGGACGCAGCAGCGAAGCGATGAAGAAGCTGCTGGGCCTGCAGGTCAAAACCGCCCGTGTGGTTCGGGGCGGGACGGAGCTGGAACTGCCCACCGATGAGGTGCTGGTCGGGGACCTGATCGCGGTGCGGCCCGGCGAAAAAGTCCCAGTGGACGGCGAGGTCACCGGCGGCAGCAGTTACGTGGACGAGAGCATGATTACTGGTGAGCCGGTGCCCGTCAGTAAGCAGCTGGGGGCACCTGTGGTCGGCGGTACCATCAATCAGACCGGAGCCTTTCAGTTCCGCGCGACCAAGGTCGGTGCAGATACGGCGCTGGCCCAGATCATCAAACTGGTGGAGAGTGCCCAGGGCAGCAAGCCCCCGATTCAGGGTCTGGCGGATCAGGTCGTGGCCGTGTTCGTCCCGATCGTGCTGGGTATCGCCGCCCTGACCTTCCTGGCCTGGATGCTCTTCGGTGGCCCACAGGCGCTGAGTTACGCACTGGTGAATACGGTGGCAGTGCTGATCATCGCCTGCCCCTGCGCGATGGGTCTGGCCACTCCGGTCAGCGTGATGGTCGGCACGGGCAAGGCCGCTGAACTCGGGGTGCTGTTCAGAAACGGCGCGGCGTTGGAGGGACTCCAGCAGGTGCAGGTGGTGGCGCTGGACAAAACCGGTACGCTGACAGAAGGCCATCCAGCATTGACCGATTTTGTGTTAACGCCGGGCTTTGAGCGTACTGAGGTGCTGGCCTTGGTGGCCTCAGCCGAAGAGCAGAGCGAGCATCCCATCGCCCGCGCCATCGTGACGGCCGCCCAGCAGGAGGGAGCTGTTCTCCAGCAGGTCGACCGGTTCGAGGCCGTGCCTGGATTCGGACTAGAAGCCAGTCTTCAGGGCCGTCTGATTCAGGTGGGTGCAGACCGCTACATGGCGCAGCTCGGCCTGGACGTCAACCGCTTTGAAGCGCAGGCAGCCCAGATGGGTGATGAAGGCAAGAGTCCCCTGTACGCGGCCATCGATGGCCAGCTGGCCGCCATCTTGGCCGTGGCGGATCCGATCAAAGCAGGCAGCCTCGACGCGGTGCGCGCGCTGCATGCTCAGGGGCTGAAGGTGGCCATGATCACGGGAGACAACCGGCGCACGGCCAACGCGATTGCCAAGCAGCTCGGCATTGACACCGTGCTGGCCGAGGTTTTGCCCAGCGGCAAAAGCGACGCCATCACAGCGCTTCAGGCCAGCGGGCAGCGGGTGGCGTTTGTTGGGGACGGCATCAACGACGCGCCCGCGCTGGCCGTCTCGGATGTCGGCCTCGCCATCGGCACCGGAACCGACGTCGCCGTCGAGACCGCCGACGTCATCCTGATGAGTGGTGACTTGCGCGGCGTCCCGAATGCCGTTGCCCTGAGCCGGGCCACCCTGAAGAACATCCGCCTCAACCTGTTCTGGGCCTTCGCGTACAACATCGTGCTGATTCCGGTCGCGGCAGGAACCCTGTTCCACGCGCTCGGCTGGTTGCTCAGCCCTGTCCTGGCCGCGGCAGCGATGGGCTTTTCCAGCATCTTTGTCCTCAGCAACGCCCTGCGCCTGCGCAGCTTTAAGCCCCCTGTCAAGCCCGGCCCGGCCAGCCCCTCATCCCACCTGCTCGCCGCACCTCCCGCGAAAGGAAACCTGATATGACCAAACTGACGGTCGGTCCCTGGATTGCAGCCCAGAAACTCCCCAGCAAAGACCTCGCGCTTGACCGACTCGCTTTCCTGGAGCGAACCCGAACCCGCGCCACGACGCCCACTGTGGCGGGACTCCCGCTGATCGGGATGGGTGGCTCCTGCGGCAAACCCTGCTTCGCGCTGCCCTACACCCTCAACTGGACACCCGCCAACACGCTGGCACTGGAACAACTGGCGGCTGAGTTCGCCTGCTTCGTGGAATACGGCGTGTATCCGCATCTCAAGCTGCATGACGGGGGTCAGGAAGTTGCGGCGGTGCAGGACTGGACGACCTTTGCCACCGTCTACCTACGGCCTGGATATGAGCAGGCGGAAGAACTTCTCGTGCGACTTCGTGAGACGCTTCAGCCACCTTTCCATGGATAATTCGGTCGCGTCGCCTCCAACTCACGTGCCACAGCAGTCCATGACGTATGACTGCGTGATTGTCGGGGGTGGCCCGGCTGGGCTGTCCGCGGCGGTGTACATGGGGCGCTTCCGGCGCACGACCCTGCTGATTGACAGTGGGGAAGGGCGCTGGGTGTACGGGCAGCACAACGAGAACTATCTGGGCTTCCCTAAGGGGGTCAGTGCCCGGCGGCTGCGTGCCCTCGGGGTGGCGCAGGCAGAGCGCTTTGGGGTGGTTCCGCATCAGGGCCGGGTCGAGCAGATCGATCTCCTGCCGGGGCAAGAAGGCTTCACGTTGGCGACCACGTCTGGGCAGGCAATCGCGCGGACAGTGATCTGGGCGGCGGGAGTGCGCGACCGCTGGCCGACCTTCCGGGGAGCCCGCCGCCTGGTCGGCAAACAGCTGTTCTGGTGCATCGTCTGTGACGGCTGGCGAACACTCGACCGGGAGATTTTGCTGCTCGGCAATATTGACGCTGCGGCCGAGGACGCCCTGCAGTTCCTGACCTACACCTCCCGCGTGACTTTGCTGGTCGAACCTGGGAAAGACGAATTGTCGCCTGGGGCACGCCGCAAGCTCCAGGCGGGCGGCATTCAGGTGAGGACCGGGGAGGTGCGGAGTGTGCGGCTGAAAGGCCAGGAGATTGAGCGCGTCCTCCTGACCTCTGGAGAGAGCCTGACCGCAGACCTGATCTTCAGCCTGTACGGTTCTGATCCGAACACTGAACTGCTGCGGCACCTGCCTATCACGTTGACCGAACGTGGGATGATCAACGTTGACCCGAAATACCACACGAATCTGCCGCGCTTTTACGCGGCAGGCGACGTGACCGATCACCACAGCGATCAGGTGGCCTCCGCAGTGCACGGGGGCGCGCAGGCGGCCCAAGCTGCGAACTACGCGCTGTACCCACCCAGACAGCAACTGTCCACCTGACATGTGACGCGAACGCCACGTCACGGGAGTTCAGCGCGGGGTACGGGCGAGGGTTCCTCCATCCGCTCTTCAACCCTCCTTCAGAAGGATGTGTGGCCTCTGCCCAGGGGCGGCGGACGATTTCCAGTGCCGCCACCCCTGACTGAGATGCCCGAAGAGGCCGCTTGAGAGCGATCCGGGCTGGAATGCTACCCTACACGGCAACGTGACTTCTCCGACTGCCAGCCTGCCCCTCGACGCCCTCCTGCGCCGTTGGCGCAGTGACCCGGGCGCGACCTACCAAACTTGGTTTTTATGGGAAGAGCGGCTTAAAAATTTCCGTTCGATTCGGCGCGGCATTCAAACTGTCGTCCGCGATATTCGCGACGATACCTTCGGTACCCAGTACCGCGGCTCAAGTCTCGAGACTGTCGTGCATTCGATTGCTGAACAGCGCCAGATTTTTAAGGGGGCGGATCACGCCTTTTTGTGGAAACCCAAGTTGCGTATTCCGGATATCTACGAAAGTCCAGCCAATCAGCGAGCTTTCGGACAGTTTCTTGATACCTGCGTTTGCTGCACGGAAGCGGACGAACTGGTTGAGGCGGTTCGGACCCTCGACCGTCACCGCATTAAAGGCCTCGGACCCGCGGCCGCGAACCTGATGTATTTTCTGCATCCTACCCACATGCCTCCTTTCAATACGGCGATCGTCAATGGGTACAACGCTTTAACTGGTGCCAAAGTGAAATTGGGAAGTTGGGAAGAGTATCTGGCGCTGCGACGGGGCCTCTTCCGGCTGACGGCGGAGCACCGGCATCTGTTGTCCAATGATTTGGGCGCCGTGGCTGGCCTGATGTTTGATCTGGGCAGTGGGCGCTACCGTCCACCTCCTCCGGCAGAGGACGGCGCCGCCCTCCACGCTTGGCAGATGGATCTGGCCCTTGTCCGCGAAGAGACGGCGGCAGCAGCCAAAGCAAGAAGTACTGCGAACGAAAATGACCGCACCCACACAGAAGTTCAGGGCTGGCTGCGTGACTTGGGTCTCGCCTTGGGATTCGGGGTGTGGATTGCAGCCAATGATGTCTCGCGTCCCTACGCCGGAGGAAAACTGGGAGACGGCTGCGTGACCACGTTGCCCGCCAGCATTACGGGGCGCCCGGGTGCCGATGCGGTGCGGCTGATTGACGTGCTCTGGTTGGACAACGTCTCGTCTGAGGTGAGCGCCGCGTTCGAGGTGGAACACACCACCAGCATCTATTCAGGCATTGTACGGATGCTGGATTTGGCGTTGGGGGCGCCGGAACAGGCGGTGGCCCGGCTCTATCTTGTCGCTCCTGATGGCCGGGAGCACAGCGTCATGGATCAACTGCGCCGTCCCGCTTTCAGCCGGGTTCGGGATCTGGATGTCCGGTATCTGCCGTATGGAGAACTGGAGCGGCACCGGGACAGCATGGCCCGGTTTGGCCAAGGCCTACGGGCCATCGAAGCGGTTGCCCGGCCACTGCGAGACCTGGAGTAGTAGAAAACGCTTTGCGCTCTGCGACGTCCACACGGGTTGGCTCACCTGTCCCTGGATCCCACTCGGCTTGGGCTGAGGCAGCTCAGTCCATAGAACTGTAACTCCTGGATCGTCCACTTCGCTCTGTCAATTTTTCAGGATCAAAATAGGTTTGCATGGATGAACGGGCATATGTGTTTCTCGACCCTGACGGATCTCAGGGGGCTGGTTTGGTGGTTATCGTGCAGGCCCCGACCGGCGTGGTGTATGCCTCGCAGGTCGGTGGCTACGCCAATGAAGAGCGGGAGGTAGAAGGGTTTGCGATTCCGCTTTTTAACCCTCACCACCTCAACGTCTTAAAACTGTTCTTTGGTGGGTATAGCGGGAATCCGATATACCCAGGAACATCCTACGAACGATGGCAAGAGCGTGATCTCCAAGCGTTGGCAGAAATTATCGGGCGAATTCCACTGTGGCAGACAAACCGAGACAAAGACGAACCTGCATCCCTTGAATTTGATTCAGCACGTCTTCAGGAGCTCACGGAAGGGTGGATTCCGATTTTGACCCCCTATGGCCCAGGCATTTTGACCCATCAGAACTGCGACTGAGGGCTCCTGTTGCTTTGATAGACCAAAGTGGACGGTCCACTACTTCAGTCTTTGAAGTCGCGCTGGTATGCCGAATTGCAATTCGTGTCAGCTTTCAGACCGGGTCCAAGATAAAAACCTGGTACCAGACTTCAGCTTTTCTTACTCAAACGCCTGAACTCAAGGGGCGGTGACCCTGAGCAGGATCACGTTGGAGGGCCTGCGTGTTGCCTCCATGGGGTTTGGCTTCGGGTAGGCCCAGAACGTTCCCATGTTGGTATCAGCACGAGCAAAAATAGGAACTTCGGCCACGCCTGATGGCGGGAGGATCACCTCATCAGGAAGCGGGGTCCAGGTGGTCTCAAAGACCAACGGAGAGTCATCCTTTCTGAACAAGGTTCGCCCAGAGGTGTTGAAATAAGTGGCCACCCTCCATGTCTCATAGCCCCCACAGGCTTGGGGACTGGGCACCGTGATTTTGATGTTGACCGGCTGACCGAGACGAACCTCCATCTGACTCAGACTGAGTTCAGGTGGCAGTGTCAAGGTGGAACATTCTTTCGCTGGCGCGGTGAGGGTGTTGCAGGAAGTGAGTCCGCTCAACACGATCAGACTGGTGAGCAAGAGGTGCCGCATGCATGGACAGTACTCTATTCAACTGTCTGGCTCTGCTGGAGATCAGCACGACGGAATCGCGAGTTGACACGCTGACGCCCCTTTGAATGTTGAAGTGGTTCCGGCTTCCCTACTGTTCTACGCTCTCCCAGACACCGCAGCGGCTGGACTGCGGGCGCAACGGCACGCCCCATTCCGTTCAAGCCTCCGGGGAGTCTACGTGCTTGGCCTTCCGGCGGGGGCCCCAACGGCGAACCAGAACGATTCCGGCAAGCACCATCACGCTGCTCCACCCCACCCACTCTCCCCACCGAACGTAAGGGGTCTGATCCTGCATCAACCGGTAAGCCACAGTGAAGGCGCCCTGAACGCCGCGTGGAGCACGGTTCAGAACTTGGCCCCAAGGATCGATGGCGGCACTGACGCCATCATTGCCCGCCCGCAGCAGATAGCGGCGGGTCTCGATGGCGCGTATCCGCCCCATTTGAAAATGCTGTTCTGCCCCTCCCCGGGTGCCAAACCACGCATCATTGGAGATCACGATCAAGAGATTGGCCCCCTGCTGGACCGCTTGTCGGCTGAGCCGAGCAAAGACGGATTCGTAGCAGATGCTGACGCCAGCACGAACCAAGCCCACAGGAAGGACCGTCGTCAGCTGGCCCGGGGTCAAACTCCTGTATCCGGGCAACCCCAAGGCAGTGAGGACGGAGCGGTAGAGAGGCCTGAGGAGACCTTCAAAAGGAAGCTGCTCGCCAAACGGCACCAAGACCCGTTTGTCCTGTCGGCGGCCAACGCCGCTGGCCGTCACCCCATAAGCGCTGTTCCGCAGCTGTCCCGGCACGTCTCCTGGAGCGCCCAAGATCAGCGGCGCACCCAAGCGCTGGAGGGCTGCTCCTAGAACAGGGGCGGTCGGCTGCAGTGGGACAGCAGTCTCTGGCCACACCACGAGATCGGCCGCTTGACCACGCAGAGCCGTCTGGGTGAGCCTCAAGTAGAGATTGACTGCGTCTTGATCTGCGCCCTGCATCTTCAGGCGCGGATCGAGGTTGCCCTGAACCAGCAAAGCCGTCTGGGAGGTGGTGAGGCTCTGGGGTTGGACGGATCCCCAGACGGCCGCACCGGTCAAGGCAGACAGCAAGCCGAAGAGGACAGCCAATCGTCCACGGAGACGGCGCGCGGGGGCCACGACATACCCCAAGGCGCTGGCCCCCGCCGTCAACGTAAAGGTCAACAGGGACACGCCCCCCAGACTGGCCAGTTGAGCCAAAGGGGTGTCAACGAGCGCGTACCCTGGAGCGCCCCAAGGAAAGGCCAAGCTGCCTTGCGTCCGGAGCCATTCCATGATCACCCAGGCAAAAGGCAGCGCCAGCAGGGTGGATGACCCCGCCAAACGCCGCGTGAGCGCGAGTCCAGCGGTCCAGGTCAGGGCACTCAACGGAATGACCAGGAGGGTGAGGCTCCCACCCAAAGGTCCCAGGGTCGTGGCCATACTTTGCGGCAGCCAAGCCAGGTGCACCGCAAAGAAAGAGAGCGCGAAAGCAAAACCCCGCCCCGCACTCTGGCGGACGGTCTGGCTCTGGGCGACCCGGAGATGAAGCCACGTGAGAGGCAAGACGCTCAGCGCCGCCAGAACAGGGACCATCAGGAACAGTGCAAAGGTGAGTCCTGCTGCACTGTCAGGCAGCCACGGCCAGGAGGCCGAGTTGCCAAGCCGTTGCCGCCAGGCGCGAAAATAAATGCGGTCTGTCACGTGGCTACGGTAGGCCTCCAGTGTTCAATTTCCGTTAACCGCTTAACACAACGGAAACAAGAGCCTCCTACACTTCCGGCAAGCAAGCTCCTGAGGTGATCAACAGCTAATATGAACCCGTTCTTCTCCGTTCGACCAGTGACCCACCGCTTTTTTTTCTTAGGGACGGTCTTTTTGCTTTCTTTCCTGCTTGTGGGCCTCACGTTTGTCCGGGTGATCTTCCCGCAACGGGCGTTGGTTCGGTGGCCCAGCCCAGTGGAGGAGCGCGGGCGAGTGGTCAGCGCGGACGGATCTCTGCTCGCGTCCGGTCCCGTGACAGCGCGGGTCTATCCACTCGGCACGACCATGTCGCCCATCGTGGGTTTTGTGGGCCGCACCGAAGGGCTCGAAGGCCTGGAACGAACCCAGGAGGCAGCGCTCCGGCAAGGGAAGACCGTGGCCTTGACCTTGGACGCCCGAATTCAGGAAGCAGCAGAGCGAATTTTGATGGCGGCTGTGGCCCGGACGAACGCGGAATTTGCCTCTGCCGTCGTGCTGGAAAGTCAAACAGGCGCCGTGATTGCCGCAGCGTCTGTACCAGGGTTTGACCCAAACGCCTGGGAAACGGCTCCCGCCACACGGTGGCGCAACCGGGCAGTCTTGGATGAGTATGAGCCGGGCAGTGTCATCAAGCCGCTCACCGTCGCCGCCCTGCTGGACGCGGGATTGACGACGCCCGAGACGCTGTATGACACCCCGATGGCGCGGCGGTATGCCGGAGCGACTATCAATGACATCGTGCCGCATCCTCCGCAGCTCAGTACACAGCAGGTTCTGCGCTACTCGAGCAACGTGGGCATGACGCATTTGGTCGAGGGTGTTCCGTCCGCGCTGCTGTACCGGTACTTCACGGCCTTTGGTCTGGGACAAGACGTAACCTTGGGCCTGCCGACCTCGAATGGTCTGCTGCGTGATCCCGCCTCGTGGACGCCTCTGGGGCAGGCCACCATGGCCTTCGGGCAAGGCATGACGGCAACCACCATTCAGATGGCGGCCGCTTTTAATGTCTTGGCCGCAGGTGGCCGCTTTCTGCCGCCGTATCTGCTACAGGGCAGCAAGCCGCTCAACAGGTATCAGGTCATCAAACCGGAAACGGCCCGCCAGATGCAAGCGATGCTGCATGCCGTCATCGATGACGGCATCAAAACCAAGGCGGAACTGCCTGGCTATCACGTGGCAGGCAAGACCGGTACCGCCCAGGTGGTAGTCGGTGGCCGCTACAGTCCAAACGTCTTCACCAGTACTTTTGCGGGATTTAGTCCTCCCGAACAGCCCAGATTTACGGTGGCTGTGATGGTGCGCGGTGCGCAGCGCGATTATCAAGGGTCGCAGCTGGCCGCGCCTGTGTTCAAAGAGATCTCCGCAGCCCTGTTTTCCCTGTATGCCATGAGCCCTGCTCAGTCCCCTGTGCCACGTCAGCCTGAGGCTCCGTGAGTCGGCGGCCCAGCCCTGAATGTCTGGGAGCCTGAGCCCCTCTTCAAGTGTTGCCGTCTCTTCTCATGTTGGGCGACTGAGGTTCATACGATCTTTACACAAGCTTGCTAGGTTGCCTTCATCCATGCCAATTCGAACCCTCGCCACTGTACTACTGACAACGATTGCTTTTGCGGGAGCGGCCACGCTTCAGGTGCGTCCAGGAGATACCCTGAGCGGACTGGCCAGTCGGTCAGGCACCACGTCTCAAGCGTTGCTGCAACTCAATCCCGGGCTGAATCCCCGTCTGCTTCAGGTGGGCACGGTGCTGCAAGTTCCTGGCCCTTCAGCGGCTTCGGGCAGCGTGGTCGTCAAAAGAGGCGACACCTTGAGTGGCCTCTCCCGGCAATACAAGATCGGCATGAGTGCCCTGTTGGCGGCCAATCCCCGAGTCGACCCGCGCCGCGCCCTGCAGGTGGGACAGAAGCTCACTCTCCCCCCCGCACCGGTCTTGATTCGACGCTCGGCCTCTCCAGCTCCCCGAATCCAGGCGACAGGGATCCGGGTCACTGCCGTGATGCCTGTGCAGGGGCGGCTGACCACGCCTTACCGGACGGGTCACGAAGGGCTTGACCTCGCCGCTCCCACCGGCACACTGATCCGCGCAGCGCGCGCCGGTGTGGTGACGGAGAGCCGTTTTGATGGCCGCACCGGGTGGGGGTGGACCATCGTTATCGACCACGGTGGGGGGCTCAAGACCAGCTACAGTCACAACAGCGCCAATCTGGCCCGCTTGGGCGCGCAGGTGCAGATGGGGGACGTGATTGCCCGCGTGGGAAGTACAGGCAACAGTACCGGCCCGCATGTGGATTACCGGATCACCCAAAATGGTCAACCGGTCAATCCTGCAGCCTTGTACTGAAGAACTCAGTTTAATCCCGTATGACGTCTCTCTGACGTCTTCCGCTCAAGCTGACCAGCACATGCGCCAGTTGTCTGCGTTGCTCTGTATCAGCTTGGTTTCTGCCGGAGGGCAGGCCAGCGCCGGAGCTACCTTGCCCACGCTGAAGGTCAGCACGGCCGCTGCCCCCAGCGATTCAAAACCTTTAATCGTTAACTTTTGGGCCAGTTGGTGTGCGCCCTGCCGCGCTGAATTGCCGTTGCTGCTCGCGGCGCAGCGTGCGGGCCGGGTGCGAGTTTTGGCTGTCAACATCGGAGAAACGCCTGCTACGGCTGGGGCCTTCCTGAAGCGCGAAGGCCTCACAGCGCTGAATGTGGCCTTTGCCCGCGCCACCGATGTGGGAGGTTGGATCATTCCGGGCCTGCCCACCAGCGTGCGCGTCGGCACCGGCTGGCGCGACACCGGGCGGCGTTACGGCCCACTGCATCCGGGCAATGGGCTGTTGGCGCCTGTGCAGAAGTAATCCAATCCTACGGAACTCCCATGAATCCTTGACCCAGGGCGGGTAGGCCATTGGTATGCCCCCTGGGCCCTCTCCCACAAGTCGAGAGGGCAACACCAACATGGACGAGACTCTTTTTCATCCCGTATCACACCCACACCGGCCTCTCAGAAGGGAGAGGAGAAAAAAGATCGACACCTCTTGGTTCCGCTCTATGACGCTTCAACTGAGCTTGAGGGAACGAGCCTGCATTCAGGAACACTTGAGGCTCTCCCAGCTTTACACGAACTTAACAGGGCACCTCTAGAGTCACCCCATGAAAAGTATTCCCGTTGTGATCGTCACGGCAGCCTTAGGGCTCGGCGTTTTTGCTTTTGCTCAGAACAGTATGGGCGGGATGGATCATAGTCAGATGGGGGCCATGCCGATGGGCACCAAAACGTCGGCACCGATGTCTGGCATGGCCATGGGCGCCATGGACATGAGTGAGTTAGAGAAACTGAGTGGGAAGGCCTTTGACCGCGCCTTTCTGAGCATGATGGTGCCCCACCACCAGATGGCCGTCGATATGGCGCGGGCCGTCTTGCCGGTGAGCAAGGACGCCACTGTGAAAACGTGGGCGAATGCCGTGATCAAGGATCAGAGCCGGGAGATCAATGAGATGAACGCGCTCCTTAAGACCTACGGCGGCAAAGATGCGGCGATGGCCGCCAGCATGATGAAAGGGATGGCAGGCATGGCCAACATGGTCAAGAGTGCCAAGAACCCGGATGTAGCCTTTGTTCAGGGGATGCTTCCCCATCACGCCTCCGCCATCGACATGGCGAATGTGGCCCTCCAAAAAACCACCAATTCAAAAATCTTGCCCTTGGCCCGCAATATTGTGACGGCTCAGGCCAAGGAGATGTATGACTTCCGCATCTGGCTGATGAAACGCGGAATGTAAATCCGTTCGAGTTGTGGCCGGTGCCCCTGACAGGCACCGGCTTTTTTGGTCTGGTGATCTCTCAGCGTCCCCTTGGACGAGAAGAACCCTCGGCATCAGGAAGTCCAGACAAACGGCCCATGAGCTTTGTAACTGCGTTGTTTCTCTCCTGGCTTTACAGTGGAAAAATCAATGAAGATTTCCTTGCTCCTGTTAGGTGCGCTGCTGTGCGGAACTGGAGGGGCACAGGGCGCGGCCCGTACGGATCCTTTCTTGCGGCAATCGCCCGCCCAGACCTCGCCGATACTGCGGCCTCTCCCCACGGTGCCCAGCGCCGCCTCACCCACCCCCAGTCGCCTGAATGGCAGTGGGGTGCAAACGGCGACCTTTGGCAACCCTCGAACCAGCAGCAGTGGAGCCCAGACCCGCGTGGTGTTCGATCTGAGTCCCGGCGTCACGTATACGCTCGTCCCGTCCACGACGGGATTGACGCTTGACATTGAGGGAGCCCGCGTGGTTCCGATGCTCATGGCCGCCTTGGGCTCTGGCGTCAGTGAGTACCGCGCCGGCGATGGGCGGGTCTCGGTTCGCACTGCGTTTGCCCTGTCCGCCAGCGCGGGTTGGCGGGCCAGTGAAGCCACGCTCGCTTCAGGCACCCGGGTCTTAATTCTCGATTTCGGATCAACGGTGACGGGCGGCGCCAGCGAGTCCCTGCGGGCAGTGGCGCGGCCTGGAGTGCTCACCACAGCTGCCGGGCAAGCGGCTGCCCCCTTGGGACTGAGTCCTGCGGGGGCGTTGTCCGTGACCTCTGTTCCCGTGGCCCGCACGCCTGCGGTTCCGCTGGCCTCCACGGCTGTGCCCCGAGCAGGAAACGCCGATCAATTACCGCCGGGCGATACGGTCTCGCCCGGCGCTGCATTGCCCCTGGCCCCGGCCTTGCCCACCGCCGATTCGTCCCGTCCCAGCGCTCTGGCGGGCCGGGTGTCCGGTCAGCCGCTTGGGGGGCTCCTGGGTGCACCGCGTTTTGGCACGACTCCGGGCCTGACCCGTGTGGTGCTGGATTTGCCGCCAGGGACAAGCTACGTGATCGAGCCGCACGCCCTGGGAGTCCGGATCGAACTTACCGGCGTGAATGCTCTGCCTCAACACATTCAGAACGTCAGTCCAGAGCTCCGCAGCTGGCGGCTGGAACCAACGGCCGCTGGTAGCACCTTGGATCTGGTCACGGGCCTGCCCAGCACCCCCCGGAGTGGGTGGCGGGCCCAGTTGCTGGCCCCCACTCCGGGCACTCCACAGGCGCGTCTGGCGATTGATCTCTCGCCCGCCCTGGTCAACCTGACGCCGTTGGCCGCCACTGAACGCCGGCTCGCCGCGGTGCCTCCTGTTCGGATGGCGAGCGGGGCCGCACTCTTGGCCCTCAGCGCCGCCTTTGCGCCGCCCCGGGTGGTGCTCGACCCGGGTCACGGCGGACGGGATCCCGGCTCAGTGGCCAGCGTGATCGAGAAAGAAGTCACCTTGGCGGTGGCCTTGCGTGTCCGCGATCTGTTGAGGCCAGCCGGAGTGGACGTGGTCTTGACCCGAACGACGGACCAGGCACTGGACGGTGTAAAAAGTAAGGACTTACAACTCCGCGCGCAACTGGCTGGCCCCGGCACCCAGCTGTTTGTCAGTATCCATGTCAATGCGCTCGAAGCCCAGACAGCGCTGCGCGGGTACGGTATCGAAACGTGGTGGAATCCGAACCACCCGCTGTCGGATGACCTCGCCAACCTGCTGCAGCGCCGCGTGATTGAAACGACCGGAAGCTTTTCCCGCGGCCTGAAATCTAACCAGCCCTTGGCCGTCTTGAAGAACAGCCGGGTGCCTGCCGCCTTGGTCGAAATTGGCTACACCAGTCATCCTGTGGATGGACTGAACCTGCAAAACGCCAATTATCTGGATCGTGTGGCCTTGGGCATCGCGCAGGGCATTCGGGACGCCCTGACTTCAGACCTAGGGGCCGGGAGGTAGCGTCGAGAGCAGGCCGACGGCCGTGTACACTCCCGAGCTGTACTCGAACGTTGGCCAGCTCTGTCCAGTGAGCCAGATGGCTTGGTAATGTCCAGAGTTTGGCAGTGCGGCGGATGATGTCAGCAGCTAGAGCGTCCCCTCACCTCAGGACAGCGCAGGCATGAACAACCTGAGCAGCTCGGCAGCGAGGTGACTGCGGCTGGTTTGATCGCGTGGAGCCTCTCCCCGGCGGAAGTTCCTTGGGACCTGAATCAGCTCATTCTTAGTCGGCGTGCTGTCCTCGCCGGTTCACCTTGATCATGGGTTGATCACGTGCCGTGGAGATGATGCAGTTTAGAAGTAACTCGTCCGCTCTTAAGAAAAGGACAGTGCGTCGTGTTCATCTGGGCGTGAGGAGGTGATCGACCCGGCGCCCAGAAACTCTACTTACGTTGTTTGCCGCACCGCCACTCACCGTCAGCCTCTTGAAAGTGAATACACAGGCCCTCACCTGTGTAGGGGGACGTTATGGCTCTTGGAGACGGAATTCGCCGAAACATCGCTTCTGTTGACCCCGCGGAACGGGCCCTGCTGCGTGACGCCTTACTCGAGCTCAACCACCGCTATTTCCCCGGCACGCGGGGCGACCCCTTGCCGGGCGGAGTCACGTGGTGGTTTAAGCAAGATGAAACGCACCAATCCACCCATGTTCATGATGGTCTGGAGTTTGTGCCTTGGCACCGGGAAATTGTGAACCGGTTGGAGACGCTGCTGCGGGAGATCAATCCACAGCTCTCCTTGCACTACTGGAACTGGACTCAAGACCCCCGCAATATCCCCAATGCCAACTTGGGCGGCAGTACCACCGGCACCCTCAACCTGTTCACGCCGGATTTTATGGGTTATGGCGGCCCCACTCCAGCGCCGATCGGGGAACCCTGGCTAAGCGCTGGCTTTTACGTTCCCAGTGCGGCGCAGCACCGAGACGCCACGGGGAACGCCGCAGATCCTCCACAAACCGTGAACCGCTCTGTCTCCGGCTCGCCGGCCACGGCGGCGCAGGACGACGCGGTCGTCGGAGCCCCCGATTACACCAGTATGAGTCTGCTCCTCGAAGCCCTGCACAATCAGATGCACGGCTTTGTCAATATGGGCGGGCAACATATTTCTTTCCGGGATCCCTTTGTGTTCTTGCTGCACTCCAATGTGGATCGGCTGTTTGCCGCTTGGCAGACTCGGGCCGGACAGTCGCCGCGCCTGGATCCAGCATTCGTGTACGGCACGGCGAGTGACGACCCCACGCTCAACAGCGATGTTCAGCCTTGGTCAGGTGGACTGCCCATTCGGCCCTGGGCGTCCCCTGAATTTCAAGGCGACCCCCACACCTATAAACGCGCCTCGGTCGTGGCGCCCCCGTGCTACGACACCAACGGCGCGTCGCACGGCCTGGTCGAGGTCAGCAACGCCACCATGCCCCCGACCCTCGACTTCACGGGCGTTCCGACCGGCGAAACGGCCGTCCGGGCGGCGGTGTTCCATGTCTATGGCTGTGGAGACGTCACCGTTCGCGTCCGGGCTGGGGCAGGGCCTGCGGCACCCTTTTCCGTGCTGCATCCGGCTTCCGGGACGCTGAGCGTTCACCGGGGCGCTCAGCCTTACGCGGTGGCCCGCTTCTGGGTGGCCTTTACGGCGGGGGCAGCGGGCGTGGCCGTGCCAGACGGAAGCGTGACCTTCGAATGCCCCGAATCGGGTCAGACGTTCTCCTTTGTCCTCAAGGCGACGGCGATTGCGCGTCCCACGGTGGCCGTGATGCTGGCCCTGGATCAGTCGGGCAGCATGGCTTGGCTGGCAGGCAGCTCCGGCGCCACCCGTCTGGAGGTGCTCAAAGACGCCGCCCGCAAGTTCATGGAATTGGTGCCGGCCAACAATGCGGTGGGGCTGGTGCGCTTTGATCACGACGCCTACGCCGTCGATGATCCGGCCTTCCCTGGACTGGCCCTCACCCGCGTGCTCAGCAACAACATCTTCGATCCTGGGCGGGTGGCGGCTATCGGTGCCGTGAACAGCCACCAGACCAATGTCAACGGCAACACGTCCGTGGGAGACGGAGTGGAACGGGCCCGGCAGGTGCTGAATGCGGTTCCGGCGGGGCAGTATGACCATAAAGCGCTGGTGGTGCTCACTGATGGCCTGGAAAATGCGCCGCTGTGGCTTGCTGATGTCGGGGCATCCATTGATGACCGCACCTTTGCGATCGGTCTGGGCAGCGAAACTCAGGTGGACACCGCTGCCCTCACGCGCTTGTCCCACAGCGCGGGTGGGTACCTGCTGCTGACGGGACTCCTGAGCGCGTCGATCGACGACTATTTCCGTCTGAGCAAGTATTTCCTGCAAATCTTGGCAGGTGTGACCCACCATGACGTCATCGTCGATCCTTCAGGTCACTTGGCCCCTGAGGCCACGGTGCGCGTGCCCTTTTTCGTCAACGAAGCCGATATGGACTGCACCGTGCTGCTGCTGACAGATGAAAACGTCATTGAGCTGGCCTTGGAAGCTCCGGACGGGACCGTGATTACCGAGACCACAGCGCCTGGATTGGGACTCAGCGTCAACCGGGGCGACCAGACCCGCCATTTCCGTTTTACCCTGCCTGTTGCCATCGGGACAGGCCAGCAGACGGGCACCTGGTTCGCCATACTGAAGGTCAACCCAGATGAATTCAAGAAGACGGCTATCCGGATGCGGCGAGGCGAGAACAAACAGCACTTTCAAAGCTTCGTGACGCATGGCCCGCGCTACAGCGTCGTGGTGCAGACCTATTCCAACCTGCGCTTTGACGTGCAGGCCCAGCAGAGCAGCTTTGAGCCGGGCGCCACCCTGTCGTTCCAGGCGACCTTGTCTGAGTACGGTCTGCCCGTGGAGAAGCGGGCCATGCTGCAGCTGGAGTTGACTCGCCCAGGGGGTGGCATGACCACCTTGGATCTGTTGGAAGGGGAACCGGGAACGTATCAGGTGCAGAGCGTTGCCCTTTCTTCGGGGGTGTATGTCGGGCGCGTGCTGGCCAGGGGCGTGACCCTGCGGGGCACGCCGTTCACCCGCGAGCAAACAGTCAGCTTGGCCGTCTGGAAAGGGGGTGACCAGCCCGTTCGTCCCCCCAGAGGATCAGACCAGACGGAGGGCTGTGAGCTCTGGAAATGCCTCCTGAGCGAGGAAGTCTTGCGTCCGGAATTTGCGGAGTTGATGAAGCGCTGGGGAGTCGACCTGGACGCCCTTCGAACCTGCATGAAGAAGTCTGGACACCGGCACTCCCAAGAAAGGACGCCGCAGTAAGGCCAGCCTGAAGTGGAGAGGGGGCATCTCCAGCGATGCCCCCTTGAGGTGAGGGCAAGTCTTAGGCGAGGAGACTGGTCTCTGGGTCAAAACGCAGACTGTCCGGGCTGAGTCTCGGGTGCTTGAGCGATCCCCAGCGTACGGTTCTGAGCAATACTGTGTGCCCGCCTGAGCCTCCACTGGAGCCGGCGGAAGAACCCTTACATGCCCAAAGACAAGATCCCCACCCACCACCAGACCTATCCGTCCGACCTCGCTACCATTGAAGCCTTAAAACTTGAAAGCCTGCAACCAGCCGATAGTCAAAACGTAGCCGCCCTCTTCAAGCTCCGGATAGGTGACCGTGAACACCTCAGTGGCTTGTACCGGTGCTCGGATGCTGTGTAACTGCAAGCCAACAAGTTCACCTGAGCCTGCCAACACGGTGGCTGGAACAGTCTTGGAGGTCCGCGTCCCCAAAGTTGCTCTGTCCTGTCATCGACGCTCCGCCTGATTCGTCAAGGGCCTCCGGTCTACAGCCGCCCCTTCGGAAGGCATCAACCAAAGTTCGGGACATTCATCCCTCACTAATCCGATTGTTTTACTTAGGATTGGCGCATGAAGCTTGTCCTACTCGCCACCACCGCCCTGCTCCTGGCTGGAACCAGCCTTGCCCAGTCCAACACCAGCCTGACCATCTACTCTGGCCGTGCCAAAACGTTCGTCGATCCAGTCGTGCAGCAGTTTGAAAAGCAGACGGGCATCAAGGTCAACGTGCGTTACGGTACCGACGCGCAGTTGGTGGCCGCCATTCGGGAAGAGGGCGCACGCAGTCCAGCCGACGTTTACTGGGGCAACTCCGTCGGCGCACTGGGTGAACTGGCCGCTGAAGGCAAGTTTTCCAAGCTGGGCACTGCGCTGACCCGCAACGTGTCAGACGACTATTTGCCCGACAACCGCACTTGGCTGCCCACGACTGTCCGGTTCCGAACGCTGGCTTACAACACCGCCAAAATTAAGCCCGCCGACCTGCCCGACAGCGTGCTGGACTTGCCCAAGATGACCAGCCTGAAGGGACGCATTGGCTGGACGGTCAGCTACCCCAGCTTTCAGGATTTCCTGGCCGCCATGATCTCTAAATACGGCGAAGCGACCACCAAAACGTGGATCGAGGGCATGAAGGCGCTGCAACCCAAGGATTACAAAACCAGCAACGTGGGCATGTTGGAAGCCATGCGGGCCGGAGAAATCGACGTGGCCCTCACCAACCATTACTACATCCAGCGCGTGAACCGGCTGAGCTACCCCATCGAAACCTACTTCTTCAAGAACGGCGACATCGGCAACCTCGGGAACGCGACAGGCGCGGGCATCCTGAAGACCAGCAAGAACCAGCGGGCCGCCGTGCGGCTGCTGCAAGCGCTGGTGTCCAAGGACGCCCAGACGTTCTTCCTGAGCGTGAACTTTGAGTACCCCGTGATCGGCAACATTTTGCAGCCTACAACCATGCTGCCCTACGCCGACATTATCAAGCGCAGCCCCCGCATCGATCCCACCGTGCTGCCCAAGAACATCGAGAAGGCGCAGAAGCTGCTGCGCGACGCTGGACTGCTGTAAGCGGACTGGGGTGGAGAGATGACTCCGGCCCTCAAGCGTTAAATTCCAGGCGGTTCTGTCCCATTCGGGGAGAGAGCCGCTTTTCCGTCCTGCCTGCTCTCAGCAGCGGCACCCACGGGACATCTCGCCCGCATTCCTTATTAACCCGCTCTGATAACTTAGTTCTCTGTGATCTCGCGCCGTCCCCCCCTGCTGCTGCTGTTGCCCGCCGTTCTGACGGTGTTGGGCGTGCTGTTGCCGCTGGCCTACCTGGTGTTCCGGGCCTTCGGAGCAGAGGCCAGCGAACTGCGGGAAATTGTGTTCCGCACCCGCAATCTGGAGTTGGCAGGGAACACGCTGGGGTTAACGGCGGCGGTCTTGGCCTGCACCACCGCCGTCGCCCTGCCACTGGCTTTTTTGGCGACCCGGACTGATTTTCGGCCCCGACGCTTCCTGATGTTGTTGGGCGTATTGCCGCTGGCCATTCCGGGGTATGTGGGCGCCTACGCTCTCATTGCGGCCAGTGGATTCGGCGGCACCATTCAGGCCCTGACCGGCATCAACTGGCCGGGACCGAGTGGATTCTGGGGAGCACTGGGCGTGCTGACGCTCTTTACCTTTCCGTACCTGTTCCTGAATCTGCACGCCGCGTTGCGGACGCAAGACCCAAGCTTGGAAGAGGCGGCGCGGTTGCTGGGACGCACGCCTTGGCAGACCTTCTTGTCCGTCACTGTGCCGCATTTGCGCCCGGCGTGGCTCTCAGGGGCGCTGCTGACCGGACTGCATGTCTTGGGGGATTTCAGTGTGGTCAGTCTGATGCGGTATCCCACCTTCAGCGCGGCCATTTATCAGCAGTACACCGCCGCCTATGACCGGGTGTACTCGGCGTGGCTGGCGCTACTGCTGTTGGTGCTGACCGCTGCCGTGCTGCTGTTGGAAGCCCGCCTGATGCGCGGCGTTTCCCTATCGCGGGTCTCGCCAGGTGGAGCGCGGCAGCCCACGACAGTGCGCCTGGGCTGGGGAGTGATTCCAGCCTGGGCGCTGGTGTTGCTGTTGACAGGCGCGGCGTTGGTGGTGCCTCTGGGCACGGTGGTGTACTGGCTGACCCGTGACTTTGATCCTGCAGCGCTGGTTGACCTGTGGGAGGCTGCCCAGACCGCGCTGGGAGCCGCTGCGGTGGCGGCCATCACTACCACGCTGCTGGCGTTCCCGCTGGCTTACATTGGCAGCCGGTATGGGCAACAACACCGTTGGGCACGCCTGACCGAACGGGCTGCTTACTTGGGCTATGCCACGCCGCCGCTGGCGTTCGCGCTGGCACTGGTGTTCTTTTCCTTGCGGGTCACGCCCAGCCTGTATCAGACTTTTCCGCTGCTGATTGCGGCCTATACGCTGCATTTTGTAGCCGAGGCCGTGGGGCCGATTCGCACCAGTCTGGCCCACGCCACTCCCAGACTGGAGGAAGCGGCGCGGGTGCTGGGGCTGTCGCCCCTGCAGGCGTTGACCCGGGTTACGCTGCCGCTGATTCGTCCAGGGCTGTGGGTCAGCGCGGCGTTCGTGTTTCTGAGCGTGCTCAAAGAGTTGCCGTTGACGCTGCTGCTCTCGCCCACTGGTTTCGACACCCTGGCCCGCAATGTCTGGACGTACACCGAAGAAGCCCAGTACGCCGCCGCTGCTCCCTACGCGCTGGCGTTGGCGCTCAGCGGAGCGTTACTGACCCTGCTTATTTTGCGCCGCGAAACAGGTAAGGCAAGCCCACAGGGCCAACAGTCCACACCGCACCGCCTCCCTGAAGCCAGCCCCCAGCAAGGAACCCCGCTATGACTGCCACTGTGGAACCCGTTCGCCCTGTGCCCGCTGCCCAGCACGGCCCTCTGACCCTGACTGACTTGACCAAACGCTACGCGCCGGGTCTGCCTGCGGTGGTGGGCGGCATCTCGCTGGAAGTGCGGGCCGGAGAGTTGCTGACCCTGCTGGGGCCGAGCGGCTGCGGTAAAACCACCACCCTGCGCCTGATCGCGGGACTAGAACAGCCCGACAGCGGCAGCATCCAGATTCTGGGCCGCTCGATGACCGCGCCGTTCGTGCCTCCCGAACGCCGGGGCGTGGGGCTGGTCTTTCAGGATTACGCGTTGTTTCCGCACCTGAACGTCCTGGGCAACGTGCTGTTTGGCCTCCGTCATCTACCCCGTACCCAGCGCCTGCCGCGTGCTCAGGAAACGCTGGCCCTCGTGGGTCTCACCATCTTTGCCTCGCGGATGCCGCATCAACTCAGCGGCGGGCAGCAGCAGCGGGTGGCACTGGCCCGAGCGCTTGCTCCGCGTCCCGCCCTGCTGCTGCTCGACGAACCCTTTTCCAACCTTGACGCGCAACTGCGCCACTCGACCCGCCAGGAAGTCCGGGCCATTTTGCGCCAGAGCAGCACGACCGCCCTTCTGGTCACGCACGATCAGGAAGAAGCGTTGGCCTTCAGTGACCGCCTGGTACTCATGCGCGGCGGCCACATTGAGCAGATCGGCACGCCGCAGGAAGTGTACGCGGCCCCCCGCACCGCGTTTGTCGCCAGCTTTTTGGGTCGCAGCAACCTGCTGTCCGGCACCGCTTCAGGCAAAACGGCCCGCACCGTGCTGGGAGTGGTGCCGTTGATGCAGCCTGCTTCCGGCCCTGTTCTCCTCAGTGTTCGGGCCGAACATCTGGCCTTTTGCGACGCCGCAGAGGGCGGAGAAGTCCGGATCATCTCCCGCGAATTTCGGGGGCGGGATACCAGCTATACCGTGCAGTTGGGCAGCCAGGAACTGTTGGTGCACGAGGCGGGCAGCCTGTTAAGATCGGAAGGAAGCTTGGCGTATGTGCGGGTGATGCAGGGGGCCACGGTGGTGCGAGAGTTGGGGAAGCAGACATAAAAACGGTTGCGTCGCCTGAACTGGATCCCTGGGATACGGAGGGCAGGAGGAACCTGAGACCCAGTCACCCCCGCTGCGACTGTGAATCACCTGTGGAACGCTCGGTTGTGACTGCTTCGTCTGGTCGTGGAAGAAACGCAAGAGCTGACCTGACGAAGAGTTCCGCCAGGACAACCGACCTTTGTCTGCTCACCACAGGGGGAGGCCTGGTGCTTTCCTGATTGGTGCAGGATTCAGAACACCTGAGTGGGGATGGTTTCCCAGAGCGCTGTCTACGGTCAGACCTTTACACAAGGTTTACACGGGCCATCTAACGTAAAGCGGGTTCTTCAGTCGCCCAGCGCCATCCGGAGGCCACATGGATCCTGTCTTCTTGCAAATCGGCAGTTTTACTATTGCCTGGTACGGCGTGCTGATCACGCTGGGTATCGTCGCGGGCGTGTGGGTGGGCACACGCATGGCCCGGCAACGTGGCCTGAACGTCGATCTCTTTAACGACATCATCTTGTGGATGATCGTCTGGGGCCTGGTGGGAGCGCGGGCTGTATTCGTTGCGACCTCATGGAGCCAGTTCGAGAACATTCCCTTTCCCCGCATCCTGCTCGACATCATTAATCTGCGTCAGGGCGGCATTTCTATTCACGGTGGGCTGATTGGCGGGATTCTGGTCTTGATCTACTACACCCGCCGATACAAGCTCAATTTCTACCAGTACGCTGACCTGTGTGTGCCCGGCGTGGCTTTTGGCATCATCGGTGGGCGCATTGGCAACATCATGAACGGCACCGATACGGTGGGCCGCGTCACGGGTTGGCCTATCGGTTATCACTGGCCCGCTTCGGCCCGCGCCTTTCATGATGGGATGTGCGTCAAAAACGCCAACCCGGATATGGATCTGTCTCAGTATTGCCAGCAGGTGGGCGGGCAGATGGTCATGACTGCGCCTGTCCATTTCACGCAGCTCTACGGCGTGTTCATCGGAATCATCCTCAGCATCGCCGCCTACTTCTGGTTGAAATCACGCAAGCCCGGCTGGGCCTTCTGGCAGTTCTGGCTGTGGTACTCCATCCTGCGTGCGGGTCTGGAAGAAACCTTCCGCCTTAACCCCCTGATTCCCAAAGCCTACCTGAGCCAGGGCCTCGATAAACCTGGCATCGGCCTGTGGACGGAAACCCATCTGATCTCCATTCCGCTGATTCTCGTCAGTATTTGGCTGCTGATGAGACTTCGCAGACGGCCCGATACGCGGGTAGACCCGGTGTTCACACAAAGGATGGAAACACAATGAACCACCCCACGTTGGGTCTGGGCCTCCTGCTCTTCTTGTCGGCCTGCTCGTCTCAGAACATTCAGGGCGTTCAAACGTTTTCGTTTGCGGCGGGTGACCACCGTCCAGGCAAACTGATCTATGCTCAGGAGCCTCCTGTGGGTGGCCCGCACAATCCTTCCTGGCAAAACTGCGCGGTCTATCAGGCGCCGGTGTACAACGAGTACGCGGTTCACAGCCTGGAGCATGGAGCCGTTTGGATCACCTACGGTTCGCAGGTGGATGCCGCAGACGTCGCCGTCTTGGAAGGCTTGGCGCGGGGCCGAACCCACGTTCTGGTGTCGCCTCTGGCTCAATCGTCCTCAGACATTGTCCTGAGTGCCTGGGGCAAACAACTCAAAGTCGATGGCGTGCAAGACGACCGGATTGGGGCGTTCCTCAAGCTCTATGAACAGGGATCAACCACGCCGGAACGCGGCGCACCCTGTACCGGCGGATCGTCGGGCACAGCGTGAGGGGCACAGGGGTGATCTGGACTTGGCAACCATCTTGATCGTGGACGACGATCCTGGAATTGTCGAAGTGTTGCAGGCCTACCTGAGTGCGGAAGGGCATATCGTTGAGACCGCCATGGACGGCATCGCCGCTGTTCCCCTGCTGGCACGGGCCAATGTTGCAGTGCTGGACTGGATGCTTCCGGGCCTCAGCGGTGTGGAGCTCACCCAGTACATTCGGACCACCCACCCGGATCTCCCCGTACTGTTGCTGACGGCCCGGGGAGAAATTGAGAACCGCCTTCAGGGTCTGGATGCCGGGGCGGATGACTACATGGTGAAGCCGTTCAGTCCCCGGGAAGTCGTGGCGCGGGTTCGGGCCCTGTTGCGGCGGGTTCATATCCGTGAACGGATCGTGGTCGGCCCGTTGGATGTGGATGTATCGTCACGCCAGATCACCCTGAACGGTGACACAGTCAACCTGTCCCGGACAGAGTTTGACCTCCTGATCACGCTGGCCCAGCATCCCGGGATGGTATGGTCCCGCGACCGGCTGCTGGAACGTGTCTGGGGTCCAGACTACCTGGGCACCACCCGGGTCGTGGACGTGCACATCACGGCTATTCGCCGCAAACTGGGAGACGATGCCGACGCACCCACATTTATTGAGACCCTCCGGGGGTTGGGTTACCGGTTTCGGGAGAGCTGAATGAAACTGTTTGCACGCCTGTTGCTTCACCATCTGGTGGTGGTGGTCATCATGGGGGCCGTGTTGATTTCAGCCGCTGAATTGGCCGCCCTTCCGTTTATTCGCCACCATGTGGAGGAGATGGCCGCCATGATCGGTCCTGAGGGCGAAAGCTTGCGGACGGATCTGGCGGCAGGCATGCGGGCAACGTTGACGCGCGCGCTGATTGTGGCGCTGCCCGTGGCGCTCATCGTGGCGACGTTGACCGCCTGGGTGGCCGCTCGGCGGGTAACTGCTTCGGTTCGGGTCTTGCAGGCGGGGAGCGGGGCCATTGCCAGCGGTGAGTATGCCCGGCGCCTGCCAACGGCAGGACATGACGAACTGGCGGATCTGGCACGGTCATTCAACATGATGGCGACGACGTTGCAACGGGTGGAGGAGAGCCGGGTGGAATTGATCGGGAACGTCGGCCATGAGTTGCGGACGCCTGTGGCGGCTGCGCGCGGCTATGCGGAGGCTGCGGAGGACGGCATCTTTCCCACGTCACAGGCCATCACCAGCATTCAGCGGGAACTGGCGGTCATGGAACGCTTGGTGGAGGACTTGACCGTCGTCAGCCGCGTTGAAGCGGGTCAGGTCGATCTGCATCCGCGTGCGGTGGCGGTGGATGAAGTGCTGCGGCAAGCCCAGGAGCGCTATGAACTGCCTTTTGAAAGCAGGCAGGTGACGTTGCAGGTGACTTACCCAGACTCGCCGCTCTGGGTCTGGATTGATCCGGAGCGGGGGCAGCAGATTCTGGCGAACCTGTTGGGCAATGCCCTGCGGCATACCCCTGAAGGCCGCGGTGTTCAGCTGCGGGTCACGGTTCAGCCTGGGCAAGTGATTTTCCTGGTGGAGGACAGCGGCACGGGAATCGCCCCAGAGCATACGGAACGGGTGTTCGAGCGCTTCTTCCGTGCAGACGCCTCCCGGAGGCGCGGTGAGGGCAGCGGCGTGGGGCTGACGATCGCGCGTGGGCTGGCCCGCGCCATGCAGGGAGACGTACAGGTGGTGTCCACGACACCTCAGGGCAGCACGTTTTGCTGGATGGCTCCGCTCACCAAACAGACCACTGGGGCTCCGCATCCAGTCGCTTGAACACGTTTGTGGGGTTCAGGTGGGTGCTGTTGGCCGCAAGCGGATGGGCGAGCTGTGGAGCGGCCACAGGCGTCTCGGTGATCTTGGCGTAACGGGAAGCTGCACCCGGTATGAACAGGAGGCCTGTGGGCCTTCCCTGGGCCAAACGAAAGGACGGCCCAAGGGCCGCCCCGAATTCAAGCTGTCGTCCTTCAGGTGTATTTAAGGGCTTCCATCAGCTCTTCCACGATTTCAACGCTGTCACCGCGGGTCGACGCTGTCGCGACGTGGGCCTCAAGATGACCGCGCAACACCACTTCTCCGGCCCCCGACAGGGCCCCTTGCACGGCCTTGAGCTGACGCAGGACATCCACGCAGTAGGCGTCTTCTTTGTCCAGCATGGTCACGATGCTGTCCAGATGGCCGCGGGCGATCTTCAGCCGCCGGGCGGCCCGTTTGCGGGCGTCTTCGGGCATGCACAGATGCCCATGGACATGAGGCGTGGTCACCTTAGGCGCGGACTTGGGCAAGGTAGCCCTCTTCGGTCACGGCCGCGATCAGGGCCTGAGGATCCGCCTCTCCCTGCACCGTCGCCGTCCCGCCTTTGAGATCGACACGCACGTCCTGCACGCCGGGCACGCTCTTCAGGGCGCCCTGCACGGCTTTCTCGCAGTGGCCACAGGTCATCCCCGATACCGTCAGTTCAATGGTCTGCTTTGTCATGCCTGAATTGTAAATCCCAGGAGGGGGGGTGTCAAGACTTCTCTGTTGAAAATACGCCCCATCAGGGCTTGAGAGCTTGAAAAACAAAAACCTCTGTTCTATGCTGCATCCGTACCCTCTCTGGGGGGATAGGAGGCAACGTGAGTAAAACGATTGAGCTGGGCGTGCAGGGGATGACCTGTGCCAGTTGCGTCGGGCGAGTGGAACGGGGGCTGGGCAAGGTCGAGGGCGTAGAACGTGCCGCCGTGAATCTGGCCACTGAGCGGGCCACCGTGACCTACGATCCGGCGCTCACCACCCCGCAGGCCCTGATCGCCAAGGTCAAGGACGTGGGCTACGAGCCCTTGGTGGGTCAGATTGACCTGAGTGTGCAGGGCATGACCTGTGCCAACTGCGTGGGGCGAGTGGAACGGGCGCTGAACAAGGTCGACGGCGTCCTGAGCGCCAGCGTGAACCTCGCTACCGAGCGGGCCAGCATCACCTATGTGCCGTCAAGTGTCAGTCCCGGGCAACTGAAGGCGGCGGTTCGGGCCTCAGGGTATAAAGTGCTGGACACGGAGGCAGGTCAGGATCGCAGCGACCAGGAACGTGAAGCCCGCGCGAAAGAAGTGCTGGGCCTGCGCCGCGCGGTGATCTTCAGCGCCGTGTTCGCCGTGCCGCTGCTGATCCTGGCGATGCTGCCCATGCTGTACTCGCCTGCCGAAATGTGGGTGATGGAGCGGGTCGGCATGAACGCCCTGAACTGGATCATGCTGGCCCTGGCCCTGCCGGTGCAGTTCGGCCCCGGGATCCGCTTTTACCGCCTGGGCTGGAAGGCGATTAAAAACCGCTCGCCGGATATGAACGCGTTGGTGATGATCGGGACTTCAGCAGCCTTCTTTTATTCCTTGCTGGTGACCCTGGCCCCTCAGATTTTCCCTGTGGGGACGGCGCACGTGTACTACGAAGCCTCAGCCGTCGTCATTACGCTGATTCTGCTGGGCAAATACTTTGAGGCCCTGGCCAAAGGCCGCTCCAGTGAGGCCATGAAGAAGCTGCTGGGCTTGCAGGCCAAAACCGCGCGGGTTCTGCGCGGTGGTCAGGAACTGGAGCTTCCGGTGGATGAAGTGTTGCTGGGCGACCTGATTTCCGTGCGCCCCGGCGAGAAGATTCCGGTGGACGGTGAGGTTACGGGCGGCCAGTCTTTCGTGGATGAAAGCATGATCACCGGGGAACCCGTGCCCGTGTCCAAAGGCGCAGGTGCAGCGGTGGTGGGCGGCACCATCAACCAGAACGGCGCTTTTCAGTTCAAGGCCACCAAGATTGGCGCGGACACGGCCCTGGCCCAGATCATCCAACTGGTGGAGCGGGCCCAGGGCTCCAAGCCGCCGATTCAGGGCTTGGCCGATGCCGTCGTCGCTGTCTTTGTCCCGGTCGTATTGGGCATTGCCGCCCTGACCTTCGTGCTCTGGCTGATCTTTGGGGGTGAGCAGGCGCTCAGCTTTGCTCTGGTCAACACGGTCGCGGTGCTGATCATCGCCTGCCCGTGTGCCATGGGCCTCGCCACACCCACCAGCGTGATGGTGGGCACAGGCAAAGCCGCTGAGCTGGGCGTCCTCTTCCGCAGCGGTGCCGCGCTGGAAGGCCTGCAGGCTGTCCAGGTCGTAGCGATGGACAAGACGGGCACCCTGACCAAAGGCAAGCCTGAATTGACCGACTTCGTGCTGGCTCCTGGTTTTGAACGGGTAACCGTGCTCAAACTGGTCGCCGCGGCCGAAGACCAGTCCGAACACCCCATCGCCCGCGCCATCGTGGACGCGGCCAAGCGGGAAGGCATTGCTGTGATGGCTGCCGAACAGGTTGAGGCGGTGCCTGGTTTCGGTCTTGACGCAGGGGTGGAGGGGCGCCGCGTGCAGGTGGGTGCAGACCGCTATATGGCGCAGTTGGGGTTGGACGTCAGTCCTTTTGCTTCAGAAGCCCAACGACTGGGAGATGAAGGCAAGAGTCCGCTCTACGCCGCCATTGATGGACAACTGGCGGCCCTGATTGCCGTCGCTGACCCGATCAAAGAAGGCAGCCTGGAAGCGGTGCGGGCCCTCCATCAGCAGGGGCTGAAAGTGGCCATGATCACCGGCGACAACGCCCGCACCGCGCAGGCCATTGCCCGTCAATTGGGCATTGATGAGGTTCTGGCGGAAGTCCTGCCCAGCGGCAAGAGTGACGCCGTTCAAGCGTTGCAAGCCAAAGGGCAACAGGTGGCGTTTGTCGGAGACGGCATCAACGACGCCCCCGCTCTGGCTCAAGCCGATGTCGGCCTGGCGATCGGAACCGGGACTGACGTAGCGGTCGAAACCGCCGACGTCATCCTGATGTCGGGCGATCTGCGTGGCGTTCCCAATGCAGTGGCCCTCTCCCGCGCCACCCTGCGGAACATCCGCCTCAATCTGTTCTGGGCGTTTGCCTACAACATCATCCTGATTCCAGTGGCCGCTGGCGTGCTGTATCCAACATTGGGCTGGCTCCTGAGTCCAGTCCTGGCTGCCGCCGCCATGGGGCTATCCAGCGTTTTCGTGCTGAGCAATGCTCTCAGATTGCGCGGGTTCCGGCCTCCCGTGCCACCTCCTTCTGCGGGTGAGGCCGCCCTCGTTCCTCTTCCTGCTCATTCCTAATTCTCCCTGGAGACTCCCATGACCAAACTCACTGTCGGTCCCTGGCTCGCTGCCCAGAAACTGCCCAGCAAAGCCCTTGCCCGTGACCGTGCCGCCTTCCTGGAGCGGACTCAGCAGCGCCAGATTCCGCAGGAGGTGGCCGGGTTGCCCCTGATCGGCCTCGGTGGAAGTTGCGGCAAGCCCTGCTTCGCTTTGCCCTATACCCTGACCTGGACGGACACGAACACACTGGCCTTAGAAGAGATTGCCCACGACTTTGACTGTTTCGTGGAATACGGGGTCTATCCCCATCTCAAGCTCTTGGACGGCGAACAGGAAGTGGCCGCCGTGCAGGACTGGACGACCTTTGCCATGGTGTACCTGCGGCCCGGCTACGAGCGAGCAGAGGAATTGCTGATCACTCTGCGGGACCGGCTGGCTCCAGAAGTTTCCTAACAACCAGAGGTCATCTGCGGCCCCTTCCCCTCTGGGTGGGGGCCGCGTCATTGTCCTCCAGCCTTACCCTGGTTGTTCTTTTCGATCCAGCAGCTCTGCCGAGTAGGAAGCGTGCAGCAGAGGTCGTCTGTTTCTTGGAAGACCCGGCGTACGGGTGCCACCGATCAGAGGAGCTGTTCACCTGAAGTTCGGAGTATGACGTCCACACGCGCCTCTTAGGAAGGGAATGTCTCGGTCTCGTTTTCCTCTTTTGGACGCTGCCATCGTTCGCGGGGCTACAGGGCACCGTTCAGGAACACTTGAGGAGTGGCAGGCTTTACACGGAGTTAACAGGGTCCCCCTAGAGTTCCGGCATGAAAAGCATTCCTGTTGTGATTGTCACCGCGGCCTTGGGTATCAGCGCGTACGCCTTCGGCCAGAACACGCTGGGTGGGATGAACCACAGCCAGATGGGTAGCACACCAGCGAAAACCTCAGCCCCGATGGCAGGCATGGCCATGGGTGGACTGGAGAAACTGAGTGGGAAGGCCTTCGACCGGGCTTTTCTGAGCATGATGGTGCCGCACCACCAGGCCGCGGTCGATATGGCCCGGGCCGTGTTGCCGGGGAGCAGAGACACCACTGTCACAGCGTGGGCCACGGCAATCATCAAAGATCAGAACCGCGAGATCAACGAGATGAACGCCCTGCTCAAGACCTACGGCGGCCAGGACGCGGCGATGGCGGCCAGCATGATGAAAGGCATGGCTGGCATGGCGGATATGGTGAAGAAAGCCAAGAATCCAGATGTGGCCTTCGTCGAGGGCATGATCCCCCACCACGCTTCAGCGATTGAGATGGCCACCATAGCCCTGCAGAAGACCTCCAATTCGAAAATCTTGCCCCTGGCCCGCAACATCGTGACCGCCCAGGCCAAGGAAATGTATGACTTCCGCGTCTGGTTGATGAAGCGCGGAATGTAAACCCAAGTGAGAAGCAGCCAGCGTCTGGGAGGGATGCTGGCTGCTTTTTGGTTTACTCTGGAAAACGTCAATGAAGGTGTGTTCTTCCGAATAAGGCATCAGGCAGATGGGAAGAATGAGCTTTGTAAGAGCGTCTTTGCTTTCATTGTCGTACCGTGGGTGAATATGTGAAAAGTTCCTACATGCTCCTCTCATTTCTGCTCATCTGTGGAAATGGAGGGGCACAAGGTGTAACCCGTACGGATCCCTTTCTGCGGCAGATGCCGACCCAAACCTCGCCGACCTTGCGCGCGCTGCCTGCGGTGCCCAGAACTGCGCCGTCCACCCCGAGCAGCGTGAACTTGGCTGCAACGCCGCAAAATGCGACCTTTGGCAATCCCCGTAGCAGCAGCAGTGGAGACCAGACCCGGATCGTGTTCGACCTGAGTCCTGGCGTGACGTACACGCTGGTCCCGTCTGCAGCAGGGCTCACGCTGGGCATTCAAGGCGCCCGGGTCGTACCGATGCTGACTGCATCGCTGGGTTCCAGCGTCAGTGGGTACCGGGCGGGCAGTGGGCAGGTCACGGTCAACACTCCATTCCCCTTGTCCTCCACTGCAGGTTGGCAGGCCAGTGAAGCCACGCTCGCTTCGGGCAACCGGGTGCTGATCCTTGATGTTGGGTCAGCGGTGACGGGGGGCGCCAGTGAGTCCCTGCGGGCCCTCACGCGGCCGCCCAGCACAGCTTCTGTCGCTGCTCCGGCCCCTCTAAGTGCCGCTCCCACTCCAGTGCAGCCAACCTCTACGGCGCTGGCTAGAAGTGGGAGTCTCAATCAGTTGCCTCCGGGCGATCTGGTCAAGTCAAGCGTGGAGGCCCCACTGGCACCGGCTTCGTCAAGCCTGGACTCGGCCCGCCCAAGTGCGCTGACCGGCCGGGTGTCCGGTCAGCCGCTGGGGGTCCCACTCAGTGCGCCGCGCTTTAGCACAGCTCCGGGCTTCACCCGCGTGGTGCTGGACTTGCCGCCAGGAACAAGCTACCGGATTGAGCCGCATGCCCTGGGGGTGCGAATCCATCTCTCCAATATCCGTGTTCGTCCTCAGAACGCTCAAGACCTGAGTCCTGAGCTCCGCAGTTGGCGGTTGGAGCCGACCCCTACGGGGAGTCAGCTGGATCTGGTCACCGGCCTGCCGACGACCCCGGGCAGTGGGTGGCGAGCTCAGGTGCTGGCTCCCATGCCAGGCAACCTGCAGGCACAGTTGGCGATTGATCTCTCACCAGCCCTGGCCAACCTGACTCCATTGCCCGCTGCTGAACGCCGACTGGCGGCCGTGCCTCCCAGTCGGGCCACGAGCGGTGCCGCGCTTCTGGCGTTGAGCGCTGCCGTGATCCGGCCCCGGGTGGTGCTCGATCCCGGTCATGGCGGACAAGATCCTGGCGCAGTGGCCAGTGTGATGGAGAAAGAAGTGACCTTGGCCGTGGCCCTGCGTGTCCGTGATCTGTTGAGGCCAGCGGGAGTGGACGTGGTCTTGACCCGGAGCACCGATCAGGCGCTGGACCCCGTGAAAAGTAAGGACTTGGAAGCGCGGGCGCAACTGGCTGGATCCGGAACCCAGTTGTTTGTCAGTATTCATGTGAATGCACTCGAACCTCAGAAGGCGCTGCGCGGGTACGGCATCGAAACGTGGTGGAATCCCAACCATCCGTTGTCTGACAACCTGGCCAGCCTGCTGCAACGCCGATTGATCGAAACCACTGGGAGCTTCTCGCGCGGTCTGAAATCCAATCAACCCCTGGCAGTCTTAAAAAACAACCGAGTGCCTGCAGCGCTGGTCGAAATTGGGTACACGAGTCATCCGGTAGATGGGTTGAACCTGCAGAATAACAATTATCTGGACCGTGTGGCTTTGGGGATTGCACAGGGCATTCGGAACGCCCTGACTTCAGGCACAGGCGCTGAGAATGCTTTGCAAAACGCTGGAAACTCACGTTGAGGGCAGATTTTCCAACTGCCCAGAAACCAAAAAGGGCTTCTTAAAGCCTTGTTGGTCAAGGGTCTCCAGAAGGATCAAGCAAGAGATGATTGAGGGACCTCGTTGAATTTCTGTTTGGCGTTGTGGGTGGATGCCATCTGAACGCCCTGAGATAGAGTTTTACTCGCTGCCCGCGGCAGAGCTTTCCAGTGGGTTGAATCAATAGAATAGCTGGATGACGATGCTCGCGCTCCCCACGGTTTTGGACCAACTCAAAGCCCTGGCTCAAGACACCCGCTATGAATTGGTGCGGCACTTGGCTCAGGGCGAACGCTGCGTCTGTGATCTAGAAGAACTGCTGGATCTGCCCCAATCCAAAGTGTCCTATCATCTGGGCATTCTCAAGGATGCTGGCCTGATCACCTCGGAGCAGCGTGGGAAAAACATGTACTACACGTTGAAACGTGAGCCGATGTTCCTGCTGGGCGGTCAACTCCTGACGAGCCTGTTTCCAGATCAACCCCTCGCAATAGATCAAGTAAAGTCGATGTGTTAGCTTGGACGCATGATCCGAGTCTTGATCCTCTGCACCCACAACTCTGCCCGCTCCCAGATGGCTGAGGCCCTGACCCGCCACGCGGCCCAACGGCTTGGGGTGAAATTGGAGGTTCATTCGGCGGGGACCGAAGCGACCCGTGTCAAAGACGACGCCACAACCGTAATGGCTGAACTGGGCCTGGACCTGTCCACCCATAGCAGCAAAACGCTCTGGGACGTGCCTGACGCGCAGAATTTCGATTACGTGGTCACGGTCTGTGACAGTGCGGCCGAAGCCTGCCCTGTTTATCCTGGCAAGACCACCCGCCGCCATTACCCCTTCGTGGATCCGTCCGGCGGCAGCCTGGACCGGTGGCGGGCGGTGCGCGATCAACTCCAGGTCCAGTTTGATGCGTTCGTGCAGGCTCTGGCGCAGGGCTCTGAAGTCCCCGCGACCTACAGCGACAGTCCCGCCGTCGACGTGGCCTGAGCATGTGGCCAGCCCTCCTGATTTTTCTGGCGACCCTGACGCTGGTCATCTGGCAACCGAAATTCAAGTGGCAACCGGGTGGTCTGGGCATCGGTTGGAGTGCGGCCCTAGGGGCCGCTTTGGCCCTGCTGACCGGCGTCGTGACCCTCGCGGACGTGCCGGTGGTGTGGAACATCGTCTGGAACGCAACTGCCACCTTCGTGGCCCTGATCATCATCAGCCTGATCCTGGATGAAGCTGGGTTCTTCCAGTGGGCGGCGCTGCATGTCGCCCGCTGGGGCGGGGGGAACGGTCCGAAACTGTTCGCGCTGGTGGTGCTGTTGGGTGCTGCCGTCTCTGCGTTATTCGCCAACGACGGCACCGCGCTGATCCTGACCCCCATTGTGCTGGCTATGCTTACAGCGCTGGGGTTCCGGCCCGCCACCACCCTGGCGTTCATCCTGGCGACCGGCTTCATTGCGGACAGTGCCAGTCTTCCACTCGTGATCAGCAACCTGGTCAACATCGTCAGCGCTGACTTTTTTAAACTGGATTTTGGGGCGTATGCCTCCGTGATGCTTCCTGTGGATCTGGCCGCCATCCTGGCCAGTCTGGGCATGCTGTACCTGCTGTTCCGCCGTGACCTGCCGCGCGTGTATGACGCGGCCCGACTGGAGGCTCCTGCCCTCGCCATCCGGGACCAGCAGGTGTTCCAGACCGGGTGGGCGGTGCTGGCCCTGCTCCTGATCGGCTACTTCGCTGCGGAGCCGTTGGGCGTCCCAGTCAGTGCGGTGGCGGTGCTGGGCGCCGCCCTGCTGTATGTCGTGGCAGCGCGGGGCCACGTGATCTCCACCCGCACCGTCCTCCGGGGCGCACCCTGGCAGATCGTGGTGTTCTCTCTGGGCATGTACTTGGTCGTGTACGGGCTGCGGAACGCGGGCCTGACCGACCTGCTGGCGGGCCTGCTCGACCGTCTGGCCCAGGGTGGCCTGTGGGCCGCCACACTCGGCACGGGCTTCGTGATGGCCGTCATTTCCAGCCTGATGAACAACATGCCCAGCGTTCTGATCGGCGCGATTGCCATTGATGACAGTGCCGCGACCGGCCTGATCAAGCAGGGCATGATCTACGCGAACGTGGTGGGCAACGACCTGGGTCCCAAGATCACCCCCATCGGCTCTCTGGCCACCCTGCTGTGGCTGCACGTCCTGTCACAAAAAGGCATCCGGATCGGTTGGAGACAGTACTTCAAAGTTGGGATCGTGCTGACGATTCCTGTGCTGTTCGTCACGCTGGTCGCCCTGGCGCTCCGTCTTTCTCTCGGGCGCTAAGGCAAAACGCGGGTGGTCGCCCACCTTTCCACCGGTCCACTGGAACAGGACCCTCATTCAGCGCAGGAAGTGAAGCGCGTAGGAGAACCACCATGACTGATCTCACTGCATCGACCCGTCGGCTCCGCGTCTTGTTCCTCTGCACCGGCAATACTGCCCGCTCTCAGATGGCTCAGGCCCTCCTCGAACACCGGGCTGGGGCCCGCTTTGAAGTGATGTCCGCAGGCCTGGAACCGGGTCAGGTCCACCCACTGACGGTCACCGCTCTGGAGGAACTGGGCTTGCCCACAGGCCACTTGGAGGCCAAGGGGGTCAAACCCCTGATCGCCGAGCATTTCCATTACGTCATCACCGTCTGCGACCGGGCGGAAGCCCGTTGCCCGATTTTCCCGAATGCCCGTTACCGCCTGAGTTGGCCCTTTGAAGACCCCGCTGCAGCCGTTGGGAGTGACGAGGAGCGGCTGGCGGTCTTCCGGCGGGTGCGGGAGGAGATCGACGCCAAGATTCTGGACTGGCTCAAGGGGACCGTATGAAGATCGCTGTCTTCGGAGACGTGCATGGCAACCGCTTTGCCCTAGAAGCCGTTGTACAGGACATCGAGCGGCAGGCCCCCGATGCGTGGGTCAACCTGGGGGATCAGGTCTTCGGTGGAGCCGATCCAGCGGGCGCGTGGCAGCTTCAGCAGGCCCTGAAAGCCCAGCACGGCGTCTTGGAAGTGCGCGGCAACACCGATGAACGGCTGGGGGAGCCGCTGACCGAGACCACCGAGAAGCGGGCCATGCTGGCGTGGTTGCATGGGGTTCTGCCGGGAGGAACAGGAGCCACCGTCGCCGGATTGCCGACCTCCGTGACCCTGGCGGACGGCGAGGTCGTGGCGGCCCACGGGACGCCGGACAGTGCCTGGACGTATCTGCTGCTGGACGGGAAAGCGTGGGCCAGTGACGCGCTGGTGCTGGAACGTCTGGGCGACCTGGGGGCCGCCAGAGTCGTAGTGGTGGGTCACTCGCATCAGGAACACCTGCGGCAGATGGGCCCGTTGACGGTGGTCAATGTCGGTGCGGTGAGCCGCCAGAAAGATGGTTCCCCTCTGGCCCGCTGGGTACTGCTCGAAGGCGAAGGTGATTGCTGGAGCGTGAGCTTCCGCCGGGTGGCGTATGACGTGGACGCGGCCGCAGCCTGGGCGGAACAGTATGCCTATCAGGGGGACAAGGAAGCGGCCCAGCTCCGGACCGGCAAAGTAGGTCACTAGAGTACGCTTCACTGTTGAGATCGGCGGTGCAGGTGGGCGATTGGCTGCGAACCTGCACCGTAAACTGACACGACGCATCCGCCACCTGGCTTTTAAAGGCTCAGGCCCATTGTCACAGCAGCTTCTCGACGATCACCACGTCTTTCCAGACGCCGTCCAACTGGCCATGGCGTTCGTACGTGCCCACTTCCCGGAAGCCCAGGGAAGCCAGGAGCTTCCGGCTGGCCGTGTTCTCGGGAAAGACTCTGGAGAGCAGTTTCCAGAACCCGGCGTCCTGAGCCGCCGGGATCAGAGCGGTCATGGCCGACCGACCCGCTCCCAGGCCCCGCGCGTCCTGGGCCACATACACGCTGAATTCCGCAATCCCGGCGTAACAGTCCCGGGGACGGTACCCACTCGTGCTGGCAAACGCGATGACCCCTCCGCTTCGCTCTGCCACCACGGTGGGGTGAACGCCATCAAACCAAGCCTGAATGTGCTGCTCGGTTCGGGGCTGGGTTTCAAACGTGCTGGTGCGATCTTCAATGCCTTGGTTGTAGATGAGTGCGATGGCTGGAGCGTCGGTAGGGGTGGCCAGGCGGGTGGTGAACATGCGGTGTCTCCTGATCGTTGATGTTGACAACGAGTTGTCCCTAGGTGTACGGTTTTTTCAGACCGTTGTCAAGGTCAACGAAAGGAGCATGGATGACCCGAAATTCTGGCGATCTGTTGCGCCGCATCACCCGCCTCCACACGGCTCTCCAGCAACGCACGGCCACTTGCTGCGGGATCCAGAGCCTCACCCGCTGCCAGATGCTCACCACGCTCGGTCGGGAAAGTCCCCTGACCCTCGCGGATCTCTCCCGCAGGCTGGGTGCCGATAAAGGCTGGCTCAGCCGCAACGTGGATGAACTGGTGCAAGACGGCCTGGTGAGCAAGCAGCCCCGCGCCACGGATCGGCGCGCGATTGAACTCACGCTCACCGCTCAGGGACAGGAGCAGGTCGCCGCCCTCAATGCGGAACTGGCGGCTCAATCAGTGCGCCTCCTCGGTCACGTTCCACAGGAGGAACAGGCGGGCGTGCTGCGGGCTCTTGAACTGCTGGCCGCCGCTTTGGAAGCGGAATCCCAAAAGAGCCAAGCATGCGTTGCGACGTGACCTTCCGGCAAGCCACAGCAGAGGATCTGACGGTGATCGAGACGTTCCTGAGGACGGCGGCGCTGCCCTTGGAAGGGGTGGAGGCCCACTTGTCCGGCTTTGTGTTGGCTCTCCGTGGCCAGGAGGTGGTGGGGGTCGCTGGAACCGAGCGGTATGGAGCGCATGGCCTGCTCCGCTCGGTGACTGTCCGCGTTGATCAGCGGGGCCAAGGCACTGGACAGGCCCTGACCAGCGAACTGATCCGGCGGGCGCGTGACGCTGGACTCTCGAGCCTGTTTCTGCTGACGACCACGGCGGAGCGCTTCTTCCCGATGTTTGGCTTCGTTCCCATCACACGCGAGGATTTGCCCCCAGGTCTGTTGGCCTCACGGGAACTTCAGGGGGTCTGTCCAGCGTCAGCGGTGGTCATGCACCTTGCACTCCAAGCTGGGGTACTCCGATGAGCCTGCGGTACGACGCTCTGGTTCTTGGTGCTGGTCAGGCCGGTCTGGCCACGGCTTACCACCTGCAGCAGCGCGGCCTGCATTTTCAAGTGCTGGAGGCTAGTCACCGGCCGGTCGGCTCCTGGCCCCTGCACTACAAGAGCCTGAAACTGTTCTCCCCAGCCCGGCACGCGGCGCTACCGGGCTTGCCGTTTCCTGGAGATCCAGAGCGCTACCCCAGCCGGGATGAGGTGGTCGCCTATCTGAACGCGTATGCGGCGCATTTCCAGTTCCCCGTGGTCACAGCCGCGGAAGCGACTCAGGTCTTGCCGGACGATGAGGGATTCCGGGTAATGACGGCAGACGGGCAAACCTTCTTCTCCCGAACGGTCATCGCTGCCACCGGAACATATCGCCGCCCCTTCATTCCCGCTGTGCCGAGTCAGGAGCTGTTCAGGGGCACCATCCTGCACTCCCTGGCCTATCAGGAACCGTCACCCTTCAGCGGGCAACGCGTCCTGGTGGTGGGGGCGGGCAACTCGGCGGTGCAGATCGCAGCGGAACTGGCCCAGGTGGCCCGGGTGAGTCTGGCGGCCCGTACCCCGGTGCAGTTCACGCCGCAACGGATTCTGGGCCGGGACATCCACGACTGGATCACCTGGCTGAGGGTAGATCAGCTGACCCTGGGGCACATCCGGCGCTTGCCGTCCCCGCGCAATGTGTTTGACCACGGCGTGTACCGTGCAGCCTTCCGTCAAGGGCGGCTGGATCAGCGGGCGATGTTCCTGCAGTTCACCGTGCAGGGAGTGGTGTGGCCCAGCGGTCAGGAGGAAGCGGTGGACACTGTGGTGTTCGCCACCGGATACCGGGCGAACCTGGACTTCCTGCGGGGCACCGGAGCGCTGGACCGTCGGGGAGAACCCATCCAGCGTCTGGGGGTGAGTCGTACGGTACCGGGCCTGTATTTTGTCGGTCTGAGTGGGCAGCGGGCGTTGGCGTCAGCGACCTTGCGGGGGGCGGGGCAGGACGCTGCGCTGGTGGTTGGGCAGATGACCAAGAGGAGCAACGCCAGAGAACAACAATTCTCCCATTGACAATCTTCTATGCGTTGTCTAAGATACATCCATGAACTTCGATGAGACAGCAGCCGTCTTCAAGGCGCTGGGAGACGCGCACCGCCTCAAAGCGCTGCACTTCCTGGCGACCGCCGATGCCGAGTGCTGCTCCACGGGACAGGGGGTCTGTACCTGCGACGTTCAGGAGATGCTGGGCCTGAGTCAGCCCACCACCAGCCACCACATGAAGATCCTGGTGGACGCGGGTCTGGTCGGGGCGGAGAAACGTGGCAAGTGGACCTACTACACCCTGAGCGCCAGAGGCATGCTCATCGCCCGCACCGCCCTGGATCAGCTGCTGGCCGCGGTGCCGCCGTTTCAGAAGGAGGCCGTATGAATTGGATTGCTCTCGAACGTCTGGCTCTGGAACATCAGCGTGAACTGCGGCAGGACGCTGAGCAGCAGCGTCAGGCTGAGTTGGTGGTTCGCGTTCATCAACCCGCCTCTTGGCCGTGGACTCGCCTCACTCACCCAGCCCCCACCCCTCCCTGCGTCACCTGCTGACTGCTCGCCTCAACCCACCCCTCTTTCTCGACTAGGAGCTCCCTATGACCCAGACCATTCCCGGCCTCAGCGACCAGACCACGACCGTGACCCTCCTCAGCGAACTGCGTGCTCCGCCTCAGCGGCCACTTGAGTTTCACTTACATGGAGAGACGCTTGTTCCGGCGGGCTACCACGTCACCGAGGTCAAAGCCGTCACGATTGAAGCGATGGACTGCGGAGGCAAAGCCAACACTTGGCGCGAAACGGTCATTCAACTGATGGACGGCAGTGCGGAAGACGCCGCCGGTGGCTTCATGACCAACCGTAAATTCCTGGCGATCTACGACCGGGTCGTGCAAAAGATTCCGGTGCGGGATGAGGCGGAAGTTCGCTTTGAATACGGCAACAGCGTGACGCCAGCCATGCAGTATCACGTCAGCCACGTTGAAGCTCAGGCTGAGCGCGTCATCGTCCACCTGCGGACGCCGGGTGTGCAGTGCAAGGCTGGAGACGCCTGTGGCCTGCCCAGCGAAGCCAGCACCGAAGCAGGCTGCGCTCCCGAAAGTGGCTGCTGCTCGCCCGCCCCCGTCCAGTTGATGACCTTGGGCTGATGTCCCCCTCTGCCCGCCGCCAGCGCCTGATGATTTGGGTGCTGGCTCTTTTGGCCACCGTCGCGTATGGCGCTTTGTACTACGCCCAGCCGCTCTTGGCGGTCGCGGCGGAGCAGGCCTATGGTTGGAGCCGCACCCAGACCAGTTTGGCCTTCACTCTGGCGTTGCTGGCCACGGCTTTTCTCGCACCCCGAATCGGGCGAGTCCTCGACCGGGGGCAGGGTCGAACTTGGCTGGCCCTGGGAGCCGTGCTCGGCGCTGTGGCCTTCGGGCTCTTGGCTTGGACGGACAACTACGTCCTCTTCGTGGCTGCTTGGCTGCTGGTAGGCGTGGCCATGAGTCTGACCTTCTACGAAGCCGTCTTTACGGTGTTGGGGCAACAGGTGAACGCATCGGCCCGCCGTTCGGCCACCCTGACCGTTACCCTGATCGCGGGGCTGGCCAGCACGGTGTTTGTTCCGCTCACCACCGCGTTGTTGGGAGACGGCGGACTTCAGACGGCGCTGTGGAGTTTGGCTGGGCTATTGGTGGGCGTGGGGATGCTGGTGTGGTGGGTGGTTCCTGGCAGCGCACCTGTTGAGGCTCACTCTGCCCCTGTCCCCTTCACCCCAGATGCTGCCTTCTCCCGGTTGGTCTGGGCCTTTACCCTGTCGCGGATCGTGACGGTCGGGGTCGGGTTACAACTGGCTCCATTGCTGTTGGCCTCGGGACATGCTCCCGGCACCGCGGCCGCGCTCACAGGATTGATGGGGTTGGCGGCGCTTCCAGGACGGGTGATCTTTGCCCCTCTCCTTCAGTGTCTGGGGGTGCAACGCCTGACGGGGACACTGTTGGGCCTTTTGGGAATCGGTGCAGCGCTCCTGCACTTCAGCGCCTCGTTGACGCTGACAGCTCTCGGGATCGTCCTGTTTGGGCTGGCCAATGGAGCCTTGACTCTGGCCCGCAGTGAATTGTTGGTGGCCTGGTATCCCCCAGCCCAGTTCGGCACGGTCAATGGTCGCTTGGCCCGGCCTGTCAATCTGGCGCAGGCGTTGACGCCGTTCGGCATGGGGTTGTTGTTCGCCGGAACAGGCGGTTACGGCTGGTCACTGACCCTGATGGCAGGGCTGGCGGCGCTGTCGGTGTGGAGTCTGGGCGCAAGGCGGTTGAGCTGGCCTGTGGTGAAAGCCAGTGACCGTCTCGGTTAGAGCAGCGGGCTCCACTTTCCGCTTCTTTTGTACCTCTCGGTCTCTTTCAGAAAGGAAAATAACGGTGTCTTCTCGTTGAAAGGGAACGTTTCTGCCTGACTCAACCTACTGTCAGCGCCTTTCCGCAGTTGTCTTCAAGAAACAAGACGAGTGGCTCGTCAACACGTGGTCGTGGGATGGTCGGGGGCCGATGTTGGTATAGCGTCGATTGTCTGTATAACGTTTCCCAAACAGCAGGAGCCCTGCGGATTATTCACTTCACAGCCACACCGATTGGCCCGAATATGCCCACGGATCACCTCGGGAATGTGCTTGGCATCTTTATGGGTACCTTCGCCAGCTAAATCACGGCGGGAATACGCGAAACAGTAGCAAACAGGCACGTTGCTGTTTGAGTCTTTCTGGAAGACCGGCACTTTGAGGTCCCCTTCACGGTAGCTGTGTGACGCGCTGTAATACACCACTGGGCACACTGGATCCGAACAAAAGTAATAGGTGTCCAGTGGCGCGAGCCTCGTCAGGGCCTGCGGCGTCAGCAGCGCCTTGAGGGTGATCAGCTTGACGACTTTCCCCGGCCTTCCGTTGAGCGGACAGGTGAGCTGCAGGGCATTCATGCTTCACGGTAGCCCGAAGTGGAAGCGATGGTGGTGGGTTGGCCAGAATTTAGCCCTTCGAAAGACTCAGCCTGGGAGACCAGAGTCAGAGTGAAGTGTGATTTTTTAGCCTCGCGGCCAGTAGGCAATGATCAGTGCGCCGATCAGCGCCAGTCCAGCCCCCCAGAGACTCGGGGTGTCAGGTGTCTTTCCTTCCACGGCGCGGCCCCACACCAACGAGAGCACGATAAACAACCCGCCGTAGGCTGCGTAGGTTCGGGCAAAGTCGAACGATGGAGGCTGCAACGTGGGCAGTATCCCGTACAGCACCAGCACCAGACCGCCGACCAGACCGACCCACCAAGGGCGGCCTTCGCGCAGCCACAGCCACACCAGATATCCACCCCCAATCTCTGCGAGACCGGCGAGGACAAAAAGCGCAACAGAGGCCAGCACCACGTAAAGATACCGTTGCGCTGAGGCCTTCGGTTCTGCATCTGTCCAACCTGGGTGGCATGCAGCGTTGTCCCATGGACGTCACCCCCTCTTGCAAACTGGACTTAGGTACGGGTTTACCGTGAGGGTACCGCTGATCCAGCGGTTCTCCGGAGGCCCCTATGACCGCCACCCACGCCCGTCCTCTCGCCTGTGACCTGACCGTCCTGACGCCCGAAGAACGTGGACGACACGCGCAGCTGTGGAGCCACCTTCGGACTCTGGCCCCCCTACCGACCCCAACGTCACATGGCCTCACCTTTTCATTTGAGTCCAGCACGCCCCTGGCACAGGACTTGGCGGAACTGGCCGCTTTAGAGCTGCGCTGCTGCCCGTTTCTCCAGATCAGTATCCGTTTTGAGCCTGCGGGTGGCCCGCTCTCGTTTGAACTGGGAGGTGATGAGCAGGTGCACGCGTTCCTCGAGGCAGGATTCAAGACAAGTGAGCTCCCAAAGCGTGAGAATGGATGACGTGAGCAGCATTCGCATTGGAGAACTGGCCCAGCAGGCAGGCGTGAATGTCGAAACCATCCGGTATTACGAACGTCGGGGTCTCCTGGAGCGTCCTGCACGAAGTACCGGGGGACACCGGGCGTTTGATATGGACGCCGTGAAACTCATCCGCGCCATCAAGGCCGCGCAGAGTCTAGGGTTCTCGCTTGCTGAGATCGAGGAGCTGACGGAACTCACGGTGCGGCGCGGCAATTCCAAAGACGTGCAGAAACGGGCCACTGCGAAGATCAGTGAAATCGATCGCAAGATCGCCCTGTTTCTGGAGATGCGTGCTGCCCTTGAACGGGTGATCGAAGCCGAGTGCGACTCATTCCTGGCCTGCTCCGGCGGAGAGGCTTGCCCGCTGCATGACCAGGGGAAAGGAGATGAACATGAAACAAAGCGGAACTGCTCAACACCAGCTTAAGACGGCTCTTGGGATGATGGCAGCGCTGGTGGTCGGGTGCACCGCCTGCCTGATCCCGATGGTGCTGGCAGGCGGCGCAGTGGGCAGCGTCGCTGGACTGCTGGGAGGCTGGCTGGGGTGGATCGCCGAGGGCGGAGTTCTGCTGGCCGGGATGAGTGTGCTGGTGTATCTGCGGTTGAAGCCCAGGCCAGCTCAAAGCGCGTCTGGCCAGACGGATCAGTCGTGCGCTGATGCCGAGTGCGGTTGCTGAGAAGCGCCCCATTCATCCCACCGGTAAAGGGATGAATGGGGCAAGCACCCCACAGGCGGGAGCGCTCGGGTGCTTGTCCAGTTCACTCAGGGCAACGCTGGGGGCAAAGCTTCAGTGATCAGGAGTGCCCAACCTGCGCCCTGACGACTGTGTTCAAGCGGACGGGTTTCAGACCGTCCCGAAGAGGGCGTGGTGGGTCTGGCCAAGGACGCGTGCGCGAAGCTCCAACTGGGAAAGCCCGCGTTCAAAACTTGACCAGGAAGGCCGTGAAGTACATCAGGGCCACGCCCACGGTGAAGCCGCCCAAATTTGACCAGCCTGCCACAGGCAGTCCCAACTTGCTGGTATTGCGGATCACCAGGCGTCCCACTTCCCAGATCACCTGCACAATGGCCCCCAGACCAATGGCCAGAAAGACGGTCGCCAACACCGGATTGAAGGCAAAGCCCCCAATCCAGGTGCCCAGGATGGCTGGGCCGCCTGCCAGGAGGGCGAGCAGAGCAAATTGACCGAGGCCGGGGCTGCGCTTGACCAGTGGAGCCACGATGCCCACGCCTTCGGTGATGTTGTGCAGCGTGAAGCCCAGGATCAGGAACGTGCCCAACGCGCCCTGTCCCAGGGCGAAGGCCGCGCCGATGGCCAGACCTTCCCCGAGGTTGTGCAGCCCGATTCCGGTGGCAATCCGGTACGACAGGCCCAGCGGTTGCTCCTCCGTTTTGCGCTTGCCGCCGATGGCCAGCAACACGCCCACGGAGAGCAGAGCGATCAGGGCCACCGCAGGCGTGCCTTGCCAGAACGCAGGGAGTGCCGCGGCAAATTCCTGGGCGTCCAACCAGGTGCCGATGGCGAGGTAAACGAGCAGGCCCACGGTCAGCGAGAGAATAAAGTTCATGGCCCCGCCACTCAGGCGGCGCATCCAGGGAAACCACAGCATTCCGAGCAGTACTGGCACCACGCCGACATACAGGCCCACCAGGCCGAAGCGGGCAAACAGGTTGCCGTCAAGCTGCGGCGTCAGGGTGGCCACCGGGATCTCCGCCTCAAACACACTGCCGAGATCGCTGAGCAGGGCCACTTTGTGTGCCTCGCCCTCCACCCACGGGTAGGGAATGGTCAGGGTGGTAGACCCAAGGCGCGGAATACTCCCCGGGGGATCGGCGGTAAAGGCCCAGAAGGCGTCATCCACCATCACCTGCGGAATGGTCATGGTCTGCGGACCGTCGTTGACGACCTGCACCTGGATTACGCCGCGTTCAGGCAAGGTAATACGGCCGATCTTGACTTGCTCAACGGGCGGACCCGTCAAGGCCTGGAGGCCCCCACCAGTGGCCACCAGATACGCTAAGACAGCTCCCAGCAGCAAGATCGGCAAGATGGCCAGTCCCCACAGGCTGCTGGCACTGGCCGCTTTGGCCGGAATATCGGTGCTCATGCGCCCTGCCCCTTGATGGTGCTGCCCTGCGTGGCGCGGCGGTCCCACGCGGCGTCCAGCCCGACCTCCTGCAGAGCGGCAGCGTAGTCGGCCCCTTCCACCACGTTGAAGACGCCCATCCAGCCCAACTCGGTGAATTCACTGATGTGCGGGTGAAACATGAACTGCCCCGTGAACTTGTACCGGAATTCCAGAATGCCGCGCTGGCCCTGTCCCTGCGTAACGGTATCGACGATGCGGCTGGTGGGATCCAGAGTGGTGCCGGTGTCGTAATAGTTGAAGAAATTGGCGTGCAGGTGAAAGCCGTTGATCAGGTCGAACTCGATGATGTTGATCAGGTAGATGCGGATCAGTTCACCCTTTTTCACGGGAATAGGTCGCCGCGCGAACTCAAAGCCCACGGTGTTGACCGCGTAGATCTCGTTGGCCCCGTCAAAGTTGGTGTCGAAGGCGTTTTGCAGCATCATGAATTCGCGGGCGGGGGGCCGACCTTCCTTGGGGTCAACAATAAACGCGCCGTACATGCCCTTGTGAATATGGCGTTTGAGGCTGGTCGCGTGGCAGTGATAGAGGTGGCAGCCAAACGGCTCGGCGTCGAACTCGTAGAGGAAACTGCCTCCCGGCAGAATCTCTCCTGGGCCTGCGCCGGGCACGCCGTCCATCTCGGCCGGATGGACGCCGTGAAAGTGAATGGTGTGGGGGTGCGAGGTGTGGTTGAAGAAGCGGATCCGCAGCCGGTCTCCTTCGGTGCAGCGCAGGGTTGGCCCCGGCACCCGGCCGTTGTAGGTCCAGGCGGGGAAAAACACGCCGGGCGCGATCTCAATGTCTTTTTCCTGTGCGGTAATGGTGTACTCGCGCAGGGTTTGGCCGTCCGGCAGTTGACTGACTTTTCCCGTATCCCAGTCGGTCAGCAGTTGCATGGGATCAAAGCCGTTGCGGGCGTGATCCACGGTGCCGACCATGAGGTTGCCGCCGTGGCCACCGTGGCCTTTGGGGGGGGCGGCTGGGGTCACCCCCATCTGACTGTGGTCCATTCCTGCGGGCTGGGGCGCTTGACCCAGCGCCTGTGCACCCACCAGGGCCGCCGCACTGCCTGCTCCTACCCGCAGGAGGTCGCGGCGAGAAAGCAGCGACTGAAACCAGTGACTCATACAACGCTCCGAAAATAGAAGTGGAAGGAGTACATATCTTATATTAGGCATTCCTAAAAAAAAGTCAACTGGTTTTGCTGTTCGTCAAGAGGGGGAGGAAAAAGCGGAAAGGTGGGGGCATCACTGCGCTCCTTAACATGCTGAACACGTAAAGTTCATGGCTGCCCGTCTTTTTCTCCAAGCCTTCCACTGATGTTTTCCTCCAGTGGAGAGATAATCTCAAGACGAAGGAAGTTGAAATGGATGGGTTCAACAGGGGTCAAGGGGAACGGGCAGAGGCCTAAGTGGTACGTATATCTCCAGATGACTGTACTGAATCCTTACCTTTTCTCGGTATATGTAGTTTAGGGATTAGTTTCGGCTAAACTTCGTGTATGACAGACCGGCCCTACTCACCAGCCATTGAGGACTACCTCAAACAGTTGTACCTGCTCGGAGGGGACGGTAGCGTCAGTACCCAGGCAGTGGCGGACGCGCTGAACGTCAATCCTGCCAGCGTAACTGGCATGCTGCGCCGCCTCACTGACCACGGTTTGGTGGAACATGTGGCCTATAAAGGCGCGACGCTGACCCCCGCGGGCCAAACCGTAGCCCTGGAAATCCTGCGCCATCACCGCCTGCTTGAGCTTTACCTGCACCGGGCGCTGGGGTATCCCCTGGATGAAGTTCACGCTGAAGCCGAACGCCTAGAACACGTCATCAGCGAAACATTGGAAGCACGCATGGCGGCCTGGTTGGGTGAGCCGAGTTTCGATCCGCATGGAGATCCCATTCCGGCGCTGGACGGCTCTGTGCCGGTGAGGCCTGAAGTCTGTTTGACCGATTTGCCCACGGGGACAATGGCGCAGATCGTGCGGGTGCCGGGGGAAACCGAGCTTCTCAAAGCCCTGATGACCCGGGGCCTAACCCCTGGAGTCACTGTCCGGCTGGTGTCGCGAGAGGACGCCCTTGGCACGGTCACCCTAGAGGCATTGGACAGCGCACAGCAGTTGACTTTGGCCTTGTCCGTCGCCCAACACCTGTTGGTGGACGCGCCGGTGTCTGCGTGAGCAGCGCCCCGACTCCAACCAGTCTCGATGAGCGGCTCAACGCCGAGGCAGTCTCTATCTTGGCCAACACGTCCAAGCGGCGCGGCCTCGCTCGGCTGACTCCTTTTTTGGGGCCTGCGTTTATCGCCTCTGTCGCGTACATGGATCCCGGGAATTTCGCCACCAACATTCAGGGCGGCGCGCAATTCGGGTACCTGCTGCTGTGGGTCATCCTGGGGGCCAGCCTGATGGCCATGCTGATTCAGAACCTCAGTGCCAACCTGGGCATCGCGACGGGCAAGAATTTGCCAGAGATGATCCGGGAGCGGTGGCCCCGGCTGGCCTGGCCTTACTGGATCCAGGCGGAACTGGTGGCGATGGCCACCGATCTAGCCGAATTCCTGGGGGCCTCGCTGGCCTTTCAGCTGCTGTTCGGCATCCCGCTGTTCTGGGGCGCCGTCCTCACGGCCATCGTCACCTTCAGCCTGCTGACGCTTCAGAAACGCGGGTTTCGTCCCATTGAAATTGCCATTACGGGGTTTGTCTTCGTGATCGCCGTGGCTTACCTCGTCCAGATCGTGCTGAGCCGTCCCAGCCTGAGTGCGCTGGGCGGGTTCATTCCCCGGTTTGAAGGGACGGATAGCCTGTACCTGGCGGTCGGCATTATCGGCGCGACCGTGATGCCGCACGTGATCTACCTGCATTCCGCCCTGACCCAGAACCGCATTCCAGCGACCACTCCAGCCGAGAAACGGCAGGTGGCCCGGATGTCCCGCACCGACATTTTTATGGCCATGGGCCTGGCGGCCCTGATCAACCTGAGCATGTTGGCGGCCGCAGCTGCGGCGTTTTACACGACGGGGAACTCGGACGTGGCTGACCTGACCGTAGCCTACCGGACCTTGACGCCGCTGCTCGGCGGGGGGGCGGCTATCGCGTTCGCGCTGGCGCTACTCGCTTCGGGGCTCTCCAGCAGCACGGTGGGCACCATGGCAGGCCAGGTGGTGATGCAGGGCTTCGTGCGCTTCAGCATTCCGGTGTGGTTGCGGCGCACTATCACCATGGTCCCGGCCTTCGCCGTGATTTTGTTGGGTCTCAATCCCACCAGTACGCTGATCTTGTCGCAGGTCATCCTCAGCTTCGGCATTCCGTTTGCGCTGGTCCCCTTGTTGGTGTTTACGGGACGCCGTGAAGTCATGGGGGAGCTGACCAGCACCCGCACGGTGCAGGTCCTGGGGTGGCTGATCGCCGCACTGATCATTGGCCTGAACGCCTACTTGCTTGTTCAGACCTTTGTAGGGGCTTGAAGTTGGCGTCAACACCAATGTCAGAAGAGCCAGAGCGTCACCGGACACTGGGCAGACAAGCATGACGCCGCCGCTGTCCTGCTGATAGTGGAGCTGCTCTCTTGTGCTTGGACGGTCAAGTGTGAACAGAAAGACCTTGGCCAATTGAGCCGAAGGAAAGTTAAGAGCGCTATACAGCGAAACAAGTTCGCATAATTTCACGTACCAGCAGCTCATACATCTCGGGATGTCTACCTCCCGGATGCGGATGGCCCGCTTGATCCTCTTTCGTTTCAGAAAGCGGAACCACTCCCCGCCGATGAACTCCCGGTCGGCAACCAAGCCCTTCCAGCGGGACGCTGGAAGGGCCTTCAACAGTCGTGAAACGAGTTGAAGGCCCTTCGCGGTGTCGCTGCTCCCATCGTGATCCAGGGCAATCCAGACCAAGGGCATCGTGTAGGACGACACCGAGCACGAGAAGATCGAGCGGTGATGCCCCTTTTTCCCACGTGGTGTGGTCCAAGCTGAGCAGCAGCTTCCCTGGGGGCAGCAGGGCCAGTCAAAACGCGAGGAACAGCGATTCAGTGAGTTGTGGGTCCTGGCAGCCACATTCCACCCAGCGTTTCTTCGCTGCTGCAGAGCTGGCTGCGTGGAGATGGATGCAAAGAGTGCTCTGGTTCACACTCTGGGTGGTGACCATCGCGAGTATGACGTCCACGACACGTTGCAGCGTGTCGTACCGGAGGAAAGCAACACAGGCTTTGAGGTGATGGGTGAGTTGGGTACGCTGGAGATCGCCGGGTTTTGGAGTCGCCAACATCCCCAAACACCGCCGTTTGTCGTACCGCTTCGCAACCATTCACACGTTCACGACTCCCTCATCCAGCACAACCTCAACCTGAAGTTATCCGGTACAGAGCAAGAGACGTTTAATTAACGTCCTCACATAGATAGTAGCCCGACATCTCCATCGTAGAGAGAATGTTTCGGAGGAAACTGAATGAGGCAACAACGTTCGTCAACACTTCACCTCACGTCGCGCCGGTTCGCTCCACGGCGGGCGCTTCAGGCTGGCCTGCTCTGGATCATCGGTGCCAGCCTGGTGGCCTGTTCCTCCCAGTCTTCCGGCAATGGTGAGACTGGCCCGGACGCGGCCTATCCCTACGCCAGTGGCGTGGACTACTCCTGGTCCGATGTGTCCGATTCTTCGGATCCCTACCCGGGCGGCTTCGGCTCTCCGTGGCGGGGCGTCGGCGTGTCCGCGCTGGATACCCCCACCGACACCCAGCTGAGCGACATGACCTGGACCTCGGCCACCAGCGGCTACGGGCCCATCGAGATCAACAAGAGCAACAACACCCGCACGGGCGGCGACGGCCAAACGCTGACCATCGGCGGCACCACCTTCGCCAAAGGTCTGGGCGTGCACGCCCTCTCGGATGTGCGGTACGCCTTGGGCGGCGCCTGCACGGTCTTCACCGCTCAGGTGGGGGTCGACGACGAAGTCGGCAGCTCAGGCAGCGTGGCCTTCCAGGTCTGGAACGGGGTCTCCACCAAGCTCTACGATTCCGGCACGGTGCGCGGCACGGATGCCGCCAAAGCGGTCAGCGTCAATGTGACCGGCGTGCAGAGCCTGCGCCTGGTCGTCACCGATGGCGGCGACGGCGTGCAGTTTGACCATGCCGACTGGGCCGACGCCAAAGTGACGTGCAGCACGCCTCAACCGTCTGGTGAAAAGCTGATCAGTGAGCTGACGCCGCTCTCGGCCACCAATGGCTACGGACCTTACGAAGTCAACACCAGCAACGGCGAACGTCCCGCCGCCGACGGCCGCCCCCTGACCATCGGCGGGACGGTCTACTCCAAGGGCGTCGGCGTTCATGCGGTGTCCCAGTTGGTCTATGCGCTGGGCGGCACCTGCTCGGCCTTCAGCGCCGAAGTGGGCGTCGACGATGAAGTCGGCGACAAAGGCACCCTCGTCTTTCAGGTGCTGGCCGATGGCGCGCTGCTCTTCGACAGCGGCCTGATGACCGGCAAAGACCCCGCCCGCTCCGTCAATGTGAACGTGGCAGGCAAGCAGCAGCTGACCCTGCGCGTCAATGATGGCGGCGACAGCGTGCAGTTTGACCACGGCGACTGGGCCAGCGCCAAGATCGTGTGCTCGACGGTGCAACCTGCCGTGAGCAGCGTCACCGTCAGCCCGGCGCCCGTCAGCCTGAATGTCAACGGCACGCAGCAGCTCACCGCCGAAGTCAGCGGACAGGGCAGCTACAGCCCCGGCGTGACCTGGTCCAGCAGCAACACGGCCGTCGTGGCTGTCAGCCAGTCCGGCCTGATCACGGGTGTGGGCACCGGCACCGCCACGGTGAAGGCCACCTCCACCTTCGATCCCAGCAAGTCCGGCAGCGCTCAGGTCACCGTCAACGCCGCCTCGACGCTCCCGGCGGGCGGCATTCTGATCAACTTCCAACCTGCAGCCTCGACCAAGCCCGCGGGCTACACCGCCGATACCGGCGCGGCGTACACCAGCACCCGCGGTTTCGGCTGGATCACGCAGGCCAGTGCGGGCACTGGGGCGCCGGTCCCTCTGGACATCACGCCCAATTCCCGTGACCGTGCCCTGGTCGGGGTCGATGCCCGTCTGAACACCCTGATGCACCTGCAGTTCCCCGACAGCGTGTCCAGCACGACGGCGGTGCGCACACCGGCCGCCTGGGAATATGCGCTGCCCAACGGGGTCTACAACGTGACCGTCAGTGTGGGCGACGCCAGCAACAGCTTCGACAGTGCCCACCAGATCAACATTGAGGGCCAGCTGGCGATTGCCCGCTTTGTCCCCGTCGCCAACCGCAAATTCATGTCCAGCACCCTGCTGGCCAACATTACGGATGGACGCCTGACCATCGATGCCAAAGGTGGCACCAACACCAAGCTGAATTACGTGACCATCCAGCCTGGCGACCGGCCCAGCGTGCGCGGGTACTCACCGCAAGATCACCAGACCATGGTCGATCCGACCGTATCGGTCACTGCTGACGTGAACTTGCCCAACAATGCCATCGACCTGAACACCCTCACCTCTGCGGCCGTCCACCTCATTGATCCGGGCACCAGTCAAATCATTCCCGCGACCGTCAACACGTCAGGCGGCGGCGACGCCGTGGTGATCAAGCCCACTTCGCCGCTGCAGGCCAACTACCGCTACCTCTTCGAGATCACCTCCGACCTCAAGGACATCAATGGCGCAGCGTTCTTGCCCCTACGTTCCACCTTCGTGACCGGGGCAACGTCCACCGACACCAGCGGCGTGGCGTTCGAGCAAATCGCGCTGCCTAATGCGCCCGTCATGCCCTACACCACGGTTGAAATGGGGCCGGACGGCAAGCTCTACGCCGCCACCCTGACCGGTGAAATCCTGCGCTTCGGCGTCGAGCCTGACGGCACGGTCACTGCGCCGCAGACCATCACCTCCGTGCAGACGGCCAACGGTGGTCCCCGCACCATCATCGGCCTGAAGTTTGATCCCGCGTCCACCGCCGACAACCTCATCGCCTGGATCAGCAACAACCACTTCTGGGACGGCAGCACCAACTCGCCGGACTGGAGCGGCAAGATCACCCGTCTGAGCGGTCCGAATCTGGAAAATGTGCAGGACTACGTGGTGGGCCTGCCGCGCTCGATCCGCGATCACCAGACCAACAGCGTCTCGTTCCGGCCCGGCGACCCGAATGCGCTGTACGTGCTTCAGGGCAGCAACGCGGCCATGGGTGCCCCCGACAACGCCTGGGGCAACCGTCCCGAACGCCTGCTGACTGGCGCGCTCTTGCGCGTGGATCTGAACCGGATTCCCTCGCCGCCGATCAGCGTCAAAACGTCTGAAGGCGGGCTGTACGATCCATACGCCCCCGGCGCTCCTGTCACCATCTATGCCAGCGGGATCCGCAACGCGTACGACATGGTGTGGCACACCAACGGCCAGCTGTACGTGCCCACCAACGGTTCGGCCGCGGGCGGTAACACCCCCGGCACCCCGGCGACCTTGCCCGCGGCCTGTAACAACCGCGCGGATGGTCCTTACACCAGCCCCGCCGTGCCCGCCCTGACCAGCGTCACGGGACAAAACGATTTCCTGTTCCGGGTGTTGCCCGGCGGCTACTACGGCCACCCCAACCCCCTGCGCTGCGAGTGGGTGCTGAACGGCGGCAACCCCACCTCAGGTGCCGACAAGGCCGAAGTGGCCTCCTACCCCGTGGGCACCCTGCCTGACCGCAACTGGCGCGGCTTCGCGTACGACTTTGGCGAGCACGCTTCGGCCAACGGCGTGATTGAGGAGTACACCAACGCCCCCACCTCGGCTCTGCGCAACAAGCTGTTGGTGGTGCGGTACAGCGCGGGCAAAGACATCGTGGTGCTGACGCCCGGTGGCCCCAATCTGGACATCATCACAGCCCAGACCTACGTGACGGGCCTGAACAACTTCACGCCCAATCCCCTTGATCTCACCGAAAACCGGTCGACCGGACATCTGTATGTCGCCCAGTTGGATGAGCAGACGGGTGCAGGCAAGCTGACCTTGGTCCGCGTCAAGTAACCCTCTCGTCCTTCAGCCCTTCACCTTTGTGAAGCCCAGAATGCCTGTATGGCCGCCTGAAATCAGGCGGCCATTTCACTTGTGTGCGACCTCAGGTGACGCCTCCCTGATCTGCTCGCGGTGCAGGCACACGAGGGAGGCAATTCAGTCTCGGTTCCGTTGGTGTGACTCCACGCGGTGGAGCGGTAAGGCAGAGCTGTCTTACAGGGTGCTGCTGTCACCCAAAGAAGCTCAGGCGCTCGGAGTGAGGTTCAGCTGGTAGGTGCTGGAACATGAGGCCTTTGGCGTTCGTCAAGACTGGAGCCAGGAGTTGCTGTTGACCCAGGCTTTTTCTGTCCACCGGCAGTACTCCGTCAGTTCAGCTCACGGCTCCCTTGACTGCTTTTTTGCTTGTGAGTCTGCTCCCGGGCGCTGACCCACCAGGCAGCCAAGGCCGTGCTGAGGGGCACCGCCAGCAGCATGGTGATGAGGGCAATCAATAGGCCTGCCAGTTCCGAAAACATGCCTTCTCCATTGAGAGTGACCCACATGGGTGTGGTTTGGTTGGCCCGCAGCAAAAGGAGCAGTGGGAGAGCGCTGGCCGCGTAGCCGAGCACCAGAACAGTCATCATGCTGCCCACATGGTCGCCGCCGACCTGCATGCCCAGGGCATACAGGCGGCGGAAGGGCAAACCGGGTTGGCTCTCTGCCACCGTCTCCACCACGGACGCTTGCGTGACCGTAATGTCATTCATGGCGCCCAACGCCGACAGAACCACGCTCACAATGTATAAACTCAGGGCATTGAGGCCGTATGAATTCTGAGCCACTGTCGCTGCAGTGTCCGACTGGCCACTCAAGTGCGTCACATGCGCAACCCAGAGCGTGATGAAGTACCCGGCAATGGTCGCGCTGGACAGGGCGGTCAGAGACGCATGGCTTTTCCAGTTCCAACCATGCAGGAGATATACGCACACGGCCAGCACGAGCATGAGGGCGGGGATCGTGAGGAGCGGGCTGCTGTGACCGGAGAGCAGAGTCGGCAGAATAAACATCCACAGCGCCACCAGGGTCAGGCCGCTGCCTAGTGGGTCACTTGTCACGGGCGTAGGATATGAGGATGGCCCCTGTCCAGAAAAACCCGCTGCGTCTACACCTCGAGATTCGTGTGTAGTTGCTTGATGCATTTAGGGGCTAGAGAAGAAATGTTGAGCGGCGTAGCAGGAGAGTGGTACAGACCGTGATGGAATCATCTCTGCTGAGCTGTCCGAGGAGAAGGACAGTTGGGCTCGCCACAACCAGAATTTCTTGCTACTGATCTCGATGCATACCTCATCCAGAAACCACTGGGAACAGGGGCGGGGTTCCCAGTGGCGCAACTCTTCGGTCAAGAGCGGGGCGAACTTGATATTCCACTGACGCAGGGTCTCGTGACTGACTTGGATGCCGCGCTGCTAGAGCAATTCCTGAACATCACGTTGGCTCAGAGAAAAGCGGTGATACAGCCAAAGAGCGTATTGGATGATGCTCAGCGGGAAATAGTGGCGGTCGGGCTTGCGATCAGTCACGGACGCTCAGCCTATCTCGCTTAACTTGCCAGAACCGTCCAGGGATAGGTCTGGCTGCCGGCGTAGGGGTCTCCGGTCCAGGATCGAGGGTCACTCCATGGATGGCTTTGCCCTCCCGCATAAGGATCCGGTAGGGGGTATTGACCGCTTTGAGATGGGTCCCCATCAGGACGCGAACAGGCCGTCAGCGCAGCAACGTGCCCAGCACGGCTTTTGTGTTCATCATGCTCCTTCCAGCCTAGAGTATGAAGCCAAAAAAGCGGGGCCGCTTTCCAATGTCAGCGGCCCCGCTCTCCACCTTTAGCGCACGATTTCGATGCCGGAAATGGCCGGGAAATCCACGCTGGCCTTCAGGTTGAGCGTCAACTTGCCGTCGGTGACCTGCACGCCCTCGAGCGGCACCACCAGCGCAGTCTTACCGCCGCCACTCTGGGCCACGATGTCCAGATTGGGCACCCGCACCACGCCTTCAGCACTGACATCAAAGATGCGCTTACCAGGAGTCGTCCAGGTCAGGTCAGCAAAGTGCAGCTTGACCAGGTAGGTGCCGTTGTTCACCGGGATATTGAAGCTGATCTGACGCGATTCCTGCGGGGTGGCGCCTCCGACATTACCGCGGTAGGTGCGGTACAGCAGGTCATTGTTGGTCGCAGCGATATCGTAGGTGCTGCTGGCACTGCCTTCATTGATGGCCGTAGAAGGCAGGAACGGTGCGTCCCCGTTCTGATCCTGGTCAGACAGCCAAACATTGCCAGTCTGCGGGTCAGTGAAGGTCGCGCCGCCTACGTTCAGCAAGACCGGCGCAGGCTTGAGGTTGGTCACGATATACACGCTGTCGTTGTAGTCGTAATTGATGCCTGCGTAATCCATGATGACAAAGTAGGTATTGGGCAGAAGCACGCCAGCCCGGTCTTTGGCAGGCCAGAAGCGGATGTGCTGGCCGCAGGGCCGCTGGCAACCCGCGCTGCGGTCTGCAGTTTGGCCGTTGCGCCGCGGGTCACTCCATTCGCCGTCCATGCGGAGGCCGAAGGTGGCGCCAGCAGGTGGGCTGAAAGAAGCGCTGCCAGGGGCCAGCGAGCCGTTCAGTCGCGGAAGCACGGTCTGACCGTCTATGGCTGTATGGGTCAGAACAGTGTTGGAAGTGCTATTGCTCTTGTCGTGCCAGAAGAGAGTCGACGTGTTGGGCTGGGTGTGGTAGGCCGCCAGTTGGCTCACCGTGACAGGCAGGCTTTCATCGGCCCGCTGCCAGTAAGCGGAGAGCACTTCGTCACCCTGAGCCCGCACCAGACCTTTTTGGTCAAGGGTAGGTTCGCTGCCCACCAGGCTCAGCGTGTAGCCGAAAGCGTCCCGGATCTGGAAGGGATTGGGTTCCTGTCCGCCTTCGGACACGCTTTGCCACAGTCCCACCAGTTGGACAGCCTGGTTCGGCTTGCTGGTATCGTTGGACACCACCGTGAGAGTCCCGGTGTTGTAGCGGGTGGCCTCGGCGACGAACCGCACGCGCACGTCAATGGAACTGCCGGGCACGAGATCGGCGGGAAAAGCGGGAGCGGGGTCAAGCACCCATGGGCCAGAGATAGGCAGGTCGGACACCCGCAGCAAAGACGTCCCTGTGTTCCTGATTCGCAGGGTCACGCGGTCATGCACGCCGTTGCTGGGCGGAGCAGTGAGGCTACCGATCCGGCTGAATACGAGACGGTCGAAGAAGGGAACGCTGTCCAGATTCTCGATGGTCAGCACCGGGCTGCCGCCGCTGTTGGGCCGCGTGGCGTTGGTGGTCGCCGGAAGCGACGTATTGCCCGCCGTGTCCACTGACACCACCTGATAGTAGGACTGCACACCCTCCGGCGCGGGGTCACTGTAGGCAGAAGTCGTGAGGAGCTGCGGCGTCAACAGACCGTAAGGACCGTTGGCCGATGGCGAGCGGTAGACCCGGTAGCCTGCCAGATCGGGTTCCGTATTGTCGGCCCAGTTCAGGGCAATACCATCCGGGGCAGGGGCGGCACTCAGGGCTTTGGGGGTGACGGGCGGGCTGGTGTCCTCGGTGCAACTGACTTTGGCATCGGCCCAGTCAGCATGGTCGAAACTGATAGTGTCGCCGCCGTTGGTGACCACCAGCCGCAGGTCCCTCACGCCGCTGACCGGAACACTGATCGGCAGGGCCGCGTCGGTGCCGCGCCGAACTGGGCTTTCGTAGAGTTTGACCCCGTCACCGAACACCTGAAAGGCGACGCTGCCTTTTTCGACCACTTCATCGTCTACGCCCACCTGCGCAGTAAACACGTTGCAGCGGGCCGCCAGGCCGAAGGTCAGGGTGGCATTGGCGTGAACGCCGAAGCCCTTGGCGAAGACCTGTTCGCCTATCGTGAGGGGCCGGCCGTCGTTCAGCAGCTTCTCACCGTTGCTCTGGTCGCGCTCCACGGGCCCCCAGGCATTGGTCGCACTGGTCCACGGCAAGTCGGAGAGCTGGTTCTCACCGCTGGGCTGCTGAGCAGGACAGCTGACTTTGGCCTCGGCCCAGTCGGCATGGTCGAAACTGATACCGTCGCCACCGTTGGTGACCACCAGCCGCAGGTTCTGTACCCCGGCCACATTCACGCTGATCGGTCTGGCCGCGTCAATGCCGCGCACTATCCCAGAATCGTAGAGCTTGGCCGCCGTGCCGTTCCACACCTGGAACACCACGGTGCCCCGGTCACCCACTTCCTCATCCATGCCGATCTGAGCCGTGAAGGTGTTGCACATCCCGCCCAGCGCGTAACTGACTTCAGACGCCGCATGAATGCCCAACCCCTTGGCAAACACCTGCCCGCCTATCGTGATGGGAAGGCCGTCGCCCGCGGCTTTATCACCGTTGCTCCGGTCCTTTTCGATGGGTCCCCAGGCGTTGGTCGCGCTCGTCCAGCTCAGGTCAGACAAGAAATTGTCGTTGCTCCCCTGTGCCAAGGCTGTCAGCCCAGGAGCCGCGGCCCGCACGCCTGTCCAGGGATAGGTCTGGCCGCCGGCGTAGGGGTCTCCGGTCACGGGATCGAGGCGGTCACTCCACGGATAGCTTTGCCCTCCGGCGTAGGGGTCATCCTGCACCGCCTGTGTCTCAGTCGTGTTCTGCGAACAGGCGGCCAAGGTCAGGGCCAGTCCCATCAGAGCTGCCCGGGTTCTGATCTTGATCTGGGGGTTGGCGCCTGACGGTGCCGTTACAGGTTGTGCTGCTCTCTTTCCCATTTGTTCCTCCATGCGCTCTGCTGTTCTCATGTCTGCTGTTCCCCACTGGGCCGATCCACCCATCGTTCAGGACTTCTTTGATGCCTGTGAAGCTCATCTCTTCGGACGCTCCAACCTGAACCATCAAGCGTCAATGTTTCGTTGCAGGAACGAGGTCTGTACAGATATCAATCAAACCTGCGAGTCCTTGGGGGTAAGATTTCGGATGTTCACCCTGCGTGATCGGAGAGACTGGACCTCGAATGTTGTAGCAGCACCGTGCCTAGCCCCAGGTACGCCAGACTCAGCACAGGTGCCAGGAATGGCTCGAGATCCGCGATTCCCAGTGGTTTGGTGGCGATCACGGTCCCCGTGAGCACCGCGGTTACCAGGAACCAACCACCTAACCGGGTGTTGCGCTGCAGGCGCAGCAGTAGTCCTCCGCTCACGCCCAGCCATACGCCGAGAAGCAGGTCCGACCCCAGGCGCAGGTGGAGAGCCAGGTCACCGATCATCCGGCCCATCACCTGTACCGCGTCACGCGTCTGTCCGGAGGCCTCCACGTACCCCTGAGCCAGTACCGGCGACGCGGCGGCCAGGACGAGCGGCGCCGCCAGGCCGAAAATGACGCCGCCGACGCCCGCTACAGCAGCCACTCGGGAGATTCCCCTTGCTCCACTCCGGAGGCGGTCGTGCAGCGCCACTGGTGCTGGCAGCAGAGCAAGAGTCGAGAGCAGCGTCAACCACCACAGGCCGGTGTAGGCGCGGGCATGTTCGGCCACCCAGGGCAGTAACCGCGCCTGATCGTTGAACATCTCCACGTCCAGCCCAGCTTGGGCCAGAACGCCGTAGACGTAGACCAGAGAACACAAGAACAGGGCGCCCGCCAGCAGCGCCCCCACTCCGCCGAATCGGGCGAGAGCTGCATCTGGAGCAGCCTTTGCGGCAGCAGACTCAGCAGGCGTTGATAGCGTCACGCGCAGTTCTCTGTGCACCCAGATTTCAGTGCAGGGTCGAGGGCGACACACCGGGCCATCAATATCATCAGGTCAGAACGAAACACGCTCAACTGTAGCAATACTGGAGGAATCTCTGTACAGAAGTACAGAGATTTAGGGGGAGTAGAAGCTGGTCTGGCTGAGACACCTGCACGCAACGGCACTGCGGAGGGCTGTGTTCACGGTGAGCCTCACACTTTCTGAAAGACCTGCCGATCCCTTGCTGCTTGGTCAACTCTTATCCGGACGACGCCCCATTTCACGTTGAGGTGGGTCCAACTGCTCCCAGGGTCATTCCGAGGGAACCCGTTCATCTGCTTCCGCCGCTTCCGACAAGATTTCCCGGCCTCCATTGGCGGCAATCGCCGAGACGACCAACCCCAGAATCAGGTCAGGCAGGTTCGAGTCCAGCCACAGGACCAGTGCGCCGGACAGCACGATGGCCAGGTTCACGATGGAGTCGTTGCTGGTAAAGATCGCCGACGCTTTGAAGTTGACGTCCTCGCCCTGATGACGCTTGAGAAGGCGCAGGCAAACGAGGTTCAGCGCCGCGTTTACCGCTGCCATGGCCATCATGGCCGGACCAATGGGCGCCTCGCCGCCAAAAAACCGGCGCAGCACCTCTACGAACAGGAGGACGGCCAAGCCGATCAGGAGCCATCCGGACAACCGGGCCGCACGCACTTTGATGGTGGCTGAGCGGCCCACCGCATACAGGCTGACGCCGTACACCGACGCGTCGGCCAGATTGTCGAGGGCCGCGCCAACCACTGCCGTGGACGACGCCCAGAGGCCAACCGTGACTCCAGCCAAGCATTGGCCGAGATTGATCAGCAGCACCAGCCACAGGATGCGGCGGTCGGCGGCCTGATTGGCGTCCAAGTTATGGTCTTCGTCGCTCATTGAAGTTCTCCTGTGGTCAGGACAGTCGTTGAGGGTGGACGCACAGGCCATCTGCACGGCGTGCCGGGATCAGGTCAAACTTAAGAAAAGACCAGGGTGGCGTGGCGTGGCCTGCCCAGAGGCGGTGGGCCGCCGGTACCACACTGCCCAGCGGGGCTGGACACTTCTCAGCAGCTCTAAGTCACACCAGTGCACCTGGGGAGAAGGAGGGGCGCGGTCCATCCGTAGGCCAGAGGCAAGGCGGTGGCGGCCGGATGAGGTACCAGAAACACAGTTGACCCTCTCTTTAATTGCCTTGTGCACATTGCGGGACAACATGCATTCCCACGTCATACAAGCACTCTGGGCACTTATTGTCCAAGGCGTCGGAGCATCTGTACGGCCGTTTCATCAGGCAGAATTGGCTCTGGCAGGTCTTGGCGAGCAGAGGAATCGGCAGCTCTACCTGCTGGGGAGTCTGCTGAATGAGGCCCTTACCGTGAACCTGCTGTGAGACCGCTGCGCCGCACGTCCCTCAACACCAAGCGGCTCGCCGGACGTGCGGGAAAGCGCCTGAGGTTCACGTGGAGGTTCTGGGGCGGCACCGTGTATGTCAGTTCTTCAGTGAGGAAGCGCAGGGCACCCTGCATCAACTCAATGGTAATCCACTCTCCAGCGCAGCGATGCCCCTGAAAGTGATCCCCACCGCCCTGTGGAATGAAGTTGTACGCACTGCCGTTCCACGTCTGGAAGCGCTCCGGTCGAAACGTTTCCGGGTCACCCCAAGTGCGCCGGTCATGATTGGTGCCGTACAGATCGAGCAGGGTCCGCTGTCCCCGCAAGAACTGTTGCCCGCGCCATTCAAAATCCCGACGGACTTTGGCGGCAGCAAAAGGAAAAAAGGGGTAAAACCGCCGCACTTCCTGAACGAAGTTCTCCCGCGCTGCCCGGTGGCCTTCCGACAGGCTCCTCGCCGCTTCCGGAAAATCATGGAGGCCGAGCGCAGTGAACACGACGTACAGCGCCACCGCCACCGTCGGTCTCAGGACGTTGAGCAGCTCTACAGCAGCGGTGTGCTCGTCCAGCAGAGCACCCGACCCATCCCGGTGGTGCGCGATCACGGAGAGCGCGGTTTCCTCGTCTGGCGTCAGCGTCCCGGCCCGGACCTGGGTGATCAATCCTGCGGCCCAACGTTCCGCGCGGGCCCGGCCCAACCGTCCCCGCCAGTGCCGAACACCCACCGCACCGGCGCTGTCGATCATGGCGGCGAAGTCTGCGGTTCGCAGGTGAACTTCCGCAGCGCGCAGCGGCACGCCCGCCCAGCGGCAGACGGCGCGGCACAGCAGTTCTTGCACCTCGTCCAGCAAGACCACCTCAGCCTGCATCTCCCACTTCACGGCTGCTGCGTGCCACTGCGCCGTCGTGAGGTTTGCCAAGTCACGCAGGCGTGCGGGCGTCATGAGCGACATAAACATCCCCTTGCGCACCTGATGCGCGCTGTCATCCAAGCCCTGTACGCCGCCCTCACCCAGCAGCGTTTTCTGAGCGCGGGGAGGGGCTGCGCCGCGCCGCTGGAACCGTTCAGGGTCATAAAACACCTCCGCCGCCTGCTCGCCGTGTAAGCACACCACGGGTATCAGCAGCAACCGGGTCTTGAACACGTCTGTGTGGTCCCGCTCACTGCGGCGCAGGATAAAGGCGTAGCCGTCGCGCACAAATGCCAGGCTACTGTCACCAAATCGGCTCTGAGTGGTCATGTGGAACCTCCTGCTTATACGGAAGGGGGGCGTGAGGTACTCGGCGGAGAGGCGGGCTTGGTGCGCCAGCTGAGCAGCAGCAGCAGCGCGACCCCCGACACCACCCAGACGTCGGCGAGATTGAAGATCGGGAAGTCGCCCTGCCCGACCAGGCGCGTGACCACGGAGAAGATTTCGGACGACAATGTGTCTACCACCTTGCCCAGCCGCCAGCCATCCAGCGAATTGCTGAGCGCGCCACTGGCGATGAGCATGAGCGCCACGCCCGTCAACGGCGGCACCGGACGACGTACCAAGTAGACAACCAGCCCGGCTCCCACGAGCAGGCGCAGCGCCGCCAGCGGCAGGGCCGCACCGGAAAACAAGCTCCACGCGGCGCCGGTGTTGTACACCAGACCTAAACTCAGGACACCTGGAATGAAGTCTCGGAACACTCCCTCCGTGAAGGTCTGCACCGTCCAGAACTTCAAGGCCTGATCCAGCAGGATGCACGTCAGAACGCCGGTAAGGTACGCGGGCCAAGGCACCCGGCGGCCAGCCAACCTTAGCGCCATAGTGTCCACCCCAGAATGGCGACGCCTGCCAGGATGCGGTACACCGCAAAGCCCCGGAAGTCGTGCCGAGAGACGTAGCGCAGCAACCAACCGATGGCCAGCAACGCCGTTACGAACGATACCGCCAGTCCAACGAGCAATGGACCGAACTGTGTCCCGTCCAGCGCTTCCCGCCCCTTGATTAGGGCGTACAGAGTGGCTAGGCCCAGGGTTGGAATGGACAGGTAAAAGGAGAACGCGGTCGCGGTGGGACGGTCAAGTCCGGTCAGCAGGCCGCCAATAATGCTGGAAGCGCTCCGGGATACGCCTGGCACCAATGCGAGGCACTGTGCGCACCCCACGACCAATGCCTGTCGGGCAGTAACCTGGGTCAGCGTGGTTGTGCGCGCTACAAACACGCGGCCTTCAATGATCCACAGTACGGCGCCGCCCAAGATCAAGGAAATGGCCACGGTCACCGGGGAGAACAGGTAGCGCGTGATCACGTCACTGAATAAAAAACCCAACGCAGCGGCGGGCAGAAAGGCCAGAGCAACGCCCAGCCACAATCTGCGCACCTCAGGACGTTCTGGCAATGCGCGGGCTTGACCCAGCAGGTCCCGCGCGTAATACACGATCACGGCAAGTACTGCTCCAAGCTGGATGACGATTTCGAAGGTGCCGCCTGCATCCCGGAAGTTCAGCAGGTCGGCAGCGACAATCAAGTGGCCAGTAGAGGATACCGGCAAGAACTCAGTGATGCCCTCAACGAGACCGAGGAGCGCAGCGGTAACAGTGTTGTTCAAGAGAAACATCCTTAAAGAGAAGAGGAGAACCGGCAGCAGTTCTCACATGGTACGGGCGTGTTCCAGCATGTCCGCGATCAAGCGCGTGACGTGGGTGCTGGCCAGTCGGTAGTAGGCGATGCGGCCCACTTTTTTGAAGGTGACCAGACCAAGCGCGCGCAGGTAGCGCAGCTGGTGACTCATGGTGGACTCGTTGATGCCTGCAATAACCGCGAGGTCACACACGCACAGCTCCTCAAGCGCAAGGGCAGAGAGGATGCGCAGCCGCGTGGGGTCGGACACCACTTTCGTGAGGTTGGTGGCGCGCTCGATCAGCGCGTCGTCCGGCAGTTGCGCTTCAACCCGCGCGACCGCGTCTGGGTGAACGCAGTGAATTTCGCAGTCGGCAGCGCGGTCGAGTTTCTCTTCAGGTGTCGAGGTCATGCTTCATTGTCTCGCAGGGCAGCCTCCAAGAGCGGGCGTTGATCGTCAAAGGTGCCGTAAAAGGCCTGCTCCCCAATGACTGTGACGGGCGCAATGCGGACATTCGCTCTGGCCTGCATCTCCGCCAGGGCCGCGGGATCCTCACGGACATTTTTCTCCGTGTAAGGCACCTGACGTGCCCCCAGAAAACGTTTGATCGCTTCACAGGAGGCGCAGCCAGGCACGGTGTAGACGGTAACGGTTTTCATAGAGAACCTCCAAAACAGCAGGGGAATGCTCAGGTTGCTCGGCTTCAGACCGACCGAGGGGGTGTGCCAGCCCAGGGGCGGCGACGGAGGTGACCGAGCACAGGCAGGGGGGGAGGACCGGCAGGTGTGGGCCTCCCCTCTCAGCTGGGGCGGAAGCGCAGCAGGCGCAGGGCGTTGGCGGTGACCAGCACCGTGGCACCGGTGTCACTGAGGATGGCGGGCCACAACCCGGTGATGCCCATCAGGGTGGTGACCAGGAAGATGGCTTTGAGCCCCAAGGCGAAGGCGACGTTCTGACGGATGTTGCCCATCACGGCGCGGGACAGCTGCACGAGGTCGGCTACGCCCGTCACCGAGTGGCGCAGCAGGGCCGCGTCTGCCGTCTCCAGAGCGACATCCGTGCCGCCCCCCATCGCGATACCGACGTCACTCTGGGCCAGAGCAGGGGCGTCATTGATCCCGTCACCGACCATCGCCACCTTGCCGCTGTGCTTGAGTTCCGCGATCCGGCGCAGCTTGTCTTCGGGCATCAGTTCTGCTTCTACGTCCAGCCCAAGGTCACCCGCGATGGCGCGGCCCGTCCGGGCATTGTCGCCGGTGAGCATCAGGGAACGCACGCCCAGCGCCTTGAGTTTGGCGATGGCGGCTTTGGCATCTGCACGGGGTTCATCCCGGATGGCCAGCAGACCGAGTGGGGCGGCGCCGTCCAGCAGCACGACCACGGTCTTGCCCTGGTGCTCGAGGGCCTCAATGCGGGCCTGCACGTCCGGTGCCAGTGGTGCCAACTCCTGGGCGTATCGGGGCGAGCCCACCGCCAGCGAGCGGCCAGCGACCGTCGCGGTCACGGCTCTACCCGCAATGGCTTTCGCGTTTTCCGCGGCCGGAATGGTGAACCCCTTGGCCCGGTCGAGAATGGCTTTGGCCAGGGGGTGGGCGCTGCCGGTTTCCACCGCGGCAGCCAGCGTCACCACGTCCTGTTCTGCAGCTCCCAGCGGAATGATGTCCGTGATCTGGGGCTTGTTCTCGGTCAGGGTGCCCGTCTTGTCAAACGCAATGGTGTTCACGCTGCCGATGGTTTCGAGCGCGGCGCCCCCCTTGATCAGCAAACCCTGCCGGGCGCCTGCACTGATGCCACTGGTGACGGCGGCTGGCACGCTGAGCACCAGAGCGCAGGGGCAGGCGATCAGGAGCAGGGCCACGCCTTTGTAGATCCATTCGTCCCAGGCCCCACCAAACAGCAGGGGCGGGATCACGGCAAAGAGGAAGGCGGCGGCCATGGCAGCCGGGGTATACCAGCGCGAGAACCGGTCAATGAAGCGGGCGGTCGGGGCTTTGCTGCTTTCAGCTTCCTCGACCAGGTGGATGATGCGGGCGATGGTGTTGTCCGACGCGCCTTTATCCACCCGCACGGTCAGAACACCGTCGGTGTTGATGCTGCCCGCGTAGACTGAGTCCCCCAAACTTTTGTGCACGGGTACGCTCTCCCCAGTGACAGGAGAATCGTCCAGGTTGGAATTGCCATCGATAATGGTGCCGTCCGCAGGGACGCGGCCCCCGGGCTGCACCCGGACAAACTGGCCGACCTGCAGTTGATCGACGGCAATTTCGCGGGTAGAGCCACCGTCCAGCAGCAGGGCCGTTTTCGGAGCGAGGGCGGCGAGGGCCTGGATGCCGGCGCGGGCGCGGCCCGCCGCGACGTTCTCCAGCAGTTCCCCAATGGCGAACAGAAACACGACCAGGGCCCCTTCCGGCGCCTCTCCAATGGCAACCGCTCCAATGGCGGCCACAGAAATCAGCGTATTGATGGTAAAGGGCTCCCCGAGGCGCGTTGAGGCCCAGGCTTTGCGCAGCAGCGGCCACACGCCGATCAGGGTGGCGGCCGTGTAGGCCCAGGGCGCAGCGGCAGGCGCCACCAGACTCAGCAGGAACGCGAGGACGAGCAGGCCACCGGTCAGCAAGACATTGCGGCCCTTACTGGTGCGGTACCAGGGCAGCTCGACCCGCACTGGACGGGGTGCGGCAGGGGCGCCTGGAGTCGCTGGCGTGTCCGCCTGCAGGTCGGGGGGGTAACCGATAGAACGCAGGGCCTGCTCAAGCTGGGCACGGGACGTCTGGGTCTCGTTCAGCGTGAGACTCAGCGTCTGCGTGGTGAAGTTGACTTTTGCCTCTCCGACCCCAGGCAAGCGGTTGACCACGCTTTGAACCTTGTTGGCGCAGTCGGCGCAGTCCATGTTGTTCACGAAGTAGCGCAGGGGAGGAGCAGTGGGGGCAGCTTCCAGCGTGGGGGGGTAGCCCAGAGAACGCAGCGTGCTCTCCAGCTTCTCCCGGGGCAACTGGGCTTCGTCCAGGTTCAGGCTCAGCGTCTGAGTGGTGAAGTTGATGCGGGCGTCCCCCACACCGGGCAGGCGGCTGAGGGCCCCCTGAACAGTACGGGCGCAGTCAGCGCAGTCCATGCGTTCCACGAAGTAGCGCAGTGGGGTGCCGGAGGTGGTCGGGGAACCGATCATACCTTATGATACCTGTATGAATGTACAGGTATCAATCACAGAGAACTGTCGTGCATGCTGACAGGAGGATCAGGGATTTAGAATGTGGGTTTGACGCTCCTGATCTCTGTCCTGTTGGGCGCTTTGCTGGCCCTGACGGCCGTGCGCCACCGCTCGCCTGACGCCGCCGATGCTGGTCATTCTGATGAAGATGCCCATGGTCTGGCTGCACTCTTCAGATTTAGAGGCCTCTGTGGGCCACTGCGAAATTTGATAGTGAAGTCAATGATTTGAATTCTATTTGCCAAAATGGGGTCGTTCTGGGAGACAGGCGTTGTTTTTGCAACAGCAGTTCCGGGGTGCATCACTGCTCTGGAACATCGAGAGGTCGCCCATAGAGTGGGGTGCAAACCCTAGAAGCTACGTTCAGTACGACATAAGAGTGAGAGCAGTTCACCACAACAACCTCTGAGCTTTCCAACAGTCGGAGTCCTTTCCGAAGAGCTGGACGAGCAACGTGGGCGGTCTCTGGGGCAAGAGTTGGGCGTCATAGGCTCTCTTCAGTGCTCAGCCGGGGTGGCGGACGGTAGGGCTGTGCAGGAGCGCCGCTCCTCTGCGTTGCAGGGCTAGATTGGTTTCTAGAGGTCACCTGACGTTCACAGGGTGGATGTCACTCTCAAGTTGCCCTGAGGCCGAGGCTGGGGAAAACAGGCGGTGGTATTCAGAACGTTGTGGAAAGGTTCGGCTTTTAGCGACGAGGCCTTTTGAGCAGACATGGTTCCAGAAGAAGCTGAGCCGCATCACACGCACAGTGGCGTCACAGAGATTCCGCGCTCCCCATTGAATTCAGAGAAGACCAGGCAGCAGCTGCAGCAACTGCTCTTCCGTGAGGCGTCCCCGGTGAACGGCCCGAATGTTCCCTTCCCGGTCAATGAAGACCGTGGTGGGCCAGGTCGTCACCCCGTACAGGCGGGCAACCACTTGATCCTGTCCTGTGAGGAGGCTGAAGGGAAATCGAGCGTCGTAGCGCTGCAGTTCCCGCCGTGGGGTCTGCGCCTGAAGGCTCAGAACCACCAGGCCGTGACTTTGATACTCAAATTGGTACTGGCGCAGCAAGCGGTCATTCTCCCGGCAGGGAGCGCAGCGGGAGGTTCCAAACAGCACGATGACCGCCTGTCCCCGGAGCTGCGCCAATCCGACCTGTTCGCCGCTCAATTCGGTGAAGCTGAACGGCGGTGCCGCGCGGGACGGAGAGACGCCTCCGCCAGCCCATGCGGAAGAGACGCTGAGAGCGACGACGACACCAAGCACCTTGAGCCAACGCTTCATGGGGTTCTCCTGAGGGGAGGGACTGGAACAGAGGGGAGATGGTTTCGAGGAAAACGGCGCACTCAGGGCCGCCGGGCTGGCCGACAGCCTAGACCTCACCTGTGTAGAACAGCGCCAGACACCATCTGGGAGGCGCGCTCACCGACGAGAGGATCCATGGGTGTCTTCAAGCCTACGCCAAAGCGGCCCATTCTGCTGCAACATACAACAGAGACAACATCAGGCCGGTGACCAACAGGAACCGGTCTTTGGCTTGAGGATACCAGCGCCACCCTTGAACGTGCCCCACCAGCCACATGGTTCCGAAGGCGCTGAACAACAGGCCCAACAGCACATGGTCGTGACGCAGGGCGCTGAAGGCGGCCACCAGATCCGTCAGGCCATGGGCCTGAACCAACAATGCGACACGCTCTCGTGAACGCTTGCCCTTCATCAGCGTGGACCCACTGGAGCTGAGCTCAGCAGGTGTACCGAAGAGGGAATCAGCCCAGACAGCGGTGCGCCCCGCCTGGCAAGGAGCGTGGTCACGACGCCAGTTCGACCAAGTACAGCGCCACGAAGCCCATGAAAAAGGCGGCCGTGATCAGGGGCGTTTCAGGCACTTCATGGGCTTCGGTCAGCAGCTCCTCGGTGACCAAGAACAAGAGGGCGGCGGCACCGAACGACAACACGACCTCCAGCGCCAGACCAGACAGCCCCTGCAGGAGGGTGCCTCCCACGAGGGCGCCTATAATCACCAGGGCGCTGAGTCCGACCACGGTCAAAATGCGGCTGGCTCGGGACGCCCCTGATGAACCCAGGCTGGACGCGACCGAAATGCCCAGGAAGAGCAGTTCGAGGGTAAGGGCCACCACCAACAGGGTGCCCACCCGTGCGCCCGCCGCGAAACCCACGCCGATCAGCAGGCCGTCAATGAGAACATCAATCCCGACCACCGTGATCAACCCGAGGTCTCCAGAGCGGCTGCTTGCTGTCTGTGGAGCACGTTCGAGCCGTTCTGCCCACGAACGGATCAGCAGCATCAGGCCCACGCCCAGCGTAAAGCCGATGACCACGCCGAGCGGTTGATGGCCCTTGGTGATTTCAGGCAACAATTCACCCGCCACCGCTGCAAAGACCACGCCCGCGGCGAAATGCTGCACGAAGCTGCGCAGCCGCGCACTCGGTGTACGGAAGGTGGCGAGGGTGCCCCCCAGAATGGTGGCCACCACCGGAATAGCCGTCAGCGAAAGAATTTGAAGCAGGGACGTCGTCAAAGGGTCCTCCTGGGACTGGTGGACGCCATCCTGAAGGCATGGCGTGGAGTGAAGGGGTCAGGTGATCCGGCAACCGAAATGGAAGACAGGGCGAGCAGGTCTGTGAAACATTCCCCAGGTGCTCCGGACTTCAGGAGCAGTGTCAGCTTAAAGGCCAGGACAGTGCACGTGAGCAGGCGCCGGGGGAGAGGCGGTCAAGCCACCAGCTAATGCGTGAACCTTCAGGACTCATCTGGGGTTCCTGGGTCGTGAGCGGTGCCGGTTCTGTGCCAAGCGGACGCTCAAGGTCAGGAAAAGGGTCAGGCCACTGCCCACGGTTACCCATTCTCCCCACATGACGTACAGGCTGCGTCCGGTCCACAGGCGATAAGGCGCAGCGAAGGCACCGCGAATTCCACGGGGTGCCCGGAACATGACCTGTCCCCAGGGATCGATGGAGGCACTGATGCCATCATTTCCAGCCCTCAGCAGCGCTCGGCGAGTTTCGATCGCTCGGATTCGGCCCATTTGAAAATGCTGTTCAGCACCACTGCCCCGGCCAAACCACGCGTCGTTGGAGATGACCACCAACAGGTTGGCCCCCTGACGTACCGCTGCTGCACTTAGGGCCGGGAACACCGACTCATAACAGATGCTGACCCCCACCTGCGCCGCTCCCAGTGGCAACAAGGTCGTGAGGCGGCCTGCCGTCAAGCTGGTATAGCCGGGCAAGCCCAGGGCAGCCAACAGGGGCGTGTACAGGGACCGGAGCGGACGCTCAAAGGGTAAGACCTCTCCGAAAGGCACCAACACGCGTTTGTCTTGACGTTCGGTGCGCGCTGCGGTGACGCCGTAAGCGCTGTTGCGGGCCTCCCCCGGCACGTCACCCGGCGCACCGGTGATGAAGGGCACGCCCCAGGTCGACACGGCCCGCGCCAACACAGGATCGCTGGGTGAAACTGGACTGGCGGTCTCCGGCCAAATCACCAGATCTGCAGCTGTTCGTGCCAGTGCAGAGGCCGTCAAACTGAGGTACGTCTGCAGCTCTGCCGGGCTGCGGCCCCGCGCTTTGGCCCGCGGATCCATATTGCCCTGAACCAGGAGAGCCTCCCGGAGGCTGGGGCGAGGTGAGCTGGGGGTGGAGGCCAGTTGACCCAAGCCCCAAGTCCAGCCCAGCAGCCACAGCACCCCGGCGCTGCCCAGCAGCGGCAGACGGGCGCGCCGAGAGGAGGAGAGGCTCCCAGCCAACACACTGGCGGTCGCCGTGACGAGCAGCGTCAGCAGAGAAACGCCGCCCACACTGGCCCACTGAGCCATGGGGGAGTTGGTCAGGGCGTATCCCGGCGCCCCCCAAGGAAAAGCCAGCGGGCCCTGGGTCCGGCCCCATTCCATCACCACCCACCCGAAGGGCAAAGCCAGCAGCGTCCAGGAGCCGGTCACGCGCCAGACCAGGGAGAGGCCCAGCGTCCAGACCAGGGCGGCCGCTGGGATCACTCCTGCGGTCAGGAAGCCGCCCGCCACCCCCAAGGTCTGTGCCAGGCTTTGGGGCAACCACGCCAGAAACCAGGCGAAAAAGAACAGGGCAAACACAAACGACCGGGCAGCCGCCGACCGGAGTCCTGTACTGGAAGCGAGGCGAGCATGCAGCACGGCCAACGGGACAGCAGCAAGCGGTGCCCAGGTACCAGCGCCCATCAAGACAGCCAGTCCCGTCCCCCCAAGGGCGTCGCTCCACCAGGGCCAATACGCCGCTTGCCAAGGAAGGGAAAGAGGGGTTTTTCTGAAGACTTCCCTGCGCGGTTTGACCGTGGTGTTGCCGATCGACCAACGCTGCCTCATCGGGTTGGGGCTGTTGAGCTCAACAGCCCTCCCATCCAGCCCCCCACCCAGGGCGCCGCCAAGAGCAACACTGCCTGTAGGGGACGTGCCAGACCATCCTTCCAGGTTGCTGCGCGCTCATAATGGGGGTACCCCAATTTTCTTCAGACCAGCATTCAAGCGTTCCCGAGTGAGACCGCCACGATCCACGAACTGTACGACGCCCTGTGTGTCAATGAAAAAGGTTTCCGGAATACCACTCACCCCGTAATTGATGGCCGTTTTGCTGTTGGGATCACGCACACTCGGGTAAGCGAGGGCATAGTCGCGAATGAAGTTGCGGGCCGCGGCATCGCTCGGTTCCTGAAACAGGATGCCCAAGAGAACCAGCCCCGGCTCGCCGGAGGGCCGCGCAGCGAGCTCACGGAACAGGGGGGCTTCTTGTCGGCACGGCAGGCACCAGGACGCCCAGAAATTTAAGACCATGGGACGTCCCCGAAAGGTCTGAAGCGCCAGCTCCGTGCCGTCCAACGTGGATAGGGTAAAGACGGGGGCCTCCCGGCCGACCAATGGCCCCCCAATTGTGGCATTGCGGGCAGGATTGAGGAGAGCGGCGGCCAGCATGCCGGTGACACCCAGTGCCAGCGCGGGGGGCAGCCACCACCTGCGCGGGCGGGCGTGGGGGGCAGAGTTGATGGGGGGCGGTTGAGTCATCCGGCATCCTTTCTAATCCTGAGAACCTGGTGGCTCAGCGATTCCTGGCAACCATACCTGAGTAGATTAGCAGATGTTCAACAGCTGGAAGGGCCGCCCCACTTCTTCGCAACGACCGTTCACCCAAGTAGAAACTGCCTTTCCAGGACCAGAACGCTCCATCTCGAACACGCACGCGGGGTACGATGAGACCATGAATCTTCCCCGATGGACGGTCACTCTCAGCGCTGGTTTCAGTGCCGCCCTGCTGACGTACAGCGCGTTTTATGTGCGCGGCGATACCGGAGCCGTGATGGCGTATTTGCGTGAACGTGCGCGCGTGCGGCGCTTTGCAGACAGCGGCGCCGTCGACGAACAGGTGAGGGAAGCCCAGCGGCAGCTGGCTGCTCTGGGGGCACAGATTGCTGCCCCCGCTCAGGCCCTGGAGTGGTGGCCGGTGGCCTGCCTGGTCGGCCTGACGGTGGCGGCCCTGGTCTGGTGGCTGTATGGCCGCCGCGCCGTACAGCCGTTGCACGCAGGCCAGCTTGAACGAATGGTGCTGCGTTTGGCTTACCGGAAAGGGGGCGCGTTCACCCTTCAGGATCTGCTTGTACAGTCGCCCCTCACGCCCCAGCAGGCACAAGAAGTGACGGACCGATTGACCGCTGCTGGACGCCTGCGGGCACAGCAAGGGACGTTCGAAGTGGTGAGATCTTAACGTTCGATTCAAACTCAGGGGACCCCGTCGGATCGGGGAGATCCTGACCTTGGCCGACCAGTGGCGAAGAATCACTCCGGACTGAAGAGGGGTGTTCCTGCCTGTGGCAGCCAGGCAAACAGGGCTTCGAAGAGTCAGAAAGGCGCATGGCTCCTGACTCAAGGATGTATTGAGTCCGCGCGGGCAACGACAGCACGTCCTGAGGTGGCGGAGAGAGATTGAGGTACACCTTCTTCCAGCAGTGTTGTTCCTCCGCACCTTCAGTTGACCAGACGCATTAGCATCACTCCCGGAAGACCCACCCTGTATCCGCTGGCCGCTCACCGATAGCTGCCCTTATGGCTGACAGGTTGCGGCAGGTAGAATTGACGACTGTTGGGTTTTGAAGCGCTCCTCCATGTTCACACCAGCTATGGATCTACAGCTCATCTCTAGTTCGCTTCATTCATCAGACCTTTACAAACTCTTGATAGCTTGGCGGCATTCATGTTTATTCGCGCCTTCACGCCTCTCCTCCTTGCCGCCCTTTCTCTTGCTGGAGCCATGACTGTCCGGGTACAGCCGGGAGACACACTGACCCGCATGGCGGTGCGGGCGGGCAGCACGCCGCAAGCCTTCATGGCCGTGAATCCTGGGCTGAATCCCAATAAATTGCAGGTTGGCACGGTGCTGCAGGTGCCGAGTCCTACAGCCAGGAGCGTGGTTGTCCAGGCAGGTGACACCTTAAGTGGTGTGGCCAAACGGCGGGGCCTTACGGTCACCGCGTTGCTGAAAGCCAACCCAGGAATCAATCCCCAGCGTGCCCTGCAGATTGGTCAGCGGCTGCAACTCCCTGGTGCAGTGGTGGCGCGCTCCGCTTCATCCTCCGTCAGCGTGCGTACGGTGGGGATTCGGGTGACTTCCGTCTTGCCGGTGCAGGGGCGCGTGACCACGCCTTATCGGGGGGGTCATGAAGGTCTGGACCTGGCTGCTCCCATGGGCACCCGGATTCGGGCGGCCCTGGGCGGTGTGGTCATTGAGAGCCGGTTTGATAGCCGCACCGGGTGGGGCTGGACAGTTGTGGTGGATCACGGCAACGGCCTGACGACCCGCTACAGCCACAACAGTGTCAATCTCGCCCGTCTGGGAGCACGGATTAACACGGGAGACGTGATTGCGCGAGTCGGCAGCACGGGAAACAGCACTGGGCCGCATGTCGATTACCGAGTTTCGCGCAATGGGCAGCCGCTCAATCCTGCCGCCCTGTACTGAGTGGCGCGTGGGATCCGGTCATTGGTTGAATCTCAGTTCATGGGACAGAGCTGGCAGGTGGGGGCTGTCATTGTCTCGTCTCTGTTTATCTCCAGGTCCAAGAGCCTCAGCATCCCACGCTCAATCCAATCTAAGCGGGAGCTGACAGCAGAACCATCAGCTCCATATCTCCTCCAATCGGCCAAGGTCAACCAGCCACAGGGGTCAGGGGTGATGCGACTGGGGGACTTCCCAGTTTACCTCATCCGGTATAACCTTACCATGAAGCGATTTTGGACGGACAACGCCCTTTCTGTGGTGCTCATTGCGCTGTTTGCAGTGTTCTGGCTGGCGCAGGCCCTGACGGGCTGGGCTGTTTATAACGGAGAATTGGAGCAAGTGCGGCAGCAGGTCCTGACGTGGCCGCGCTATCTGACCACCGCCCACTTCTGGTCGACTACTGCTGAGAACTGGGAGAGTGAATTCTTGCAGATGGCCGCCTACGTCATCCTGACCATCTACCTGCGTCAACGTGGCTCAGCAGAGTCCAACCCCTTCCCTGATGAGCAGACGAAAGCAGAAAAACACCAGGTGGACTCCATTCCCCCAGGGTTCTGGCGACGCAACAGTCTCTCGATGGCTCTACTCGGAATGTTTGCAGGGGCCTTGATCATCCATCTGTTCACTTCTTGGGAAACCTATACTCTTGAACAACAGGCCAGAGGCCAGGGAGCCGAGAGCCTGATAGCATTCCTGCACCAACCGGACTTCTGGTTTGAATCATTTCAAAATTGGCAAAGCGAATTTTTGGCGGTGGCTGCCATTGTCATCTTGACCATTTTTCTGCGGCAGATCGGCTCCTCACAGTCTAAAGCTGTGCTTGATCCCAACAGAAAGACGGGAAGTGTTTAAAAGTGACCCCTAGGAACTCAGCCTCACCTCCCGGCCACTCCACCAGTCTTTTGGCAAAGTGGTGACCAAGCATGCCAGTGTCTAGGTTCCACCAAGCGCCCGGTGGGTGGCGACGACCAGCGCCACATCACTCTCCTCGAAAAGCCAAGCGCAGTAGCGCTTAGCTCCAACTGTTGTGATCGTCCGACCACTGAATCTACTGCACACCATACACATCCATCTTTCAGTGCCGTGGTGGGTCAGTGCCGTCCGCCCAGGCGTCCGGCTCTACTGGAGTCCTAGCCCACACCTGCTGTGAAACTGCACCGCGCCACCCCGGTTTACCAGTGGTGTCCCAATAACCTCACCTGTCAAGCTTGCGGTTTTAGGTGTTCAGATGCCCGTTCGGAGTAATATGTGCCGCGCCTAAAAGCGTTGCTGAGCGGCATTCACTCCGTTTTGAAATAGCCTCAGGGCGTCACAGTCCGCTTTGGCATACGCTGCGCTTTTCTGGGCGGCCACTCGGTCTTGCGGGTTTTCTCAGCCTTGAGTCCTAGCGCGGTCCGCTCTGCTTCCACAAGTCGCACTGCTCCTACCACAGTCCGGTGCGGTACCGGTCGCTGGCGACCGGTCGTCCACTGGGGTCAAGCCCAACGGCTTGAGACGACTGGAGTGCTTGAGCCTTTCCGGAATCTCCTCGTGCAGAGGAAGGCTCATGCCTGTTCCTTGACCTGCAGGGGGACTGCGTCTGCTCGCCGGAACAGGCCGGTAAGCCATTCATGGTCATCATTTCGCACCCTGAACAGCGCGGCCACCGCCTGACTGTCAGCAGGTTGCAGGCCTTCGACTTTCAGGTCGTCGATGGTGGCGAGGTCAGGGGGATGGGTTTGGTGGTAGGTCAGGATTCTGTCTTTGGGCATGGAGAGCCGTCCTCCACCCGCCGAGGTGTGGTCCAAGGCAGGCAAATAAGAGAAAAGATAAAACAGTACGGGTTCAGTCCAGAGGAAAACACCCATGGGAGAGCGTCACCTTTGTTTCCCAATGGATGAGCTCTTACCCAAGGAAGGCAATCCTGAGCTGGCTGACCCAGGTTCACACTGCGGAGATGAACCCGGCTCCCTCTTCCCTGGCGACGGACGGCCTCTCCGGCTTCGGACGGGGGAGCCTGAAGCCTTGCAGAGCTGTTTTCAGGTGTTTTCCCCGCTGCTGTTCGCCCTCGCGGAGCGGGCGCAGGTAGTCGATTCTGAAGGGGCCGTCGAGGCAATTCTACGGGACCTGGAGACCCACCATCAGGCATGGCCTCGCTCTGGGCTCCGTGCGCGGGTCTGGGTCACGGGGATGGCACAGCGCCGGTTACAGTTCTGGTGTCAGCCTTCCGTACAGGAATAAGCCTTGCTGGGACTTCAGCCCGCTCGTTGGGCCAGCCGTAGGCTCGATCCACCGCCGTCTGGTACCGCTCAAGCATCCGGCGTCGTGCCGCCTTGCGCGTGGCCTGCGAGACCCCGAGGATCAGATGGTCCTGCTCTGCCTGCCAGAGGTAAAACTCCTGCAGATGAAGTTGCCACAGGTCCTGTCGGGGAGAAGGGGTTCCCTTGAGGATGGAGGGGAATACCCGTACTGAGGGGAGGGCAAGCGACTCGTAGCGTTCCACGAGTGTGCGGTCCCGAGCTTGACGGGTTTGATGCGCCCTGACCATTGTTGCCTGGTGAACGCTCGCACGCTCACGGGCCTGGGCAAACGCTTCGGTGGCCTCCACTTGCAGCACGCGAGTCTCGAGGTACAGCTTGCTGGGCCGGGTTCTCTGGTGGCCCAGTTTGTTGGTCTGGCGCTCGTGATCATGGGGGTCCAGGAGCGTCCGGATCATCGCCAGGGTCCACCCCCGGGTATTGAGCTCTTGAAGAGTGAGGAAGAGGGTCATCATGGAGAGGCCCAGTGTGCCAGACAAATGAGGGAACAGCGTTAAGAAGGGTGGCTGAACGCTGGTACACCTTCTCTACGAATTGAGGGGTGGGCAGGTGGGATGACTGAGCGCGCTGACTGCCGCGCGTCAACGGTCAGCTATGCTGCGGGTATGCTCCGTGAACAACTGCTCTCCCCAACTCCTGTGGACCTGCGGGCGTTCCTGATGCGGGCCCTGCGCCCCCGAGACTGTCTGGTGCAAGTGGGCGGCTTGGCAGAAGTGAGTTACCACGGACGGGCGGCCAGTACGGCCGAGGTGGGGTCGTACCTGGTGATGATCAAGCGGGATGGCAGCTTGCAGATTCATACCCCGAAAGGCGTGAAGCCGATGAACTGGCAGCCGAAGACCGACGAGATCACGGCGGTGTTGGAGGAAGAGCAGTGTGTGCTCCTGGCCTCACGCCGCAGTCCGGTGGAATTGGTGCGGGTCACGTTCTTAGAGGTTCAGATGGCGCAGGCACTGGAGCTCAATGAGGAAGCAGGCTTTCTGCTCACCGGCTCGGAAGCCCAAATGCAGGAGACTCTGGCGGCGCACCCGGAGCTCATCGAGCCGGGCCTGCGGGTGCTCAACCGGGAGCTGTTGGTGGAATCTGGCGGTATTGATCTCTACGCGCAGGATGCTCAGGGGCGCTTCGTGGTCGTGGAGCTGAAGCGTGGCCGGGCGACGCAGGACGCGGTCTCTCAGCTGGGGCGGTATGTCGCGTCCGTGCAGCGGGTGGTGGGTACCGGGGTGGTGCGGGGGATTCTAGCGGCGCCGTCGATCACGGGACCTGCGCGTAAAGAGCTAGAAGGACGGGGATTGGAGTTTGTGGAAGTGAACGCCTTGCCGTTGGTGGAGAAACGTACTTCTCAGCCCAGCCTGTTCTGAGCCATTCCTCCCGATTGCCTCGGTCAATGGTCTTCGTTCTGGATGGGCCGTGCCGTCGATGCTGGGAAGAAGCCATCTTCTTGCTCTCTGCAGATCAGCCCACGCCGTTCAGGAGGAAGGTCCAGGCAACCCTCGGAGGGCCGTGATGAACACAACCTCTTTCTTCAGGTGCTTCTGATTCAAATCCAGCAACCTCCGAGGGGGAGAGCTTCGGTCACGTGCGCTCAGCGCTCGAGCTTCCACACGCGCACAGTCCCCTCGACACCGAGCGTCACGAGCTGACCGTCCCCAGTGAACGCCAGGGAGTCCGCCCAACCCCCATTCCCAGCGAGGGTCTGCACGACGCGGCCTGACGTCACTTCGTGGATGACCACGGTGCCGTTGTAACGCGTGATCACCAGGTGTGTCCCGTCTGGCGTGAACGTTCCTGCCCGGGGCGGGCCGGAGGCCGACCACAACACCTTGCCACTCGCCACGTCGGTCAAGATCACTCTGTCAGGCTGGAGCCAGGCGGCGCGTGTGCCGTCCGGAGACAGACGTGCGGGGGTGCCCTCTTCAGACAGGAGGTTGACGCGCGGCTGTTCACCGCTCAGGTTGATGAAATCGGTCGCAGCGCCTTCTATTCCCACGTAGCCCGCGAGAAGTCGATCTGCCCCTGTATTCAGTGAGATCCACTCGTAGGGCACAGGCTGGCGCAGCGCCCATTTCTGTGGCGTCCAGGAAGCGCCCTGAAAGCGGTACAGGGCGTCTTTCGTCAAGGCCACCACGGTGCTTCCCCGGTCTGCGGCCACAGTGACGTCCTCAAGGAGCAGGCGAGGTGCACCCCCGTTGAAGTCCCACCGCAGCAGGCGTCCTGCTTCCAGGGTCAACAGTTCCCTGTCTGTCACGCTGACCGGCAACGCTGGCTCACCCTGGCCATACCTTCCCGACACCTGACCGGTGGTGAGATTTACGCCCACCACTGCTCCCTCGTCGAGATTCACGTAGGCGTGCTTTCCTGCGGTGATCACCGCGCCCTGATTCTGGCCGAAGATCGTCAGTTTCACCGCCTGAGCCTGCCTGGTCTTGACGTCCACCTGGAACAGGCCCTGGGCTCCAGCCACCCAGAGACGTTGGCTGTCCGCAGACCAGGCTGCCTGCCGCCACCCGAAGTTCACCGCGCTGATCGCGGGTGAGAGCAACTGCGGTTTCAGAACACCCGCGCGTTCCTGCAGGGCCAGTTGTGGGTCTAGATCCTTGTCTCCCACCGCCAACAGCAGCGTTCGGGCACCCGCGGACATGGCCATCACGTCTGCCTCACCGATGGAGAGGGGGGTTACACGGGAGGTCTGCAGGTCCACCAACTGCCACCCCTCCTCTGCCCTCACGGCCACGAACCTGCTGTCTGCCGAAAAGACAGGCTGTCCGGATGCGGCCCCAAACGTCTTCTTCCGTGCGCCAGTTGCGGCGTCGTGCAGGTGGAGCTTCCCGTCCTGCACGACCACAAGGGTTGTTCCGTCCGGGCCTACTTCTGCGGCGTCTCCACGGCTGAGGACGACGGGCGGTGCTTCTCCGCGGGCAGCTACGGCGGAGACGGTTCCCTCATTGATGCTCAGCAGCTGGCCGGTGCGGCTGAGGCTGAACTCGAACGGGTAGTTCGGGTAAGCGTGACGGCCCACCACCTCACCCGTCGCGACATCCCACACCCGAATCGTGTCGGGTACTCCCGAGCAATTGGCTGCGGCGAGCAGGCCATCCGGTGAGAACATGACCGCCTGGGAGAGGCAGTCTTCCCCTGGGAGGGCCCGCAGGACACGGCCCGTTCTCGGGTCACGCAGCAGACGCCGTGCGCCTCCACTGAGCAGCAGTGTTCCGTCTGGAGACAGGGCCACCGACGAGGTGCGGCCCTCACCGACCACCACCTGCGGTGGCGGGAGTTGCGGAATGGACGCTGCACCCACTGGGGACGCGATCAGTACAGAACACAGCGTGGGTGAGGGAGCGCATGCCCCCATCGTACTGGCATGTGGTGCGCTCGGAAGGCTCCGGAGGCTGAACGGGGAAAGTTTTTTATTCCCTAGGGCGTGTCCGCAAACACCTATAGCCACTCCATCAGGCATTCCAACGTCACCATCGCCTCAAAGTGACAAGCGCGTTTCTCAAATCGTGTCGCCATGCGGCGTGACCGCTTCAATCGATTCATCAGCCGCTCAATCACGTTCCGCTGTCGAGAGCGACCCCGGACGTACGACCGGGGTCGCTTGTGATTTCGCTTGGGTGGCACCACCCACTGCATGCCCCGACGTTGACAGCATCGATGTGCCTTCGCGCCCCTGTACGCCCGATCCGCTCGCACGCACCGAGCGCGGATTTTGGGACGACCTCGACCTGCACGTTTGACTTTGCCTGCATCCAGCACCTGTTCAAAGGCCGTCATCTCGTGGCGATGTCCCGCGCTCAGCCGGAAGGCCATGGGCCTTCCGGCACCGTCACACTTCAGGTGGAGCTTGGTTCCAAAGCCCCCTGGTGATCTGCCCAGAGCTTCGTCACCATCCCCCTTTTTGCCCCTGCAGCACTGGGGTGTGCTCGGATGATGGTGCTATCGATCATATGGACCTCCCAGTCGATTTCACCTTGCTGATCGCGTTGTTCCTGGACTTGAGTCAGCAGACGGCTCCACAGGCCGTCACGTTGCCAACGGTAAAAGCGGGAACTGACGGTCTTCCACTTGCCGTACCGTTCGGGCAGATCGCGCCAAGCACTGCCCGAGCGTTTGATCCAGAGGAGGCCGTTGAGGACGGTGCGGTGATCCAGAGACGGACGGCCCGTTCGAGGTCGTTGTGTAGGAGTCGGTCAACTCATAACGTCGTACCACACGTCATTCTCGCAGTCTCTTGAACGTTTGCGGACAGACCCTAGTTCGATCTCAGAGACTCGCCAGGGTGAAACAGACCATCAGGACAGGACGGTCACGATGACCTTTGCTGAATCAACAGTCAATATGGTAACTCCGAATGGGGATGGTTCGGAAGCAGTCACTGCCCTAGACCCTGAAGGGCGCGTATCCGCTACTTCAGGTCAGGGGTCTTGAAAGATCGCTCACGGCCGAGAGGAGCGTCGCGGTGGTCATCCCCCCCTCCAAGCCCAGATACGCCACCGAATGCAGCGCGTGATACGCCGCAGGCAGCGGTTCATCCCGCTCGGCCACCAGGCGCTCATACCACCCCTGCCCCAGCGCAGGCAAATCCAAGAATCGTTCCCCCGCCAACGCCGCAATGTCTCCCGCATGCCGATTCAGTTCCACACTAAACGCCAACAGCGTTTCGCGGGTCGGCTGCGTATGATGCAGCGCTGGAGCGAATCCCACTGCCGCCAGTACCTGCAAGGTCGTCGCCACACACGTCTCAAACGCCTGCTGATTGTGCAGCTGGAAGTGAGGAGGTTCAGGCACAGCGGTCATCCCCTGCAGCATGGCGCGGCCCACAAAGAGGGTCAAGGGCCGGATGACTGGAGAGAGCCTGAAGATGGACATCGTCGATTTACCGCCCTCCGAGGCTGCAGGTTGCCCGCAAACTTCCCTCTCAGAGGCTGCTGAACTCTGACGGAACCGCTCGGCACTCAGCTGCGGCGCCATGTCGCGTGGAGTGAACATATCCTGACACCGCCTCCAGGCACGCCCGTCTGATGCGCAGCCCGTGGGAGCGTCTCAATGGGTGCCGAGGCATCCGCCATCGGACGCTCCAGCACGGCCTATATCACAGATGGCTCCGGTACAGGCCACCGGCTGCCAAGATGACGGCTTCAGCACTTCAGACGTCTTGAGGATGGGGTGGACCCCCTTCCGGACTTGCAGTTGTTCTGTTCTCGTGATGGGCTTCAGCAGTGGTTCCAGTCTGCTCATCCATGCAGCCTGTCCTTGCCTTCCACCGTGAAGCCTTAAAACAGTGTATTCTGCGTCCTGTCCGGTTAGGACGAGCATCATGACAACGGGGATCAGGGAGGCCACCCCTCGTACAAGAGGTCGGGCCGCACTGCTTATACAGTGTGGCCCGGAAAGGTGGTGCTTCTTGAATCGACACAAGAAAGCTACCAGAAAAAGGAAACAGGTTCAACTGACGCAGGCACAAAAATGGGCCGCCCTCGTGGCGTCCATTCTCTTGGCGTCTCAAAACGTTGGTTGAGCTGATCCGTCTCCTCGGCCTAGGTTAAGCCTCTCGTGCGCCCCTCCGTCGCGTCACTCGCCCTAAAAAGACACCCCCAGCCACCGCTGGGGGATCGTTATTGGCACCGGGTACAGGACAGCCCACAGGTCATCCTGGGTTGTCCCGTCATGCCGGAGCGCGCACGACCCAGCGCCCAATGACTTCCGCCGGTCGAGCATGAGTGACGAGCCCCGTCACCTCCATCGGGGTCACCCGTCCCTGCGCGTGCATCGAGATGACGACGGCTTCTTCAGCCGTACTGATTTTCTCGCGGGTGACCAGAGATGCGAGGACGCTGCGTACCATGCCCCCACTATCCGTCGGCAGTTCGTCAGGGGCATCCTGGCGCGGGGGTTCACCCTGAAGGCTTGGTGTGGCTTTCGGCAACGGCGCATACCCTTTCAGCACAGCGACGTACTTCTCCGGGTTTTCAATCAAATCTGCCAGGAATCCAGGCTTGTTGCGAATCTTCTTGGCGTACTCAGTCATCAACAGCTGATCGAAGGCCTGCGTCGCTTCGACAATTCTACTGACGCCGTACTGCTGCAAGAGATGAAGCGCACGTGGCCCGGAAATATGACGCGCAGTCAGGAGAATCAGGGACTCGGGGTCGGTCTCTACGTGCCTGTCTTTTGCAAACACATAGGTCAGGATTCGGTGCAGTCCCCGCCCCGTGCTCTCCACGTCTTTTAGATACCCCGTATCAATCAGGGCCTGGTGTGCTTGATGGAGGGCCCGCATGATCGTATCCGCACGCATGTGATGTAAACCCAGATGAACAGCCCACGCGGAGAGGGGCACTTGGTAGTGCATTTCATCCTTGGTTCTGAGAATCGACAACGTGCGGTAGAGATTTCTGGCCATCGGTTGCTTTAATTTTTCCAACGTTTCAATGTCCAGGGGACGGATGTACCCTTTCCGGATACTCTGCATCAACTCGTCATCTATTCGGATTCCAATCTTCGTTTCTGCACGCCACTGGCCCACACTCGTGGGACTTGCGGTGTTGTCCTCGGCCCAATGCTTGTAGATGATGCTGAACGAGACGGTCCGCCACTGGTACTGGCCCTGGTCGTACCAGCACTCGGCAATTCGGAAATCGCTGGAGCGCAGCCGTTCAAGGGACTCGTCCACAGCTTGATAGGCCCGTGAATTCACTCCGACGCCGCTGAGCTGCAGCAATTCCAAAACGGTGACCCAAATCACCCCGTCCACTGGGGTGTTTTGCAGGACAGCAGCCGTCACGATGCCCAGCAGAATGTCATTGTCGATCCCGTGGGGGACGACGCTCCCCCGGGCAGCTTTGCACTGAACTTTGATGGTTCCCAGAGCGTCAAGGTTGATCTCTTTTTCCCACTCTTGCAGGGTGGTGCGGTTTTGAGCGAGCACCAGATTTAGACGCGCGAGGTTGACCTCGTCATGACGAAGGGTCAGGCGCGCGTCTTCGGCTGGTCGCATAGGAGTAGTTTACTCAGATTCGTCAAAGGTCAACGGTTGATGTCAATGCATGCACCGCCGACTCGGTGGCCCTTGTTGTTGATCAATATCTTTTTAAAAGCTCTTGAAAAGATATGAATGATCATCATCATAGGCAGCGTGCTCATCCCGTCCCACACGCAGCTTTTTGCATTATTGCCACAAAGTGTCAAGGGAAAAACAGTCTCTTTCCACAAAGTGTCAACGGCCGAGTGCCTTCAACACCACAAAGTGTCAAGGGGAGCGCCAGACCATCCCACAAAGTGTCAACGGCTCATTCCACAAAGTGTCAACGGCCGAGAGCCTTCAACACCACAAAGTGTCAAGGGGAGCGCCAGACCATCCCACAAAGTGTCAACGGCCCATTCCACAAAGTGTCAACGGCCGAGAGCCTTCAACACCACAAAGTGTCAACGGGATCAGGCGGCAAGGCCCTGGTGCCTCACAGCGGCGGGCTGACTGAAACGGCGAGATCAACCCTCTGAACTTTGCGTCGCCGGGTGCCTGAAATCAGCTGGGGCAAAGAAAAGGGAGTCCATTTGGACTCCCTTTTCCAACCCCTTACTGCCGGTGTTCTGGGTGTGGATCTTCACTCAGCCACTGCTGCTGTACCTCGGCGTGCTTGAGATTGAGATGGACATGCTCGTCCACATGATCCACTGCACTCATCGGCAGCCAGTGGTGCTGTCCCGCGTCGTCTTTGGTAAGTTTGATGTACTCACCGTCCAGGTGATCCACCTGGCCGTGGGTGTGGCCCTCTGCACAAATGACGGGCATGTGTTCTTTGATCTGAGATTGCATAGTCATGTCTTGCCTCCTGAGATTCCAGCCTAGAAGGCTCTCTGCCACCTTCGGTGAACAGAAGCACAATTCATCTTTATCCCTGAAAGGTCTTTCATATGAGCATTCACTCATGTATACTTTTTCCATGACTGCCTTGCCCCCTCACTCTGACGACCTGTCGTTGACCTATTTTGTCGACGGGATGGACTGCGCTTCCTGCGTCCAGAAGGTTGAACGCATGATCGCGACCCTGCCCGGAACAGCGGAGGTGAAAACCAGCTTCAGCAAGCAGACCCTCACGCTGGCATTGGACGAAACCCAGACCCCTCGGACTACCATCGAACGCAACCTCAAATCGTTGGGGTACACGCCTTCACTGGTGACTGCCCCCTCAGCCCGCCGCACAGATGACCTGTCATTGACCTACTTTGTTGACGGCATGGACTGTGCTTCCTGCGTCCAGAAGGTCGAACGCATGATGGCCACGCTGCCTGGAACGGCGGAGGTGAAAACCAGTTTCAGCAAACAGACCCTTACTCTGGCGTTGGACGAGACCCAGACCCCCCGAACCACCATTGAACGCAACCTCAAGTCGCTGGGGTATACGCCCTCGCTGATCACTGCGCCCTCAATCACCGCACCTGGAGTCGTCACGGCCTCCACAGCCGCCCCCGACCATGACCACGATGCGCCCGGCCACACCCATGAGCCGGTGCCAGCGGGTACCCCGTGGTACCGCACCGGACAGGGCAAGCTGGTTGTCACCTCTGGCGTGCTGCTTGCCGTGGCGTGGCTGTTCGGGTTTATTGAACCCCAGTGGTCGGTCTACGGGTACGTGGCCGCGACGCTCTTGGGGGTCTGGCCTCTGGCCCGGAAAGCTTACGCCAGTGCGCGGTTGGGCGATCCGTTCAGCATCAACACCTTGGTCAGCATCGCGGCCATCGGCGCAGTCCTGATTGGGGAAGCGGCGGAAGGGGCCGTCGTGGTCTTCTTCTTCGCCATCGGGGAACTGCTCGAAGGCGTGGCGGCAGGCCGGGCCCGTGCAGGCATTCAGGCCCTGGCCGCGTTGGCCCCCAAAACAGCGCTGTTGCTCGAAGGCACCCAGACCCGCGAAGTGTCGGCCGACGCGCTGCAAGTGGGCCAGACCGTGCAGGTCAATCCCGGCGCCCGTCTGCCCGCCGACGGCACCATCCTGACCGGCACCTCCAATCTGGACGACAGCCCGGTGACCGGCGAAAGCGTGCCCGTCGTGAAAACCGTCGGCGACCTGGTCTATGCAGGCAGCATCAATACCGATGGCGTGCTGACCGTGCGCGTGGACAAGGGCGCGAGCGACAACACCATTGCCCGCATCATCCATCTGGTGGAGGAAGCGGAAGGGAGCAAAGCGCCCACGGCCCGCTTTATTGACCGCTTCAGCCGGTATTACACGCCAGGTGTGGTCGCGGTCGCTGCCCTCGTTGCCGTGATTCCGCCACTGTTGTTCGGTGCTGAATGGTACCCCTGGATCTACAAGGGCATCAGCCTGCTGCTGATTGGCTGCCCCTGTGCCCTGGTGCTCAGTGTGCCTGCCTCCATCACCAGCGGCATCAGCGCTGGTGCACGCCGCGGCCTGCTGATCAAAGGCGGCGCGGCGCTCGAAAGCATCGGCAATATCAAAACGGTGGCCTTCGATAAGACCGGGACCCTGACTGCAGGGAAACCCCGGGTGACGGGAATCGTGCCGCTCCAAGGCACTGAAACGGACGTCTTGCAACTCGCCGCCAGCGTGGAGTCGGGCAGCAGCCACCCCCTGGCCAAAGCCATTCTCAACGAGGCCAAGACGCGCGGCATTACGCTGTTTTCCATTGCGGACGCGCAGGCACTGCCCGGGAAGGCCGTGACTGCTACTGTCAACGGCCAGACCGTGCACGTCAGTTCGCCGCGCTATGCCCAAACGCTGGTCACGCTCCCAGACGCCCTCCACACCCAGATTGCCGCGCTGGAAAATGAAGGCCGAACCGTCGTGGTGCTGCATGACACCCGTCCATTGGGGCTGATCGCCATCCGGGATGAGCCTCGCCCCGATGCCAAAGCTGCCTTGGCGCAACTCCATCAGATGGGGGTCAACACCTTGATGCTGACCGGCGACAATGCCCGCACGGGGCAGGCCATCGGGCGTGACCTCGGACTCGACGTCCAGGCTGACTTGCTCCCCGAAGACAAGCTGAAAATTATCGCGGGCCTCAAAGCGCAGGGGGGCATTGCCATGGTCGGGGACGGCATCAATGACGCCCCAGCCCTGGCGCAAAGTGACGTGGGTATTGCCATGGGGGGCGGCACCGATGTGGCCCTGGAAACCGCCGACGCCGCCCTGCTGCGGGAGCGCGTGATGGGTGTGGCTGATCTGGTGTCCCTCTCCCGCGCCACCATGGGCAACATCAAGGCCAATATCGCCTTTGCTCTGGGCCTGAAGGCCATTTTCCTCGTCACCACCCTGCTGGGCTACACCGACCTGTGGATGGCGATCCTGGCCGACACTGGGGCCACCGTCCTGGTCACCGCCAACGCCTTGAGATTGCTCCGGTGGAAAGGCACTCCAGAAAGCCAGAATGCACCCCAGAGCGTTCCTGCACCGATAGGCGCATGACTGTAAGCGCTACCCCCAGTGAACTGTTGGTGTATTCCGTGCCAAATTGCGCCGATTGCGAGGCCGTCAAGAGGTTGCTCGTCCAGCAGGGGGCGACCTTCATGGAACCTCCGCACCGATCCCAGTGCCTTGCCTGAACTGCAACGCCGAACGGACGTTCGGATTGCCCCGGTCACTGTGATTGATGGCCAGGTGTTGTTCGGTCCGTTTGAGCGACAACGGCCTCAGGTCCTGGCGGCCTTAGCACGGCGGACGGCCATGCTGTGAGTGGGACGCCGCTCCCGAAAGCGCGGTTGGCCACCGCCCATCTCTGGCCTGTCGTGGTCAGCATGGTGGTCCTCCTGATCTTAGAAGCTGGGCTCAAGCACTGGGCGGTTCAGACGCTCTCTCCAGGCACGGACCGCAAGGTGTTGCCGGGCCTGCTGCATCTGGGGTTCACGTTGAACACAGGCATGGCCTGGGGACTCCTGGGCAGCTTGACGCTCCCTTTAGGCCTCCTGCGGGTGGGGGTGGGAGTCGGGCTGCTGTGGGGTCTGCTCACGCACCGGGTGTCCCGCCAACTGTGGTGGCCACTGGGGCTTGTCGCCACCGGTGCGCTGGGCAATGGTTTAGATGGCCTACTGCGGGGAGCGGTGGTGGATTACCTCACCTCACCGCTGCTGGATGTGGGTTCTCGCGTCTTGACAGGCCGTCCTTTTCCGATTTTCAACCTGTCCGACGTGTTGGTATGTGCTGGAGTCTTTTGGTTGGCGGTGCAGACGCTCTGGCAGGATCGGAAAGCCGGACATCTGGCCTCTGCCCGCCGTGATATTTCCAAGGAGTCATGATGAAAAAACGTTGGATGGTTGTTCTGTTGCCCCTGGTGCTGGCTGCGTGTTCCCAGGGCGAGAAAGAGATTGAAGGCGTGAAGTCGTTTGAGAACAAGGGGGAGCATCAAGAGGGGCAGCTCAAGTATGCCCAAACCCCACCCACTGGAGGCACCCACAATCCCGCCTGGCAAAACTGCGGGGTCTACGACCGGGCACTCTACAACGAGTACGCCGTCCACAGCCTGGAGCACGGCGCAGTGTGGCTCAGTTATAAGACCGATCTGGCCAGTGATCAGGTCGCGCAATTGAAACAACTGGCGGAGGGCCGCACGCATACCCTGGTGTCCCCACACGAAAGTCAGCAGTCGCCCGTGGTGGTCACTGCCTGGAACAAGCAACTGGCGGTCAACGACGCTTCGGATCCGCGCATCAAAACGTTCCTGGCGAAATACGAACAGGGTGGAGACGCCCCAGAGATCGGAGCCTCGTGCAGCGGCGCGTACAACGGTACGGTCTAGTTCCGTACGTGGTCCTTTCCGGCCTCGTGCTGGCGGCGGCCGCTTGGCCGAAGTGGCCCGATTCAGCCAGTTCAGACGTTCAGTTCGCCCGGGACATGAGTGCTCACCATACCCAGGCCGTCACCATGAGCGTGACGCTCCTCAAGCGGGCGGCCGACCCGGCCGTGAAGCTGCTGGCCCAGGATATTGCCTTGACGCAGCAGGCCCAGATCGGGCAAATGAGCGGCTGGCTGATGGCCTGGGGGCACCCGATCTCCGGGTCAGAAGCGCCCATGGCTGGCATGAACCCGAAAGAGATGGGATTGGCCACTCCTGATGAGGTGCGGCAGCTGAACAGTCTCCCCGTGGCGCTTGCCGAGCGTCAGTACCTGACCCTGATGCGTGCGCACCATCGGGGCGGGGTGGCGATGGCCCAATCCGCTCTCAACAGTGTGGAACGGCCTGAGGTTCGGGCGTTCGCTGAGCGAACAGTGGTGGCTCAGACCAGCGAACTGCGGGCTATAGACGCCCTGTTGGCCCAGCGGGGGCAGCCACCTGCCCCGCTGCCCGGCGACACTGCTCCGATGGAGCCCATGAACCATGAGTGAATCGCACAGCCACGGACGCCAGGCCAACGCCCGGCAACTGACCGCAGCACTGCTTCTGACCGGTAGCTTTTTGGTGATTGAAGTCGTGTACGGGTTTATTTCCGGCAGCCTGGCCCTGCTCTCCGATGCGGGCCATATGCTGACGGACGTGATGGCACTGGCGCTGTCCTTGCTGGCCATCCGCATTGGCGCCAGACCAGCCGATCGCCAGCGGACCTTTGGCTACCGCCGCGCTGAGGTCTTGGCCGCTGCCGTGAATGCAGGGGCGTTGTTCGCCATTGGCCTGTATATCTTGGTGGAAGCGTACCGGCGACTGCAAGAGCCGGTGGACGTACAGACCACACCGATGTTGATCGTGGCCGTGTTGGGGTTGCTCGTAAACTTGATCAGTGCCCACATCTTGGTGGGTGGCAGCGGTGACAGCCTCAACATGAAGTCTGCTTACCTGGAAGTCATGGGCGACCTGCTGGGGTCAGTGGCCGTCATTGTCGGTGCCCTGCTGATCCGCTTTACGGGTCTGACGTGGCTTGATCCCATCCTGGGGGCCTTGATTGGCCTGTGGGTGCTGCCCCGGACGTGGGCCCTGCTCAAAGCCAGCGTGAATGTGCTGCTGGAAGGCGTGCCAGAGGGCCTGGACCTCGACGCCTTGCGCACCGAACTCGCAGGGGTGCCCGGCATCACCGAACTTCACGACCTGCATGTCTGGAGCGTCACGACAGGTGAGCACAACATGACTGTCCATCTGGTGGTACCGCTCCTCACCCCGGGCGTTCAGGAGGCAGTGGAACTCATCGCCGACCGGTACGGCATTGAACACGTAACGCTCCAATTGGAGGAGGCCAACCGCCATGGAGATCACGCGGCCCACCTTCATCCTTAGAGGAATTGTTGTATGACTGAGTTTTCATTGCCCACTCCTGTTGCCCGGCCCTGGTGGCGCTCCGTCTTGTGGAGCGTCGTCGCAGTGACCCTCCTCATTGGTGGTGCCTGGGGCTATACCCGCTGGAAGAGCCCGGTTGCTTTTTACGGCACCGCTTACGATCTGAACACCGCTGCACCCGCCTTGACGGGGATAGGGGAAGACGGCCGCCCTTTTGATCTCAGCACGCTGAGAGGCCAGACTGTGGCGGTCTTCTTCGGTTTCTTGCAGTGCCCTAACGTGTGCCCGACGACGCTGGCGGCCTTGGAACGGGTGCGTCAAACGCTGCCAGAGGACAAGCGGGAGCAATTCCGCAGCGTCCTGGTGACTCTTGATCCAGCTCGGGACGATGTCAAACGTCTGCGGGAGTACGTCCGGTTTTTCAGTCCGTCGGCCCAGGGCGTCTTCGTGCCTGAACCTGCCCTCTATAACGTGGCGGCGGCGTGGGGCGTGGGCTTCCAGAAAACAGACGTCAAGAGCGCGACCAACTACCAGATCAATCACACCACGGGGGTCTATCTCATTGATGCCGCCGGTCAGCGCCGGGTGGTCTGGGATTACACCCAGCTCACGGACGTCGAGCGCGTGGCACGCGATGTCCGGGCGGTGATGAAGTGACTTTGGCTCTCTGGCCCGTGCGCTATGGTGTGCAGGTGAGAACCAATTCTCAATCTGTTGAAGACGGTCGCCTGCCGCCCAGTGCGGTGGCGCGGCTGCGCCAACAGTTGCCCGACCCCAGCTGCGTCGCTGACGCCAGCGCACTGCTCAAAATGGTGGCCGATCCCACCCGCCTGCAATTGCTCAGCGCCCTGCAGGTACAGGAACTGTGTGTCGGCGACCTGGCGGCTGTGATTGAGTTGTCTGAAAGCGCAGTCAGCCATCAGTTACGCCTGCTGCGTACTCAGCGGCTGGTGACCTTCCGGAAAGAAGGCCGGGTCGTGTACTACCGCCTGCTGGATGATCATGTCACTGGACTCATCCAAAATGCTCTGGAACACGCCCGGGAATGAAGGCGGTCCTGATCGTGATTGCTGCCGCCACCACCGCCCTGGCAGCTCTCGGTGGCTGGTGGATGATCAATGAGCGCCGCTGGCAAAGCCCGCTGTTCTGTATCGAGCGTCCTGGAACGTTATGGAACGGCATGACCCCGCTGCCCGAAGGGTTCGCGCCAGAATGCCCTACCTACAGCGCCAGCTACCGGGATGAAATTCGGTCGGGCTTCAGCCGGGTGGAGATGTACCGGGTGCCGGGGTGGCAGCCTCAAGCCTTACTGCCCCTGTTCCGTGACGCGGGGTACCGTCAACTGACCGACGATCCTATCGCACCGGGCAATTACGCCGCTTTCCTAGGACAGGGCGCAGCGGAGCTGCAGTATCTAGCCACCCAGGAAGGGGCAACAACATTGATCACCATCAGCGGGAAACCGTGAGGCAACGCCTGAAGGACAAGCTCGAAGTTCTTCACCAGAGATAGATGCCTTGATCCGGTAGAGGAGAGACTCTGGGATCAGATTGGAGTTCCCCTGGAACGTATGCTTTCACTCAACACTGTTTCATCCGGGAAGCTTCAATTCAACCGGACTCCACGGCTCTGCTGTACTGGGTGAAGCATAAACGCCGCACAGAACCTGCACAAAGGTCACCATCTTTAACTCAATCCCAAGGAGATCAAGTGAAGAACAAGAAGGTCGTGAACGTCCTGCTGGGCGTTCTGGCATTGATGTTGGTGGTGGGCATGGCCTACCAGTTCACGCCGAACCTCGGCAGCCTCTTTAACCGTCAGACTGGAACCCCTGCCCTGAAGGTCAACGGCGAGACCGTAACCGTCGAGGAACTTGAAGCCCTGCGCCGCAGTAATCCCGTGTTGAGCAGCACCGATACGGGCCTGCTGGGCGACGATTTCAAGACCTATATCGTGGCCCAGAAAGCCCGTCAGGTGCTCTACATTCAGGCCGCCAAAGACATCAACGTCAGCAAAAATGACGTGAATGCCGAAGTGACCAAGGTCCGCGAGCAGAACCAGCTGACCGACAACAAGAAGTGGACGGACGCCCTGCAAGGCGCGGGCCTGACCGACGCCGCCTTCCGCAAGCAGGTACGTGACGGGTTGGCCGTGCAGCGCAAGGTGGAATCCATCCAAAAAAGCGCCGCACCCGCCACCGACGCCGAAGCGCAGCTGTACTACACGCTGAACAAGGCCAACTTTCAGAGCGATGCCCGTATCGTGGGCCGCCAGATCGTCGTGACCGACGAAGCCAAAGCAAAAAGCCTGTTGGCACAGGTCAAAGCAGGCGGTGACTTTGCTGCACTGGCCACCGCCAACAGCACCGAAGGCAAAGACCGTGGGGGCGCCCTTGGCCCCATCGAAAACGGCGCGCCCCGCCCCGTCGCGCAGGTGGCTCTGCCCACCGAAGTTGGCACCGCCGCATTTGCCCTGACCAAGGGCGGCGTGACCGACGTGATCAAAAGCGGCGACAAGTTTTACATCGTGAAGGTCGAGAAGTACCTCGCGCCTGCGCCCAAGCCCTTTGCTGACGCCAAAACCGACGTCATGACGGCTGTAAACGAGCAGAAAAAGAACGCTGCCGTAGAAGCGTGGGGCGACAAACTCGCCAATGACATGAAGCTGGAGTACGTGGACATCAACTGGAAAGCTGAAGACCCCACGGTCGCCAAAGTGGCTGGACAGAACATCCCCTACTCGGAAGTGATCGGGCAAGTGGTGGGCAACCAGCAATTTACGGGCCTGTTGCAGCAGGTGCCCGCCGATCAGGCCGCGCAGCTGGTCAACGGCATCCTGAAACCACAGGTGGTTCAGCAACTGATTCAGGGCTACGCCGCCCGCAAAGTGGCGCAGGATCAGAAGTTGCCCCTGGCCGGAACGCGCCAGGAATTGGCCGCCGCCCTGGCTGCCTACGGTGCGCGTGATGTTCAGGTCACGGACGCCGAGGTGCAGAAGTACTACCAGGAAAACATCAAGCAGTTTGAAACAGCCGCCAGCGGCACCGTCAACGAAGCCAGCTTTAAGGATAAGGCGCAGGCTGTAGCCTTCCGCGACAGCTGGACTGGTGGCAATTTTACGCAGGCCGCCACCAAAGCGGGCGCCACTGTCAGCGAGCGCGGAGCCATAGCAGGCGGCGACGGCAAACTGAGTACAGAACTGAACGCCGCCGTGTTCACGGCCAAGACCCTCAAGACTGCCGGAGAAGGCAGCCTGACCGACGTGGTCCAGGTCGGGTCGCGCTACTCGGTGGCCTATGTCCCCGACCTGAAGCGTGCGACCACCCAGCCCCTGAGCGCCGTTCGCAGCCAGATCGAGCAGCAAGTGCTGGGCAACAAAAAGAACGAAGTCGGATCGGCTTTTGTCGCCAAGCAGGTGGCTGCCCTGAAGCCCACCGACAACCTGAAAACCATCTTGGCCGCGCAGGAAAAGCGTGTCACGGTGGTGACGCCTAAGCCCGCGACTCCGGCCACGACGCCCGCAGCAGGCAGCGGAACGACGACACCCGCAGCGGGCACTCCGGCAAAGGAAACACCAGCCGCTTCCGCCACCGAAACGCCTGTGCAACCCGCAGACCAATAGCTTCCTGTCCCAAGAGGGCGGCCCCTCATGAGGGGTCGCCCTCTTCCTGCTTCCTATCCACGTGATCACTGGCCAAGAAGCCCTACCTGAGCGTCAAGCGCTTTCACGACAGCGTAAGTTCGCAAGCCTAAAGTCTAACCTCTGTCGCCTTGGATCATCCAGGTACAGCTTGATATGGGTTCAAAGGATGTGATCCAAAAGCGGCGCTGGGCATCCTGTCCTGAGCGGATATACACCTTGATCTCTCGAGCAGATTTCCCTTCTGTTTTCCGTTGAGCCTCTGCTCCCGTGTGATCAGCGTGTCTTGGAAGGATGAGAGTCAGCGTGGCAGTGCAAGAGGGAGGAGGCTATAACGCCATCCATCCGCTTACAACTGGGTTGAAAGCGGCGTTACCAGATCCTGGAGGTGAAGCGGCGCAGGTTTGCTGGGTGAGTTCTTGTGTCATGCTCTTCCAATGACCGACGCCCATTCCCTTTCGCTCAGCCTAGATTCTCTGACCCGCCATTTTCTTGATGAGCTCTGCGGCAGCATTGGAGGGGATGAGGCCAGTGTCATCAAGCGGGCCATCGCCGCCTACCACGCCCAGTTTGCCGCTGGCACACCTGAAGATGGGAACACCTCAGCCGCACGGGTGGCTGCCGAAACGGCTCAAGATGCGGTCAACGCGCCGTTGGAGGACGCAACTGAGGATGCAGCGGGCGCTCCGTGAGGGTCTAGCCGTCCTCATTGTCAGGTTCAGACCGCGAATCGCCTGCTTGATGCAACCGTGCCAAGAGGTCAGTGGGTGTCTCGTTCTCAGCTGGGTTTTGAATGAGATCAGAATCGGCATCCGAAATGCGCTCTTCTTGAGGCTCCTGAGGTAACGGTCGCTGTTCGTCGTTCATAGGCGCTCCTTGGTGAGCTGGTGCGGGGAGAGTAGATTACGTGCGCCTGTCGTCGCGGGTGGAGACCTGTGGGGGACTCACTCCCAGACAAAATAATAATCTCAAAAGGCGGAGCAAAACCGTGGCAGTGGCTAGACACCTCTTTCCCGCGAGCAGCTTATCCAAACGGGCCTCCATGTGGAGTCCAACCGGGAGCGGCACACCGACTCCGTCAACCTTTGAATCCAAGCCCAACCAATGAACTTCCGGTCAGCGTAAAGCGTGGTCATCGCTTGGCCATTTGGCAGGGGCAGCAATTGTTCAGTAGCAACAGTCGGGGATCCGGAGTGATGTGACCCCAATTTCTCGGTTCTGAGTTAAAGTTGGTGCAGGGGTAGAGTTGAGAGCGGGCTAGCGTGTTCCCCTTGATCCTGCCGAGCTCCTGGGTGCCCGAAACCTGTTCCAGGCAGTCTAACGGACGCATTTACAGTCATGATGACTGGCTGCTGCACGATACGCCTCTGCGGGGTTTGCCGGGCGTGCTTCACTTGACCCTTTGTCGCTTTCGATGTTCACTTCCGCCCTGTTCCCAGTACAGCGGTGGCGAACCTGTCCCGACGTTGGCCGGTCCGTACGTTCGTGCCACGTGCCGAACATCTTTGGCTTGAGGACAGGGAGCTTCAACCCTGGGTGACCGAAATGGCGTCCGACTCAGCCTCCTGTTGGGGCTCCGCACCAGCGCGGCCACGTTGTTGCGCGGCCTTCACAGGATTGAACTTCCAGTCATTGGCCTCTTGCGCTTCGTTGGAATCAATGATGTCGCGTTTCGCAAGGGGCATCGGTATGGCCCGGTGATCGTCAACTTGGAATCACACTGCCCAGTTGAAGTTTTCCAGATCGAACGGCCGCGGTCGTCGAGGCGTGGCTCAAGGAGCCAGGCGAGATCACGCTGGTGACGCGGCATCCCTCCACTGAAGTTGCCTGTGCCATCACATCGGCCCTCCTACAGGCCATTCAAGTGCTGGATCGGTGGCACCTGTTGAACCACCTTCGCGAGGTCTTGGAGCGCTTTCTCTGGGGAGTCCGTCGGCTCTTGAGCAAAAAAATGTCCAGCACGCAAGCACAGCCATCGTCTGGATGGCCGAGAACCGCGTGTAGAGCACTGACTCCCAAGACGTCACTTGGTGAACAGCTCAGGGCCTGTGCTCATCGCCCATGTCCACCGATCCAAGTGACGAAGAACAACGTGGTTCTGGGGGAGCAAGACAATTGAACGGACTCCCCATCACCCCCGGCCACTCGAGGATGTGGCATCAGAACAGTCCCTTCTGTGAGCAAGGGCGATGTCCCTCATGGGCTACAGATTGCTAGGCTGTGGGTCTGATGACCTTGCCACGGCTTTCCTTCCGTCTGTCAGCTGCTCGACCTGGCTGCACCGCTGCTGGCAACACCAGGCCGTCTGTTGCCTCACCTCAAACTTCGGGTGCAGTGCAATGAGCGGGGGTTTGATTGCTCTCCTGGATGACGTCGCAGCCATTGCCAAACTTGCCGCTGCATCTTTGGATGACATTGCGGCGGCAGCGGGTAAGGCGGGCACCAAGGCTCTCGGTATTGTGGTCGACGATACGGCAGTCACCCCACGCTACGTCACGGGTTTTAGTCCGGACCGGGAGTTGCCGATTATTTGGCGGATCGCTAAGGGCTCGTTGCGCAACAAGATTGTTTTTATCTTGCCTGCAGCTTTGCTGTTGAGTCAATTTTTCCCTTGGGCGATGACACCGTTGTTGATGCTGGGCGGGGCTTACCTGTGCTATGAGGGGGCTGAAAAACTGTACGAAGCGGTGGCAGGCCAACAGGATGCTCCGGCAGAATCAGCCTCCAACCTCGGCAGTGCGGCGCATGAGCAGACGATGGTGGCCGGAGCCATTCGCACCGACTTTATTTTGTCCGCAGAAATTATGGCCATCTCGTTGGCCGAGGTGGCGGATCAACCTCTCATTTCCCGCGCCCTTATTTTGGTCGTGGTGGCCCTGATGATCACTGCGCTGGTGTACGGCTTGGTCGGCCTCATCGTCAAAACCGACGACTTAGGCCTGAAACTCACAGGGAGCAGGTCTAGTGCAGCGCGCCGCATCGGACGCAACTTGGTGCAAGGCATGCCCGTCGTCATGTCGGCATTGTCAGTGATCGGCACGGCAGCCATGCTGTGGGTCGGCGGCCACATCATTGTCGTTGGGCTGAAAACGTTTGGCTGGGGTGAGCCTGCGGCTCTTCTGCATGACTTGGCCGTGGCAGCAGGTCGTGCGTTGCCTGCCTTAGAGGCTGTCGTTGACTGGCTGGTACAAACGCTCGGCTCGGCGTTTGTCGGTGTGGTGATCGGGGGCATTCTCGTCGCCGCCATGCATCTCCTGCCCCGCAAGAGCAATCACTGAGAGCCAGATTGTAAACTGAACCCAAAGTGCCGGTTCTCCAGCATGGTGGATGATCGCCGGTCACACCTCCCGAGGCCCATGGTGTTGAACAAGCAGAGGCCAGTCGACGCTGACAGTAATCACGGCAGTTGTGCCCGCCAGAGGCGTGGTAGACGTGGAATCTCGCAAGCCTATTGGGGAGTGATGAACCCGGTGTCTCCTGTGTATGGTGTGTTGCTCCTCAGTTTTGGAGGCGATCATCCACAGTGACGCAGAGCCAGCACTTTGAGTTCACTCGAGGAGTGGGAAAATCCTGATGAACAATGACACCGCTGGTGTGTCACCCTCTGAAAGACAACGGCGCGCGCCAGCGCGCAGACCCACTGCTAGGCTGAGCGCATCATGTTTCTCCTGCTCCCCCGGTTGACCGTTTGGAACGCCTCATGACGCGGCCACCCCCCAGCAAGACGCAGGCGGCAGTGCTCAGCATTGCCTCTGGAGCAGGGCTCACGCTGGCCAAACTGGTCGTGGGTCTCACCACAGGTTCTCTGTCCATCCTCTCCGAGGCGTTGCACTCCCTGCTTGATTTCATTGCTGCTGTTATCACTTTTTTCGTGGTGCGCATCTCAGATCAACCGGCCGATGCCAACCATCCTTACGGACATGCGCGTGCAGAACAACTCGGCGCACTCGCGGAGACGGCCCTCCTCTCCATCACAGCCACGCTGGTGATGACCGAGGCGTATCGCCGACTGTTCATTCGGCCAGAACTTCCGGAGGTTGGGGTCTGGTCCTTCGTGGTGATGGCGGGCAGCATTGTGGTAGATCTTGTCCGCGTGCGCGCATTGCGGGCCGCAGCGAGGGCGCATAAGAGCGCAGCCCTCGAAGCTGACGCTGCCAATTTCTCCAATGACCTGCTGTCCTCGACATTGGTGCTGATTGCGCTGAGCATCATCGTCCTGGCGCCCTCCCTGCCGTTCATCCCCCCCGCAGTCACGTCCCGGGTAGACGCGGTGGCCGCGGTTGTTGTCGCGCTCCTGGCTTTCCGAGTCGCCCTGACGCTAGCCTGGCGAGCAGTGAACAATTTGATGGACGCCGTGCCCAAGGAGCTGGGTGCCCAACTGCTCGCGCTGATTGAGGCTGTTCCCGGGGTGCTGCCTGGAACAACTCGAGTTCGCAGCCGCTTGGTGGGCGAGATGCCCTATGTCGACGTGACTGTCACTACCGACCATGCGGCCTCCTTGGCTGGGGCCCATACCCTGTCGCGCCAGGTGGAGGAAGCAGTCAAAGCGGCACACCCGGAGGCGGATGTGGTCGTGGAAGTGCGGCCTGGCCGTTCCGAGTACGAGACGCAAACCCGCACCGTTCGCGCAGTTGCAGCCCGACTGGGGTTGGACGTTCATCATGTCAATGTTCTGCTGATGGCGGACGGCCTCCAGGTAGATGTGGATCTCGAACTGTCATCGGTTATCACACTCGCGGAAGCCCACCGGCAATCTGAAACGCTGGAAGCCGACATGGTGCAGATGCTGCCCGAGGTTCGGCGGGTGGCGGTGCATCTGGAGCCACGCCATGAGCATCCCCGACCAGCGGTGCGGCATCAGGAGACCGCCCGGGCAGTGCGCCTGGCCTTGCAAGAACAGATCGCAGTGGATCGGATCCTCAGGGTAGAGGCAGCCCTGACCGAGGAAGGTGCAGTGGTCAACGTCCGCGTGCTGTTCGCGCCCGAACTGTCTCTGGCGGCGGTGCATGCGGAGATGAGTATGCTTGAGCGTCAGCTTCGCGTGCAGGTACCCGGACTAAACCAAGTGCGAATAGATCCGGAACTGGCAGAGCCAGTTCCGCAAACGGTTGTGTTGCCTTAATGGGGTGAGGGGAGGCTGCCCCCGTCCGTGACCGATGGAACGCCCTACAGACACCGGTTCCCGATGAGCATCATCCAACGTGCCCGTCAAGCTGTCTCACCGTTCCCCACTCAGCTCCTGTGATGTTCAAGAACTGCTGCACCAGCGCGGGACTGAAGACAGCCATGAAACCCTCCGCGAATGGTGCATGACATGCGGCCCCTCATTCCCGAGGAGCGGCGTCAACACGACCCCCCACGGGGTTCCCACTGGCTTCTTGATACGGTCTGCACGGCCGTCGATGGCCTCCGCCATTGGTTCTGGTGGGCGGTAGACGAGCACGGGCTTGTGCAGGGGAGTTTGCTTCCGCGTCACCGCGCTACGGATGCAGCCAAGATGTTTCTCACCGGGCCTCTGGGTGAGGAGGACGTCCCTGCAAGGAGGTGAACAGACAAGCTCGCCAGCTCTGGAGCGGCGATCCGGCAAAGCGCGAGCCTGGCAGAGGTCGATGACTGAGCGGTGATCTCTGCAGCCCGCTATCACAACGTCACTTTGCAGTCCCACCGTCCCACAGGGCGTGAAGAGCGAGTGCACCAAGGCTTCCGACGGCGAAGACGCACTCAAGAATTTCTGAAACTTCTGAACCTGCCCACCCGCACCAGCGTCTCTGCCTTGATCAAACGAGGCAACCAACGAGCCGTCTTTCGGAGGGAGTCAACGGTTGCCGCAGGAGTGGCCTGCTGACCAGGCCACCCTTGCCCTCCAGCCGCCTCGGCGCAAGTTAAGGCAACACAGTCCCCCCGGTCTTCTTGCACGGGACACGCTAGAACGCTTCGTCCTGTACAGGCCGGGTTTGGCCCCGGCGCTTGGGTTAATGGCATGGCCTCGTCGCCCGTGTTGCCAAAGCCGTAATAGCCGCTGACGGTCACCTTCATGCCTGCACCGCGCGGCGCGTACCGTAACTGCTCCAGAGGCGAATGGCCTGTTGCACCACCCAGATCACCACGTATCCGGCCACCAGACCCACGCCGAGGCCGAT
>NZ_KB899703.1 GCF_000378445.1 Deinococcus aquatilis DSM 23025 | reverse complement strand
AATAGGGGTTGACAAGCAGAGTGAAAACGCGTGACAACAGACTTATGGCCCGTTATAGGAGTGTATTAACACTCCAGTGCATCCGCACGTTCTGCGCCAGTGGGAACGTCAGAACATGTTCTTGGTAACGTTGCTGCCATGAAGCGCATCCTTGTGATCGGCAGTCCTGGTGCCGGGAAGAGCACCTTTTCCAAGCAATTGGCTGCCAAGACAGGTCTGCCGCTCATTCACTTGGATGATGCGTACTGGCAGCCTGGGTGGATGCGGCCTCCAACAGCAGAGTGGGAGCAACGGGTCGAACAGTTGATCGCTGCAGAAACCTGGATTCTTGATGGGAATTACACCAGCACCTTGAAGCGACGCGCCGCCCTCGCAGATGAGGTCATCGTCCTCACCTATCCGCGCCTCTTGTGCCTTTACCGCGCTATCACGCGGGCCCTATTGAATCGTCGTCCAGACCAGAAGAACCTCGGACGTGAACCCCTTAACCGCGAGTTCCTGTCATTCATCTGGCACTTTCCGAAGCTCGCACAGGGGCAAGTAGAGCAACTCCACTCTTTCCCGCACCTCTCCGTTGTGGAATTGCGAAGCGACACGGCGGCACGGCGATACCTGCACGCCTTATCGATTCGCGGTGATTGACCACGAATCAGGGTTGGCAGATTGGCGATCAGCCGCTGAGATCAATGAATTTCAGGTTGTGCGCGAGGACGTGCAGGGCCACCTTCAAGCGCAGACTCAGAAAAGTCTTGATTTGTCCCCAGCGCAATCCTGCTGCCACCAATACAGAAAAAGCGGACTCAATGCACTTTCTCGCCGCTGCATACTCGTCCTTCCAGCGCGGATCCACCTGTTTGGCATTGGCTTTCGGAGGCGTCAAGCACGTTCCAGACTGATAGCCCTTGTCGCCGATTTGTTTTGGCCCGCCGTAAGCAGGCCAATCTCGGTTCATTTCGCATAACACGGTGAAATCATGCTCATTGGCTGGGCGAATGTCGTACTTTGCGATCCTCCCGTTGAGGGCGCTCCAAGCGTGCAGTTTGAAGCCGTAGACGGGGCCAGCCGTGCTGAATCCGTGGCGTGCCCCAGGAAACTTGCATCGTGGAGCACGCTTAAAAGTGCACACGGGGAGCGGCTCAGAATCGACTGCCACGAAGTCCAGTCTCTGGACTTCGGTCGCAAGTTGCTCAATCACTGGGGTCAAGCGAGCCAGCCTAATCCGGGCCTGCGGTTCGGAGGGGAACTGCGCGAAGTGATTGAGCTTGAGAAACCGCCACCAGCGGCTGAAATAGGGCATCTTATGGAGCTTTTGAAGCAGGGCAACGGCTAACAAGTCTGCATCGGATATTTTCTCGTGTGCGTGCAGTAATTTCGCAGGGATATGAGGAGTGATCCAGCGGCTCAGGAGGGTGACAGCGGTAGGAAGCGGCAATAAAGTGAGATCGGGACGGCCCATAGGTACCGCCCTCTGTCATGTTTCGCCGTTCAAGTCAACCCCTATTCGCGGTTATTACAACGTTAAGCGAAATTAAATGCGGCCAGACGAGTTCCATCGGAGAGGCCGCCGCAACACCTGAGCTTGGCAAGGCGGAGTCGATCTCATCCTCGTTCAAAAGTAATGATAGCTTTGACGCTTAATCCAGCAGTTATTGATCTCGGCTGAAATAAAAGACGATAGATTGTGCGGGTGACTGACCATTGGCGACCCTCGCACCTCACGCGAGCTCAACTTGAAGAACGTCAACTGCACTTCCTCCAGCTGCTCGAGGCTCAGCAGCACAGTTCCAAGGAGCTGGCTGAGGTTCTGGGGGTCTCGATGAGCACCCTCCGCACTTGGAGACAACGCCTGCGGCAGCAGGGATCAGATGCCCTGCAGGCCACCGTCACCACGGGGAGACCCTCAAGCGAGTCCTCAACGAGGGGGCGCAGGTTCACGGCTTCCCGGACGTGAGTTGGACGACGCTCCGGGTCAGGGAGGTCATCGGTCGTCAGTTCAACATCTGGCATCATCGCGATCACGTCCGCAGAATCTTGCACCAGCTGGGTTTTTCCCGCCAGAAACCTGATCAACGCGCACTGGAACAGAATCCAGATGCCGTGGCGACCTGGATTCAAACCACGGTGCCCGAGTTGAAAAAAAAGTAGCCGCAGGAGCGACCCTGGTGTTTCTGGATGAAGTGGGGTTCAGTTTGAAAGGCACCGTCAAGCACACGTGGGCTGTGCGGGGGAAAACCCCGGTGGTCTTCGGGAAAGCCAATTGGGACAAGGTGTCCACCCTGGGGGCGATCACCAGTGCCGGCCAGTTTCTGCAGCACACGCAGCAGGGGGCCTTCACAGGCCCCCAGGTGATTCGTTTCTTTCAACACCTCTTGACGCACGTTCCAGGCGATCTCCTGGTCGTGCTGGACCATGCCAGCATCCATAAAACGAAGGCCGTGACGGCCTTCGTCGCGGGTGAAACGCGCCTGTCCTTGTCGTATCTCCCGCCCTATGCACCGGAGCTGAATCCTATCGAGCTGGTCTGGGCCTACGTCAAGCGCAATGTTTTAGGCAACTTCTGTGCGCGAACTGTGAAGGAGTTGAAGGTACGTCTCCGGATCGGTTGGCAGCGCATCCGGTAGATCCAGCTGCCAAAACAGCTGCTTTACAGCTACCTTCCGTCGTAAACTTCAGCCGAGATCAATAAAGTGCGTCTGAAAACTCTGTCAGCAAGACAGAGGAGCTGCAGAGCAGTACGCTGAAGAATGGACAGAGCAGCGTACAGCACGGATTTGACCGATGCAGAATGGGCGGTTCTTGCCCCACTGTTCCCACCGCCAGCGACTACAGGACGACCACGCAAGTGGTCGTTCCGCGAGATTCTCAACAGCATTTTTTACGCGGTGCGTGGTGGTCAGGCTTGGCGGCTCATGCCTCATGACTTGCTGCCTTGGGAAATAGCGTATTTCTACCACCGAGTGTGGCGACTCCAAAGTTTCTGGGAACACTTGCATACGACGCTGCGGGAACAAGTGCGCGTCCAAGCTGGGCGTGACCCCACGCCCAGCGCCGCCATCATTGACAGTCAATCCACGAGAACGACCGAGGCAGGAGGCCCGCGAGGATACGATGGCGGCAAGAAGATCAACGGGCGCAAGCGGCACATTCTGGAGGGTACCCTCGGCTTGGTCATGGGCGTTGTCGTGCACCCAGCCGACATTCAAGACCGCTCTGGGGCGGTCTTGCTGTTCAACTCAGTCAGGAACCTTTTCCCACGGATGAAGCACGTCTGGGCCGATGCAGGCTACACCGGGACACTCGGTAAAACACTGAAAGATGCTCTGGGTTGGACTCTGGAGATCGTCAAACATCCTTGGTCTGGGAACCTCACCACTTGGGCCCCGGTGGGTCAGCCGCCACCACCGATCCACGTCCCAGCCGGGTTTGTGGTGTTGAAACGCCGCTGGGTCGTGGAGCGCACCTTCGCCTGGTTCGGGAAGTCGAGACGGATGAGCCGCGATTTCGAAGCACTGGAGGAAACCACCGAGAACCTGGTCTATGAAGTCATGATTCGTCTGATGGTTCGTCGCTTAGCCAGGACTTAAGGGAAAGTCCGTCTGAGACGGACTTTCCTAGATTCTCCCCTCTTGCTGACAGAGTTTTCAGACGCACTTCAACACTGCGCAGAAATAGCACTGCTTTCTATAAAAAAATTTACCTTGCCTTGGAATTATTGGTATTCATGATCAGCCAGTCGCTCGCTTTCATAAAGTTACTGCTCTATTCGATTTGCATTCCAAACCAAAGCTATTTCTTCTCCAAACGAAATCTGACGGGCAGGAGATTAATATAGGAACTGCCAGTCTGACTTTGTATCAAGTCCTCCAATGTAGTTGACCTTTCCTTGAGGAGGGCATTAGATGATGGGTGACCCCCAACACTACTGCAAAAAGTGTAAGTAATTTGTCATTTCTTACTCTGTAAAACAAACCACAGCAGTAAGCATTCTTTAGCTACTGTTGAAATCTAGAAGAAGCTAAAGAATTCAAGGAGCATCTATGGCTTTATTCGGTGATCTCAAGGATCACTTACTCACCGATCTAGCAAAAATACTTAAATCGCAGAGTGGCACCCTCTTCCTCCATCAAGCCTATCAACATCGCACCATTGAATTAAATCTTTCGCGTGGTCAAGTCCTTTCCCTGTATCTGGACGGTTTTCCAGTCCTGGATCAAGCCCAAGTACGCGAAATACTTCAGCACCTTCAGACCCAGCGAGAAGGCGCTTTCGAATTTCAACCGCGTCCCCTGTCCGTCATCTCCTCTGGGTTTCACGATCTGACGCTCATAGATCTGCTTCAGACATCGCGGGACCAAGCTGTTCTTCCCAGTCAGCTGCCCCACCCCGACACCCGTTTCATGTTCTCTGGACTTCCTGTGGCGGTTCCTGCCATAGTCGAGGAGATCTGGGCGTTGCTCAAGCCCCACCTGGAGTCAGGCGCCAGCAGCGCTGAACTGAGTGTTCTTGTCGGGCGGTCTGAAGATGAGATGCAACGCATGCTCTACCAATTGCGGGCCCTGGAACTGGTGACGCCTCAACGCGCTGGGGCGCCAACAGGTCACCGGAACGCCGACGCTCCGGTCGTGCCCTCCGTTTCTCCGCCCTTGGTTCACCGCTTCCTCAGTGCCCTGCGGCGCCTCACCGGAACGGCCAGAACATGACTTCTGTCCACAGTCCTCTCAAAGTGGTGGTGGCTGGTCCCGTGGGCGCCGGCAAGACCACCTTCGTCCAGACCATCTCTGAAACCTTAGTTGTTTCGACTGATGTCGAAGCCAGCGAAGACATCGGCAAACTCAATACCACCGTGGCCTTCGATTTCGGCACCCTGCGCCTGGACGGACAGGAACTGCACCTCTACGGCACGCCTGGACAAGACCGCTTCAGCTTCATGTGGGAAGTGCTGTGTGAAGGGGCGCTGGGATTGGTGTTGTTGGTGGCTGGGGATCGTCCACAGGATTTCTTACACGCGCGCAACATTCTCGACTTCATCACCAGTCGGAACCCCATCCCGTTTCTGGTTGGGGTGACCCGGCAGGATCAAGGGCGGGTCTGGCAACCCAGTGACGTTGCTCTGTACTTCGACCTCTCGGAACGTCAAGTGGTGGGCCTGAATGCCACCGATCCCGCTGAAGGTCGCGGCCTGCTGGCGAACCTGTTGGAACTCACCTTAACCCCTCTCTTCGCCCCGGAACTGGGCGACACGAACCCAAGGAGCTTCTGATGACTGCTACCCTGAGCAAACAAGACCGCCTGAACGCCACCCTGAGCACCCTCCGGACCGCCATGCCCGAACTTCGCGGGGTTCTGGTCGCCACCGTCGATGGTCTGCCCATCGCGCAGGCCATGAGCGACGGCACCGATGCCAACCGGGTCGCGGCCATGGCCGCGACCGCCATCGGGCTGGGAAAACGCATCAATGACACGTTGGGCGGTGGTGAACTGACCGACATGAGCGTCAGCGGCCTGACGGGTCAGGTCTATATCTACTCCGCCGGCAGCAAGGGGGTCTTGGCCGTCGTGGTGCCGACGGGCGTGAACCTGGGACTGCTGCACATGGAGGCGCGTGATACGGCTCAGAGCGTCGCCAACATTCTCTAAGCGTCTCCCCGTCTTGAGGTCCTGATGGACTCCATCTCCACGCCCGTCAGTCAACTACTCGCCACCCTTTACCCACCGAGGTCTGTCATGACAACATCCATTGCCCCACAAATTCGTTCGCAACTCGGTGACTACAGTTCCGTCGTCTGCTTTAAAGCTGTGATTGTTGGAGTTGAAGATACCCTTGGCCCTGACGGCGCTGCCGTCGTCTTCATCCGGGCCGGCAAGGTTCGGGGGCACAATCTCGTTAAGGAGCTGGGCTTGACCGGAAGCAACGTGCCCACCGAGCAGATCGCTGAGCTGCTGAACGCAGCGATTGGTCAGGAGGGCACCCGTCTAGCGGCGGTGACCCGGGCCTATCAGGTTGATGACATGGTGATTATCGAAACCCAAGACACGGTGTGCTCCGCAGGCGAGCCTTTGGGCAGTGACCGCAAGTGCACGTTTACCTTGGGAGCGGTCTGGGGTGCGCTCGAAGCCATCACGGGTCAGATGTATCTGGGAGAGCAGACGGAGAGTGTCCTGCGGGGCGGCTCTTCGGACAAATTCGTCTTCTCTCCGCTCTGAGAGGGAGGGCTTTTCACAGGATCTGATTCCTGACTCCACTTGACAATTCAAGTCGCTCTCTCTGCCCACCTTGGCCCTTTGCCTGGGTGGGCGGCCCATTGACCGTAAACGAGTGCCGTTCGCTCTGCGCCGCCTGTTCCGCTGCTGTCCCAAGCTTGCGCCCCGCCCCATCAAGGTGGACGACTTTCTCCAGGGTTTCGGGACCGATCTGTGAACCTGCCCGTGATCATCCACCTCACCGCTTGAGCCTGATGCCCAGGCATGGGTGTGCCCTCGGAAGCACCCACCCACCGGGCCACTGGCGGCGCACAGGCCCTGGCCCGGCTGGTAACTGCCGTGGCCGAGCGCGACTGGGCCGCAATGACGTTAGCCGACCTGCCGAAAGACTTCGTGGAGTGGCCGGAAGATGCCTGAAAAGCTGTGCTCTAGCACAGGCCCAGTGCCCACCTGATCTTCCAGAACGATCAATGCTTTGACGGTTGCCTGGGCTCGTCCTGCACGTATCCCGTGGCGATCACGCCGGCGGACAAGAACACCATGGCCTGCTCAAGGTAAGCATCGAGGGCCGGGGAAGGGCACAGACTGCCCCAAGAATTGGCCGCAGTGTAGATTCCACCAGCGAGCAACGTCGCGGTCAATTCCCGACTGACGCACCGTGAATTGAGACGTTGCGAGGCGTGTTGCAGAGCGTCAACCACGCAGGCCTTGAGCTGCCGCTGCACCTGAAGGTCAACCGCAGCATCCATCTCGCAGGGGTGTTCCCGACGATCCTGATGAACCTGAGCAAGAAAACCGCAGACGCCCTGCAGCAGCCAACGAAGGTCATGGACAGTGAAGTTGCCTGGCGGGGGTGCATGTGCAGCCAGGACGCTGGCAAAGTGTTTCTCTACCAGCTGCACGAAGAGTTCGGGTTTCTCCCGGTAATGGGCATAAAAGGTGGCCCGGTTGATCCCGGCACGCTCCGTGATGTCCTGCACGGTAACGGAGGAATACGGCCTCTCTCGCAAGAGGGACTCCAGAGCTTCCAAGACCGCGTGTCGTGTCCGCCTGACACGTGGATCAAGTGGGGTGGGCATAGGCAACATAAAGAGCCTCCTGTCGTCTACACGACACATTCCTGTGGTTGTCTCTGGACTGAACAAGATAGATCGCTCACGCTCTATACGACAAGTATTGCCGAGATCGGCGCTGGTCGCACAACCCCACTGGCTGGTACGCCAGGGGAAGGAGCATTCTATGAGATCCAGCAAAACAGCTGCCCGCATCACAGGAGTCCTGTTCGTCCTCGCCTCAATCTCTGCTGTGCTGGGGGTGCTCCTCTATGATCCACTCCTCCACGACCCAAATTTTCTCTTGTCGGGGCAGACCCACACCCACCGGATCATGCTCGGCGCTCTGTTTGAACTGATTCTGGCCAGCGCAGCAGTCGGGACAGCGATCACCCTCTTTCCCTACCTCAAGCGGCAGGACGAAACACTCGCGCTGGGATACGTCAGTTTCCGAGTGCTCGAGGCGATGCTCATCATCCTGGGTCTTGTGAGTCTGCTCAGCTTTCTGACGTTGCGAGATCAATTCGGAGCGGCGCCTGCAACCCACCTCCCAGCTTTTCAGACAGTCAGTGGACTGCTGCTGGCTGTGCACGACTGGACGTTTCTGTTGGGGCCAAATTTCATGTTGGGCATCAACACCCTGATGTGCGCGTGGTTGCTCCACCAGTCGAGGCTGGTTCCGCGCAGCATCACAAGGCTTGGACTCGTGGGCGGCGTGCTCATCCTCACCGCCGCCGTCCTGGAGCTGTTTGGAGTGATCCTTCAGCTGTCGCCCTGGGGAGTTGCCCTCGCCCTCCCGGTGGCGCTGTACGAGATGGTTCTGGCAGGATGGCTGATCATCAAAGGCTTCAATGCCACGGCAGTGCACGCGCTCGACATTGACCAGGGTAGGCAGGACGTACGGGTGCAGCCAAGGCGGCCTCTCTACGAGCCTCAATAACGGCTGTAGGGCAGCAAAGAAAAGGATCACCCGGCACAGTGAACGCCCTGAAGTGAACGCAGAGAGTGAGCCGAACTTTGTTGCCTGGACGGCTGGCCTGACCTCGATTCAGGAGTGAAAACCGGACATCATTTTCGCCCACTCCCACAACCCGAGTACCTCTCCCTGCCCGCCCTGGCCTTCTGCCTCGGCGGGCTGCCTCTTGATCGAAAAGGAGTGCGATGATGGCCGTTCTGCGCCGCTTGTTCCGCTGCCATTCCAAGACCGCGCCCCGCCCGATCAGCATGGACGACAGCCTGCGTGGATTCGGGGCCGACCTGTGAACCTCCCCCTGATCACCCGTAGCGTGCTGCTGCCTCAGCCCGACGACCTGCTGGAAGCCATCTGTAAAAGGCTGCGACATCTGGCTGTACAAGACCTGTCACTGCTCCCCTCCGAGCATGCCGGCCGCTCCACGTTGCGGCTCTCGGTGGTGCCCCATGACCCCCGACAGCACGCCGCCCTGACTGCCCTGCTCACGTACCTGCACACCCAACCGGTGCCCAGTCTGGCTGAGCATGAGTGGGCCTTCCTGGACGCGTTTGGAGGAACCCATGCCTGAAGTTGCCATCCTCATCATCGCGGGGTCCATCTTAGAATTGACCCTGACGTTCGCGCTGATGCGCCGAATCCAGCTTGCCACTTCGCACCGCCTGAACGCCCGCCAGTTCGCCACGCTGGAAATCACCAAGGCAGCCCTCAGAAGCTACGGGATGACGGCCCTCAAGCACGAACAGATCGCGCAGGCCAAACAGGCCGCCGCCCTGATCGTCAAGGACGCTCCATGAGTCAGACCTGGCCGGAAATCCTGGCCGAGTTGCGCCGGATGTTCTGCCGTCCCAGCCCCGCCATGAGCCGCATGACCTGGAGGCTGCGCCTCGGGAGCGAGGTGGAACTGGTGGGAGCCACGGCCCCGCAAGTGCGGCCGAAAGGTGCGCCCCGCGTGCCGATGTTGGTCATGCACCTCCCTGATCCACCTGACCTCATCTCAGACGTGTTCGCCCGAAAGGAATTGAATTGACTCCCACGCCCGAACTGCGCCGCATCCACCTGCACCTGCCCCGCCTGCGCCTGATGAGCGCGAATGAAATGCTCCGCGCCAAAGCCCGGGACCACCTCTGCGGCAAGCTGGCCTACGAACTCGCCAAAACCGGTCAGAAGTCGAGCAGGACTTCTAATCTTTTGGAAGGTACTGTATGTCCAATCCAGTGTTTTGTTCTCAGGCCCAAAGTGTCGCTCAGTCTCGCTGACTTGAATGAGGACGCCATTATCAGCTTGGCGAGTGCTGCGCAAGGTGTTCGGGCCCGTGGGCAGCGTGACGTCCTTCAGCACCGCAGAGCAAATGATGGGTTAGGCCAACGATTCCGGTTACGGCCTTGCCAGCAGCGTCTGGACGCAGAACGTGGGCCAGGTCAGCACCGCACTGGAATACGACTGCACCTGGGTCAATAGGCATTCTATGCTGATCAACAAAATGCCCCACAGCGGCTTCAAACAAAGCGGCTAAGGCAAACACATGAGCATATAAACGCTGGAAGACTGCTCAGGGGTGCAGCACGTCATGATCAAGCACTGAGAATTCCTGAACTGACGGACCAACCCTACGTAGCTGCACAGCGCGTTCAGATATGGGGTATGCAGTCCGTCCTCTTCAGCGTGCCCAAATCACTGAATCTGGTTGTTCTGAGCCCAGCGATCTGGCTATGCTCGTCCTAACCCGGCACTATTCGATCGGCTGGATTTCCGACAGAGTGGTGGAGGCCGACTCGATGCGCTGCTGACGCAGATTGCCCAGGTCTTTGGCATTGACGGCATGCTCGGCCATCACGATGGTCTGGCACAGCAGCATCAGCGAGCCGCTCATGCTGCGGCCCAGAATCTGCACGCCTTCCGCACCCAGAATCACGCCCTGTTCTCCATCGGTCAGAATCAGGACATGCGGCCCCACCAGCAATCCGGCCTGATCGGGCGAGGGCCAGGTGCGGGCGCGGCAGGCCATCAATTCTTCCCGCCAGCGATCGGTGATGCCCTGCTGCGGGCCGCCCTGCAGGGGTGCAGACGAATTCCCGGCATTGGCCTGGGCGGTCACGCCCCCGATCACCTGGCGAATCCGCTCACCCGGCAGGGCGACCAGATGTTCGACGATCCGTTCTGTAGATCCGTCTTCGTTGGGTCCTTCTGCGGTCGGGGGGGTGCTGTCCGGAGTAGCGGTTTCTGGAAAGGCCAGCAGCAGGGCCACCACCTCAGCCACGTCGGAGGGGAGATCAGTCAATTGCAGGTGCGGCAGTGCGTTTTTCACGGGGAAACCTCCTGAACTCGGCGGGGCGGGGACACCATTCGGTCTGCCCACCTCCAGCCGCTCGTAGGGCGCACGATACCGCTTGTGCGCCGCCGAGGTGAGGGTTCCAAGATTGAGCCAAGATCTTGAACTGAAGAAGGGAATGAAAGTTCAGGCAAGCTGCACAACCCCTGGCTCCAGCTTCAGTCCTCACGCTCTGTGCCATCTAGCCCGTACCGGGCATAAGCGGGTCAGGCCGTAAGACGGTTCCGCTCACTGAGACGGAGCAGCAGCCAGAAGCCGGTGCTCTCCGGCAACAGCCGTCCGGCGGCATGGAGGGCACGCAGAGTCGGGAGGTGGTACAGCTCGCCGTCATCACCGCGAACCAGATCATCAGGACGAAAAGGGGTGGACTTGAGGCTCTCTGTGTTGTGATCCATAGTGGCTCCCCCGCCATTCATGAGCGGTACATGAAAGGCTTCTTTAAGTTTCCTCAAGTATCCGCCTTCTGTTCTGTCAGGAGTCTGACTCCTGCTCTGAGGTGTACAGACAGGGAAGATCAAGGGCAACCAGCCAAACGCAGGTGCCGACTGCCAGCAAGCAGAGCAAAGTTCTAGGAAACTCCCAAAGAACAGTGGAGTCCTCAGAATGTGGAACTGCTTATCATGCAGTGTCATATAAGGCAAAATCACCACAGGAGGCAATTCATGCTTGATGCCACAATGCGGCTTCACCGAGAATTTTTATTGGCGCACACGGCTGGTCAGAAGTTGTTTGTCATGCTGAATGTCTCGCCGGATCAACAGGCGGTGCAGGCCCGGCCCGATCTGTCGGTGGTCTTTGTCGTGGACACTTCCGGCTCCATGCGCGAGGTGGTCACCGAGCCGACTGAACACACCGGTCAGATCACGGTGGTCGATGGTCAACGGTACGAGGTCGTGCACGGCGGCAAGAACAAGTTACAACTGGTCACGGAGGCGCTGCGGGGCATCATCACCTCGGATCTGATTCAGGCGCAGGACCGCCTGGCCCTGGTGAAATTCGATGATCTGGCCGAAATCCTCGTGCCCTTTACTGCCGCGACCGACCGGACCGCGCTGCTGAAGGCCACCGACCGGCTGGACTGGTATTCGGGCGGCACCCAGATGGGCGCAGGCATGAAGGCCGGGGCAAAGGTACTGGAAACAGAATCGGGCAGCCGCCGCATGGTGCTTCTGACCGATGGGCAGGCCTTCGATTCGGAGGTGGTCAGGGAACAGGCGGGCGTGCTGGCCGGAATGCAGGTCTCGGTGACCACCATCGGCGTGGGCGACGACGTGAATACTGAACTGCTGACAGAAATCACCGACCGCACGCAGGGTCAACCGATTGATGTGGTGCCCGACAACCAGAATCCTCAGCCTCCTGCCGTGCGTGCCTCCGACCTCCCCGCTGCTCTGCTGGGCGACTTACAACAGGCCGCCAACGAGGTCGTGACCAATGTGGCCCTGACCGTGCGGGCCGTCAAAGACGTGGTGCTGGAGCGCGTGACCCGTGTGCAGCCCACCCAGACCGAGGTGACCAAAACCGAGGGGCCGCTGCAACTCGGCAACGTGGAGGCCGGAACGGGAGCGACCTACATTCTGGAATTCACCCTGCCGGAGCGCCCCACAGCCCGCATGCGTCTGGCACAGTTGGGCCTGACCTACGAGGTGCCCGGTGCAAATTACCGGGGCGAATTGCCGCCGCTGGACGTGGTCGTGGAATTTACCGGCGACGAGACAATGGCCGCACGGGTAGATGGAGAGGTGATGCAGTGGGTTCAGCAGCGCAATATCGAGAGCCTGGTTGCGCAGGCGAGCCGGGAAGCGCAGAGCAACCCTGAGCAGGCCGTCAAGACTCTCGAACAGGCCCGCAGCATGACCCAGCGCCTCGGCAACGGGGCCATGACTCAGGTCCTCGACCGGGCCATCGGTGAGCTGGGCAGCAGCAAGACCATCAGCCTCGGCACGGCCAAGACCATGCGGCTGGGCGCAAAAACGCAGACCCTCAAGGCCAGCGGCGGCGCAGGCGGCCTGCCCACCGACGAGGAAATTCGCAAGCTGACCGGAGCTTAGGTCGGTGAGCTGCCCAGTCTGCGGCGCTGCCGTCCAGCCCGACGAAACGGTCTGCCACACCTGCGGCGCACCGCTGACCCCCTCCGGACTGGTGGCGCTGCCTGTCGGTACCACGCTGATGAGCGGCCAATACACCCTCAACCGGGTGCTGGGGCAGGGCGGCTTCGGCATCACCTACGCCGGACAGGACACCCGGCTGGGCCTCAAGGTGGCGATCAAGGAACTGTTTCTGGACGGGTCTTCGCGCCGGGGCAAAACGGTGGTCGCACCAGGGAATATCAGCAGCGCAGAGTACCAGACCACCAAAACAGGCTTTCTGGACGAGGCCAAAGTGCTGGCGAGCTTCAATGATCCCGGCATCGTCAAGGTGATGAATTACTTCGAGGAAAACAGCACCGCCTATCTGGTGATGGAATTTCTGGAGGGCAGCACCCTGGGAGGCCTGATTGAAAAACGCGGCCCGATGCCGCCTGACGTGGTGTTCGAGGTGGCCCGTTCGGTGGCCAAGACCCTGGAGGTGATTCATCAGCGCGGCCTGCTGCACCGCGACATCAAGCCCGACAACATCTTTTTCAATCAGACCGGGCGCATCGTTCTGATCGACTTCGGTTCTGTGCGGGCCTTCGTGGCGGGCAAAACGCTGAGCCATACCCGGCTGGTCACGCCCGGTTACGCGCCGCTGGAACAGTACGGAAATTCGGGACGCTTTGGGCCGTACACCGATATCTACGCGCTGGGGGCCACGTTGCTGCACGCCCTGACCGGGCAGATGCCGCCGCCCGCCACCGATCTGATGCTGGGCACGTCCCTGCCGCCGATGCCCGATTCGACCCTGCCGGGGCTGCGCCGCGCCGTCACGCAGGCAATGGCACTGCGCGTGGAAGACCGTCCGCAGAGCGCACAGGCTCTTCTGGCAATTCTGACCACGCCAGCGGCAAAACCGAAGACCGCAGCGCCGCCCCCTTCACCCGTTCCCCCCACACCCGCACCTGCTCCCCGCCCCCCGACTCCTGTGCCCCCAACCCCAAAACCTCCAACCCCAAGACCCTCAAAACCTTCAGCTCCTCAAGCTCCGCCCCCAGCAGCCCGACCCACCACACCTCAGCCGAAGCCTGCGCCCAGGGCCGCGCCTCCGGTTGCCTCCGCCGCCAAACCCACACCGACCCCGGTTGCAGCCGCTCCAGTCGCCTCTGCTCCAGTTGCCGCACCGAGGCCCGCCCCTGCACCCGTGCTGCCCCCTGTTCCTGCTTCCACGCCCAGTGCGGCTCCGTCCTTACCCGTTCCGGGTCTACCCGCAGGCAAGCCCCGCGCCCCGGTGTCCCGCACCGCCTTCATGGTGTTGGGCAGTCTGCTGGGCGCGGCGGTCGCGGCCCTCTCACTGGGAGAATCCGCTCCTGTTCAGATCACCCAGTACGCCTTTGCCGCCGCAGTGGGCGCAGGTGTGGGGATTTTTGTGGGCTGGCTGCTGTGGTTTGCCTTACCCGTGGTTCTGCCTGTGGCGGCGGCGGCAGCAGCGTACTTCTATGCCCAGGGGGCCGGCTTTCATTGGCCCACCGTCATCAGCGCCAGCGTGGGGGCAGCAGACCTCGCCCTCATTTTTCTGATCCTCATTCGCCGTATCTCGCTCTAATCCGGAGGAACCACCATGACCATTCTTTGCACCGTCTGCGGCACCGCCAACCCCGAAGGCACCACCTACTGCGAAGGCTGCGGCGTCGAGTTGTCCGCAGCTTCTGCGTCTACCCCCGTTGCGCCTGCGGCGGCTGCGGCACCTGGAGAGGAAACTGGGGCTTCAGCGGCCGTTGATCTCACTGCTGCGACTGAGGCTACGCCGGAAGTCAACGCTGCCGCTCTGCCCGACACAAGCGCCGAGACTGTCACCCCCCCAGAAGCCGCACCCACAGAGATTGCCCCTGAGGAAGCGGCACCCGTGGGAGGCGAATTTACAGAGGCGACGGCTCCAGAAATGGCGTCCGAAACGGCTGTCTCTGCAGAAGTCGCCGCTTCTGCCGCACCTGTGACCGAAACGCCCCCGGCAGCCCCCGTTCTTACCGGAGAAGCCAAGCTGGGAATCAAGAAATTCGGTGCGCCCACGGGCGAATTCATTCCCTTGCAGGGCGAACGCTTGGTCGTGGGGCGTTTCGACGCTTCCAGCGGTCCGGTCGACATTGACCTGAGCGGCCTGGGCGGGCAGGAGCATATTTCGCGCCGCCACGCTGAGCTGTACCGCGATCAGGGCACATGGTCTGTGCGCGACCTCGGGTCTACCAACGGCGTGTACATCAAACGCAAGGGCGAAACGAGCTTCTCGCCGCGCCTTCAGGAACCTGCGGCCCTGTCGGACGGAGACGAACTGGCTTTCGGCAACCTGATGCTGACCTTTCAGCAGAGCTGAGGATGACCCAGCCTGACGATCTGACCCCCACCCCGGCGGCTCCCGAGCAGGTTCCGCCGCCCGAATTCCAGGCAACCGAAGCCCTGCCTGCCGAGTCTTTGCCCACGCAACCGCAGGCATTCACGCCAACAGAGACGACGTTGCCTGTACCGACGCCAACCGTTCCAGAAACGCCAGATGCGCTGGTAGATGGGCCAAAGGAAGACGGCCCGCTGGACGTGGACTATGTCTTCTCCTCATCGCCAGAAGTGGACAGCTCAGCGATAGATGGTGCAGAGGGAGACATGGCAGAGGCCGAAGCTCCTGAGAACAACGGCGCTGAGGGTCTGGAAAGCCCAGAGATTGAACAGGACTCCCCCGATTCAGATGCTCCGGTGGATACAGACGAACCAGTAACTCTTGAAAATCCAACCCTTTCAGAGAGTCCAGTTCTCCTAGAGAGTGCAACTCTGCTGGAGGGGACAGATTCACCAGAACATGCAGCCCTGCCCAACCCTGGCGAGGGGGAAGCTCTGGTGCCCACGGACGGCGTCATCGGTGAAAGAGTTTCAGGCCCTGAGGAGCCGCCTATTGGAGTGGAGGCTGCTGCTACAGCAACTCTCTCTGATCTCTCCAGCTTTGCGACCGGAGAATTGGAGGAAGAGACCTACGCGCCGACCGTGGCTGTGCACGGCCCACAGGCAGGCGCAGTGATCAGCGGCTATCACCTCAATCAGGATCTGGGACGTGGCTGGTTCAGCGCCAACGCTGTGGGTGCTGGCCCCAGCGTGGACGTATATGTGCGGCCTGAGCCGCTGTGGGCGGGTCTGCGCCCTCACCGCCTGCTGCCCAGGCCGACCCAGGTGGGTGACCTGTGGGTGCTGGCTCCGAATCAGGGCACGCCCCTGACCGTACCGCTTGATCCGGCGACCGCACAGGCGCATCTGACCGAGCTGGCCCGGCTCCTGTTTGCGCTGGAAAAACAGGGCTACGCTGTGACCGACCTTGATCCGGCCAGCGTTCAACTGACGGGGGAAGGCCTGAAACTGAGAACGCCGCCGCAGGTGGCCCGGCTGGGCGAGGCAGTGTTGCCGACCCTGCGCGACAGTTTTACACCGCCTGAAGTGCAGGAAGGGCAACCCGCACAGGCAAAAAGCGGGGTATATCTGCTGGGGGCACTGTTTTTTCAGTGGATGACCGGGCGTTCCCTGCCCGCCGAGGGACCATCGTCCATCATCCTGGCGGGCATCCGCACATCGGGCGTGCCGCAACTGCTGAGCGGCATGTTGGCTCCCCTGCCGCAGCGCCTGACGCCCACCGAATTGCTGGCGGCCCTCAAAACGGCAGCGAGCAGGCTTCCGGTGTATCAATTGGCAGCGGCCACCGACATCGGCCTCAATCCCGAACGGCCCACCAACGAAGATTCTTACGGGTTCGTGTGGCGTCAGACCGGGCAGCACGGCGGCGGAGAACTGATCCTGCGGGCGGTCGTCTCGGACGGGATGGGGGGCATGGCGGCAGGCGAGGTGGCGAGTCAGGCGGCTGTGCGGGCCTTTCTGGGTTCGGAGGCAACCGGACCGGAGGGTTCTGCTCTGGCAGGTTCGGCCCTGGAAGCTCAGGTCTGGGAGGCCAATGCCGCTGTCCTGACCGATATGCAGGGCCGGGACGGCGGCTGCACGCTCACAGGCGTGGAGATACACGGCACCCGGCTACAGCTGGGGCATGTGGGCGACACCCGCGCCTATGTGGCTCAGGGCGGCGAGGTGCAGCAGCTCAGCAAAGACCATTCTTACGTGGCCGCGATGGTCGCCAGCGGTCAGATGACGCCGGAAGAAGCCCAGGTCAGCCCGGAGCGCAACAAGGTTCTGCGCTCACTGGGCAGCCTGCGAGCCGCGCAGGACAACTATGTCCAGGTTCTCCCGGAGCCGCTCGAATTGCCTGTAGGCAGCCGCGTTCTCCTGGTGTCGGACGGCGTATGGGGCGAGGTGCCGCCGCCCACGCTCCACGACCTTCTGCTTCATGAACCCTCGTTGCAAGGCCTTGTAGACCGCCTGATCGAACTCAGTCTGGAATCGGGCGCACCGGACAACGTGACCGCCCTGGTCATCGAACGGGTGAGATAGGAGGCGGCCACCGGATAATGAGCGGGAAGAGGGAGCGGCCCCGAAATCTGGGTTGCGCCTTCTTCCCGTCAATTGTTCCGCCGATGGTTGATACGGACTTCCTCTGATCTCTGAGCATTTGGGAAAACGCCGATAGGGTCGTCCATCGTCCCCAGCACTCGTCGTGAACGGACGCCCAGAAGGACGCCACTCCCTCCCGGACTTCTTGCCCCTCGCTCTGGTCCGATGATTCTCGCGCAGTCTCGCCATGCGGTATGACACAGGTGGACACAACAGCCCGATTCAACCAGCTGATCTCCTACGGAATCCTTGTGACTTCCGTACAGTCGGCCCCTTTCCTGAGATACGGCTACCGCCTGCCCGTCCATTTTCCAACTCGTTCTGCTCTGCTTCGCAGCTTGGCAAGCTGGATGAAACACCAAAAAGCACGGTATTTGATCGGAATCCGTCTCACTCACTCAAATTGTGAACATAGCCAGATTTGATATTCGGTGGTCGGCTAGGCTTTAGAAATGATCCATCAAATTTTCATGCAGCTGACGGCCCGCCGTATCCGGCAGCTTCAGCCATGACGCGGCCCCGGCCCCTGCGGGTCATGCTGGTGGATGACAATCTCACCGATAGGCTGCTGGCCGAAGAGGCTTTTGCCTCCATGAATCAGCCCTGTACACTGATCACCGTAGAGAGCGGCGAAGCAGCCCTGCGCCTGCTGACTGATCCGGCGACCGTATTACCGGACGTGCTGCTGCTGGACATCAATATGCCGGGCATGAACGGATTCGAGCTGCTGGTCAAGCTCAAAGACCATCCACGGCTGCTTTTCCTTCCTGTTGTGATGCTGACCACCTCAGCCATTCCCAAGGACGTCTCTCAGGCCTATATCCTGCACGCCAGCGCCTATATGCTCAAATCTCCGTCTTTTCAGACCTCCCTGGAGCAGATCGAGAGGTTCATCGAGTTCTGGACCCAGGCCCGGCTGACCACCTGGCCCGACATGATCCCGAAGTAAAGGAATCGGCAGCAGCCCACTGATAAGCTCTGCCAATGTGGATGTCGGCTGGAAAAGGGAAGCGGTAACTATTCCAGTCCGCCGTGTATTGATTGTCGAGGACAGTCTGGAAGATACGATGTTGCTGGAACTGGCCTTCGCGGAGCAGGCTCCAGACGTCGAAGTGTGTTCGGCCATTGACGGAACGTCGGCACTGGCTCAGGGCTGGTTGCGTCATCCCGTGCCGCTGGTGGTGCTGGACATGCATTTGCCACACGAGGCGGGCTCGGAAGTTCTGGCCCAGTTGCGCCGCCAGGCGGGGCCGTCCTTGCAGGTGGTGTGCTGGAGCAGCCACGCCCACCCCACGGAAGTTCAGGCAGTGCTGGATCAGGGCGCAGTGGCCTACCTCGAAAAACCGGTGGGTCTCACTGGATTTTTTGACCTGGTCAAGACCATTCTGGCGCTCTGAACGGCCTCACCTGTCTGGTTGCCTCCTGCGGGCAAATTGGACGCCACCTTGATATGGGTGGCGTCCAATTTGCCCGCAGATCAGATCATCCAGATGACATCAGTCGTGGAGAACAAGTGAACTGGCTTTACTGGGTGCCGATTCTGATGCCAGCCTGAGCGAGTTTGTCCTGCCAGCGCTGAAATTCTTGCCGCTCGGTTTCCAGGGTGACCGATGTGCCCAGCACTGTTGTCGAGATGGTCGTGCTGCCGTTCAGCCCCTTGGCAGGCCACCAGTAGGGGTTGCCGTCCACGACGTTCCCGCGCACACGCGTCCAGCCGATAGTGTTGTAGCGCACGATATTGTTCCCGAAGGTGGAAGGGCTGAGGGCAGAACCGCGCTGAGCGTCCCAGAGGTACATCCCTACATTCTGGGCAGGTACTGGAGAGCCGTCGGGAAGGCGGCCACTGGAGAGCACGCGGTTGTTTTCCAGCAGGCTGCCCATGCCGCCCGCAATGGCGATTCCGTAATTGGTGGTGCTGACGACCTGATTGCGGTAGACGTGCGCGTAACCGTTTCTGGTGGGGTCGCTGACCTTGCCGTCGCCGATCAGAATGCCGCCGCCGGAGAACTTGTCGTCGGTGGCGGGAGCAGCGTTGTAGGCCCCCTGAATGTAGTTGTCGTGAATTTTGATCGGGCTGTTGGGCGTACCGCTGCTGACAAACAGGTTGATGTTGTCTTCGACGCGGCTCTTGCCGGGTTCATTGACGACCTGATTCCAGGCGATCTCGGCCCCGGCGATGCGGGTCACGTCGTTGAGCTGCACAAACTGCGCCCAGTTGAAGGCCTTGTCGGAATAGCCGCCGTTGCCGTTGCTCTGGCGACCGTCGATGTTTTTCACCACGTTCTTGACGACCGTGATGGTCTCGCCCAGAGCTGCATTGCCCAGGTAGTGACGGACATAGATGCCGCCCGTGCCCTCCAGCAGGTTGTTTTCCAGATGCACGTCATACACTTCTTCGAGGTTGGCAAAGCGGCCAGGGCTGCGGCCTGCGAACTCGGGGTTCAGGCTGGTGCCGCGGGTGTTGCGCACCGTCAGGCGAGTATGAAAGCCCTGAATGAGGGTACCGCGCCCGCGAATGAGGCTGTTTTCGATCACGACTGGCTCGCTGGTACGGATGCGGACGGCAGGAACACTGGAATCCAGCGATTCCCAGTTGCCGGAATAGGTGCCGCCCCGCGTGATCACGAGAGGGCCGCCAAAGACTTCCTTGGACTCGGTGCTGCTGACTGCAACGGGGGCGCAGCCCTGCAGAGTCGGCGCGGCCCAGTCTGCATGATCCTGAGAAGGCCCGTCTCCGGCAGAGGTGACCACCAGTTTCAGTTGCTTTTTCCCGGCCACGTTCGCCGTCAGTCGCCTGGCAGCGTCGGTGCCGCGCAGCAGGCCAGAATCGGCAAGAAGCTGGCCGTCTGCCCATACCTGGAAGGTCACGCTGCCGCCGCTGACTTCATCGTCTACGCCCACATCGGCAGAAAAGGTCTGACACTGCTCCCCCACACTGAAGACCAGACTGGAGGGGGCGTGAACGCCGTACCCACGTCCGTAGGTCTGGCCGCCCAGCGAAAGCGTGCGCCCATCGGCGGCGGCCTGCTCGCCGTTGCTGAGGTCGTACTCGACTGGCCCCCAACCGCTGGTGGCGCTCAGCAGTTGCTGCGGAGCAAGAGGCTGCGAGCTGGGAGACGGCAGAGACTGGGCCGTCAGACTGCCTGAGCCGGAAGCCTGAACACCGGAAACAGCGTCGGTATTGGTCGGCGCAGAGACCGAGGCGCAGGAAGCCAGGGTAAGGGCGAGGGTGGTGAAGGCCAGCAGAGAGTGTTGTACTGAACGTATACGCACGGGAAAACTCCTCGAACACACCGCCTCACCCTGTCCGGCATCCAGTCGCCCAGACAGCGGCGGCAGAACGGCGGACAACGGCAGAACTCCTGGGGAGAGACGGAACTGATCTTGCAGGGCTGCAATAGAGAGACTCGGCGCACCAGAACGGGCGCAGGGACTGATAGACGGTCGCACCACTGGCTCGACCTGTTCGAGGTGCCCGGATTACAGAACAGGTGTCGTCGCCTCACTCAGTCAGGAGTATCTTTACCTGACGCTTAGACTATACGCAGGACAGTTCTTACGGAATTCTGACTTTTGTACCCAGACCTGGAGGGGGTTTCTATCGCTCACGACGGTGTTGATCGAAATCCCGCAACTCATCTGACTGCTGCGTTCTGAACGGGTGGATCAGGACTTATGGATGCGCTTGGGCGGCCTTTTTTGCAAACGTAAAGCGCTATTCACATTCTATTCTCATTTAATTATCGATAGCCGAGCCACTCGGTTCAGTGGCTAGGTGAGTGGTCTTCACCCTCTGCTCCGGGGTCTTTGCTCATTCCTGAACATTCGTGCAAGCAGACGGTGGGCATTCATCATCGGCAGTCTTTATCTTTGCCTTCTCAGACCAGCACTTGCGGTGTAGTGGGAAGCGCCCCGCCCAAGAGGTCTGAGCCGTGACGCCCTCACCTCTTTCCGTCCTCTTTCCCCGCCGGACCAGTCGATTCGGCAGCAGGAGCATCTTGTGCCGTATTCCACCCATCCCACCCCACTGCTGGAGCGCGGGCATTGGCGCGACCTCAGCGGTACCTGGCAGTTTTGCTTTGAAGACGCTGGACTGTGGCAGCACCCCAGCGAGGTGGTGTTCGACCGTGAGATTCAGGTTCCTTACGCCCCCGAAAGCGTGCTGAGCGGCATTCACGACGAGGGCTTTCATTCGGTGGTGTGGTACGGGCTGACACTGACCCCCACGCCAGAAGAACGAGCGGAGAGACTGCTGCTGCACTTCGGGGCCGTGGATTACCACGCGACCGTGTGGGCCAACGGGCGGCTGGTGGCCCAGCACAGCGGCGGCCATACCCCTTTCAGTGCCGACATCACCCAGCAGGCGCGGGCAGGCGAAACGGTCGAAATCGTGGTACGCGCACAGGACAATCCACACGACCTGGCCAAACCGCGCGGCAAGCAGGACTGGCAGCTTGAGCCGCATTCGATCTGGTATCCGCGCACCACCGGCATCTGGCAGACCGTCTGGCTGGAACGCGTGCCTGAAACCTATATCCAGAAGCTGCGGTGGACGTCGGATTTGCAGCGCTGGCAGATTGGCGTGGAGCTGGACATCAGGGGGCCGATTCCAGTGGGCCTGAGCGTCCGCGTGCGCCTGTACCGCAATGAAACCCTGCTGGCCGACGACCGCTACGGACTGGCCCAGGCCGAGATATCGCGCCAGATCGCGCTGTCTGACCCCGGCATCGACGATTTCCGCAACGAGCTGCTCTGGAGTCCGAATCATCCTCAACTGCTGGACGCGGTGGTGGAACTGATGTTGGGCGAGACGGTGCTCGACCGCGTCCAGAGCTATACGGCGCTGCGGTTCGTGGGCGTGACCGGCAACCGCTTCGTGCTCAATGGGCGGCCCTATTACCTCAAGATGGTGCTGGATCAGGGCTACTGGCCCCAAAGCCTGATGACCGCCACGGACGCCGAACTGCGCCGCGACGTGGAGCTGACCCGTCAACTGGGTTTCAACGGCGCACGCAAGCATCAGAAGATCGAGTCTCCGCGCTGGCTGTACTGGTGCGACGTGCTGGGCCTGCTGGTCTGGGAAGAAATGCCCAGCCCGTACCGCTTTACGCCCCAGGCGGTGCACTGCCTGATTCAGGAATGGACCGAGGTGCTGGAACGTGACCGCTCACATCCCTGCATCGTGGCGTGGGTACCGTTCAACGAATCCTGGGGAGTGCCCGACCTGCCCACCAACCCCGCCCACCGCGACTATGTCCGCACGCTGTACCACCTGACCAAGACCCTCGATCCCAGCCGCCCAGTGATCGGCAACGACGGCTGGGAACACATCGCCACCGATATCCTGACCATCCACGATTACGCCGACGACCCCGAGATGTTGCGGCGGCGCTACGGTACGCTGGAATCCACGCGGCTCTCGCTGGAGCAGCAGCAGCCCGCAGACCGCGCCCTCACGCTGGGCGACTTTCAGGCCACAGGACAGCCCGTCATGCTCTCGGAGTTCGGCGGCATCGCCTATATTCCCGATCACAGCAGCGGCTGGGGCTACAGCCATTCTCAGAACGAGGCCGATTTCGTAGAGGATTACGCGGCTCTGCTGAGGGCCATCCACGACTGTCACGGGTTATCAGGCTTTTGCTATACCCAACTGACCGACACGTTTCAGGAGAAAAACGGCCTGCTGTACGAGGACCGTACGCCCAAAGCCGACCTCCTGTCGCTGGCCCGCAGCACCCAGGGCACGCGCACGGCCAGGGAAATGACCATCGACCCGGTGATGAACCCTTACGGACACGCGGCGCACTGGCTCAAGCGGGCCGACGACGAACTTTTTGCCATCACCGATCAGGAGTAAGACTGACGGAAAAGTGAGAAAATGAAGGCCGAAGGTCCGCTGACCTCCTACTGAACTCTCAGAATCTCAACTGGCGCTTGCAGCCGCTCCTACTTCTACATGAAGAGGGCGGCTGCAAGTGTCTATGCTTACAAATTCACCGTCTCAAACGCAACTCCCCGACTCTATGTGGTGTAAAGATACCATTGGTTCCCAGGTGGTCGGTACATAATGACTCCAGAAGCGTTGTCAGAAAAAGGTCAGTGATCAGGAGTTAAATTAACATTACCTTATGAAACAACTCACGGCGCTCCTCCCCAGAGTGTTCCACCCTGCTGCCGAAGACTTGCCCGATCCCAACGTCTTGCTGGCCCCGGAAGGCTATTTCGTCTATGCCACCAATACGCCGGGGATCAATGTTCCAGTGGTGTTCAGTGCTGACCTTCAGAGCTTCAGCCTGCTGGGAGACGCCTTACCGGTGCTGCCCCGCTGGGTGCGGCGCGGTTTCACCTGGGCACCGGAAGTGGCCAAACTGGGACAGCGTTACGTGCTGTACTTCACGGCCCGCCTGCGCCGAAGCGGACGCCAGGTGATCGGGGTCGCCACCAGCGAATGTCCGCAGGGCCCCTTTGTGGCCGCCGATCAACCGCTGATCACGATGCTGGAATCGGGCGGCGCGATTGATCCCAATGTGCTGATCACGGCGACCGGAGAGCATTACCTGTACTGGAAAAATGACGGCAACGCTGTCGGACAGCCCACGCAGCTGTGGGGGGCGGCCCTGAGCAGCGACGGCCTGAGCCTGCTGAGCGACCCGGTTGCCCTGCTGACCGCCACCGAACCCTGGGAGCGCGAACTCGTGGAAGCGCCGCAGGTCATTGAAGGAGACGGCGTCTTTCATCTGCTGTACTCGTGCGCCGATTTTGGAGATGAAAGCTACGCGGTGGGCCATGCCTCCGGCCCCACTCCACTCGGCCCCTTCCACAAAACCTGTAATGCGCCCGTCCTGGCTTCACACGGGCGACTGGCCGGGCCGGGCCACAGCCACGCCTTCCGCACCGCGACCGGGCACTGGCAACTGGCCTATCACGCCTGGGAAACCGGACGTTGCGGCTACCCGAAAGGCCGCCGGGCACTGCACTTTCTGCCTCTTCAGCTCGACGGCGGCCACCTGAGACTGACCTTTCCCTCAGTGAACGCCGAAGCCTGCGACTGAGTACAACCCGGAACGAGAGATCAGGTTCGCTCTGCTTTCCCAGGCCAGGGAAAGCGCAGCGAACCTGATTTCATGGCAAAACAGTTTGATCAGTTGGGGCCGAGAACCACCCTCGACGCCCGGAGCTTGGCCTGCCAGCGGTCGAATTCCTGAGCTTCCATCTCGCGGGTGATGGTTCCGGTCAGCGCAGTATTGTTCTTGCAGTTTTTGGAACTGCGGGTTTCGGTGTCGCAGTCGGGAAACCAGAACGAATTCTGGGCCGTCGGAGACTTCGCAGGCTGCGCCCAGCCCACCACGTTGTTGTACATCACGTTGTTGAAGAAGGTCTTGCGGGCCTTGTCGCCGTGAAGATCCCAGACGTAGATGCCCACGTTCTGAGAAGGGATGCGGCGGCCATCGGGCAGCAGGCCGCTGGAAATGACGCGGTTGTTGTAGGCCTCGTTGTTGTGACCGGCAGCAATGGCGATGCCCTGATTCGAGGTGCTGACGATCTGATTGTTGTAGGCCCGCAGATACGCCGACGCCTTGGCGACACTACTGGCCTGACCGTCACCCAGCATGATGCCGCCGCCGCCGTATTTGTCGCTCACCGGATCGGCTGGGTAGGCTCCCTGAATGTAGTTGTCGTGAATCAGGACTGGACTGTTGGGCGTACCGCTGCTGACATACATGTTGATGTTTTCTTCGACGCGGCTCTTGCCGGGTTCATTGATGATCTGGTTCCAGGCAATCTCGGCATTGGGAATATTCTTGACATCATTGAACTGCACGAACTGAACCCGGTAAAAGCCGGTGGTGGAAAAGGCATTGGGGCCGTCGCTGTAGCGCCCGTCAATGTTCTGCGCCTTGTTCCGCAGGACCTTGATGGTGTGGCCCTTGTTGGGATCGCCCAGAAACTTGTTGAAGTACATGCCGGACGTGCCGATCAGTTCATTGTTCTCGATCCGCGCACTCTGAAATTCTTCAAGGTGAACGAAGTAACCGGGCGTGCGGCGGTAACTGGCCGCCAGGCCCGGATTCAGCGCCACCCCGCGGGAATTGCGAACCGTCAGATTGGCCTTGGCATACCGGCTGCGGATCAGGGCACCCCGGCTCTGGATATTGGAGTTTTCGATGACGACGGCTTCACTGGTAGAAATCGTCACGGCAGGCTTGTCGGGATTGAGGCTTTCCCAGTTTCCCGAGTACACGCCTCCCTTGGTGATGGTGATAGGGCCGCTGTAGGTGATTTGAGCCTGTGCAGACGCGCTCAGCAGAGCAGCGCACAGCGCCGTCAGGACAGGGAGGCACAAGTGTGCACCAGAGGTTGGAACAAACTTGACATTCTCTTTCATTCCAGAACTGTGCCGCACCCGACGCAACAGATTCGCTAACGGCGGATGAATATCTGGATTTCGATTGAATGAGACTGACATTTTCATTGTCTCGCGTCACATATCTTACTCATTTTTAAATATTGATCTGATCCGGCCTTCAATCTTGGTGGGCCTGACTACATCTCTTGAAGCGGCTGACCAATTACATTGCCTGCACTACCCAGTGAGATTCAAAGGAGAGAAGCATGAGCGACTACCAGCAAGACCTGTTCCGTTACGTGGCCGAGGAGTTTACAGAGGATTACCGCGAAGGCGAACTGGAACGCCGGGAATTTCTGCGCCGGAGCGTGTTGCTGGGTGGTTCGGTGGTGGGAGCACGTACGCTGCTGGCCTCGCTGGGAGTAGCTGGGGTAAGCGCTGCGGAACTGGCCGCCGCACAGACGGCCCCGCCGCAGAACGAGGCGGCCAAGAACACCTATCAGGTGGCTCCAGACGACGCCTCGCTGGACGCTGGCCCAGTCACCTATGAGGCGTTGGGGCGCACCAATTTTGCCTACCTCGCCCGTCCGAAGGGCGTGACCTCTGCGCCCATCGTGATGGTCATTCACGAAAACCGTGGCCTGCAACCCCATATCCAGGACGTGGCCCGGCGGGCTGCCAAAGCGGGGTACATCGCGCTGGCTCCTGATTTCGTTTCCTCGGAGGGCGGAACGGACAAGTTTACCGACACCGCCCAGATTTCGGCCTTTATTGCCCGGACACCCGCCGAGACGCACGCGGCGCATGGGCTGGCCGCCGTGGAGTTCCTGAAAGCACAATCCGGCGCACAGGCCGACCGCTTCGGCATGCTGGGCTTTTGCTGGGGCGGCGGCATGACCTGGCTGCTGTCGACCAAACTGCCTGACCTGAAGGCCGCTATTCCCTTCTACGGCCCCTCGCCCTCATTTGCCGAGATTCCCAAGATCAGGGCGGCGGTGCTGGGCGTTTACGGCAAGCTGGACAACCGCATCACGGGCAACGCAGCCGCCACCGATGCGGCCCTGACCGCTGCGGGTGTGAAGCACCAGTTCTTGATCTATCCCGGAGCCAACCACGCCTTCCACAACGACACCGGAGCCAACTACAAGCGCGACGCCGCCGAAAACGCCTGGGCAACGACCCTGGTCTGGCTGAGGGCCAACCTGTAGAAATTCCGCCTGAAGCAGAGAGGCCCGAGACTGAGCTGAGAAGAAATTGCCCTGACAGTCCAGAGACAAGAGAGCGGGAAATGGTCCTCTACCGACCACTTCCCGCTTTTCTTGGAGCGCCTACTGCGGCAAGACCAGCCAGCCACCCCGCGAGTTTCCGCCCGTGTACAGAAATCCCTGTCCGGTTGGGCCTGCCACGCTGGAGGAACGGGCGACTGGAAGGGGCGTCAGGGCCGTCCAGGTATTGGTCGCGGGGTCGTACGCGCTCACGTCCGAGATGGGCCGTTCGTGCGAGGATTCGCCGCCTGCCACGATCAGGCGTCCGGCCAGCACGAAGGTGGAATTGGCGATGTGGCTCCGGGCACGCGGCAGGCTCGTGAGGGCCGTCCAGGTGTTGGTGGCGGGGTCGTACACGTGCAGCGACGCCTGCGTTACGGATGCCTGATCGTGCCCGTGCTGACCGCCCACGGCATAGATTTTGCCGCCCATGACCGCTGATCCCATGTGATGGCGCGGATTGGGAAGAGGAGCCGCCACCGTCCAGGCCGAGGCTGCGCCTGTCAGGTCCAGGACATAGTGGTCGCCCACATTCTGGGTGCGGGCCAGGTTGGTGCCGCCAAAGTAATGCAGCTTGCCGTCCAGATATTCCAGCTGTCCGGCGGCCCTCTCGGTGGGCAGATCGGGCAGGCGGCTGTAGGTATTGCTGGCCGGATCGTAGCGCCACACGGCCCTGGTGCCGAAAATCTGACCGTTCCAGGTCGAGTTGGCGAGGTAGCCGCCCGCGTAATAGAGGCTGGTTCCGTCGGTGGTCAGGCCCGCGTGCGTCACGCCTTTTTCGGGCATGTAGGCCAGCGGTGTCCAGACATTGGTGGCCGGATCGTACATGTAGGCCCGGTTGGTGGGCGTGCAGCATCCCTTCAGGCTGTCGAATCCGCCGAAGGTGTAGAGCCTGCCGTTCAGCATCCGGCCCTGTGCCTCCGAGACGCTGTACGGCTGGTTGGCAAGAGCCGCGTAGCTGTAGGTGCTGGTGGTAGGAGCCGGGGGGCGCAGGGCGTTGGCCGAGGCCGCCGCCGAGGTGTTTCCGCCCGAATCGGTAGCAACCACACGGTAAAACGAGGAAGCATTCTCGGGAGCGTACGTATCGGTGAAGGTGGACGCAGTGAGGCCCTGAGGGGTGATCAGGCTGTACAGGCCATCAGCCCGCACCGCACGGTACACCCGGTAACCCGCCAAGTCGGATTCGGAATTGTCGGCCCAGTCCAGCACGATGCCGCCCGGAGCAGAGCCGCCCGTCTGGGGCGACGCGGTGAGGGCGCTGGGGGCGGCGGGCGCGGTGCTGTCGCCTGCACAGGTCAGGCGGGCATCGGCCCAATCGGCATGGTCGAAGCTGACGCCGTCGCCACTGTTGGTGACCACCAGCCGCAGATTCTGCACGCCCGCCACATTCACGCTGACCGGTTTGGCCGCGTCCGTGCCGCGCAGGATGCCGGAGTCGTAGAGCTTGCTGGCCGTGCCGTTCCAGACCTGAAACACCACTGTTCCCTTGTCGCCCACCTCGTCATCCACCCCCACGCTGGCCGTGAAGGTGCTGCACTGACCGCTCAGGGCATAACCGATCTCGGACGCCGCGTGGACGCCCAGCCCTTTGGCAAACACCTGCCCGCCGATGGTCAGGGGTCGCCCATCACCTGCCAGCTTTTCGCCGTTGCTCTGGTCGCGTTCGACTGGCCCCCAGGTGTTGGTGGCACTGGTCCAGGTCAGGGCAGAAATAAACGTGTCGCCGCTGGGCTGCTGGGCCGGACAACTGACGCTGGCGTTGGCCCAGTCGGCATGGTCGTAGCTGACACCGTCGCCGTTGTCGGTGACCACCAGGCGCAGGTTCTGTACGCCTGCGATATTCACGCTGACCGGTTTGGCCGCGTCCACGCCCCGGACCAACCCCGAATCGTAGAGCTTGGTGGCCGTGCCGTTCCAGACCTGAAACACCACTGTGCCCCGGTCGCCCACCTCATCATCCAGCCCGACGCTGGCAGTAAACGTGTTGCACATCCCGCCCACTGCATAGCTGATCTCGGACGCCGCATGGACGCCCAGACCTTTGGCGAACACCTGCCCACCGATGGTGATGGAGCGTCCGTCGGTGGCAAACTTGTCGCCGTTGCTCTGGTCTTTTTCGACTGGCCCCCACGCGTTGGTGGCACTCGTCCAGGTCAGGTCGGAAAGGAAATTGTCGCCGCTGCCGAGGGCCTGAGCCTCCAGTGAGGCGGCGGGGGTGCGGATACCTGTCCAGGGGTAGGTCTGACCGCCCGCGTAGGGGTCAGCACTGGGGTCGGTACCGGGCGGATCGAGGCGGTCACTCCAGGGGTAGGTCTGGCCGCCCGCGTAGGGATCGGGTACCTGGGACCGGCTCTCATCCGGGCGCGAGCAGGCCATCAGCACGGTCAGGGTCAGCAGCGTGCCCAGCACAACTTTTTTGCTCATCAGGCTCCTTGCAGCGGTAGCTGGGGAAAACGAGACAGGTGGGGCCGCCCTGTGATGTCGGCGGCCCCACTCAGCGTCCTCAGCGCACGATTTCTATGCCGGAAATGGCCGGGAAATCCACACTGGCCTTCAGATCCAGCGTCAGCTTGCCGTCGGTGACCTGCACGTTGTCGATGGGCACCACCAGCGCGGTTTTGCCGCCGCCGCTCTGGGCCACGATGTCCAGATTCGGAACGCGCAGCACGCCCTCGGCACTCACGTCGAAGATCCGCTTGCCAGGAACGGTCCAGGCCAGATCCGCAAAGTGCAGCTTGACGAGGTAGGTGCCGTTGTTGACCGGGATATTGAAGCTGATCTGGCGCGATTCCTGCGGCGTGGACGTGCCGACGTTGCCCCGGTAGGTGCGGTAGAGCAGGTCGTTGTCGGTGCCCAGAATGTCGTAGGTGCTGCTGGCGTTGCCCTCGTTGATGGCCGTGGTGGGCGTGTAGGGCGCGTCGCCGTTCTGGTCTCTGTCGGACAGCCAGACGTTGCCGGTGGCCGGATCGGTGAAGGTGGCCCCGCCCACGTTCAGCAGGATCGGTGCGGGCTTGAGGTTGGTGATCAGATACAGGTTGTCGTTGTAGTCGTAGTTGATGCCCGCGTAATCCATGATCATGAGGTAGGTGTTGAGAAGCGGGACGCCAGCGCGGTCTTTGGCGGGCCACAGCCGGATGTGTTGGCCGCAGGGCCGCAGGCAGCCGTTGTTGCGGTCAGCGGTCTGGCTGTTGCGGCGGGGATCGCCCCACTCACCATCGATCCGGAAGCCGAAGTTGATGCCCGCTGCCGGAGTGAACGACGCGAGGCTGGGAGCCAACGACCCGTTCTGACGTGGCAGCACAGTCTGGGCGTCCACACCCGCATGAACCAGAATGGTGTTGCTGGTGGTGTTGCGCTTGTCGTGCCAGAAGAGCGTGGCGGTGTTGCCCTGCGTATGGTAGGCAGCCAACTGACGCACCGTCACAGGCTGGGTCTCATCGGCCCGTTGCCAGTAGGCCGACAGAACCTCGTCGCCCTGCGCCCGCACCAGTCCCTTCTGATCCAGGGTGGGTTCGCCGCCCACCAGACTCAGCGTGTAGCCGAAGGCGTCGCGGAGCTGGAACACGTTGGGTTCCTGGCCTCCCTCGGAAACGCTCTGCCACAGGCCCGCAAGCTGCACCGCGTAGGCGGGTTTGCTGGAGTCGTTGGAAGCCACCGTCAGCGTACCGGTCTGGTACTTGGTCGCCTCGGCCACGAAGCGCAGGCGCACATCCAGGAAGCCGCCGGGAGCAAGGTCGTTGGGCAGGGTCGGAGCCGGGTCGAGGACCCAGGGGCCGCTGATCGGCAGGTCGGACACGCGCAGCACAGAGCTTCCGGTGTTCTTCAGGCGCAGGGTCACGCGTTCATGCACGCCGTTGCTGGGGGGCGCGGTCAGGCTTCCGATCCGGCTGAACACGAGGCGGTCGAAGAAAGGCACGCCGTCCAGATTTTCGACCGACAGAACCGGGCTGCCGCCGCTGTTGGGCCGGGTGGCGTTGGCACTGGCTGGCAGCGACATATTGCCCACCTGATCAACCGACACCACCTGGTAAAACGAGCGCACGCCCTCGGGGGCCGGATCGCTGTAGCCCGACGTGGTGATGGGCTGAGGCGTCAGCAGGCTGAAGGGGCCGCCCGCAGAGGGAGAGCGGTAGACGCGGTAGCCCGCCAGATCGGGTTCGGTGTTGTTGGCCCAGTCCAGCGTGATTCCGTCCGGGGCAGGCACGGCGGTCAGGGTGCCCGGAATGGCGGGCGGGGTGGTGTCGTCGGTGCAACTGACCTTGGCATCGGCCCAATCGGCGTGGTCGCTGCTGATGCCGTTGCCGCCGTCGGTGGCGACCAGACGCAGTTCGTTGACGCCGCTGACCGGAACACTGATGGGCAGGGCCGCATCGGTGCCGCGCCGGATCGGGCTTTCGTACAGCTTGACGCCGTCGCCGTAGACCTGAAAGACGACGCTGCCGTTGGAACCCACTTCATCGTCCACGCCCACCTGTGCGCTGAACACGTTGCAGCGGGCCGCCAGGCCGTAGGTAATGGTGGAGCTGGCATGGACACCCAGACCCTTGGCAAAGGTCACGCCGCCCATCGTGAGGATTTTGCCGTCGCCCTGCAGCTTCTCGCCGTTGCTGAGGTCGCGCTCCACTGGCCCCCAGCTGTTGGTGGCGCTCGTCCAGGGCAGGTCGGACAGTTGGTTTTCGCCGCTGGGCTGGCGGGCGGGGCAACTGACTTTGACATCGGCCCAGTCGGCGTGATCGAAGCTGATGCCGTCATTGTTGTTGGTGACCACCAGCCGCAGGTTCTGTACGCCCGCGATATTCACGCTGATGGCTTTGGCCGCGTCTATCCCGCGCACTGTGCCGGAGTCGTAGAGCTTGCTGGTCGTGCCGTTCCAGACCTGAAAGACCACCGTGCCCTTGTCGCCCACCTCGTCGTCCAGCCCGATCTGAGCGGTCAGGACACTGCACATCCCGCCCAGCGCGTAACTGACCTCGGAGGCCGCGTGCACGCCCAGGCCTTTGGCGAAGACCTGCCCACCGATGGTGATCGGGAGGCCGTCACCTTCCAGCTTGTCGCCGTTGCTGCGGTCTTTTTCAATCGGCCCCCAGGCGTTGGTGGCGCTCGTCCAGCTCAGATCGGACAGAAAGTTGTCGTTGCTGCCCTGCGCCAGGGCTGTCAGACCGGGGGCGGAGGCCCGCACGCCCGTCCAGGGGTAGCTTTTGCCGTCCGCATAGGGATCGCCGCTGGTCGGCTCCAGGCGGTCACTCCACGGATAACTCTGACCTCCCGCATAGGGATCGTCCTGGATGACGGATGTCTGCGGCGTGTTCTGCGAGCAGGCCATCAGCCCCAGGGCCAGTCCCATCAGTCCGGCCCCCATTCGTTGCCGTGCGGCCTTTCTCCTGCGTTCCGTTACTCCTGCCATCCTCTCCCCCTCTCCTCTTGCCCCTACCGCGGCTGTTCTTCATACGTTGGCTGCCGTACACGCGTCGACCTGATCGGCCTGCCCAGAACAGAACCTGCACAGATACAGAGCCTGCACAGGGCCTGCTCACCTCTGCTCGGCGTCTCAGGCTGTAAAAGCAGACCTGGAGTGCTGGACACTGCCCACACTGAACCAACAAGCGTCAATGTTTCGTTGCAAGACGTTTCGTTGCAGGTTTGGGAAGAAATTGCCGAGCGCCAGGGCAGGGTGCAGGCATTTATTTTTCGTTAGCGCACCCTGACTACCCTTCAGGTGTGATTCTTGACTGTGACCTCTGAACAGGCTCCGGCAGGCCATGTTCAGGGCCGCCGCCGGGTACAGGCCATCGTCAGGTACAGAAGGTCATGTTCGGGTACAGGCTCCGCCGTTCTGGCCCCTCTGCATCCACCTCAGCCACCTTAAAGGAGCGCCCTTTGCACCCGCCCCCACTCTCTTCTTCCCGAGCTGCTCTCTCCGCCGCTTCCTCTGCCCTCCCTGCTTCGGCCCTCCGTCCTTCTTCCCTCTCGCTGGCCCTGGGAGGCCTCGGCCTGATGTTGGGTGCGGCGGCCACTGGCACGCTGGCGGTCTGGAATCCGCTGCTGGCAACGGTGGCGGCCCTTCTGGTGTTTCTTGTGGCTGCCGCGCTGGCAGTCCGGGTTCATCTGCCCCGGATAGCCCTGGGCGCTCTGGGGGTGTGCCTGCTCGGGTACGCGATGCTGGGGCGCGGTTTTGCCTATGTGGGGGTGGCCCCGCTGTTTGTCGGAGAGATGACTCTGGCTCTGTGCGTGCTGGCCGCGCTGCTGTCGTTCAGTGGGCGTACCCTGATCCATTCCAGAATCGTGGCCGTGCTGCTGGCCTTCCTGGTCATCGGACTGATCGCCACCCTGCCGCAGATCGGTCAATACGGCATCGATGCCCTGCGCGACGCCGTGCTGTGGGGTTACGGACTGTTTGGCCTGGCAGTGGCCGCGCTGCTGCTGCACACCGGCTGGCTTCTGAAGGTGGCCCGCACCTACGTCAAATTCGTGCCGCTGTTCCTGATCTGGACTCCGCTGGCGATCGTGGTATTCGAGCTGTACGGCCCTTCCCTGCCCCGCTTTCCCGGCAGTCAGGCCTCCCTGATCGATCTGAAGGGCGGAGACGTGGCGGTGCATCTGGCAGGCATCGCCGCGCTGATCATTCTGGGGCTGCCGCAGGTGCTGCGGCCCGTGCAGGAGCGGCTGAGTGCGGCGGCCAGCCAGAGGCAGGAGTGGGTGTGGTGGGCGCTGTGGCTGGCAGCGGCCCTGATTCCGGTCTTCCGCGTCAGGGCGGGCATTCTGGCTATTGCGGTGGCGGTACTGATCGTTCTGGTCATGCGGCTGGGCGCACGCACCCGCAGCGGCCCGAACGGGGCGAGCACAGGCGCGGGCAGCCGTTGGGGCAAACCCGCGCTGCTGGTCACGCTGGCCCTGACCGCCCTGCTGGCCTTCAATGTGCAGGTCAGCGTCGGTGAGAACCGCAATACCGTATCTGCCGAGGCCCTGCTGTTAAACGTGCAGAGCATCGCGGGTCAGACCGGAGAAGGCGACCGCGACGGCTCGCGCGGCTGGCGGCTGAAATGGTGGACAGACATCGTGAATTACACGGTCAATGGCCCCTATTTCTGGACAGGCAAAGGTTACGGCGTCAATCTGGCCGACGATGACGGTTACCAGCTGGACGGCAATTCTCTGAGAAGTCCGCACAACGGCCACCTGAACATTCTGGCGAGGTCTGGAGTGCCGGGGCTGCTGGCCTGGGCAGCGCTGCAACTGGCCTTCGTTGCCGCGCTGCTGCGGGCACATCAACTGGCAAAGCGGGCCGGGCAGGATCTATGGGTGCGGCTGAATATCTGGGTTCTGGCGTACTGGGCAGCTTTTATGGTCAATGCCAGCTTCGATGTCTATCTGGAAGGGCCGCAGGGAGGCATCTGGTTCTGGTGTCTGTTTGGATTCGGCCTCGCCTTGATCGAAACGCAGCGGCGACTGAGGCCGCAGTGGGAGCGCACGCCGCAAGTGTGGCAGGGAGGGGCAGCATGACCGGCCAGCACGCCGTCAGCACGCCGCTCCCCAGAACCCCGGCAACCAGGAAACCCCGCGTCATGCACGTCGTCACCCATCTCGATCTGGGCGGCGCGGAAGAAGTGGCCCTCACGCTGGCCGAGCAACTGAGCGGGCAGTGTGAATTTTCGGTCTTCGCGGTGATGGGCATTGCCAAAACGCCCGTAGGTCAGGCGATGCAGTTACGGCTGGAGCGGCTTCAGATTCCGGTCTACAGCGGCACGCCTCTGGATATGAAACGCGGCGGAATGCTGCATGCCGGGTGGACGCTGCGGCGTCTGCTCCAGCGTGTGCGGCCTGACGTGATTCACCTCCACACCGATATTCCAGACGCCACCTACGCGGCCAGCCTGCTGTTCGGCGCGGAAGGGCGGGGGGTTCGCGTGATCCGCACCATCCATAACACGACCCTGTGGCCCAAATGGGCACGGATCGGGCGCTGGGTGGAACGCCGACTGGAACACGCGGAATCGGTGGCCGTCTCGCCAGCCAGCCTCCGGGGACTGCACGAGTTCCGGCGGCGGCATGGGCTGGGGCCACTGCCCGAAGCCCAGACCGGGGTGATCTACAACGGCGTGACGGCGAGGGCCAAGGCTTCTGCCCAGCGGACTCCGGGGCCAGCGCGAGTGCTCTTTGCGGGCCGCTTCGAGGCCCAGAAGGGAGCCGATCTTCTGCCCGCCATCCTGGAACGCGCCGCCGAATTGACGCCCGCTGCCGCCGACATCCAGATCTACGGACACGGCACCTTTGCGCCGGTGCTGGAGCACTGGGCGCAGCGGCAACGGCAGGGTGGGCGCTGGCCCGTGCAGGTCTCGCCGCCCGTGCCGCGCCTCTCTGCACAGCTGACCAACTACGATGTGGTGCTGATGCCCTCGCGCTTCGAGGGCCTGTCGCTGCTGGGCATTGAGGTGGTGCTGGCAGGTACGCCGCTGGTGGCCGCCCGGATCGACGGTCTACAGGAACTGTTTCCCCCCGACTCCGACCTGCTGGTGAGGGCCACAGATGTGGAAGGCTTTGCCCGCACGCTGGCACGGGTGATCGAGGCTCCGGCGCAGTACCGGGAGCGGGCCGCCGCGCTGATCGCCCCCACCGCCGCCCGCTTCAGCATGGATCAGATGACCGACGCCTATCTGGGCCTGTACCGCCAGGCGTCCACTGCCGGAGCCGCCGGATGAAGGTTCTGGTCGCGCACAATTTTTATCAGCAGGCGGGCGGCGAAGATGGGGTCTTCCGGGCCGAAACGCAGCAACTGGAGCGGCTTGGGGTGGAGGTCACGCGCTACACCGTGCACAACGACGACCTCAAAGGTGGCTCGGCGGCACGGGCGGCCCTGCAAACCATCTGGAATCCGGCGTCGGCCCGCGCTCTGGCCGGAATCGTAAAGGCGCAGGGCATCGACGTGGTGCATTTTCACAACACGTTTCCAATCATCTCGCCCGCTGCGTACTGGGGCGTCAAGGGAAGCGGCGCGGCGGTGGTGCAGACGCTGCACAACTACCGCCTGATGTGCGTGAACCACAACTTCTACCGCGACGGCAAACCCTGTCAGGATTGTCTGGGCAAAACCCCGCCCTGGCCTGCCGTCAAACATTCGTGTTACCGGGACAGCCGCGCCGCATCGGGGGTGGCCGCGGGCATGTTGACCACGCACCGCATGTTGGGCACCTACCGCCGGATGGTGGACGTGTACATCTCGCTGACCGACTTTGCGCGGGGGCTGTACGTGCAGGGCGGCCTGCCCGAATCGCGGCTGGTGGTCAAGCCCAACTTTCTGGCCGATGATCCTGGATTGGGCACGCACGGCGGGAATTACGCGCTGTTCGTGGGCCGCCTGTCGCCCGAGAAGGGCGTGCTGACGCTGCTGGAAGCCTGGAAAACGCTGCATACCCGCCTGCCACTGGTGATCGTGGGCGACGGGCCGCTGGCCGCCGAAGCGCAGGCCGCCGCCGCTGCCTATGAGGGCGTGACCTATCTGGGCAGGCAGGACGGGGCGCGGGTGGCCCGCCTGATGCAGGAGGCCACCACGCTGGTCTTTCCGTCCGAATGGTACGAAGGATTTCCGATGACGTTGCTGGAAGCTTTTGCCACGGGCCTTCCGGTGGTCGCCAGCCGGATCGGTTCGGTGGCCGAAGTGGTGCAGCATGACCGCACTGGCCGCCATTTTCGCCCCGGCGACCCGCAGGATCTGGCCGCGCAGGTGGGCTGGCTGCTGGATCACCCCGAGGCCCGCGCAGACCTGGGACGCGTGGCCCGGCAGACCTACCTGAATCAGTACACCGCCGAGCGCAACGGCCAACTGCTGCTGGACATCTACCGCCGGGCACAGTGGCAGGCGCGGGCGGGGGCGGGCGAGATCCAGCCCACGCCCGAGCGCTGAGTGCCTGCTCTGACCGCCCCTCTGTCTGAGTGGGCCACTGAACACTGCGGCGGCAGAGCTGCCTGAGCTGGCCTGGATTAATCCTGGCGTACCCAATTCGGCACTACCTCAGAACGCCTCCGATTACCCTCCTGAAGACTCTCACCTATTGCCCTGTTCATTGTTTGGAGGCTGTTTCAAATGACCCCTGATCGCACCAACACCTTTTCTCCTGCCCGTCCGGACGCTGTGACCCCTGCCGCCCTGTCCTCCCGCCCTCTGCGGCGCTGGCTGCTGGGCGGGTTGCTGCTGCTGTCGGCCTGCACGCAAGCTGGGCCACTCTCGGGCGGCGCAGTCACCACCCCGCCAGCAGCGGGCGGTCCTGTAGAGTTCGTCTATGACGGTCAGGACTACTCCTGGACAGACTCAGCCCCGGCAGGCATCCAGTCACTGGCCCTCAGCGCGGGCGACAATGCCCTCAGCGGCCAGCCCTGGACGGCGGCCAGCAGCGGTTGGGGGCCAGTCGAGCGCGACCAGAGCAACGGCGATAAGGCCGCAGGCGACGGACGCACCCTCACGCTGGCGGGTCAGACCTACGCACGCGGGCTGGGCGCACATGCCAATTCAAGCCTGACCTTTGCGCTGGGCGGCCAATGCAGCACCTTCACGGCCAGCGTGGGGGTGGATGACGAGGTGGGCGACCGGGGCAGCGTGGTGTTTCAGGTCTGGAACGGCACAGCCAGCAAGCTCTACGATTCCGGCACCCTGCGGGGTACGGACGCGGCCAAGCCGGTCAGCGTAAATATCGCGGGCGTGCAGAACCTGCGCCTGGTGGTCACCGACAATGGCGACGGCATCAGCTACGACCATGCCGACTGGGTCAACCCGGTGGTGGCGTGCAGTGCGGCCAGTACCGTGCGCATCAACGCGGGCGGCCCGGCCCAGACGGTGGGCGGGGTGGAGTGGCAGGCCTGTAACGCCGTCACCTCCTGCGGGGGTCTGGTCACGGGGGGATTTTCCTACAGCGAAACCGACGCAGTCAGCGGAGTCGTGGCCCCGGCCAACGCCGCGCTGTATCAGACCGAATGGACGGGCGGGGCCACCAACGGCGTCTCTGTCGGGCAGACGGCCTTCGAGTACAAGGTTCCGGTACAGAACGGCAATTATCAGGTGCGCCTGCATTTTGCCGAACTGAACAAGACGGCGGCGGGTCAGCGCGTCTTCGATGTGAAGGTGGAAAATCAGACCGTCCTCAACCGCCTGGATATTTTTGCCGAGGCAGGCGGAGCGGGCCGGGCACTGGTCAAGACCCTGCCTGCCAGCGTCACCGACGGCGTCCTGAATCTGGCGTTCGTGCGGCAGGTCGAGAATGCCAAGGTCAGCGCCATAGAGATCATTCCGGTGACGGCCACTGCCGGAGTCGTCTCGGCCAATGTGGAGGAACTGGTGTTCAGTACGCACCGCAACGCGACCTCGCCCACCCAACGGGTCACGCTCAGCAATACGGGCACGGCAGCCGTGAAGATCACGGGGTTGACGTTGGCGGGCCAGAATGCCGCCACGTTCGGTCTGGTGGATGCGCCTGCCCTGCCGTTCACGTTGGCGGCGGGCCAGAGCGTGGGCGTGGGCGTGCGGTTTGCACCCCAGGCCAGCACCGGATCGCTCAAAGGGTCGCTGCAGGTGGCTACGGAAGGCGGCGCGTCCACGGTGGTCAATCTGTACGGACTGAGCGCACTGGGGCTTCAGGGCGATCAGGAACCTCCCCTGCAACAGGTAGTGAATACCCTCGGCTACGCCATCAATGTGGGGAGTTCCTCACTGATTCTGGGCACGAGCAGCAACCTCATCGGAGATGAAGTGGCCTCGCAACTGTTCCGCAAGGCAGGCAGCGGCCCCGTGACGATGAAAGCCGTGGCCCGTTACTCGCCCGACGATCTGTTGCCGTTCGGGTACGTGGCCGCAGGCAGCACCACCCTGAACACGGTGGGCACGATTGCCACCGGGCAGGAGCAGACGCTCAATCCGGCACTCACCTCGGGCACGCAGGTCAGCTTCGATCCCGGTGACGTGGCCTTCGGACTGTTTGCAGGGCGCACCAGCTACGCGCCCCAGACGACCTACACCCAGGACAACCTCAATACCGGACCAATCAAGCACGCCGCACGGATCTATCCTCTCAAAGACCGCGCCGGACAGCCCGTGCCGAACTCCTATCTGGTGGCCATCGAACCCGCCTCCAACGGCGACTATCAGGATTACGTGTTCGTGATCAGCAACGTCAGGCCGTCCACCGCCGCAGCCACCACCATCAACTGGACGCAGCGGGCCGACGCCATCAAGGCTGTTTCGGAAGCGCAGGGAGCCGCCGTGAACGGCAAGCTGTACATCTTCGGCGGCTTCGACAGCAACTTGCAGACCAACGCCAGAGTGCAGGTCTACGATCCGGCGGCCAATACCTGGAGCGCGGCCCGCGATATGCCCGAACAGATCACGCACGGAGCGGTGGCGGTAGACGGACAGACGATCTATATGGCGGGCGGTTTCGTGGGAACTCATCCTGGCCCCCAGACGGCCCATGTCTGGAAATACAACGTCGGCACCAATACCTGGAGCGCAGGCCCGAATCTGCCCGGCGCACGGGGCGCGGGCGCACTGGTCAAACTCGACCGCACCCTGCACTTTTTCGGCGGCACCGAGCGTGACCTCGCAGACCGCAACATCTATAAGCGCGACTCGCCCGAACACTGGGTGCTGCAACTGGACGGCGGCACGGCCTGGACGGTGGCCGCGCCGCTGCCCAACCCGCGCAACCACCTCGCCGGAGCGGTGCTGAACGGCAAAATTTATGCGCTGGGCGGCCAACATCTGGGCGATGAGGAGGCTGGGAACCAGAGCGCGGTACATCTCTACGATCCCGCCAACAACACCTGGACGGCGCGGGCCAACCTGCCGCTTCCCGAGGGTCACATCAACGCCTCGACCGTGACCTGGAATGGCCGAATCATGGTCATTTCAGGCGTGACGCAGCGATCTGCAGAGGTTGCCAATGTCAGCGAGTATGACCCGGCCGCCAACACCTGGACCGCCCTGACGCCGCTGCCCGCGCCCCGACAATCTCCGGTGGCGGACGTGATTAACGGCCAACTGGTGGTGGCAACCGGGTCGCTGCCGTCCGGGGCCTACGCGACCAGCTGGACAGGCGTGCGGCAGTGACCGAACCTGCGACCGAACCTGTCCAGCGACCCGCCAGAATCAAGGTGCTGTTTGTTCTGGAGGGACTGTATGGGCGCGGCGCAGAACGGGTCACGCTGGGCCTGATCTCCCGGCTAGACCCCCGTCAGTTCGAGCCGTCCATCTGGATCCTGCGTTCCGAAGATGCGCTCAGGGGCGAACTCCCGCCCGGCGTGCCTGTGACGGTGGCGCTGGGGCCGGGGCAACGTATTCGGCACGCCGTGACGCGGGTTCCGGCAACGCTGCTGGCCGCAGCGCGGCAGGCCGACGTGATCGTGGGCGCAGTGGAATTGATGCCGACCTATTTTGCAGGACTGGCGAGCCTGCTGACCGGGAAGCCCGCGGTGGCCTGGGTGCGCAACGACCTCAGCCACACCTTTTCCGAGCAACCCGCTTGGCACCGCATTCTTTCACGCCTCATCTATGCCCGGCTGCCCCGGTTGGTCTTCGTGTCGCAGGGCACGCGGGAGACCCTCGGCGCGTTACAGCCTCTGCAACCCGAACGTCTGAGCGTGGTCTACAACCCGATTGATCTGGAGCGCATCCGGGCCTACAGGGAACACCCCCTGCCCGAGTGGGCCACGTTTATGAAGACCCGGCCCACGGTTCTGGGACTGGGCCGCCTGACGGAACAGAAGGGCTTCGACACCCTGATTCGTGCCCACGCGCAGTTGGTGAAGCAGGGCGTGGCGCATGATCTGATCATCGCGGGTGAGGGCGAGCAGCAGGCCGCACTGGAACGGCTGATCGAAGAATTGGGCGTGCAGGGCAGCGTACATCTGCCGGGATACCTGCCCAATCCCTACCCGCTGCTGCGGGCGGCCTCGGCTTTTGCGCTCTCCAGCCGCTGGGAAGGTTTGGGCGGCGTGATCGTGGAGGCGATGGCCTGCGGAACGCCAGTCGTTGCTACCGATTGTCCTTCCGGCCCCGGCGAGATTCTGGAAGGTGGCTGGAGCGGTCTGCTGGTGCCTGTAGACGATGTTCAGGCGTTGGCCGAAGCCCTGCGGCAAGTGCTGATCCAGCCTGCGGTACGCCAGCATTTTGCGGCCCTGGGCCTGCGCCGCGCTGAGGCTTTTGCGCCAGCCGTGAGCGTACCCCAGTGGGAAGTCGTGCTGAGGGAAGTGGCCGAACAGGCTCCTTCTGGACAGGGTAGAAAGGTAAAGGCACAGGCAGCCCTTTGAGCCGGGTATAAGCGAATACACGCAGACCCGAATAAAACCTTTAGACAACTCCTTTCTTTGTCGATGCCGTAACGCCTTCTTGGGCACAGTAATGGCAAGCGGAATACGAAGTTGCCGCGGCTCCTATCCGGACGCGGCAATCTTTTTGTTCTTTCATTCTCGTCTGGTTTCTTCCGTCCATTTCAGGCGAACCACTTCAGGCTCCCTTGCCCCGTTTCCGGAGGACCTATGTCAACTACTGTTCATTCCGAGGCTGCCTACCCTACCCCGGCCCTGCCCATGAAGGCCATCATTCCTGCCGCTGGGCTGGGCACGCGCCTGCGTCCGCTGACCTACGCCCGGCCCAAGCCGGTGCTGAAGGTCGCCAACAAACCGATCATCTGCCACGCCATTTCGACCCTGTCGGACGCGGGCATTCAGGACATCGGTATCGTGGTGTCCGACCTGACCCGCAAGGCCATCGAAGGCGCGGTGCGCGACCTGGAAGGCGTGAACATCACCTTTATCTACCAGAATGAGATGCTGGGACTGGGGCACGCCGTGAAGGTGGCCCGTGAGTGGGTCGGAGACAGCAACTTCTGCGTGTATCTGGGCGACAACCTCTTCGAGCAGGGCGTGGGCCGCTTTATCGACCTGTTCTACCGCCGCCAGGCCGACGCGGTGGTGGCCCTCGTAGAAGTGGACGACCCCAGCGCCTTCGGGGTGGCCGTGATGGGTGAGGGCGGACACATCACGCAGCTGGTGGAAAAACCCAAAGTGCCGCCCAGCAAGTTGGCGGTGGCGGGCCTGTACTGCTTTTCTCCGGTGATTTTTGACGTGCTGGAAACGCTGAAGCCCAGCGCACGCGGCGAATACGAGATCACCGACGCGATTGCCGAACTGATTCAGGAGCGCGGCAATGTGCTGGGCGAATGCGTGCAGGGCTGGTGGAAGGACACAGGCAAGCCCGAAGACCTGCTGGACGCCAACCGGCTGCTGCTGCGTGAACTCAAGGGCTGCGTGCTGGGCAAAGTCACCGACTCGCGCCTCACGGGGGCGGTGGTGGTGGAACCCGGCGCAGAAGTCATCAACAGCGTGATCATGGGGCCAGTGACCATCGCGGCGGGAGCCAGAATTGAGAACGCGTATCTGGGGCCGTATACCAGCGTGGGGCGCGGAAGCCTGATCCGCAACGCCGAGGTGGAATACAGCGTGATCGACGAGGACGCCGAGATCTCCAACATGAGCGTGCGGCTGCAGGAATGCCTGATCGGGGTCAAAGCCCGCGTGGTGGGCCACGGAGCCATTCCCCGGATTCACCGTTTCGTGCTGTCGGATGCCAGCTCTCTGGAACTGGGGTGCTGAGGTGAGTGACTTGATGCCTGGATCAGATCAGACTTTTGTTCCGCAAACGACGCCAGTCAATGCCGACAACGATTTCCGGCGCATGGGAACAGTGTTGCGGCGCAGCGCGGGTATCATCGCAGCCAGCGCCCTCCTGGCCGGGGGAACGGCCTACTTTCTGGCGGCCCGCCAGACGCCCGTGTACCAGGCGAGCGCCAGCCTGATCGCCGTCAGAAACGATGGCGGCAGCAGCCTGCTGAACGGCAGCGTGTTCGCGGCCCCGTCGCTTCCACGCGGCGCACTGCAAGAAGCCCTGCAAAGCAGCGACGTGCGCGAGCGCGTTCTGGACGAGCTTCAGACCTTCGGCAAATCGTTGCCGCCCGCCACCCTGACTGGCCTGACCTCACAGGTACGCAACGACATCGGCAGCGTGCTGAGCGTGCAGGCCCAGGGCAGTGGACAGCAGGACGGCGTGTTCAACGTAAAAGCGTCCGCCACCAGCCCAAAAACGGCGCAGGTGTTGGCCGATGCCGCCACCGCCGCCCTGTTGGGCTGGGATGCGGGACGCGCCCAGCAGCGGCTGGCGCAGCTCAGAGACAGCTTCGAGGGGCAGTTTGAAGCCCTCGATACCCAGTTGCAGGCCGTGCCCACCACTGCTGCCAATCCGCGCCGCGCCGCACTGGAACGCCAGACGCTCGCGGCAGCGCGGTCACAGGTCCTCCGCAACCTGGCCCAGGTGACGGCGCTGGAACAGTCCACCACGGGCAGCCTCGCGCCGCTGGCCAGTGCAGAGTTGCCCCGTCAGGCCGCCTCACCGCGTCCGGCCAGAAGCGCGGTGCTGGCAGCCCTTCTGACGGCCCTGTTGGTGGGCGGCGCGGCGCTGCTGTGGGCCGGGCGGCGGCGCACGGTGTACGGAGAACAGGACGTCACCGGCTGGGGCGTGCCCGTACTGGGACGCCTGCCGAGTGTGCCGGGAGTCTCCAGCGGGTCGGGGTTGTTGGCGGCGCTACATTCAGGGGGCTGGCAGACGGGTGTCAACTTTTTGCGCGTGAACGTGTTGTCGCAACTGGGCGCAGCGGGGGCCGGAGCCAACGCAGGCCAACCCCGCCGCGTGGTGGTTGCCAGTGCGGGGCCAGCCGAGGGCCGAAGCAGCGTGACGGTGGCCCTCGCCCTCAGCCTCGCCCAGAGCGGTGAGCGCGTGCTGGTGGTGGACGCCGACCCGCGCCGCGCCGCCCAGACCGGCCTGTGGCAGAACCTCCAGGGTTCAAAACGGCCAACCTCTGCCGCCGAGCTGGGCCGCCCGGTGTCCGTCACCGAGCAGATCGACCTGTTGCCTGCCAGCGCCGCGCAACACCCCGACGGCTCGCTGGATCAGGCCCGCCTCAGCCGCCTGCTGGGCAGCCTGAACACTCCGTACGACACCATCGTGTTCGATACCCCGCCCCTGCTGACCTCACCCGATGCAGTGGCGCTGGCAGCGGCAGCGGACGGTCTGGTGCTGATCGTGGTGCCCGGCTCGACATCGCTGGACGACGTTTCTGCTGCATTCGACGCTGCCCGCACCGTGCGTGCCCGTGTTCTGGGCGTGTTGCTGAACGCCCGACCCCGCCTGAATGCGGCTGTGGCTGCTGCTCCCGCACCTCTGGCCCGCGAGCGCGTGGGCGGAGAAACGATCACACAGTAGGACTGAGCCAAACGTGGGACTGAAAGAGGCGTCGGGGCACCATTCCCGACGCCTCTTCTTGCCTCATTTACAGGTCAGTGGTTGTTGGTCCCTTTTCTATTCTCCCCTGCCCCACTTCCACACGCGCACTGTTTTGTCCAGCCCGCCGCCCGAGGCCAGGGCCGCGCCGTCCGGTGCGAAAGCCAGTGCCCGGATGGGGGCAGTATGTCCGGCCCAGACCCGTTGCTCCGCCCCGGTTCGGGCATTCCAGAGCCTCACCACACGGTCTTCTCCTGCTGAGGCGAGGGCGGTTCCATCCGGTGAAAAGGCCACCGCCGCCACTGGGGCACCGCTGGAGAGGGTGCGGACCAACTGGCTGTCCGGCAGGCTCCAGAGTTTGAGGGTGGTATCTGCGCTGCCCGTGACCACTTGCCGACCACCAGGGGCGAAGGCCACAGCCGTCAAGTCATCGGCGTGGCCCCGCAAGGTGCGGGTTTCCCGGCGGGCAACCACATTCCACAGGCGGGCGGTATTGTCGCGGCTGGCGCTCGCCAACTGGGTTCCGTCCGGGCTGTAGGCGACGGCAGTAACCACATCGGTATGGCCCAGCAACGAGGCTTGCAGCGTACCGCTGGCAACGTCCCAGAGCTTGATGCTGTTGCCGGTGCCCGACAGCGCCGTGTTGTCTCCGCTGCCGCTTGCCAATTGGGTTCCGTCCGGGCTGAAGGCCAGCGACGTGACGTAGTAGGTGGCCGGGTCAAGCGTGAGGCGCAGACGACCCGTGCCCGCTGCTCCCGCTCTCACTTCCCAGATTCGGATGCGGCCATCTGCGCCCGCCGACGCCAGCAGGCTGCTGTCGGGACTGAAGGCCAGAGCATTGACGGCGCTCTGGTTGGGCAACCTGCGCTGATCTGGCCTGCTCTGCGCCGCACCTGCACGCAGGGGCCACAGTTCGATCTGGCCCGCGCCACTGCCTGCGGCGAGCAGTTGACCGTCGGGAGAATAGGCGAGGGCCAGCGCCGCGCTGCCGAGGTTCAGAACGGGGGGCAGGACAGAGAGTGGGGCAGTAGACACAGCACCTGCCTGCATCACCTTCGAGACAGCTGGGGCACAGCCCACGCCCGCTCCGAGCATCAGCGTGACGCAGAGCAGTTTGGGCCAGAGTCGGCGGTTGATCGACATGAGAAACACCTCCGGAAAACGAGTGAGAGAGTTGCGGGTGTCCGTGTGAGGTCAGAGGCTGGTCCCCACTCTGTGTAAAAACCCGCGCCGCAACTCCCGAGAAGGTGAGCGGCGGCGCGGTAGGGCGGTCTGGATGCGGTGAGATCAGATCACTTGACGCGCACCAGGGTCAGCTTGCCTGCGCCCGTCTGCTCATCGAGCTGAGCCACGTACAGGTGACCTGTCGACCGGTTTTCGGTGAGGTCAAGCGGGCTGGGCGTAAAGTTGCTCAGGCCGGTCACGTAGGTCTGGGCCGTGATGATGTCCAGATTCGGGCCACCGGGCGTCAGCACCACGATGTCTTTGCCCGCGCTGTAGCGCACGACCAGCAGCTTGTTCCGCAGGGCGGAGGTGGGGGCGTTGGTGTATTCCTCGATCACGCCGTTGGCTGAAGCGTGTTCGCCGAAGTCGTAGGCGAAGCCGCGCCAGTTGCGGTCAGGCAGGGTGCCCACCGGGTAGGAGGCCACCTCGGCCTTGTCGGTGCCTGCCGTGGGGTTGCCGCCGTTCATGACCCATTCGCAGCGCTGGGGGTTGGGATGGCCGTAGTAGCCACCCGGCAGAACCCGGAACAGGAAGTCGTGCTGCACGGTCACGCTGGTCAGGGCGGGTACGGCGGGGCTGGTGTAGGGGCCGTCTGCGCGGTTGTTGCAGGAGGCGGGCAGGGTGGCCGGAGTGCCGGGGGTGTTGCCGCCCGCCGCCGAGCCGTTGGTGGGTACGTACAGCTGGCCGTTGGTGTGCCACACCATGTCGTAGGCGTTGCGGATGCCGCTGGCATAGATGGTCACGGGCGCTCCGGGGGCGTAAGGGTTGTACAACCCGCCGTCCGAAGTCTGGACACTGATGGGCGGTGAAGGAATCCGGCTCAGATCGACGCGCAGCAGTGAGCCGCTGAGCAGACGTTCAGGACGGTTGCCCCAGGCATTGTCGGGTGCGCCCATGGCCGAGTTGCTGCCCTGAAGCACGTAGAGCGCACCGGTATCGCCGGGCCGGAAGGAGATGCTGTTGGTCTGGTGGTCACGGATGGAGCGGGGCAAGCCCACCACGTAATCCTGCACGTTTTCCAGATTGGGGCCGCTCAGGCGGGTGATCTTGCCGCTCCAGTCGGGCGAGTTGTTGGTGCCGTCCCAGAAGTGGTTGTTGCTGATCCAGGCGATCAGGTTGTCGGCAGTGGCCGCCGGATCGAACTTCAGGCCGATGATGGTACGCGGCCCACCGTTGGCAGTCTGAACCGAGGTGATCGTCTGCGGCGCAGTGACCGTTCCGTCCGGCTGGACCCCGAAGCGCAGGATTTCACCGGTCAGGGTGGCGGCGTACAGCTTGCCGTCCGGTCCCATTTCAACGGTGGTGTAGGGCATGACGGGCGCGTTGGGCAACGCGATCTGCTCGAAGGCCACGCCGCTGGTATCGGTGGAACTCGCCCCGGTCACGAAGGTGGAGCGCAGGGGCAAGAAGGCCGCGCCGTTGATGTCTTTGAGGTCGGAGGTGATTTCAAAGATGTAACGGGTATTGGCCTGAAGGGGCGAGGTGGGCTTGATGACCACAGCGTCGCCGCCGCCTGAAGTATTCACCGAGGCCGGAATGGTCAGGTTGGTCCCAGCGTCGATCAGATGCACTGCTGTAGAGGTCAGCGTATTCAGGTCGATGGCGTTGTTGGGGAGGTTCACGTCGGCAGTGACCGATACGGTGGGATCGACCATCGTCTGGTGATCCTGCGGAGAGTAGCCGCGGATGCTGGGACGGTCTCCGGGCTGAATGACCACGTAATTCAGCTTGGTGTTGCTGCCGCCCACCGCGTCGATGGTCAGGCGTCCGTCCTGCACATTGGCGAGCAGCGTACTGGACATGAATTTGCGGGTGGCGATGGGCACGAAGCGGGCAATGGCAAGCTGGCCCTCGATATTGATCTGGTGGGCGCTGTCGTAGGTGTTGCTGGCGTCACCCACGCTGACGGTAACGTTGTAGACGCCGTTGGGCAGGGCGTATTCCCAGGCGGCGGGCGTACGAACCGCCGTGGTGCTGGAGACGCTGTCTGGAAACTGCATGTGCATCAGCGTGTTCAGGCGGGCGTCCACACCCACCAGGGCACGGTCGCGCGAGTTGGGCGTGATGTCGATAGGCACGCTCGCACCGCTGCCGACACTGGCCTGGGTGATCCAGCCGTAACCGCGCGTGGTGGTGTAAGCCGCGCCCGTATCGGCGGTATAACCGGCAGGCTTGGCGGAACTGGCGGGCTGGAAGTTGATCAGAAGGCCGCCCGCAGGCAGGGTCGAGGCCGCATTCACGGTGATCTGAGCGCCGCCCGATTTGCTGGGGTCGAAGGTCGAGGTCGCGGTCACGGTGGCGGTGCCCGACCCGACTCCGGTGATCAGGCCGGACTGGCTGACGGCCACGACGGCGGTGTTGCTGCTGGTCCAGGTGACGCCGGGGCTGTAGCTGCCCTGTCCACTCACCTCGGCACTGAGCTGCTGCGTGCCGTTCACGTTCAGGCTGACTGGCGCGGGACTGACTGTCACGCCGCTGACGGCGGGCTGCACCGTGGAGCAACCGATTTTGGCAGAGGCCCAGTCGGCGTGGTCAAACTGTACGCCGTCGCCACCATCGGTCACGCGCAGGGTAAGTTGCTGCTTGCCTGCCACGTTCACGCTGACCGAGCGGGCCGGGTCTTTGCCGGTCATCAGGCCGCTGTCGAACAGCAGGGCTCCGTCGGCCAGCACCTGAAACGCCAGGGTGCCCTTGTCGCCCACTTCATCGTCCACGCCCACTTCGGCGCTGAAAGTGGAGCAGGTGCTCCCAAGTGCGTACACCAGCTGTGAGGCTGCGTGCACGCCAAGGCCCTTGGAATACACTGTGCCGCCGATGGTCAGGGTGCGCCCGTCGCCCGCCGGACGTTCGCCGTTGCTGGTGTTGGCTTCAACTGGTCCGTAACCGTTGGTGGCCGAGAGCGGAGTCAACTCGCTCAGCAGCTTGTCGCCGGAAGGCTGGGGCGTGCTGCACGTCACTCTGGCATCGGCCCAGTCGGCATGGTCGAAACTGACCCCGTCGCCGCCGTCGGTGACCACCAGGCGCAGGGTCTGCACCCCGCTCACGTTCACGCTGATGGGTTTGGCCGCGTCCGTACCGCGCATGGTGCCGGAATCGTAGAGCTTGGTGGAAACCCCATTCCAGATCTGGAAGGCCACCGTGCCCTTATCGCCCACCTCATCGTCCACGCCAATCTGGGCATTGAACACCGAGCAGGCTCCGCCCAGTGCGTAACGCACATCGGAAGCGGCGTGCACCCCCAGACCTTTGGCGAAGGTCGTGCCGCCGATGGTGAGGGTCAGGCCGTCGCCGCCAGTGCGGGTGTTGTTGCTCTTGTTGATCTCGATGGGGCCGTACCCGCTGGTGGCCGAGGTCCAGGTCATATCGCTGAGCTGGGTTTCGGTGGGCGTATCCAGAGCCGTGAGGCCCACGCCGCGCCAGGGGTAGCCGAAGCCGCCGGGATAGGGATCGGAAGAATCGACCTCGTCAGACCACGAATAGTCCACCCCGCTGACATAGGGGTAGGCGGCCTCCGGCCCAGATGTTCCGGAAGAGGGCTGAGAAGAACAGGCCACCAGACTCGCTCCGACAATCCAGAGCAGTCCGGCCCGGAAGCGTCGGCGGGCGCTGCCCTGCCGTGTCCGTCCAGGTGGGGTTGAAACGGACAGATCCTGCTCCGTTAACTTTCGCGCTTCATCCACGCGTGCTGCCGAATATTGTTGACCCATTCAGGTTCCTCCAGAAACATCTGTGCCCCGCTGCGGGATGTCCCGTTGTTGGATGCACGGGCGAGTGTGGCCTATGAGGCGCTAACTTAACGTTTCGGGCTTTTTGGTGAATATTCACCCACGTCTCACTGACGTGTCTCAATGAACGCGGCTTCTGCGCTGGGTGGGTTACTCCAGTTTTATCTGACGGTCTGGACCAGGAAAGACTGACCTCGGGGGAGGGTTTACAGAGGTTCCATCCCTGCCTGTACTGTGGAGTTCAGGGCCAGAATTCACGGCCACCACACTTTCTCTACAAAGCGCTCATCAGTGACGCCCGACAGAAAGCGGCGTCTGTTTAATACGCGCCTGTACCGCCCAGCACGACCTTCAACGTGCGCACCAGGATCAGGAAGTCCAGCCGCAGCGACCAGTGGCGCACGTAGTAAGGGTCCCACTGCTCCATGCCCAGGTTGCCTGCCGCAGACCGGCCAGACACCTGCCACAACCCGGTCATGCCGGGGCGCACCCGCTGGCGCGTCAGCTGTACAGAAAGGGCCAGTTGCTGTGCATGGTAGGGCGGCAGTGGCCGGGGGCCGACCAAAGACATCTGGCCCTGCAACACGTTGACGAGCTGCGGCAGCTCATCCAGGCTGGTTTTACGCAGGAGGCGGCCAATGCGGGTAATGCGCGGGTCGCGCCGAAGCTTGTGATTGGCCTCCCACTCGGCCCGCAACTCGGCATTCTGCAGGAGCGTGTCCTGCAGCAGTTGTTCGGCATTGGGCCGCATGGTTCTGAATTTCCAGGTGGGAAACAGCGCCCCGCCCAGGCCCACGCGGTCTTGCAAAAACAGTGGATTGGCGCGGTCTTCCAGCCAGATCAGCACCGCAATCAGCCCGCACAGCGGCACCCACAGGGGCGCACTGACCAGCACGCAGGCCATATCCAGCCCCCGTTTACTGGTCAGGGCCAGGGGCCGGATCAGGCTGTGCACGGCAGAGAGGCCCAGCGCACTGCCCACCTCGTTGGTCTGCATGCCCATCAGGCACTCCTGCCGTGCAGAGCACAGAAAAAAGGCTGGCGAGGCCGCAGTACAGGGCCAACTGAGACGAAGGAAACTGGCGTCAAGGAGGCTGGTGCACAGGAGACGGCCACGGAACAGGCTGACACGGAAGCTTTTTCAAGGTCGCTCGGCATTCATGACTCCTCAAGCACGGTCAGGTTGGAAACAGGATCAGGTGGCCCGGCCAGTTCAGAAGATTTGACCTCGGCCCTATAGACGCCATGCTGCCGAACTTCTCGTTACTCAAACGTAAAAACAGTTGGGGAAAGTGGCCCTGCCAGGCTCCCTGATGCCGTGACCTGAGGGCAGAGGTACGCTTACACGCTCTCCAGTCAGCCCTCAGCCAGTTCTGCGGCCAATTCTTCTGGCGGGGTGGCCGGGTGCGCTAGTCTGTGGGTTCATTGAGCTTGCCTGCCGCCCTCTCCCCTACTCTCCGTGAAACCTGTGTCGCTGAAGAACGTGGGGTCTTTTTGCCCACCAGAGGCCACGTCAGTTTTGTGGGCCTGCACGGTCAGGCACTGGAAAGGCACAGTCCTGAGAAACAGAGTTCAGAAAAACAATCTCCGGAAAAACAGGGGTTGGGCAGGCAGGCAGCGGGCAGAAGCGACAGCCAGCGCCTGCCCTATATCGAAAGTTACACGCCGCACGGGGTGCAGGTGCGCCTGACCGACTGGGTGGGCCGCCTGACCTTTACCACCGAGTCGGACGCGGGGCGGGTGCAGCATCCGGTTCTGGTCTACCCGGCCAAATTGCACGAGCAGCCGGAGCAGGCTTTTGCAGCGCTGGGCCGGATGGCCGACGCCCTCCCCGAACTCGGCCAGCGCCTCAACTTTCCGCAGGGTCTGCTGTCGGCCACCGATCACCTGACCGCGCCCACCAGATCAGCTCCGGCAGCCCCCCAACTGCTGGACTGGGCGGGGCAGGCCTGGCAGCTGTGGCAACTGGCGCGGCGGCGGCCCCAGCTGGTGCAGGGACAAGGGCGGCGCGTACTGGACGATGGGCGCGTGCCCGACCGGGTGGACTGGGAACTGACCTTCGAGCATTGGGGCCAGGGCGGATTTCCCGGTCATGTGGCCCGCGACCTGGCCCCGCCCCTGCCGCCAGCGGCCACCTCAGCCCTGCTGGATTTATGGGACGCGCTGATCGCGGCGGCGCAGCAGTTGCCTCAGCCTGCCGAGCGCCTGCCGCTGCTCGCGCGTTTGACCTGGGCCAGAGCCGCGATTGCCGGAAACAGGGCGGGCGAGCGGGCCAGCAGCGCACCCACCCAGCGCAGAACGACCCGGCCCACCGCCGCCAGATCGACCGACGCCTTGACCCATCAGGCCGCGCTGCTGGCCGAACAGGTGCGCCACTGGTCACCCCAGTCCACCGGAATTCCGGAGGGCTATACCCGCATGGCCGAACTGTACGAGATCTGGGCGCTGGCCCGCCTCACCCAGGCACTCGGGGCCAGCAGCGGCGAATTCGAGCGAGACGCGGCCGGACTCTTTACGGGTACCTTTCGTGGCGACGGCGTAACCGTGACCCTCAATCCCCGGCTCAGTTTCCGGGGGATCGGACTGGGGTTGCAGTTGCTGCGCCCCGATCTGCTGGCCGTATTCGACGATGGGCGGGCGCTGGTGGCCGATGTCAAATACCGCCCGCTTGACCGCCTGAACGCCCAGCAGCACCGCGAAATCAACGATCAACTCCTGCGGTATATGGGCCTGTCGCACGCGGCCACTGGCCTGATCCTGTGGCCGGGCCGGGCCGAAACTGGGCGACTTTCCGGCGCTCCGGGGGCAGAACCCATACTGGAGGCCAATCCTTACAGCCCGCAGCAGGCCCTGCAAATCAACCCCCTTCCCGGCGAACGTGCCCGCATGGTGCGCGTCCGGCTTCATCCCAACGACCCTCACGGGGCGCTGCCGTTACAGCTGCGTACCCTCGGCTTTCCCGGAGTTTTCGCATGACCACCCCCCGAACCGCTTCCCCCTCTTTCATCACCGTTTTTGCCCAGTTCAAGATTGCTTTCGACGCTCTGTTTCACCTGCCTGCCGAGCAGCAACGCGCAGTGGAAACGGCGGCTAGGGCAGCCGATTGGATCACCGATTCGGGGGGTGCCCTCCTGTCGCCCGCCTTGCCACTCCGGGCACCGGGCGGGTCTGCGTCCAGTTCGCACGGTTCGGAGCAGGCCATCGAGTTTCCGTGGTCGGATGCCGGGTCACAGGCGGCGGCAGCGGCGGCAGCCCAACTGCAACTGCTGGTATGCGACGTGATCAGCGAATCTGCACGCGGGCCAGATGCAGTGCTGCGCCTATCGGGGCATGTGGCCGACGAACAGGGCGCGGCACTGGCCATGTTTACCCCTGCGCCGCGCCCGCTGCTGTTGGCCGCCGAACACTGCGCCCGCCAGAGTCTTCTGGGCAACCTCACCCGAACCCGCGTTCTGGCCTACCGCGCCGTTCCCTCTTCAGAGCGGGTCCTGTCGCTGGAAGCTCTGCTGCGTTACCTCCCGCGCAAACGGCAGGTGGCCCTGATCAAGGACGTGTCCCTGTACGAGCACGCCCTGGAGCGGCGGGGAGACGAATTCTGGCACCACTGCCGGTTGCGGGCCGCCTACAGTGAACAGGCCAGCGGGCAGCAGCACAGTCAGCCCTTGGGCAGCAGCCTGAGCAGCGGCCTGTTGCTGCACGCCCTCAGCGCCCTGGCCCTCCCTTACGCCAGACTGGAAGGCCAGACGCCGCCCCGCCCCAGTCTGGAGGCCCGCAACCTGCTGGACGGCCTGCTCCGGCCTGTGCCAATCAAAAAAGCGCCTGAGCCGGAGCAGCCCAGGCCTGTACCAACCAAGCCTGTAGCAACCAAGCCCGTACCCACCAGGCCCGTGCCGCCCACGCCAGAACCGGTCGTCACTGTGCCGGAGAATGAAAGTCATGGCACCGATCCAGTCGTCCTGCCTGTGCAAGAGCCTGTACCACTGACGCCTGAACCAGAAGCCGCGCCCCCGCTGCCCGACCTGTGGCACGGCCTTCAGGAGCGGCTGGTGATCGATCCAGAAGTGCTGGATACGGCGCGGGTGGCCCTGACTCTGGCCCGCCCGCTGCTGCTGGAAGGAGCGCCCGGCACTGGCAAGACGCTGCTGGCAACCCTGCTGGCCGAAGCCCTGTGCGGGCCGGGGAACTTTACGCTGGTCACGGCAGATGCCCGCTGGACAAGCAGCGACGTGCTGGGCGGCCTGAAAGTGGCCCCCGGCGACAGCCTGCGCTACCTTTTTCAACCCGGCATCGTCACGCGGGCGGCGCAGCGACATCACAGCAGCATTCAGAGTTCGGGGCGGCCCCACGCCCTGATCATCGACGAATTTAACCGCGCCCATCAGGATGAAGCCTTCGGACGGCTATTGACTTTGCTCGATCCCGAATACCGCAGCCGAATGCCGCTAGTCTCGGAGGCGGACGGCGCACCTGAGGCCGTGTATCTGCCGCCCGATTTCCTGTTGATCGCCACCATGAACGACGCCGATGTGGGCCGCCTACACGAGATTGGTGCGGCCCTGACCCGGCGTTTCGTGACCCTGCCGCTCACCGTGCCACGTGAGGAACGGGCTTTTCTGGAGCGAACCCACCCAGGGGTTGCCAGCGCCCAGCTGAATACGTTGTACGCCTTTGTAGGCACCGGTCAGCTTGCCGAAGACCGCGCCGCTTCCCGCCTGCGGGCTTACGTCACGGTGGGCACGCATTTCATGTGCGAGGCGCTGGCCCTGGCCGGGGCAGGCCTTTCGCTCGACGATACCCTCAAGACCCTGACCCATCCTCATCTGGCTGGCCTCAGCCGCGACCACCTGACCGCGCTGCACCGCACCGCCCAACAGCTGGAACTGCCGCATCTGGCTGCCCAGTTGCAGACCGCTGGAGAAGTCGCGCCGTTCTAGGGAAGGAATCACGAAGCCGCGCAGTGGAGGCAGTAGAGGACAGTCAGAAGATCAGCAAAGAACTTCTCTAGAAACCGTCTTTCTCAGATTCACTTCAACGTGACATACCCCATGCCTAAAGGCAGGGGCTTCTCAGGCGACGACATGCGATCCTCCGCTCTCGTTCACACCTGAAGGCCAAAGTATCCTGGCCCGCTGCAAGATGTTTTTCGCGGCGTTGAGATCGGCGTTTTCAGCCCATCCACACCCCACGCAAACAAACCTCGCCTGTGAGATGCGGTTTTCCCGGCACGTATGCCCACACTTGCTGCATTGTTGACTCGTGTACATGGGATTGACCGCGACAACTTTCCGGCCAGCTTCTGCCGCTTTGCTGGAAAGGATGAGAAAAAACGATGCCCAGCCCACGTCCGAAATGCTCCGGGCGAGGTTGGACTTGACCATGTTGCCGACCTTCAACTCCTCATGCGCGATCAGATCGTGTTCATTGACCAACCCCCGTGCGGTTTTGTGGTGAAAATCCAGGCGTTGCCGCCGGATCTTCCGGTGTGTTTTGGCGACGATCTGGACAGCTTTACGCCTCCGGTTCTTACCCTTTCCCCGGCGGGCCACCCTGCGCTGCTGAACCCGCAACTTCTTCAGGCTGGACTTGAGATAGCGCGGGTTGTCCACAAACTCCCCATCGGAGGTGATCGCAAACCACGTCGTCCCCACGTCCACGCCCACCGAGCTTCCCGTCTCGGGAAGCGTCTGCCCCGTGACTTCGCAGGTGTAGACCGCGTACCACTGATCCACGTCCAGCACGATCTGCACAGACTTGGGCTTCCCTTCCAACGGACGGTGCAGCTTGACCTTGACCGCGCCGATCTTGGGAACGTTGATGCGCCGCCCCTCGTCCACAGGCTTGCCGCAGGTGGTCCAGTCGTCCTTTTTGTTGTCCCAGCACTGCTTGAACTTGAACGAGTCCCAGCGGTCCCGCCCCTTGAAGCGCGGGAATCCCGCCCGCTTTGCCCCCTTGTTGACCCGGCTGAAGAAGGACTTGTACGCCCGGTCCAGCCGATCGAAAACATCCTGAAGGACGTGGCTGTAGACACCGCTGTACTCCGGGCAAGCCTCTTTGAGTGCGGTGAGTTCCTTTTGCTGATCGTAGGCCGAGAGGGTCTTGCCGTGCTTCCGGTAGGCTTCCCGACGCTGCTCAAGGCCCGCGTTGTACAGCGTTCGGGTCAGGCGCAGCGTCTCGAACATGGCCGCTTCCTGAGGCCTGGTCGGGTAAAGACGGTAGCGAAAGGTTTTGACCGCGGTGGCAACCCCCCTCAATTCAGTGCTCCGATGCGTTTCAGTCCTGCGTCCCGCAGGACACGGGCGCGTCCGAGCGCTGCAAGCATCTCTGCGTCGGGGGTTTCATGGCGATAGCCCCGGAATCCACCCGCCGCGCCGTTCGTGACGCTGCTGACCTGCCCTTCCGGGGCAAGGGGCGGCCTGAAGTCGCAATGCCCGCAGAAGTACCTGTCGCACTTCTCCACCTTCCGGGGGCGCAGCGTTTGCGTCTTGGCGCACCCGGCGCAGTTAAGGGTGACTTTCTCAGACATGCTTCTGGCTCTCCACGTATTGCTTGATGACGCTGAGCGGTGCGCCGCCTACCGTTGAGACAAAGTAGCTGTTGGTCCACAGCGTCGGAAGCCTAGATTTGAGCCACGGGAACTCAGAGCGCAGCAGGCGACTGGAACGGCCCTTTGCCAGCTTCACGAAGGTGTGGAGGCCGAACTGGGGGTCGACCTCCACCAGCAGGTGAACGTGATCCGGCATGATCTCCACGGCCAACAACTCGCACGCTTTCTCGGTGCAAAGCTCACTCAGGATGACCTTGAGCCGTTCGTCCACACCCTCAATCAAGACGCTTCTCCGGTATTTAGGCGTCCAGACAATGTGGTACTTGCAGGAGTAAACCACGTTGCGATTGGACTTGTACTGGAGAGGCAATTTCGCCATGGGAGGATTATATGGCACGCGCCTATCTAATGTAAGAGGCCTTTGCTGCCTCCTTCGGGGCGAGCCGCTCACCCAATACCTGAAGGGAGGGGCTTGCGCGACTCAGTGGGTCATTTTCACACCAGTGCCACGACAGGGCCAGCGTCTCTGCGGTCCATCATCTGGTGGGCCAGCAAGCAAAATGCTTTAAGCTCCGCCCATGATTATGAACCTGTTGCTGATCTTTATTCCGATCAGCCTGCTCCTGGAATATGTCTTCAAAGCGCCGCCCCTGTGGGTCTTCGTGACGGCCACCGTCGCCATCATTCCGCTGGCCGACTGGCTGCGCAAGGCCACCGAACAGGTCGCCGCACGCGCTGGATCAGCGATCGGCGGCCTGCTGAATGTCACCTTCGGGAATCTGGCCGAGCTGATCATCGCCATTTTCGTGCTGCTCAGCGGCAATATCACGGTGGTGAAGGCCCAGATTACAGGCAGTATCATCGGCAACGGACTGCTGGGCCTGGGCCTCGCCATCCTGATCGGTAGCTTTGGCCGCACCAAACAGAAATTTAGCGGCCAGAACGCCGGACAACTCAATTCCATGCTGTTTCTGGTGGTCATCGCGCTGATGATTCCCGCCCTCTTCGATTACACCGAACGTCTGCCCGGGTTTTTGGCGGGCAGTGACGCCGCCCGCACCAACCTGGACGAATACCTGAGTCTGGCCGTCGCCATTGTCCTGATCGTGGTGTATCTGCTGAACCTGCTGTACACCCTCGTGACCCACAAAGATGCCTTCGAGCAGGAAGAAGGCGCACATGAAGGCAAGCTCTGGCCCGTATGGCAGGCGGCAGCAGTGCTGGTGGGCGGCACGGCCCTGATCGCCCTGCAATCCGAAATGCTCTCGGGGGCACTGGAGGCCACGAGTACCACCCTCGGCCTGAGTCCTTTCTTCCTGGGCATTATTGTACTGGCCGTGGTGGGCAACTTTGCCGAATACATCGCGGGCAGCTACTTTGCCCGGCAGGGAAAAATCGGACTGGCCATCAACATCGCGGTGGGCGCGACCATTCAGGTGGCTCTTTTCACCGCGCCGCTGCTGGTACTGATTTCCTACGTCATCGGCAAGCCCATGAATCTGGTGTTTTCCAGCCCGCTGGAACTGGTGGCAATTGTCGCCGTCGCGCTCACCGTGACCACTGTGACCAAAGACGGCGAGGCGACCTGGTTTGAAGGCGTCCTGCTGCTGACCGTGTACGTGCTGCTGGCGCTGGCCTTCTTCTTTGTGACGCCCGGAGAGCAGGCGCTGTTGCCGGGACACGCTCCACTTACAACGGTCCTGGCTGCCCCTGCTCTGGCCGCCTGACGCTGAGTTTCCACAGCAAACCGGGCAACCGCATCAGCCCGAATCTCTTTCACACCGCTCGATCTGACGTGCCCATTGTTCTTCTGGGTGTGCAAGATTGAGCGGAACCTTTTGTCACTTTCCCCTCCGTCCTGTTCTCCAAAGGAGTTTGAATGACCCTCCCCGTATACCAAGCCGCGCCGCAACGCTACGACACCATGACCTACCGGCGCACCGGACGCAGCGGCCTCAAACTTCCGGCCATTTCGCTGGGGCTGTGGCACAACTTCGGGGGCGCAGACCGCCTGGAAAATGCGCGCACCATCTTGCAGCGGGCCTTTGATCTGGGTGTCACGCACTTTGATCTGGCGAACAATTATGGGCCGCCTGCGGGCAGTGCAGAAGAAACCTTCGGGCGGATATTGGCACAGGATCTGCGTCCCTACCGCGATGAACTGATCATCTCCAGCAAGGCGGGCTACGACATGTGGGCCGGGCCATACGGCAACTGGGGATCGCGCAAATATCTGGTGTCCAGCCTTGATCAGAGCCTGAAACGCATGGGCCTGGAATACGTCGATATTTTTTATCACCACCGACCCGACCCCGAAACGCCGCTGGAAGAAACGATGGGCGCACTCGATCACATCGTTCGCAGTGGGCGGGCGCTGTACGTGGGCATCAGCAATTATTCACCCGAAGGTACGCGTCAGGCCGCCAGGATTCTGCGCGAACTGGGCACGCCCTGCCTGATCCATCAGCCCAAATACAGCATGTTGGAACGCACACCGGAAGCAGGCCTTCTGGACGTGCTGCGCGAGGAGGGCATGGGCAGCATCGTGTTCAGTCCACTGGCTCAGGGTCTCCTTACCGACAAGTACCTGCACGGCATTCCCGCCGATTCCCGTGCGGTCACCTCTGGCCGGTTCCTGCGGCCCGAACACGTCACTGACGCCGTGCTGGAGCAAACCCGCCAGCTGAATGCAGTGGCCGCCGAGCGGGGGCAGACATTGGCGCAACTGGCCCTGGTGTGGGTGCTGCGTCATGCCGAAGTCACCTCGGCCCTGATCGGAGCGAGCAGGCCAGCGCAGATTGACGACGCGGTCGGCGCACTGGGCAACTGCGAATTGAGTGGCGATGAATTGGTCCGGATCGAGGCGATCCTGAGCGCGTGAGGGGGCAGCTTTCAGCCTGACCGAAATCAGATGACCCGACATTCTGCGGGGGCCTCGGCCCTACCCCACCAATAAACCCCATCACCCCCCCCAAAATCGCTGCTCAAATGCAGAGAAACTCGGCCCATTGGCGGCTGCGGGCGCGTAAGGTGTAGCCATGATGGCGTCCCTGATCATCGCCGCAGTGCTACTGGGCTTATTTTTTCTGGCGCGGTTCCTTGCACGCCGCAATAAGGCTGTTTCTCGTCCTCCCCTACCCAAAACACCCCCCGCCGTTCAATCTGGCGTCAAGGTCGTTCCTCGTTCCACCGTTCAGCCTCCTCTCCCCGACTTCCGAACGCCACCCGGTACAGCAGACCTTGATGATGTCGATGCTCTGCGCCCAGAAATAGACGCCTCGGCGCTGGCTTCGACCCGAATGGCCGTCACCCAGGCCGTGCCCGACGGTGTACTGGCCGATGCCCTTCTGGACGCCACGCCCGCACAACTTCAGCACCTGTTGGCCGCTGTGCCCGACGACGTACTGACCAACGCTCTGGGCAGCCAGAACACCACCCAGCAGCCCATCAAGGCAGCCGACCTGGCCCAGTTGAAGGGGATCGGTGACGCAGTGGATGACCTCGATTTCTGGAATTTGTCGGACAAAACGTAGCTGCCAGCTCAATGACCTGCAGTCATAAAAGATCTGGGAGCACTGGTGCAGTTTGCTCGACTGATTGGGGATGACTTGAAGCACAGCAGCAATGCTTGCTGTCGTATAAAGAGGCAGCATTAAACGGAGCTGGGAAATCCTCAACAACCAGCGATATGCCAATTTACTCCGGCAGGTAGAACGAAGCCCCATCTCAAGCCGTAGCTTATGGGGCTTTGCTGCGTGGATTTTCAGGTGTGTTGGAACAACAGGTGCGAGTGCAGGTGGAGCTAGACCATTCTTGAATTACGTAATTCAGAGGCGTAGCCCACATCCGAAAGAAATGGACAGCCTATTTCAGCAGGTCGTTCAGCTCCTCCATCAATTTCAGAGCACGCGTCCGCTGAAGCTCCGTGAGCTTTGAGAGTCGCCGGACTGAAATATTTTTCTTCAGCTGTTCCAACACAGGCTCGTTGTGAAGTGTGGGTTGTAACTCGGCAATGGCAAGTCTGAGGTCTGCGTGCGTCAGTTCCTCTGTCAGCACCCGCTGTAGCAGGTCGGCATGATGACGTTGCGGCGCACGGGAGATCAGGACTGCCTTACTGTAATCGAGGCGACCCGACTGAACAGCCTGGATCAAGGTGGCGGGCAGTTGGAGGGCTGGCAGACCATTGGTCACAAACGATGTCCACTGTTCGCGGCCCAACTGTGCAAAAAGCTGTTCGAGGACCTGAACCTGCTCAGGAGCACTTCCAGGGTCATTCCGCAGTTGTTTCAGAAGCACGACAGCACTTTCCACACTGACCCCAAAGTGGTGGGCCACCAGATTCAGCTTGGATGTCACCTCGTCGAAGCGGTTCAGGTCTTCGCGTTGCAGGTTTTCGACCGCCGAGATGATATCCACCTCTGCGGGTGAAAGGGAACGAACGATGACCGGCACGCTTATCAATCCAGCCTGCTGCGCAGCACGCCAACGCCTTTCCCCATAAACAATTTCGTAGCGTCCATCTTCCAGTGGGCGGGCCATCAGAGGTTGCAGGACACCCTGCTCCCGAATGCTGTGGGCCAGTTGAAGCAGTCCGGCTGAATCAAAATAACGGCGTGGTTGGCGTGGGTTGGGTTGAAGGGATTCCACAGGCAATTGATGTGGAAGTTCTGCCGAAGATTGATCGCTGGGCGAACCTGAAAACTGCAGAGAGCGGTTCAGCAGGTTACCCAGACCTGCGCCGGAGCCTTTGGATTGAAACCGGTTTTTCGTCATGCTTCCTCTCCAAACGCCTGCTTGATCTCGTTCCAGATTTCCGTGAACTGCCCAAGTTCGGTTGGGCATTGACCAAAGACCTTCTCGTAGGCACTGAGAGACTTGACCACTGTACTCAGGCGAGGGTGGGCGTTCAGCGCGTCATTGGCTTCATGCGCCATCGCTTTGCGGGCATCGAAGCGGTTCAGGACAATGGCGTAGTTGAAGCTCTCAAGAGCTGCTTCCAGATCGGTCAGGAGTTCCAGCGTGGTCGCCAGACGGTCAACATCCATTCCCGTTGGCAACACAGGGACCAGCACGACATCAGCCACTGTTGCGGCACTCTTGAGAATTTCGCGGTTGTTGGGCGGAGTGTCGATAATCACGGTATGGCCTGCTCTGGCGAGGTCACGCGCCTGACGCATCAGCGTATTTCGCTCGGCTGCAATCACACGGAAGGGCAGCTCTATTCCATCGGCTTGGGCGTGCTGTTGCCAACGAAAGGCACTTACCTCCTCATCGGCATCCAACACCACGACATTGCCCTGTTGCAGCGCAATGGCCGCCGCCAAGTGCATCGTCAGGGTCGTTTTGCCGACGCCCCCTTTGAGACTGGTGAGGGCCACAATACGGGGAGCGTGTGACACCGCAGTTACAGGCGTCGGCATCAGTGTTGCCACCGCCTGTCCATGTTTGGTAATGACAATGGGCTGGCCTGTATGCTCCAGTTCCCGAATGCGCTCTGGCAGTTCTTCCCGAAGCGCACGAATTCCAACTGTTTTTCGGCTCATGTGCAGAGTGTACACAGACAGAACTGAAATCCCAAACTCTGAATTACGTAATTCAGAGCAGGAGAGGGGAGCTATGGGGTGGATTTTGCAGTTGCTGGTCGGATACAGCAGTCCAGTTCCCCACCTCTGAATCTCAGCGTCTCAGATGAAGATCCGGGAATCTCCACGTCACAGGAACCGCCCTCTTTTCGCCCTCTGTCACTCTTTCAATTCTAGACTTATCACTGGATAGTTAACGGGGCAGACCAGCAGGAACACTCTTGACTCTGAATTACGTAATTCAGGGGTACCTGTACTCTGCTCGCACGTATTCAGAGCGGCCATTCACCCCGTCACTTCTTACAGAGAAACCTGTCAGGGGACGCCAGACTGGAAACCATGACCCGTATCCCCACCACTCTGACAGACGAACAAATACCGAAAGAACTGGGCAGTGCCCTGGCTGGGCTGTACAGCGGAGAAGCACGTCTGCCCTCTCGCGTGGGTGGCAGGGTGGCTGGGCTGGCAGCTTTGCAGGCTTACAATCCCAAGGACTACGCGGCCCGTAACCATCTGCTGGCCCCTATTTCCCGCCTCTCCATGTACCTGCGCCACGGCATGCTTTCCCCCAGAGAGCTGGCCGATCATCTCCGTGCCCGAGCCAGGGGAACAGACCGAGAAGAAGGTCTGCGGCAACTGGCCTGGCGTGAATTCTTCTGGCTGGTGCTGAAGCAAAGGGGCCGGGCGGTGCTGGAGAATCTGGAGGAGCCAAAATACCGCGTTTCCTGGTCGCCGGAGTTGCCGAGTGATGTGCGGGAAGCGCAGACCGGCTTGCCCTGTGCCGACGCCTGGATCACACACCTCAAAGACGATGGATACATGCACAACCACGAGAGGATGTGGTTTGCGGCCTATCTGGTGCACTGGCGGCGGGTGAACTGGAAGGCCGGGTACGAATTTTTCCGCGAACACCTGCTGGATGGGGATCTGGCCAGCAATGCCCTGAGCTGGCAGTGGGTGGCGAGTACCTTCAGTGGCAAGCCGTACATCATGAATCAGGCCAACATCGAAAAGTATTCGGCGGGTCGCTGGTGCGAGGGCTGCACCGCCGATTGCCCATTTATGGGAAGTTATGAGCAACTGCAGGAAAAATTGTTTGGATGGCGGGCATGAGCGTGGTTGTCTGGCTGCATGGCGACAGCCTCTCTATCACTGACCCGGCCCTCTCTGCCCATCCAGAAGCGCCTGCCCTGTTCGTATTCGACCGTCCCTTTCTGTCCAGTCACCGGATTGCCTTTCCCAGACTGGCCTTCATGTACGGCGGTGTACGCGATATAGCCGCCGCACGCTCTGCATTGACTGAGATTCGGGTGGGCAGCGTGGCCGAAGAACTGGCCCAGTTTGCGCGGGAGCACAGGGCCACCCAGCTCCATGCCAGCGAAAACCCGACGCCGGAATTTGAAAGCATTCTGCAGGGCGTGCAGGAGCGCTGTCCAGAGCTGAAACTGGTGATCCATCCCGCCGAACGCCTCACGACCTTCAGTGGCCCGGTCACCAAATTTTTCGGCTTCTGGAAGAAAGTTCAGGCCGAAGTGTTGGGTGGAGGTGACCTGTTCAGAGGCGTGGAGATGCCCCCCAGCCCTGCACCTTCCAGACCGCAACGCGATCACCGCAACCGTTGGGCAGATCGTAGAAGTAAGTAATCACTACAGGCAGAGGCACGGGCCAGATCAGCCGTGCCTCTCTTTTTACTCAGGTTCCGATTTTACTGATCCAGGCTCACGTCTCCGGCACTGCAATAAGAGCCGGGGGTGTGCGCCAGATGCACGACCCGCAGTTCCTCCTGCTCGTCTCCTAGGCGGACTGGACGGAACTCGGGCGCAGCCTGCCAGTCGAATTGGGGTTTTTCAGGGGCAGCAGCCTCATGACGTTTCAGGGCCAGCGGAAGCAGCCGCATCCGGCGCTCTGTCCATTCCTGATCCCATGGCCCCTCCGCCGCAATCTGCTCGGAGGCACGGAACTCGTAGTAGATGGTCCGGCGCAGCTTCTTTCCCTCGGCTCGTTCGGAGCCGTGAACGACCATCACGTCATGCAGCAAGACGTCGCCCGGTTCCATTTCCACATAAATGCTGCCAGGAGCGTCCCAGCCGTGTTGCTCGGCCAGCTCGCACACATCGGCGGGCGCGGTCTGACTGCCCGGAATCACGCGCAGGGCACCGCCCCCCGCCCGCGACTCGTCCAGATACAGGTCGTAGTTGAAGATGCGCCACCGGCGAGGATGCACGGCGTCCTGATGCCAGGGCACCTTCTCGCCGTCGCCCTCGAACTTGAAAACCATACTTTCGTAAGTAGGCACGAAGTTCGGCCCACACAGGCTTTCTGCCACGCCCAGAACTTCGGGACTCCCCAGAAGTTCGAGTGAAACGGGTTCGCCCTTGTCGTGAACGTAATCCACCCGCCACATCACCCGGCCCACTTCGCGCTCGGCAAACAGGTGATCTGAATTCCTGCCGCCGTCCTCCAAGCCGCGCTCTATCCAGCGTTGGCCTGCATCTTGAAGCCGGGTGAGCAGGTCGCCGGTGACCCAGTTACGCAGGATCAGGTAGCCGTTCTCGTCAAAAAAGCGGATCTGTTCCGCCGTGAGATGGAAGCGGGAAGCGGGGGGCGAAGAAGTGGGCGCTGCATCGGTCAGAACAGTCATAGCGGGCCTCCGGTGAACCAAAAAGACATTCGTAGCTGGAGGCTCAGAGTAAGGCAGCACAACAGGAAAATCGTTCGGCTTTGGGAGCGCCGATTCCGGTATTCTCAGAATGTGTCTGCCTTCTCCACATCGCCACCAGAGCGGGAAGAGGTATTTGGGCTGGCCTGCTGGCGAGGACAGCCGGGGGCCATGTCAACTTTTCACCGTCACCGCGAGATTGAACTTAACCTGGTGTTGCGCGGTTCGTTGACCTACCTGATCGGGGGCCGCCGCCTGACCGTTTCTGCCGGACAGTTGGCGCTGCTGTGGGGGGCGATGCCTCACCGCCTGATGAGCAGTAACCCGCAGACCGACGTTTTCTGGCTCACTGTTCCTCTGGGCGACGTGTTGCGCTGGAATCTGCCGCAGCCTCTAGTACAGGCCATCCTGGGCGGGCAAGCCGTTCATTCAGAAGCCACAGACGCCACCGATCAGGGACGATTTGCAAGTTGGGCTGCCCTCCTGTCAGAGCAAAGCAACCCAGAAACGCGGCGAATCGTCCTGCTGGAGCTGGAGGCGCGGTTGAGGCGGTTGGCGCTGAACTGGAAAGAACTTCCCTCCAGAAAACCCAGGGGTTCGCCGGGCATCAGCGCAGCAGACCACGTGGAACGAATGGCTGCATTGATAGCCGAGCAATATCAGCAACCACTGAAGGTGGCGGAGATTGCCGCCGCCGCTGGACTACATCCCCATTACGCCACCACGTTGTTTCGGGCGTCCCTCGGTGTGGGTCTCAGCGAATACCTGACCCAGTCACGCATCGCCCACGCCCAACGCCTGTTGCTGACCACCAATCTGCCCGTACTGGACATCATGCACGAGGTTGGATTCCGCTCGACCAGCCGGTTTCACGAGGCGTTCGTGCAGGCGTGTGGGATGACTCCAGGGGCATTCCGGCGGGGGAGTTGGCCCCAAAACTCACTGGAGTGACCGGAGCGCCGCCCGCCGATCAATCTGCCGAACGAACCTGCAAACGCACTGCCACCAACCGCGCCAACACTGCGCCCACCAGCGTCACCGCGAAGGCCAGCGCAAAAGCCGTACTCAGCGGCGTGGCCCGCGCGATCAGTGCGCCGCCTGCCCCTGCGGCCAGCGCGACCATCAGGACTTCTATGTTCGCCAGCTGACCCGACAATTCACCCGCCCCCTGACCCTCCGAATCCACGGTGGCAAGAGCAAAAAGACTGTTGCTGTTGTAGCCGATGCCCATGCTGAGGCAGGCCACGAACCAGCCCACATAGGCGCTCCAGAGGGGGAGACCACCCAACACACCAGCAGTGGTCAGCAGAAGTCCGCTCAGGACACCGAGCATCCCTGCACGCACGCGGGCAGGTCGGGTCTGAGAGCCGAATCGCCGTTCCAGTTGCGCCTGCACCCACGATCCCAGTGTCCAGGTGGCCCCACCGATGCTGAGCAGACCGCCCGCCTGAGTGAGCGTGAGGCCGCGCAGTTCGTGAAGGGCCAGCGGCAAAAAAGAATTGGTGCCCAGCAGCGCGAAGGCCGCCAGGCCGCGCACGGCCAGCGCCGCAGGCAACCCACGCCGCGCCTGCCAGAGACCTGCCGGAAACAGCGAACGTGAAGTCAGTGCCACACCCGCCAGACCCACAGCGATCAGGATCAGCCCCCAAATGTCGGGACGGCGCAGGCCTTCTATCAGCGCCCCAGACGCCACCGACAGCCCCAGCGCAGGCCACAGCACCCGGCGGCTTCCCAAGCTGGCCGCCCCGCCGCCACCACCATGTGCGGAGGACTGGGGCGCACCCCGCAGCGGAAGCACACACAGCGGCGCACCCAGCACCAGCACAGGGAGCAGGCCCCAGAAGACGGCCCGCCACGACCAGGCGTCGGCAATCAGGCTGGCGATCAGTGGCCCCGTGAGAGCAGGAATCAACCACGCACTCGAAACCGCTGCCAACATGCGGGCGCGGGCCTGTTCGGGATAGCGGGAGGTGATCACCGCAAACGGCAGCAACCCCAGCCCGCCTGCGCCCAGACCCTGCACCAGTCTGCCCAGCACGAACGCAGGCATATTCGGGGCCAGTCCTGCGACCAGCAAGCCCAGCGCAAACACCACCAGAGATACGGTGGCTCCCACCGCCAGCCCCCGCCGGTCCGACAGCAGGCCCGTGAACACCGCACCGAACAGGCTGGAAAGCAGGAAGGCACTGGACGCCCATCCATACAGAGACAGTCCTTGCAGATCGGCAGCGACACGCGGCAACACCGTGCTGACCGCCATCGCCTCGAACGCCACGATCAATACCACCAACAGTAACCCGGCGCTGAGGGTGGGCGGGACAGTGGGTTCGCCAGATGGACTCAGCGCGGTTGGGGAAGAGGAACGGGCAGCACGCACAAACGGCATCTTTGCACAGCAGAAGACAACAGTCGTGCAACTGTGAGGGAAAGACTCCCTCCATGAGCGGCCTGTCTTTTTTGAGACGAATCGGGCAGACCCAGGAAAACAGGCCATAGTTCCAGAAACCCTGTGGCAGAGCAGTTGAGTAGGTCGTAGTTAGTAGAGCGTGCGCCCCAGCAGCGAGAAATCTGAGGAAAAGGACGGGGAGACCCGGCATCAACGCTCGCCGTCCAGTCTCCCCGTCCTCCTCTGAAATCAGTCTCTGGGTTCGTCCTTCTCTAGTCCTTGCTGCGGCTGCGGTTATAGCTCTGGCTCATGGCACGTTTGCGGGTCAGGGTCTGATCGATGTCGGCATTGACGGCCAGATCGTCCAGGGCCTGCGCTTCCTGCTGCGCGACTGGTGCGGGCAAGAGGGGGGAGTATTCATCAAAAGCCCTCCGGCGCGAGTTCAGGGCAAGCTGCGCTCCGGCCACGTTTCCGGCGTCCAGCAACTGCACGGCGTCCTGCTTGGCGCGGGCATTGTGCAGCAGTTGCTCGGCCAGCCGCACGGCGCTGTTCTCGGGCAGAGCAGCGTAAGCATCGGCACCCAGCACGGGCAGGTTGAGCTGAGCACGCAGGCTATGCCTCACACCGTCGCGGCCCGTCCAGGCCAACCGAATCCGGGTCACGCCGATATCAGAGGATTGGGGCGGTTGCGCGGGCACCCGCAGCGTGAATACCACCTCCAGAGGCCGCTCGGCAATCAGGTTGGGCAACTGGTGGCGGCCCAGATCATTGCGGATCAGCGAGTTGATGACCTCGACTCTGGACACCTGCAAGGCCGGATTGGGTTCGATTCCCAGACTGACGGTACGGCCCACCGTGCGCGAGAAGCCCTGCAGTTCGGCGGCAAAGAAGGCGGGGAGGGCCTCGACATCCTCGATATGTTCAAAGTTGCCGTCTCCGGCATCAGCCATGCCGCGCAGCAGGTCTTCCTGATAGTGGCGGCCCAGACCCACCGTGCTGGTGCTGACGCCCCGCGCAGTCAGGCCGCGCACATGTCCGGCAATCACGTCTGGGCGCTGTTCGCCGCAGTTGGCCTGCCCGTCGCTCAGCAGCAGCACCCGGTTCAGGGCTTCCGGGTTCAGGTGCTGGGCAGTCATGGTGGCCCCCTCCAGCCAGCCTGCGTGCAGAGCAGTCGAACCGCCTGCTGTGATGCCCTCCACTGTCCGGCACAGGCTCTCGGGGTCGGTGACCAGTTGCGGCGCGATCAGCAGTTCGACCGTATCGTCGAAAATCACGACGCTCAGGCGGTCTTGAGGTTCCAGGGCACGGATGGCCGTCTGCGCCGCCTGCCGGGCCATCTCCAGAGGGTGGCCGCTCATGCTGCCGCTGCGGTCAAGCACCAGCGAGAGGTTGATGGGCGCACGCGCTCCCGCACGCAGTTGGGGTGCAGGGGGAATGATTCGGGCCAGAACAGTCACCTCCTGCGCCTGACCCACAAACATTCCGGCTTTCAGCGGCAACAGTTCGACCTGGGGTAGATGGGTGGGAGCAACAGGAGTGGACATAGGAGACCTCCAAAATGGTCAGGCAAGAGGGCGCAACATCAGCGTGAGCAGCAGCGTAGAGCCACTTCTCTGGAACACCCAAAGTCTACATCAACAATTCTAATTGTCAACAACCTAGGGTGTCATGGTTGATCTTGCTCTGTTCTCTCCCTAGATTTCCCCTGACCCGCGTCATCGCCTGACGTGCCCTCGCTGGCCTTGTGCAAGGCGAGCAGTGACGCCCGGAGATCTTCCATCAGGGCGTCCCATTGCCGAGGATTATGGGGCCAAGCCATATCGCCGCTCACCTGTAGTTCCAGGCCGCGCCGCACCTGGACTCGGGTCAGGGCTTGCGGTTTTCGGGATGGTGACGGCACCAGCGACGGGTTTGCCGCGACACCCAGCAGCGGCGGAGCTTGAGGCGCAGGGGCGGGCGCAGACAGAGAGGGAATCATGAGCGGCGTGCTTTCCAGTTTCGGGGCAGGGGAGAGCAGAGCCGGGGGGAGGGCTGATCTGCGGCGAATTCCCGCAAGAAACGACAGGGCGTCCTCGCCGTCTTCCGGCGGAGCTTCCAGACTCTTTTGGAGACGCTCCGGCATTGCGGCGTGGCCCCCTGAACTGCCCAGGCCATCGCTTCCCTGCAAGGCCAACACCACCAATTCATCCTGAGTCCGGCCTTCGAGGGCAGAAGTCAGGACTTTTCCGCCCAATCCGTCAGCCATCAGGCGGCGCAGGGCCAGCAGTTCCAGCAACTGCCTGCGCGTATACCGGGCTTCACGTCCTTCACGGCGCGGCGCACTCAGCAGGCCCTGGGTGGTGTAATGCCGCACCAGCCGCGCATTCACCTCGTCTTTTGCACGTCCGGAGCGGTCTTCAGGCAACAGGTAGACCAGCCGCAGATTGGCCTCGTGTACCAGTTGCTCTATCCCGCCGGTCCAGTCGGTTGCTACGTCCAGCTCCAGTCCATCCAGCCCCACTACGTCCAACATGGCCGCAGGGTAACAGGCGCGGCGGCCCATTGACCATGTCTGCTGAACATAGAGCGCTAGGCCGTGACCTTATGCTGGACCTACACGGGTTAAACGGGCACTGCCTCAGCGCACACTGACTTTGGGCACGTCGTTCGGGAACACGTAGCTCGTTCGCATCACGATGTCCTGCTCGTAGTTGCCAAACTTGCGCCCAAACAGATTCAGGCCGGAACAGTTCCGGGCATCCGGTTTGACACCGAGGCGAACCTTGATCTGATTGGCGCCCTGAATCTTCAGGTCGTGCAGAGTCACGTCGGAGAGGCGCTCTCCATCTATATAGGAGCCGTCTTCGGTGACGATCCAGTGCTTCAGAAGGCCGTGCGTGGTCTGATCTTCGTTCCACCAACGCGGCGTGAGGCGGGTCCGGACGCCGCCGAAATCACCCGGACTCGTGAAGGTGCCCACTTCCTGCCCGTTGATCCACAGCGTGATATCGGAAGGCCACTCCGGGTCGTACTGCGGCGCTTCCGAGCAGATTTCCATACTCAGGTCGAGTTTGTCGGGAGCCGCTCCGTAGGGAAGATTGTTGGGGAAAATGTATTCCACGTAACCGGATTTGCCGAACCACAGGATCTGGGCGTACACATGGTCAGGTTCGTATAGAGAGCGTGGGTTGTCGAGCATGCCGATGATCTTGGTTTCGGAAGCGAGGCCGCAGGTCGGCTGGGCCTCGATATGCGCGTAGTTGCCGATGGGCATCGACACCGTGACCTGATCGGGCTTGGATTCCACCGCCGCGCCCGGCACCTTGTAGATGATCTCGTCAAAACGCTTGGAACACAGTTTTTGTGATCCCCGCGTGCCGGGTTCGTATTCCACGGAGATCAGCCCGGCGGCCTGCAACTGCTTGAGATTGAAGTTGACGGTGGAGTGCGGCAGATTCAGCGCATCGGCCAACTCGGACACGTTCATGACGTTGTGAGACAGCATGCTCAGAATCAGCAGCCGAGTTTCATTGGCCAGAGCTTTCAGGACGCCGAGGGCCACCTCTCCTTCCAAAGTCAATGTGCGGTTTCCAGAAGCAGGCATCTCTTCTCCTTTTGGGACGACTATAACAACATTTAATCTGAACTGGTGAGTTTCCAACGATCAGCTATCATGATCGAATCATTGACTGCAGAAAAAAACGCGTCCCTCACGCATAATTTTCGTACCATTCAGCGGATTCTGTTTTACTTCCGGGTCAGATAGATGAACATTTTGTTGACTTGTAACAAAATAAGCTGTTAGTATCACCTCACCAAGCGGTCACAACTCAGAGCAGATCATTCTGCACGTCACGAAGGAGGAGGACAGTTGATTGATCCCCCGCACCACGGCCCCGGCCCATATCGTGCTTACGGCTTGATTTCGACCCTGATGTCTCTGCGATACTGCTCTTCCCCCGCTGGTTTCTACATCCATCCGCACGGCTCTCTCGTGCGAACATCCGCGTCACCTCATCTTTAGGAGGCAGCCTATGAAACGTTTTGCCCTGACTCTCAGCTTTGCCCTACTCGCCGCTTCATCTGCATCCGCCCAGAAGGTCAGCCTGACCTATCTTCACGGCTTTACCGGGCCTGACCGGCCTGTTATGGAAGGGCTGGTCAAGAAGTTCAACGACAGCCACCCGAATATTGAGGTGAAGGCGCAGGCCCAGCCCTGGGGAACGACCTGGCAGCAGTTGCCCGCGTTGGTTGCCTCGGGCCGCGCTCCTGACCTCGTGGTGATCAACGAAGACCAGATCACCGGCTTCGTGGCACGTGGGGCCGTCTCGCCCCTCAGCGACGCCGAGCTGAAGACCGCAGGCATCGACAAGGCCAAATTCTTCGGCCCACTGTTCAAGACCGCCGATTACAAGGGCAAGTCCTACGGCGTCCCGATTTCCAGCGTGGCCTACGCGATGTTTTACAACAAAGACCTGATGAAGAAGGTCGGACTTGATCCCAACAAGCCTCCCCGCACCCGCGCCGAGTTCCTGAAGGCCGCACAACTCTGCACGGTCGACAAGAATGGCAAGAACTCCACGCAGGCGGGCTTTGATCCCAAGAATCTGGACACCTGGGGCGTCAGCCTGTACAACAACTGGGTCGGAGCACGCGCCGCGTATGCCGCCATCCTGCAAAACGGCGGTTCGATGGTGAACGGTGCCCAGAACGCGTCCTTCAACTCGCCTCAGGCCGTCAGCGCCGTGCAGTTCCTGGTCGATCTGGTGCAAAAACAGCGCGTCGCCCGTGCCAACAGCACCGAGGAAGCCGAGCTGGCCGCCTTCTCGCAGGGCAAGGTCTGCATGTTCCCCAGCGGCCAGTGGTACCTCGACCGCTTCGAGACCCAGAAGATGAACTTCGGCGTGACCTTTATGCCGCGTGTGGGCGGAACGGCCAGAGACGCCGCGTGGGGCGGCTCCAGCCACCTGACGCTGCCCAAGCAGCCCACCAATTACAGCGCTGCCAAGCGCAAGGCCGCCCTGGAATTTATGGCGTGGCTGGCCCAGCCAGAGCAGAACCTCGCCTGGACAGCCACCGGAAGCCTGCCCACCCAGTCCGCCGTCGCCAAGAATCCCAAGTTTGAGAAAGCAGCCATCAGCGGCATCTTTGACCGCCTCGGCAGCGTGTACGCCACCAGCGGATTCCCCTGGGTCGGCCAGGTCATGGGGCCGTTCGACGCCGCGTGGGAAGCCGCCTATCTGGGCAAGAAGACCGTCACTCAGGCACTGAACGACGGCGTGGCCGAATCGAACAAGCAGATCGACCAGGCCCGCAAGAACTTCAACTGAGCGCGGCGGCCTGAAAGTCTGAGCCAGGAAGTTCAGAAGAAGTGGGAGCGGTCAGGTTTCCTGTTTGGGAGAATGCCGCTCCCCTTGCTATGCCCCGGTCAGCAGTTTCAGGCCGACCCCTGGTGCAGCTTCAAACTGTTGTGATTCCAGCAGGCCCATTTCCCGATTCGATGCTTCCAATGTGCCGTGCTCAGAGAAGCCGGTACACCGTCCTGAGCGAGGTATGAGCCATGACCACCACCCACGCGCCGCCCGGCCAACACACCGCTCCTCACAAGCGCAGCAGGATTTCGCTGGAGCCTTACCTGTACCTGCTGCCGCACGCCGTCCTGTTTTTCGTCTTTACGGTGTATCCCATCGGTTACGGCCTGTATATCAGCATGCACCGCTGGGATCTGCTCAACAGCAACCAGCAGTTCGTGGGATTTGAATTTTTCCGCAACCTCTTCACGGCGGGCACGCCTCAATTCGAGTTTTTCTGGCGCACGCTGCTCAACACCACTTTTTTCACGGTGGTCAGCGTGCCCCTGCTGGTGGCTTCGGCTCTGGGCCTGGCCGTGTTGCTGCACCGTCCGATCTTCGGGCGTTCCTTTTTCCGGGCCGTCTTCTTTATGCCGGGCATTCTCACGGTCTCGGTCATGGGCATTCTGTGGCGCTGGATGTTCGACAACCAGATCGGGCTGGTCAATGCCGCCCGCGACCTGCTGACCGGGGCGGCCCCGATTCCCTGGCTGTCCACAGAAGGGCTGGCCTGGGTTCCCATCGTGGTGGGCACCATCTGGTGGACGCTGGGCTTCAACATGACCCTGTATCTGGCGGCCCTGAGCAACGTGTCGGTCAGCCTGTACGAGGCCGCTTCTCTGGACGGCGCAAGCCCCTGGCAGCAGTTCCGGTTCATTACCTGGCCGATGCTGACGCCCATCACGCTGTTCGTGGTGATCACCACCGCGCTGGCCTCGTTCCAGCTGTTCGGGCAATCGCTGACCATCACCAACGGTGGCCCCAGCCGCAGCACCCAGAGCGTCATTCAGTACATCACCGAGGAGGGCTTTACCAACTCGCAGATTTCCAGCGCCGCCGCGATGGGCTTCGTGTTCGGCCTGATGATGCTGATTCTGACCGGGGCACAGTTCCGGATGATGGCGCGTGACGTGACCAGCAGCTCGGAGGGCAAATGACCATTACCGCGCCTCAACCCACCCAGACGGCCAACGCACCTTTCAAAAAGCGCCGTCTGCCGCGTGATATTCCCCGTTTCCTGATCCTGTGTGTCCTGTCGATTCTGTTCCTGGCTCCGGTGTACTGGATGATCAGTACGTCGCTGAAAACCGAGGCCGACGCCATCGCCTCGCCCGTGCAGTGGTGGCCCGCGCATCCCACGCTCGACAACTACGTGGCCGTCCTGACCTCACCCGACGGCAATATCTTGCGTTGGACCTGGAATTCCCTATTCGTGGCGCTGACCTTCACGGTCATTCACGTGGTCGTGTGCGCCCTGACCGCCTACCCCTTGGCCCGCATGAACTTCAGGGGCCGCAACGCCTGGTTCTGGATCATCCTGTCCAGCCTGATGATTCCCGGCATCGTGACCCTGGTGCCCACCTACATCATGATGCTCAATTTCAACTGGATCAATTCCTATCACGCCCTGATCTGGCCGGGGGTCAGCGGAGTCTTCGGCGTGTTTTTGCTGCGCCAGTTTTTCGTGGCAATTCCCAGAGAACTGGAAGAGGCGGCGACCCTGGACGGAGCGAGCAATTTCCAGATTCTGTGGCGCATCATCTTGCCGCTCAGCGTGCCGTCGCTGGTCACGCTGGCCGTGTTCGCGTTCATGGGGTCATGGAACAACTTCCTGTGGCCGCTCTTTACCGTCACCGACGTGGACAAGATGACGCTTCCAGTGGGCATCACGACCTTCTCGCAGCGCTACACCACCGAATACGGCAAGCTGATGGCCTCGACCACGCTGGCCGCCGTGCCCGCCCTGATCGCCTACCTGGTGGCCCAGCGCTTTCTGGAAGCGGGCCTCTCCACCACCGGACTCAAGGAGTAGTGGCCGACGTGTCTATCCATCTCTTCTCGGGCCTGAAAGGGCTGTCTGGGGCTGCCCTGCTGGTGGCCGGAATGTGGGGGGCGCTGGCTGTAGCGGGAGGCACTGGCTCCGCACCCACCGCCTCTGCCCCTGCCACCGGCTCTGCCCGCACTGCGGCCACCTTCTCCAACCCTGTGCTGGACGCCAATTTTCCTGATCCATTCATCCTGCGCTCGGGGGCGACGTACCACGCCTACGCCACCAACGGCAGCGGGGGCAACGTGCCGCACGCGGTCAGCAAGGATCTGGTGAACTGGACCGCAGCGGGCGACGCCCTTCCCAAGCTGCCCGCCTGGGTGAAACCGGGCCTGACCTGGGCACCTGAAGTGGCGCGGCTGGGCAACAAATACCTGATGTACTACACCGCCCGCGACATCAAAAGCGACCGCCAGTGCATCGGGGTGGCTGTGGGGGTGCAGGCGGCAGGGCCATTCTCGCCCGCAGGCGGCGGCCCGATCGTCTGTCAGGCCGATCTGGGAGGCAGCATCGACGCCAGCCCCTTTATCGACACCGACGGCAAAGCCTACCTGCTCTGGAAAAATGACGGCAACTGCTGCAACCTAACCACCCAGATCTTCATTCAGCCCCTCAGGAGCGATGGTCTGCGCCTGACCGGAAAAGCCACCGACCTGATTCAGAATTTCCAGTTGTGGGAAGGAAGCGTCGTGGAAGCGCCCACCCTCTACAAGGCGGGCGGCGTGTATTACCTGCTGTACTCGGGCGGCCCCTTCGACAGCGACCTGTATGCCGTGGGCTACGCGACCAGCAAAACTGTGACTGGCCCCTACAAAAAAGCTGAAGAAAACCCCGTGCTGATCAGCAAAGGCGCAGTTGCTGGCCCCGGCCACCAGACCATCGTGACCGACGGGGCGGGGCAACCGTGGATCGCCTACCACGCCTGGACGACCGGGCAGATCGGCGATAGCGTAGGCTACCGCAGCATGCGAATCGACCAAGTGACTTTCAGCGGCGGCAAGATGCGCGTCAGCGGCCCCACCCTGACCCCTCAGACAGCACCGAAGGCGATCCGGTGAACGGCCCGCGTTACTCCGGCTACTTTGCCGATCCTTTCGTGCTGGCCTGGCAGGGTCAGTATTACGCCTACGGCACAGGCCACAACGGGGGAGAGGATGGCCGCGCCTTCGAGATCCTGTCTTCGCCCGATCTGGTGAACTGGACCTCACGCGGCGGAGCCTTGACGCCCCTGCCCGGTGAACCCCGCGACTACTGGGCACCTGAAGTGGCGCAGTCGGAAGGCACGTTCTACATGTACTACTCGGCAGGCGTGGGCGACAAGCACCACCATCTGCGCGTGGCGACCGCGTCCAGTCCACTGGGGCCGTTTACCGATCAGGGCCTCAACCTGACCCCCGGCGAACCCTTCGCCATCGATCCTCACCCCTTTCAGGACAAGGATGGTCAGTGGTATCTGTACTTTGCCCGTGACCATCTGGACGGCGAGCGCGTCGGAACCTCGTTGGCGGTGATGCCCATGCAGGACATGCAGACTCCCGGCGGCCCCGTGACAACTGTCTTGCGGGCCACCCACGACTGGCAACTCTACCAGCGCGAACGCTCCATGTACGGGCAGACCCTCGACTGGCACACGTTGGAAGGCCCTTTCGTGGTGCATCGCGGCGGCCTGTATCACTGCTTTTATTCAGGCGGCGCATGGACCAACGAGACCTACGGCGTGGGGCATGCAGTGGCCGAACATCCGCTGGGGCCGTGGCGAGAACCCGCAGAGGGACCAGTGGTTCTGGCAAGCGGCCTGAACGGACTGATCGGCCCCGGTCATAACTCGCTGGTGGTGGGGCCGGACGGTCAGGACATGATCGTGTTTCATGCCTGGAACGAAGAACGCACCCAGCGGCAGCTGCACCTCGCGCCGCTGGACTGGGCCTCGGGAAGTCCACGCCTGCACAGCTGAACCGAGAGTTCATAGCAACACGGCAGGCCCGCTCAGGATGAATGAGCGGGCCTGCCGTGTTGGTGGTTCTTCCCGGCCTACTTTTTCTTCAGCAGGGCGATGTAGCTGTTCAGGGCATCAGCGCCCCGCCCTTCCTTGAAGGGATTGAAGGTGCCGGGTTGCCGCTGACCCGCCTGACCTGTTCCGGCCTGCCGCTGCGCGTTCTGGCCCCCCGGACGCTGGCCGCCCAGCAGCCCACCGGGAATTCCCGGAACACGTGCCGTCTGCCCATTTTGCCGGGCGGCCCGCTGCGCCTGCTGTTCTTTCTCGGCCTTGATCACCAGGGTATCCAGCGCCGTCAGTTGTTTTTCGGTCAGGATTTTGTCTTCGATCTGGGTGAGGTATTTTTTGGCATCGTTGGGCTGCACCGCCGCCTTCTGCAACGTCGTCAGGATGGTCAACAGCGTTTTGGCCTGCGTCCTGGTGATGGCCGTCGCCTTGTTCTTTTCCAGCTCGGGCAACAGGCGCACCGTCTGAGACAGGTCGATGATGGGCTGCATGGCGGCCATTCGCGCCCGCATTTCGGGGGTCATCTGGAAGCCGGAGCCAGCAGTCTGGGCCGCAGCAACGGAAGCGAGCAGCAGGGCAGTGGTCAGAAACAGAGGATTGGAAGGCTTGAACGGCATGGGTGTTCTCCTTGACATGGGAATGGGTGTGGGATTCCGGGCAGTCTCTATTCGTAGCGCAGGCTTTCCACGGGATCGAGGCGGGCGGCTCTGGCGGCGGGGTAGTAGCCGAAAAACACGCCCACCAGGGCACTGAACACGAACGCCACCACGATGGGCGTGGCCGAGAACACCGGGCTGATGCCGAAGCTGTTGCCCGCATAGGCCGTGGCGATCCCCAGACCGATGCCGATGATGCCCCCGCCCAGACTGAGCAGCGCGGCTTCCACCAGAAACTGGGTCAGGATGTCGCGGGGACGGGCACCCAGCGCCTTGCGAACGCCGATTTCGCGGGTGCGCTCGGTCACGCTGACCAGCATGATGTTCATGATCCCGATGCCGCCCACCAGCAGGCTGATCCCCGCAATCGCGCCCACCAGCAGCGTCAGCGTATTGGTGATGGTGTTCAGGCTGGCGAGGCTGTCGGCCTGATTCTGCACGCTGAAATCGAGGTTGTCGGGGTCGGTCTGCTCGTGGCGGGTGCTCATCAGGTCGGTCACGTCGGTCACGAGGGCCGTGAGATCGTCTTTGTCGGTGGCCTGCAAATACACGTTGCTCACGGTGGGCTGACCGCTGGCGCTGTTGGTGCGGCTGAAGCGCTGAATGTAGGTGCTCAGCGGCACGATCACCTGAGAGTTGGCGTTGCCGAAGCCGCTGTTGCCCTTGTCGGGCAGCACGCCAACCACCGTGAACGACACGCCGCTCAGACGCACTTTCTGGCCCACCGGGTCGGGCGTATCGGCAAACAGGTCGGTGACCACCTGAGCGCCGATCACGGCCACGCGCTTGCGTCCGTCTACATCCGCCTGAGTGAAGTAACTGCCGCTGGCAACGGGGCTGTTGCGGACTGTCTCGTAGGCGGGCCAGGTGCCCAGCAGCGTCACCTGCGCGTTCAGGTCGCCCGCTTTGGCCTGAACACTACTCTGGGCGGTGGGAGCCACGCCCGCGATCCGCGCACCGAAGGCGGTACTCAGCGCCTCGGCATCTTTGAGGGTTACCGTCTGGCGGGGGCCTGCCCGCACCAGGCTTCCGCCGCCGCCCCCACGCGCACTCTGCACGGTCAGCAGGTTGGTGCCCAGCGATTCCAGATTGCGCGTGATGCCCGCCGTGCTGCCCTGTCCGATGGCCGTGAGGGCCACCACCGCTGCCACTCCGATAATCACGCCCAGCGCGGTCAGAATGGAGCGCAGAGGCGTTCCGACGATGGCCCGCCAGGCGATCACGAAGGCCCCGCCCAGGCCGATGCCGCCGCCTCTGCGGGGCCGCGCCGGAGCAGAAGCGGGCACAGGCCGCACCGTTTCACCCGCCTGAACGGTCATGCCTCACCCACCGCCTGGGCGACCGGCAGAGGCGCGGCCACCCCCGGACGCCTGGGCACCTGCTGGCGGTCGCTCTCGATCAGGCCGTCTCGCACCCGCACCACGCGCTCCGCGTAGGCTCCGATATCGGCCTCGTGCGTCACGATCACCACCGTGGTTCCCTCGGCATGGAGGGCACAGAACAGGGCCATCACTTCCTCGCTGGTGCGGGTATCGAGGTTCCCGGTGGGTTCATCGGCCAGCAGCAGACGCGGGCTGCCCGCCAGGGCGCGGGCCACGGCCACCCGCTGTTTTTGCCCACCGCTGATCTGGCTGGGGCGGCTCCCCGCTTTGTCGGCCAGTCCTACCCGCTCCAGCAGATCCAGTGCCCGCGCCCGGCGTTCACGGGGCGGCACTCCGGCATACACCAGCGGCACCTCCACATTTTCCAGCAGGGTCTGACGGGGCAACAGATGGAACGCCTGAAAGACGAATCCGATGTCCTCGTTGCGGGCGCGGGCCAGATCATTTTCACCCAGTGTGGTCACGTCACGGCCTGCCAGATGGTAGGAGCCGCTGCTGGGGCGGTCGAGCAGCCCGATCACCTGCATCAGCGTGGTCTTGCCGCTTCCCGACGGCCCCATCAGGGCCACCATCTCGCCCTGAAGAATGGTCAGAGAAACCCCGCGCAGCGCCTCGAAAACCAGTTCGCCCTGCGTGTAGATTTTGCGAATGTCCTGGAGTTCGACCACCGCAAGGGGGGCAGCAGCAGCAGCGGTCATGGTGCGCCGCCAAAGCCACCGGGAGGACCAGCCACGCCGCCCTGACTCTGCGTGCGGGGCGATGTACCAGACGTGGTGCGCGTGCTGCCCGGCACCACCACTTCCTGCCCCGGAGTCAGGCCACTTTTGATCACGGTATTCGTGCCATCGGTGTCGCCCAGTTCGACCCGCACCCGCTCCGGCTCGGTGCCCGCCGCGCCCTGCACCTGCACGTAATGGCGCGTCCGTACCGTTTCAATCGCCTTTTGCGGCACGATCAATCCCTGGTCTTCGCTCTGCACGATTTCGGCCTCGGCGGTCATGCCTGCCCGCAGCACGCCGTCCGGATTGGGCAGGCGCACGGTGGCCGTAAACACGCTGATACCGCTGGACTGCGTGGCTGCCGGAGACACCCGCACCACCTGTCCGGTAAAGGTTTCGCCGTCCACGGCGTCCAGGGTGACGCTGGCGCTCTGGCCCACCTTCACACCCGCGATCTCGGTTTCGTCCACCTGTACGGGCAGTTCCAGGGTGGAATCGTCCATCAGGGTGAGCAGGCCTGCCGCGCTTGCCAAGACTGCGCCCTCGGTGGCACTCACGGCACTGACCACGCCCGTGATCGGGGCATACACCTTCAGGGAGGTGCGGGCCTGCTGCGCCGTTTCCAGGCTGGCCTGCGCCTGCTGCACGGCAATCTGGGCACTCCGCAGGTTCTCGGCGTCGCTGCTGGCGTTGGTGCTCAGTTGGGTACGCGACGCGGCGGCGCTAGAGCGGGCGCTGGCGAGGTCGAGTTCAGCTTTGGTCACGGCGTTCCGGGCGTCGCCCAAAGCCTGCTTGCTGACTGCGCCGATGACGGCAAGCTGTTCCTGTGCGTTCAGGGTGGTGCGGGCCTCGCTCAGCGACTGTTGCGCCTGGGCCACATTTCCCTCGGCGCTGGTCACGCTGCTCTGCCTGCTGGCCGCCCCAGACACCTGAGAAGCCCGCGTCGCGTCCAGGCTGGCCCGCGCCTTCTGGAGATTCAGTTCTGCGGTTTTTACGCTGTCCTGCACGTCATCGCTGGTCAGGGTGGTCAGCAGTTGTCCCCTGGTGACCCGTTCGCCCACAGCGGGCAACGCGCCGACGGTGACGCTGCGGCTGACCCCAACCGTGCGGGTCGCGCTGGCTTCCAGCGTGCCGGGACCGCTGACACTCACGCGCACCACGCCCCGCTGTACAGGCTGCGTCTGGATGGTGGGTACCGCCGTCTGGGCCTGCGCCGACCGGTTGCGGGTCACGATCACCCCCCCGGTCACGCCGCCGATCAGCAGCAGTGCTCCCAGCACCCAGGGCCAGCGGCGACGGGCCGGGCGAGCGGGAGTGCGCGGCAGGGTGGGCCGGGGCGGGGAAGGATTGAGCATAGGTTCAGTCATGGGGGAACCTTTTGAACAGCGTGAGTGGTCAGTGGAGAAGGAAAAAAGCGCGGGGCAGGGGAGAGCAGAACCCGTGCGGCATTGGGGCATGGCTCAGGACGGCTGGTCCAGAGCTGGCCTGTTCCTCAGAACGTTCCCCCGATTCCGGTCAGGTTCTGCCCCGCAGCCACCGACAGGCTCGCCAGAGCCTGCAACACGTCCGTCTGGGCCTGAAGTCGGCTGTACTGGGCTTTTTTCAGCGTGAGCTGGGTATTTTGCAGGTCTACGGCGCTGATGGTGCCGCTTTTCAGGCGGGCGGCGTCCTGCGTATAGGTCTTCTGGGCGGCACCCTCTTTGCTCAGCGCCACTTTCAGCAGTTCGGTGGCATTGTCTACGTTCTGGTACGCGCTACTGAGCGTGGTGGTCGCGTTCTTCTGGGCCGAATCCAGGCCGCGCTGGGCATTGGCAAGGGCAGTGCGGGCATCCTGAAGGGTACGGGCAGGCGTAAAATCGTTGTCGGCCAGTTTGACGCTGAGTTGGGCAGAGGCCACCTCGTTGCTGGCCGAGACGACGGCGGTCAGGTTGGTGTTCAGGCCCGTTTGCAGGCTCGCCAGCGGTGTCTTGAGGGCCGGCACGTTGCCCTGTGCCCCGGCCCGCACGCCCGCCGCAAGTCCGGTGGCGACGCTCAGCTTGCCGCTGGCGAGGTTGACCTGTGCGCGGGCATCGGCCAGATTCTGCTGAGATCCGGTCAGGGTATTGCCCGCATTCTGCACGTCCAGCGCGGTGGCGTTCTGCACCTGCAATTTCACCTGCGCCACCTGAAGCCCCTTCTGATCCACCTGCACCTGAAGCGTCTGCAATTCCACATTTTCCTGCGCTTCCAGCAACGTGGCGTAAGAGTTGATGGTGGTCTGAAGGGTACTCAGGCGGGCACCCTTGAGCTGCACCTGCGCCAACGTCAACGTGTTTCTGGCGTTCAGCTTGGCGGCGGCCAGAGCGCTGGGGTCGGCCTGCTGCGCGGTGTTGGCCGCCTGAGCCTTCTCCAGATTGGCCTGCGCGGTCCGGACATCGGCCCCGTTTTGCAGGGCGGCCTGTACGGCGGCGCTCAGGGAAACGGGAGCGGCAGTCTGGGCCACCACAGCAGCGGGGCTGAGCAGCAGGGCGAGCGTGAGGGCCGCTTTGGACAGGGAGTGGAACGGTTGAGGACGAATCATGGGAAGCCTCCAGCGGCGTGATGGGGGAAATAGGGAAGAGCAGGGAGTGTTCAGAGCTACCGGCTCAAGGTCCAGAGTCAGGCTCTTCAGGCTAATACACCGAATTTTCAAGTTGCAGCAGGGCCTGCTGCGCGGTACTGCGGGCCTGTACAAGATTACGCTGGGCCTGCACCAGCGAGATCTGGGCCGCCGTGACTTCGTCCTGCGTGCCTGTTCCGGCACTCAGGCGCAGGCCCGCCGCGTCCAGTCCGGCCTGCGCCACCTGCACCTGAGTTTCGCTGGTTCTCAGATTGATGGTGGCGGTCTGGGCCGCGCTGTAGCGGGTTCGCACATTCAGTTCGGCATCGCTCTGGGCGGTGTTCAGGCTCAGTTGCGCTCCGGTCACGTTGGCCTGCGCTGCCGACACCTGCGCCCGCACGCTGGGTGAGTACACCACGTAACTTCCGGTCAGGCTGGCGCTCAGGCGGTCTGCACCCGCGCCCGTGCCCAGTGGCAACGTGTAGCCCACACCCGCCGTACCGTCTTTCACGTTCAGATTGGCGCTCAGGCCGCCGCTTCCAGACGGGCCGTAGCGCAGGCTGGCATTCAGGGTGGGCAGATTGGCGTCACGTTGCTGGGTATTCAGGGTGTCCTGCGCGTCTGCGAGGTCGTTGCGGGCCTGCACGACAGCGCGGCTGGAGGTGCGGGCACGGGTCACGAGTGCGGCCAGGTCGGGCAGAGTGAAGCTGACCGGCGGCTGGCTGGAAAATACGGTGCCCGTGAGGTCCACATTCAGCAGCGCCGACAGATTGCGGCGGGCGGCGTCCAGGTCGGCGGCGGCATTCAGGGCGCTGGCCTGTGCGGTCAGCACGTCGGCCCCGGCGCTCAGCACGCTCTGCGGGGTGGCATTGCCCAGATCGGCCTGGGCCTGAGCCACCGCCTGCTGCCGCTGCCGAAACGCCAGAGTCTGATTTGCCAGCGCCACGTCCTGCGTTGCCACCACCGCTGCCAGATACTGCGAATAGACGTTCAGGCGTGTACTGGCCTGCGTTTCGCCCAGCCGGGCCTCGGCCAGCGCGAGGCTGCGGGCTGAGGCCTGCAGGGCCGTCTGACTGCTGGCCCAGGGCAACAGGCCCAGATTGATCTGGACGCCCGCACTGCCGCTGAGACTGGAGGCCGTATTGACGGTGCTTCCATCGGCGGCGGTACTGGCAAACCCGCCCGAATATCCGGCGCTGCCGTTCACGCTGACCGACAGGCCCAGTGCGCTGCGGGCCGCCTCATAGTTTTGCTGCGCCACCTGCACGCTCAGGCGGGACGCCGTGACCGATGGAGCCTGCGTCAACCGCGCCAGAGCGTCTTCTAGGGTCAGAGTTGGGAGCGCCCCGGTCTGCGCTGATCCGGTCTGGGCCAGCCCAGTGGCAGACAGGAGAAACAGGCCAAGTGTCAGGGTTCTGAGTTGGATGGCCCCTGAAGAACGGGGCGGCGGCTGGCATCGGCTCATGGCGTTACTCTGGGCCGGGCGCACGAAGACCACGCGAAGGCTTTTTGAAGATTTGTCGAAGACGCCTCGAGCCGCACGCAGACGCAAGATCATCCACTTTGGCGCAGGCACGGGCCTTGAACACCTTCGCACAACCTTGCAGGCCTGGGCCTACCATGCAGGCATGAGCGCCCTGATTCTGATTGTCGAAGACGAACCGCAACTGGCCGAAGTGCTGGAAGCCTACGCACGGCAGGAGGGCTACCGCACCGAACGCGCCGCAGACGGCCTGATGGCCCTGACCGCCTACCGCGCCGCACACCCCGATCTGATCCTGCTGGACGTGATGCTGCCGGGCAAGAGCGGGTTGGACGTGCTGAAGATCGTCCGCGCCGATGGCCTGACACCCGTGATTCTGGTCACCGCCCGCGCCGAAGAGACTGACCAGATCGTGGGGCTGGAACTGGGAGCCGACGACTATGTGGTCAAACCGTTCCGGCCCCGCGAGGTGATGGCCCGCGTGAAAGCGGTGCTGCGCCGCGCCACTGCCGCCCTGGAAAGCAACGAAAAACCGCTGCGGGTGGGAGAACTCGAAATCGACCGCCGCGGCGTCTCCGCCCGCGTGCACGGGCATCCGCTGGCGCTCACGCCTGCCGAATTCCGGCTGCTGGCCCATCTGGCGCAGGCTCCGGGCCGGGCCTTTACCCGCGAAGAACTGCTGGCCGCCGCCCTGCCCGAAAGCGAGGCGCTGGAGCGGGTGGTGGACGCGCATCTGGCGAGCGTGCGCCGCAAACTGGAAGCCGCGCATGCGGGCGGCCTGCTGCACACGGTACGCGGGATCGGGTACAGGCTGGAGGCGTCCGCTTGACCAAGCCGCCGACCAAATCAGTGCCGCTCTCGACTTTCAGCCGACTCAGACGCGGCCCCAGCCTGACCGTGACGCTGATGTTGACCATGTTGGCGATGGTGCTGCTGACCATCGGCGGCATGTTCTTGTTCAGCAATCTGGCCGTCAAGCGTCAAATTGCCCGTCTGCCGCCCGAGGTGCAGGCCTACCTGCGGGCAGGACAGGCCGCCGAACGGCTGGGACAGCAACTGGCCCCCAATCCCCCCACGCCCGAAATCCGTCTCGGCAACGACCCCGACGCCTATCTGCTGCCGCCCGGCGATTCGAGTCCGGGGGTGTACGGCACGGTGCCCAATCCCAACGGCCCCACGACAACCATCGAAAACGGCCTGCGTCCACAGCCGCCCGGCGATACGGGCAGTGGGGAACGCCGGGGCCGCACCTCTTTTTCGGGTCTCCTGCCTGCGGCCGTGAACCCACGTACGCAGGATTTTGTGCGCGACGTGCAGAGCAGTCTCATTCAGGCCGGAGTGTTGGCGGCCAGTGCCGCGCTGGTGCTGGCGCTGCTGCTGGCGCGGCGGGTGGTGCGGCCCATCGGGGCAGTCAGCCGGGCCGCCGCAGAATTGGCCGCAGGCAATCTGGCGGTGCGTGCCCCCACGCTGGGCGCAGAGCGGGAGGTGGCGGAACTGGCCCGCACCTTCAATGAGATGGCCGAGAGTTTGCAGGCCCTGGAGCGCGAGCGTCAGCACGCGGTGGCCGACATCGCCCACGAACTCCGCACACCGATTGCCATCATGCAGGCGCGGCTGGACGCCATCGAGGACGGCGTCTATCCGCTGACGCCCGAACAGGTGACGCTGCTCAGCGGACAGACGCAACTGCTGACCCGACTGGTGGGCGACCTCAGAACACTGACACTGGCCGACGCGGGCCGCCTGGGACTGAATCCGCAGGGCGTGAACCTCGGTGAATTGGCCGCGCAGGTGGTCCGCGATCAGCAAGACCGCGCCGCCGCCCGCTCGCTGAGCCTCACCTTCCGGACCGCGCCGCCCACTCTGATGCCCGCCGCCCTGACCGCCGACCCTGACCGTGTGCGGCAGGTGACCAGCAACCTGATCGAAAATGCGCTCCGGTACGCCAGTAGCCGTGTAGAGGTGCAGATCGAGGCGATGCCGGACGCCGTACAACTGCACGTGGACGACGACGGCCCCGGCATTCCCGCCGCTCAGCGCGACGCCGTGTTCACGCGCTTTACCCGTCTGGACGAGAGCCGCGCCCGTGATACCGGGGGCAGCGGACTGGGCCTCTCGATCGTGCGGGCACTGGCCGCAGCGCACGGCGGGCGGGCCAGCGTGGACCGCAGTCCGATGGGCGGGGCACGTTTTACGGTGACGCTGCCCCTGCACCCGGCGGGGCGGGAGTCCTCGGGTCTGGGATTGGCGGGCCTGACGGCAGATACACCGCTGCGTTAAAGCGGGGTTCTGGGCCGCCTCATCTGTCTGCCAACGCCAGAAGCGTACCTTGAACCTATGACCATTCACAGGCGGGCACTGGGACGCACAGGAATACAAGTCAGCGAGATCGGCTACGGCGCGTGGGGAATCGGGGCCGACATGTGGAAGGGCGCACAGGACGACGAAAGCCTGACCGCACTGCGCCGCTACATAGAGTTGGGCGGCAACTTTATAGATACGGCCATGGGCTACGGCGACGGCCACAGTGAGCGTCTGGTGGGTCAGGTGGCCCGCGAGCATGAGGGCGTGTATGTGGCGACCAAAATCAGCCCCAAGAATATGCAGTGGCCTGCCCGCTCCGGCACCCGCGCCCCGGAAGCCTTTCCCGGCGACTGGGTGGTGCAGTGTACCGAGGCCAGCCTGGAACGCCTGGGAACGTCCAGTATCGACGTGCAGCAGTTTCATGTCTGGGACGACAACTGGCTCAGCGTAGGCGACTGGCAGGAGGCCGTGGCACAACTCAAGCGCGACGGCAAGATCAGGCACTTCGGGATCTCGATCAACGACCATCAGCCGAACAACGCGGTCAAGGCCGTGGAAGCGGGCGCAGTCGAAACGGTGCAGGTCATTTACAACGTCTTCGACCAATCGCCGCAGGACCGCCTGCTGGATGCCTGCCTTGCCAACGGCGTGGGCGTGATCGTGCGTGTGGCGCTGGACGAGGGCAGCCTGACCGGAAATATTACGGCTGACACGACCTTTCCGGACGGAGACTGGCGCAACAACTATTTCGGCGGCGACCGCAAGGCCGAGCTTCAGCCCCGGCTGCGGGCCATAGAGCAGGCGCTCGGGATTTCCACGGCGCAACTGCCGGAAACGGCGCTGAGATTTGTACTGGCGCACGAGGCCGTGAGCACCGTGATCGTGGGGATGCGCTCGGTTCGGAATGTGGAGCGCAACGCTGCGCTGGGCGACGGCCAGAGCCTTTCTGACGAACAGGTCCAGCAACTGTATGCCCACCGCTGGGAGCGCAACTGGTATGAGCCAGCCACCGATTGATCAGCCTGTGAGCGGTCAGCGAATGGCTCCGCCGCCGTCCCACTCTGGCCCGGAGCCTATCGAAGAGATTCGCGTAACCTCCTGGGCACACCTGCTGGACGTGCTCTACACTGGTGGCTGGAACGCTGGTCTGAGGCGGCACCGTTCGCCCTATGTGTTCCGTGGATCGCACGACGCCACCTTTACCCTCCAGACCTCTCTGCAACGGTTGGGCGGCGATCCCGCAGAAACAGAGCGCCATCTGCTGCGCAATTTCCGCAAATATGCCCGCCAGGAGAGCATGCAGGGCGATACGGTCTGGGACTGGCTGGCGTTGGGACAACATCACGGCCTGCCTACCCGCCTGGTGGACTTTACCTATTCTCCACTGGTGGCGCTGCATTTTGCCACCCGTATGCCCTCGCAATTTACCCACGACGGGGCCATCTGGCGGGTCAATCCGGCCCGCGTGCATGAGAGTCTGCCTGCGCCTCTGCGCGACGCTCTGGCCGGTGAAGGGGCGCAGGTCTTTACGGTGGAGATGTTGCAGAGCGTGATGTCGCCGGGGCGGAAAGGCTCCAGTCTTATTGCCGCGCCCCTGGCGGAATTGGCGGCGCTGTCGGAGTCTCCATTTCTGACTTTCCTGGAGCCGCCTTCTCTGGACGCCCGGATCGTGCAGCAGTTTGCGCTCTTTGCGCTGCCCAGCACGCCCGAACTTCAGGTCGAAAACTGGCTGGAATCCCAGCCTCACGCGGCCCTCAAGATCACCATTCCTGCCGACCTGAAGTGGCAGATTCGGGATCATCTGGATCAGGCCAATATCACCGAGCGCACCCTGTTTCCGGGGTTGGCCGGGCTGGCCCAGTGGTTGGCGCTGTATTACATGACACCGCCGTTGCCGCCTGGAGCAGAACAGGACGCAGATACCAACCTGCTGGAACAGAATGTGGATGCGCTAGATCGGGAGCTTGGGCCAACAGATCAGGTCAGATGAAGGGCGTCGCAGCAGAAACTCTTCAGTCCTGCTGCGACGCCCTTTTTTTGTCTCTCCATTCACTGAGGTGAGGTAAGAACGCGGCTTCCTCAGCTGTCGCTCGCCTGATTCAGTTCCAGTTCATGGCTGCTTTCGATGTCTGGGGCGTGATCGGGGCGGCGGGTTTTGAGATTGAAGCTGTCGCCGTGGGCCAGCACATGCAGCCGCACATCGGTCAGCGAGAGGGCGCGGTTGTGCCCACCGTCGGCAATGTTGGAATAGGTCACTCCTGCGCCGTCCAGCACGTACACTGCGCCCGCACCAACCACACGGAAGGAGCTGTCCCGCACCACGATGGCGGTGTTTTCATCTATGCCGATCCCCAGCAAGCGGGGATTGTGGGCCACGGCGCCCAGCAGGCGGCCAATGCGCCCACGTTCGCCAAAGTGCTGGTCGATCATCACGTCGCGGATCAGGCCGAGGCCAGGGGCCATGTGCAGGTCGCCAATGCGGTGAGATTCGCTGCTGGTACCGCGCACCAACATGGTTTCGCTCATGACGCTGGCCCCGGCAGAGGTGCCCGCGATCACGCCACCTGCCTCAAAAATCTCGTGAACGCGGACTTCCAGCGGCGTGTCGCCTATCTGGCTGGTAATTCTGAGTTGATCACCGCCAGAAAAGAACACGCCCGCCGCACCGTCAAAGACAGCCTGCTTTTCGGGCAACAGGGTTTCGGCCCGTTCCTGCACGTACAGTTCGGCCATCTCGGTCACGCCCAGCGCACCGAAGGCCTGCTGATAGGTTTCAAAGTAGCCTTCCGGCTGGTGTGAGGCGACTGTGGCAAGAACAAGTTTTCCGCCGTGCAGGTACCGGGCAACCTCCTGGAGAATCAGGCGCTTGCCTTCCTTGTCTTCATGGCCGCCAATGATAATCAGCGTGCCAGATGCAGTTCTCTGGGATTCGGTCATACAGTGTCCTCGCGTTTCAAAAAAACCTGTGCGCTCTGCTGCGACGTGGCATACGCCACCGCGAAATGTGGGCTGCGGTGATCCCAACCGACCCTGCCCCCAGCGTCTATGGCAATGGCTCCGGCATCGGTTTTATCGGTGTCGGTCAGGCGGTCAAGGTGCCCCAGAGCACTTGAAACCGCACTCTGCACGTCAGTTTTTTCCATCGCGTGCATGATCCGGCCCGCCAGCATCAGGCGCGAAATGGCCTCGCCATGACCCGACAGGGCCACGCCGCCCAGGGTGTTGTCGGCATAGAACCCGCAACCGGGCAGCGGAGAGTCTCCGACCCGTCCGGGCAGTGTTCCGTTCAGGCCGCCCGTAGAGGTTCCGGCCACAAGATCGCCGTATTGATCGAGTGCCACGCAGCCCACGGTGTCATGCCCAGGCAGGGGTTCTGCCGCTTCACTGGCCTGCTGGGGCAACAGCATCTCGGCTGGGTCGCACAGTTCCGCGCCGTACAGGTCTGATTCGGTGTGTTCGGCAAAGTGCCGCGCCCCCTCTCCAATCAGGAGCGTCGGCGGTTCCTTGAGCAGCGCCCGCGCCACCGAGACGGGGTGCCGCACGCCCTGAATGCCCGCCACCGCGCCCACCGCCAGCGTCGCGCCCTGCATCAACGCCGCGTCCATCTCAACCTGCCCGTCGGCATTGGGCACCGAGCCGAAGCCTGCATTGAAGGTCGGATCGTTTTCCAGCGCACGCAGGACGGCTTCGGCAGCGTCGAGGGCGTGGCCGCCCGCTTTCAGAATCTCTTGACCGGCCACCAGCGCCGCGAGGCAGCCCCGGCGATTGGCTTCCTCCTGCTCAGGCGCAATCTCTTTGGCTCCGCCGTGCAGGATCAGCGCCCAGATCGGTGGATCAATCATGGCCTGCTCGCTGAGATTGGGTGCCGCTGCCTGTCTGGTCAGTGCGCGTATTGGGGCGCTGATCTGGGCGGGGCGAGACGGAAGGTTGAGCCTGAGTTTCGGCCCGGCTGTCCGGCACAAAGGTCTGGACCTGCTGCCACACAGCGTCAATCGCGGTGGGCATCAGGGCCACCAGATCGCCGGGCCGGGCCAGACGCAGCGAGGCCTCTACAGCATCGGTCTCGTGCAGCACGCGGCGCATCCGTTCGGGCGAGAACCCCGCGCCCAGTGCGCCCTGTGACAGCAGCGCCATGACCTCGCCGCTGGCCCGGCCCCGTCCGTCCGGCGCCTCCCGGAAAATCAGGTCGTCGAAGGTCCGGGCGGCAATGGCCCCCATCTCCTCTATGTCCTCGTTCCGGCGGTCACCGGGAATGCTGACCATGCCGATGGTGCGGGCATACTGGGGCCGCAATTTGCCCACCAGATCGCTGAGCGCCGACAGGCCCGCCGGGTTGTGCGCGTAGTCCACAATGACGCGGAAGCCGTGCCCATCATGCACATTCAGGCGTCCGGGCGACTGTTCGAACGAAGAGGTGAAGGTGGACAGGGCGCTGCGAATCTCACCCACCGGGAGGCCATGAGCAAAGCACATCGCGCAGGCCGCCAGAGCGTTCTGTACGTTGAAACCTGCCAGGCCCCCCAGGGTAGCGGGAATCTCGGCGGCGGGCATGATCGGCAGGCGCTGCTGCTCGCTGCCCCCGTACACCACGATTTCGCCCTCTTCGAGAACCACGGCCATGCCTCCAGCCCCCACATGCCGCTCCAGTTGACTCAGGCCGTGCATGGAGAAATACACCACCTGGCCGCCCGCCGTGCGCCGCATCCGGGCCGTCAGGGGGTCGTCGGCGTTCAGGATGCTGTGGCCGCGCCGTCCCACCACATTCACCACCAGCGACTTCAGGCGGGCCAGATCCTGCAGGGTGTCTATTCCCTTCAGGCCCAGATGGTCGGAGGTGACGTTCAGCACTGCGCCGACATCGGCCCGGTCTATGCCCAGGCCCTCGCGCAACATGCCTCCGCGTGCCGCCTCGATCACGGCCACATCCACAGTGGGATCACGCAGCACCATGCGGGCACTGCGGGGGCCGGTGGCGTCGCCGGGGGCCACCAGTTCGCCGCCGATATACACGCCAGACGTGCTGGTCATCCCCACGGTGAGGCCCTGAGCGGCCAGCACATGCGCCACCATCCGGGCCGTCGTGCTTTTGCCATTGGTGCCCGTCACGGCCAGAATCGGAATCCGGGCACGCGAGCCACGCGGATACAGCATCTCGATGACGGAGCGGGCCACGTCTCGCGGCTGGCCTTCCGAGGGTTCAAGATGCATCCGGAATCCCGGTGCGGCGTTCACTTCGACAATGCCGCCCCCCGTTTCGCGCACCGACTGGGAAATATCGGGGGCCAGGAAGTCTATGCCCGCGATGTCCAGCCCCACGGCCTGCGCGGCGCGGCGGGCAAACAGGGCATTGGCCGGGTGAATATCGTCGGTGCGGTCTATGGCGGTGCCGCCTGTAGAAAGGTTGGCCGTGGAGCGCAGCACCACCGTCTGGCCCGCATCCGGCACGGAATCCAGCGACAGGCCCGCCGCCGCCAGCAGCCCCCGCACCTGTGCATCGATCCGGATGCGGGTCATCACGTTTTCATGGCCCGCACCGCGCCGGGGATCGCGGTTCACCTCGTCAATCAGGGCCTGCACCGTGCTGACACCGTTGCCGACAACCTGCGCTGGCACGCGCTGGGCCACCGCCACCACCTGCCCATTCACCACCAGAATGCGGTGATCGTGCCCGGTGTAGTGCTGCTCCAGAATCACCCGCGCCGAATGCTGGGCCGCCAGTGCAAAGCCGGAGCGCACCTCGTCGGGTGTGGTGAGGTGGGTGCTGACGCCGCGCCCATGGTTGCCGTCCAGCGGCTTGGTCACGAGGGGATATCCCAGCCGCGCCGCTTCACGCACGGCCTCGTCGGCGCTGCGAACCACTGCGCCACGCGGCACAGGCACGCCCGCATCCGACAGGAGTTGCTTGGTCAGATTCTTGTTGCTGGCGGCGTCTACCGCCACATGCGACGTCTGCCCGGTAATGCTGGCCCGCAGCCGTTGCTGATTTTTGCCGTACCCCAGCTGAATCATGCTCAGTTCATCCATGCGGAAGACCGGAATGCCGCGCCGCCGCGCCGCCTGCACCAGGGCCGCCGTCGTGGGGCCAAGTCGGGTGCGCCGAACCAACGTGCCGAGGATCTCCAGCGCAGCAGGCAGATCAAAGCTTCCATCGGGCAGATTCAGGGCCGCCAGACTCCCGGTTTCATCCCGGTAGGCCACGTCCAAACCGCGCACGCCGCGTAAATCGGACGGCAACAGGGAATCCACAAGTTGCAGGGCCAGCCGTCCGGCCAGCAAGCCCACCTTCTCTTCCTGGTAGGCGTACATCATGTTGTACACGCCCTCTCTGCCTTTTACGGAGCGGGTTTTGCCACGCGAAACAGGCGAACCTGCCAGCGACTGGAGTTCCAGCGCCACATGTTCGGTGACGTGGCCCAGCCAGGTGCCCGACTGAAGCCGCTCGACCAGACCGCCGGGCCGACCCAGGCTGCACTGATGGGTGTGGAGACTGGGCAGCAGCGCCAGCAGGCGGCCATTGAAATCCGGCAGACGGTGGGAAGGCCAGGCTTCCAACGTGCCCAGATCCAGCATCAGCCGGATCATTGGAAAGAAGCTGTAGAGGTGCGGCCCCCGGTACACGCCCTTTTCAAGAACGCGCATGGAGGAAGGCAGAGGAGAGGACGGCACGGCGCGGGCAGAGCCGCTATCGGGCAGGGTCATGGTCAAGGTTTCCTTTCAGAAAGAAGGCGAGGCTAAAAGTCAGATAGGCATCAGGAATGCGGCTCTATTCTAGAGAGCCAGATTGAGTCTTCTTCTATGGGAATACGGGTGAAACCTTAACAACTGGCCGAAGACTGTAAAATTTGTGACGTTTTAGCCTTATAGCTCTACAGTAGCGAGCAGGTGAACACCAAGTCTTTTGTTGTTTTTCAATCTCTATTAGATTAATCTGGAGAGATAGAGTAAAAGTCTTCTTCTGTTGTATTGATTGGCCTCTCTCTAGGGGTCAAAAGTCGGGAGTAGGCAGCAAAAGTCGGCTCCTGTAGGTTGTTTTCTGCAATGAAAGCCACCCGGAGCCGACTCCCAGAAGATACCCTGTCCAGTTACCTTGCCACCGTTCTTCCCATTGATCCCCGCCGACTGGCCGTGCTGGCTGCACTGATCTTGGCCATGATTGAGAAGCGCACGGTGTGCCTTGCTCAGCTAGTGAGTTGCATCCGCCTCGTCGGAACCGACGAGACCATTTACCAACGCCTCAAACGCTTTGCTCAATTTGCATGGACAGATCAGCAGCTCTTGACGGCCCGACTGGTGTTGAGTCATTTCCGGGATGACGCTGAACTGGTGCTGATCCTTGACCGCACGAATTGGAAGTGGGGCAAGGCCGATGTGAACTTCTTGATCTTGAGCGTGCTGTGGAAGTCATTCAGCTTCCCCTTGGCTTGGCAAGTGTTGCCACACAGCGGTAACAGCACTACTGCTACTCGAGTCGCGCTGCTGGAATCGGTGCTGCCTTTGATGCAGGGCAAAACTGTTGCCCTGCTCGCAGATAGAGAGTTTATCGGCAAAGAGTGGTTTCAGACGCTCAAACGGCTGGGCATCAAACCAACCATCCGACTCCACGTCACAACCAAAGCCGACGGGATCGAGGTGTGGGCCTATTTCAAGAAGCTCCATCCGGGAGAACTTCGCATCTGGCATACCCCGATGACGGTCTATGGCGTGAAGATGAGGGTTCTGGCCTGCCAGAACCTGTACGGACAGACGCTTTATCTGGCGTATCACGGTTATGGTACCCAGGCCATCAGACGCTACGCTTGGCGCTGGAACGCAGAAAATATGCATCAAGCCCTCAAGGGACGAGGCTTTGACCTTGAAGCGACCCGCTTGACCGAGGGCACACGAGTGAGCTTGCTCTTTGGTGTCGTGTCACTCGCCTTCATGTGGTGCTGCTTGAGCGGGGACTTCGTCGCAACGAAATCCCCACCGAGAATCCTGAAACACGGCTACCCCGCGAAAAGCCTCTTTCGATTAGGCCTTGAGGCACTTCAAAGTGCACTGTCAAGTAGGCCAAAGGGAAATAGTCCGTCTAGGCCGTCATTCCAGCAACTCCTAGCCACTTTTGACCTGTAGAGGCCGGCCCATTGCCCACACTTTGCTGAAGAACCGACCAGTCACGTGGCCTGGGCAGCAGGCCACATGAACGGGGAAAGTCAGCCCCAGGATTTAGCCCACCTTTGGTCAGCTGTCCGCCTTGTTCACGGCTCCGTAAATCAGCACTTCGCCTACGAAAAACGCCCCCACAATCCAGCCGCGCAGATGTGCAATCCCCAAAGCATCGGCAAACAGGGCCAGGGCGCCACAGATCAACGCCCACAACACGAGCCAAGGAAAGGGTTTTTGGCTAAAAACTGATTTGGAAGGTGAGGTCACACGAGGCAGCATACAAACGAATTGACCGTGCGTCAAGCAAAATTACGGCGAGGGGCAGGGCTTCTTGTAGAAATTAGCTTCAGGCAACTTTCATCGCAGGAGTCATCCTGCAGAAGCCGATTTATGCTGCCTACCCCCGACTTTTGACCCCTAGAGAGGATTGGCCTATAGCAGGAACCGCCAGAAGTCTCCTGGGAGGTTCTGGCGGTGTGAATTGCGGCCCACGGGTAAGGTGGCCCAAAACGTATGTCAAGTCTGTCGCCGTCGATATCCAATCTAGCTCAGAGGACACGATCAAGATGCATTCTCTTCGATCCTCTGTTTCGCAGCTTCATGAGGCGATTCGCAGAGATGATCTGGAGATTGACTTCGACCTGTTCAGGCCAACGAATTGGCAGGATGGACCGGAAAGAGATGATCCAGCTCGGCATCGTCGTACAGGCGCGAGCGGATCAGGAAGCGCACGCCTTCCGGGGCTTCTACGCTGAAGCCGCCGCCCCTGCCGGGAACGATATCGACGGTGAGTTGGGTGTGTTGCCAGTATTCAAACTGACTGACCGACATGTAGAACGGTGTACCAGCGATCTCGCCCATATACATGTCGGAGCCGCCGACCCGGAATTCTCCGCGTGGGTAGCACATCGGAGAACTGCCGTCGCAGCAGCCGCCCGACTGGTGGAACATCAGAGGGCCGTGCTGCACTTCCAGCCGTGCCAGCAGGTCGCGGGCAGCGTCGGTGATGTTGACGCGTGGAACAGGAACGGAGTGGGTCACCTTGTCTCCAGAAAGTAAAAAGAGAACATCGGCGGGCAGGGAGCCATTGCAGGCCACCTCCACCCACCGAAGTCAGAAGGCCAGCCTCAGAAGAAGCCGAGCTTGGAGGTGCTGTAGCTGACCAGCATATTCTTGGTCTGCTGGTAGTGATCGAGCATCATCCGGTGGTTTTCGCGGCCAATGCCCGACTGCTTGTAGCCGCCGAACGCCGCGTGTGCGGGGTAAGCGTGGTAGCAGTTGGTCCAGACGCGGCCAGCCTGAATGCCGCGCCCAAAGCGGTAAGCCTTGTTGATGTCCCGCGTCCAGATGCCCGAGCCGAGGCCGTACAGGCTGTCGTTGGCAAGGGCCAGAGCATCGTCATCGTCTTTAAAGGTGGTGACGGACAGCACGGGGCCGAAGATTTCTTCTTGGAAGACCCGCATGCGGTTGTGGCCCGCGAAGATGGTGGGTTCCACGTAGTAGCCTTCCGCAAGGTCGCCCTCAAGGTGGGCACGGTGGCCGCCCGTCAGGACTTCTGCGCCTTCCTGCCGCCCGATATCGAGGTAGGACAGGATTTTTTCCAGCTGGTCGTTGCTGGCCTGAGCGCCGATCATGGTGCCCGGATCCAGCGGATTGCCCTGCTTGATGGCCTGCGTGCGGGCAATGGCACGTTCCATAAAGCGGTCATAGATGGATTCGTGAACGAGGGCGCGGCTGGGGCAGGTGCAGATTTCGCCCTGATTGAGCGCGAACATCGTAAAGCCTTCCAGCGCCTTGTCGAAGAAGTCGTCGTCCTCGTTCATCACGTCGGCAAAAAAGATGTTGGGGCTTTTGCCACCCAGTTCCAGCGTGACCGGAATGATGTTCTCGGAGGCGTACTGCATGATCAGGCGGCCCGTGGTGGTCTCGCCCGTGAAGGCGATCTTGGCGATGCGGGGGCTGCTTGCCAGAGGCTTGCCCGCCTCCACGCCAAACCCGTTGACGATGTTCAGCACGCCGGGGGGCAGCAGATCCGCGATCAGTTCCATGAGCATCAGGATGGAGGTGGGCGTCTGCTCGGCGGGCTTCAGGATCACGCAGTTGCCTGCGGCCAGCGCCGGGGCCAGCTTCCACGTCGCCATCAGAATCGGGAAATTCCACGGGATGATCTGTCCGACCACGCCCAGCGGCTCGTGGAAATGGTAGGCCACCGTATCGTTGTCGATCTGGCTGATCCCGCCTTCCTGGGCACGTATCGCGCCTGCAAAATAGCGGAAGTGGTCGATGGCGAGCGGCAGATCGGCGGCCATCGTTTCGCGCACCGGCTTGCCGTTTTCCCACGTTTCAGCAATCGCCAGCTTCACCAGATTCTGCTCCATGCGGTCAGCGATTTTCAGCAAGATATTGCTGCGCTCGGTGACGCTGGTGCGGCCCCAGGCGGCGCTGGCGGCATGCGCGGCGTCCAGCGCCAGCTCGATGTCTTCGGCGGTGGAGCGGGCCACCTGCGTGAACACCTTGCCCGTAACCGGGGTAATGTTGCCGAAATACTGCTCCCGCGTGGGCGGAACCCATTGACCCCCAATGAAGTTGTCATAGCGGGCCTTGAATTCGACCTGACTGCCGGGCTGGTTGGGCTGCACAAACGCTTGCGGTTTGTCCTGTACCGTCATGCTTCCGCCTCCTAGATTTTTAGTGCTTTTCTATCCTACACCCGGTGTAGTGAGAAGCAAATGCAGGAAACGTCACCAAGTCGCAACACCAGATTGGGGGTATTCCACCGCAATGGGAAAATCAGGCGGGCCAGCCCTGTTCGGCCCGCTCCAGCACCTCTTTGGGATTCAGCACGCCCTTGAACCACACGACGCGGTTGCCAAAATCGGCCAGATTCACGCCCGCCTTATCCAGATTCAGGCGCTCGGAAACGCACACGATTACGTCTGTTCGACCCGATTTTCTCAGCAGCTCAAATTTTTTGCGGAGGTATTCGGGCCGCCAGTAGCCCACGATTTCGACCAGCACGCTGCGGCCATCCGGGTGCTTCAGGCGAAAATCGGGGATGACGACGCCCCCCGGCACAGGCACCAAGTCCACCTCGCGCTCCAGCACCCACGGCGTCTCCAGCTTGGTCCAGCGGTCTGCAAATCCGGCTTCCAGGGCGCTGTCATGGTCTTCGGGCGGCTTGTAGTGGCTGACGTAGCCGTCCTCACTGGTCATCTGGAACGACCATTCCTCATCGGTGGCATCTACCCACGCCAGATCTTTGCGGGGCTTCAGGGTGGCACTCAGGTCCCATTTGGTGACGTGCAGCAGGGCAGGCAGGAACTTTGCCATCGCCAGGCCGTAGCGCGTGGTGCCGCTAAACAGACTCATGGGGCCGTCTACAGTGAGGGTAAAGCCGTAGTCGGGGTCGCCTTCTACTGTGACCATCAGGCCAAAAAACTTGGTGTATTTCAGCAGTTGCTTGTAGCGGGCGGGTTCATTGCGGCGGGCCGTGATGATCAGGCTGGAGGCCCGGTACAGCGTGCCCTGCGCCTGTGCCAGATCAAAGCGTTCCAGCAGGGCAGCAGGTTCGGGAGCCTCGAACAACACCAGGGTCTGCTGGTCGGCCAGATCGGCGTACAGGGCCGCCGCCACGGCTTCGGGCGCGACGGCCAACGCCTGCGCTGCCCTTTCCAGCACCCGCGCCGTGGCCGCCCGACTGGGGGGTTGGGCCTGCGCGAGTTCAAAGACTTTGGCCCGCACCACGCCCGGTTCCACGTCGCCGCCCGCCTCGAAGGTGCCCAGCGAGGTCAGCAGATGCGCCAGCCCCCGCAACACTCGGAAATCGGTTCGGCCCGCCTCCAGCACCTTGAGTTCGGCTTCCAGTTCTCCGCGCTGCTTGCCGATATTGGACTGAAACAGATCAATCAGGGTCTGGGCCAGTGCCAGATTGCCCGAGGTGGCTTTCAGGCGGCGCGGCTCCACGATTCCGGCCTTGACCCGGAACATCAGCAGTTCAGTGGGGAGCATTCAGGTTCTCCCAGATACTGGCTTCGTGGGCTGCTGGCTCCCGCGCCTGCCCGCCTCCCGGCTTCCACTGCCCGCGCCGCTGCTGGCTGACCCGTTCTTCGCTGGTACCCTCGGTAATGACCTCGTACAGCACGGCATTTTTGCCTTCTGCCCGCCGCAGAATCCGCCCGAGACGCTGGATATGTTCGCGCTCGGTGGCCGTGCCGGACAGCACGACGGCCACGCTGGCTTCGGGCACATCCACGCCCTCGTTCAGCACCCGGCTGGTGACCAGCACGCGGTAGGTGCCGTCTCTGAACTTTTCCAGCAGGGCGTGGCGCTCCTTGGTGGGCGTCTGGTGCGTCAGGGCCGGAATTAGAAATTCACGGCTGACCCGGTACACGGTGGCGTTGTCGTCGGTAAAGATCAGGGTGCGGGCGTCGGGATGATTCGCCAGGACTTCTTCCAGCACGCGCAGTTTGCCCTCGGTGCCGTAGGCGAGGCTGCGGGCCTCGCGGTGGGCCAGCATCGCGCTGCGGCCCTGCGGCGTGCCGCTGCCCATCACAAACTGTTTCCAACCCTCGATACTGCCCAACTGAATGCCCGACAGGCGCAAAAAGTGGTTTCGGTGGGCGATCAGTTCGTCGTAGCGCTGCTGCTCGTGCTGGCTCAGGCGCACGCGGATCACGACTTCCCGGTAATCGGCCAACGTGCCGCCCGACAGGTCTTCGGGTCGGCGCTGATACACCACCGGCCCCACCAGCGTGTCCAGATCGCGCTCACGCCCGTCGCTGCGTTTGGGAGTGGCCGTCAGACCGAGGCGGTAGGGGGCCAAACCCATCTCGGCCACCACCCGCGTCCAGTCGGAGGGCAGGTGATGAACCTCGTCGTAGACGTGCAGGGCGTAGCGTCCGGCGAGGGTTTCGGCGTGGATGGCCGCCGAATCGTAGGTGCTGACCAGCAGCGGGGTTTCGTCGTGGCTGCCGCCGCCCAATACGCCCACATTGGCATCGGGAAAGGCCGCCACCAGGCCCGAATACCACTGCTGCAACAGGTCCAGCGTGGGCACACAGATCAGGGCGCTGCGGGGCGTATCGCGCAGGGCGAGGTGGGCCACCAGCGTTTTGCCTGCCCCCGTGGGCAACACCACCACACCCTGCCGCCCGGCCCGCTTCCATTCCTGCAAGGCTCCGGTCTGGTGAGGATAGGGCTGGACCTCGCGCCCATACACCAGTTCCAGCTTCTCAAAGGCGCTGGCTTCATCGGTCACGCTGATGTTTTCGCGCTTCAGGGTTTCCATCACGGCGCGGTAGGCGCGGCCCGGAGCACGCCAGGACTGGCTGCGTTCATCCCACTGAAACAGCTCTTTCAAGATTGCGGGCGGGTCTTTCATGACCAGGGTACCCCGGTCCAGCCTCAGCAGGGGCGGCATCAACAGGGCCTCTGAGGTTGCACCAGCCTGATGCTGAATTCCAGATCATTGTCCTTCTTTCTTTGCCGCAATTGCATAAGGATTGGCCCTCAAGTCAGTTAAAATATCCGGTTTGAATGAAGGCTGATTCGCTTTCCTCCGACCTACAGATAATCTCATGACCGCAGAGCGCGAAATGAGGCAAATGGCTGAAAGTGCTGGCAGCTTTTATAAAGATGACCTTTAGATCAATAGGATGAAGTGGACCATCACAGAACAAGAAAAGCAGGCGACCCTTTTGACGGGATCACCTGCTTCTGGAATTGATGGATTCAGATAGAAATTTGCTTTAGCCCTGATGTTGCAGCGTGCGTGCTGCGGTGGCCGCCACATGCTCGGCCTTCTTGTCGGCGGGCAGGAAGGACAGGTGACCCTCGTAGGAACCGAGGTTAAATTTCATGGGGCGCTTCTCGACCAGGGTGCCCTGCATCAGACCGTGCTGGGTCATCACGTACAGGTCGCAGCGTCCGGTATCGGCGCAGGCATTCCGCAGGGCGTCAATATCCACAGCGAGGGGAATGGGCTGATTGGCGGTTGCCTCGGCCAGAATGGTGAGGCGCTTGTTTTGTGCGACGTGGTACTTGCCTTGAAGGGTCAACATGGGGAAACTCCAATGTGAAATAGTGGGAGTGAGACAAATGTGGGGTGGACGAAAGGCGGCGTGGGCAAACCGGCTCAACCGACGCTGCTTACGGAGCCGCGGGCGTGAAACCCGACCAGCCCTGAAAACGCCTTGACAGCTTGTTGTGGAATAGGCGCGTAAAAAGAGGAGCGGAGAGCATCTCTGCCGCTTCAGACGAACGAAATGAGTTCAGAGGAGTAGTTCGGAACGACGCACCGAATCTACCGTCAAATCCAAGTATCGCACGCTCTCATGATATTTGGATGCAGCGGCTCTCCTGCTCTGCCGCTGCATCCAGTTGTTGAGAGGCTCAAGACCCTACCAGACGTGCTCCAACTCAGACGAGCAACTCAGTCGATGCCCATGCTGATGAACTTGGTTTCCAGATATTCCTCTAGGCCCCAGTGCCCACCCTCGCGGCCCACACCGCTGTTTTTCATGCCGCCGAAGGGAACGTGCGGCGCGGCGGCACTCGGTACGCCGTCGTTGATGCCCACGATGCCGTATTCCAGCGCCTCGGCCACGCGCCATGCTCGGCCCAGATCGCGGGTGTAGGCATAGGCGGCCAGCCCGTATTCGCTGTCGTTGGCAAGGCGCAGGCCCTCCTCCTCGGTATCGAAAATGACGATGGGGGCCACCGGGCCAAAGGTCTCTTCCCGCAGGATCAGGCTGTCAGGGGCCACATTGGTCAGCACGGTGGGCTGGAAGAACAGACCGTGATCGATGGCGCCGCCCACCACAGCGGTTGCGCCGCGTTCCAGTGCGTCCTGTACCTGTGCCTGCACCTTGTCCAGTCCGGCCTGCTCGACGACAGGGCCGACGCTGGTGCTGTCCAGCAGGGGATCACCGAGGATCAGTTGGGCGGTCTTTTCACTGAGAATGCGGGTGAACTCTTCGGCCACCTCGCGCTGCACGTACACGCGGTTGGTGCTGATGCAGGTCTGGCCCGCGTTTCTGAACTTGCTGCCCACCACTTCCCGCGCCGCTTTATCGAGGTCGGCATCGGCAAACACGAGGAAAGGGGCGTGTCCGCCGAGTTCCAGCGAGACGCGCTTGATGGTCTTGGCGGCCTGCGTGTACAGCAGACGGCCCACGGCGGTGCTGCCCGTAAAGGTGACTTTGCGGACCCGCTCATCGGCCATAAAGGGCGCGGTGAAGGCGGCGGCATCGTTGGTGGGCAGAACCTGGAAGGTGTTGGCGGGGCCGCCCGCTTCCAGCCACAGTTCGGCCAGATACAGCGCCGTCATGGGGCTTTGTTCGGCAGGCTTGAGAATCATGACGCAGCCCGCCGCCAGCGCCGGAGCCGCCTTGCGCGTGATCATGCCCGCCGGAAAATTCCAGGGAGTCACGGCGTACACGATGCCCACGGGTTCGCTGGAGGTCAGGCCGCGCTTGCGGTCAAAGCGCATGCTGACGCGCTCGCCGCTGATGCGTCCGGCTTCCTCGGCACACCACTCGATAAAGCTGGCGGCGTAATGCACCTCGCCCCGCGTTTCGGTGATCGGCTTGCCCATTTCCAGCGTCATCAGGCGGGCCAGTTCTTCCTTGTGCACGAACATCAGGTCGTTCCAGCGGCGCAAAATCTTGCCGCGCTCGTAGGGATTGACCTTGCGCCACGTTTTCAGGGCCACTTCGGCGGCGTCTATGGCCCGCTTCGCGTCGTCGGCGGTGCAGTCGGCCACCGCGCCGATGCTTTCTAGCGTACCGGGATGAATCACGTCGAAGGTGTCGGGCGTGCTGCGCCATTCGCCGTCAAAATAGGCGCGGGTACGGGTGACGGGATCGTTCAGCAGAGCCGGGGTTGGATTGGTCTGGGTGGTCATGTTGTCTCACTTTCGGCCACTGGTGCGCCGGAAATAGAATGGTCGGCAAGAATTGCGCCGTGTACGGGAAGGTCGGACAGCAGGTGGACTTCAGTATGAAACGGATCGGCGTGTAGGCGCGTGAGGTCGGCCCGGAACCCCGGACGCAGGCTGCCGCGTTCGTGCGAGTCGCCGTGCGCCACCGCGCCGCCGTGGGTATACGCGCCCAGTGCCTGCGCCAATGTGACGTTCATTCCGGGCACGTACGCCTCACTGACCGCCGCCTGCACGCCCGCCAGGGGCCGCAGTTCGCGCACGACGGGGCCGTCGCTGGAAAAGGCCACATCCAGTTCCGCGCCGAACATGGCCCGCAGCGGAAAGACCTGCCCCGCCAGCTCGGGCGGAATATAGCGGTCATAGTTGGCGCGGAGTTCGTGCAGAAAAATCGGCTGTGGCACGGCGATCACACTCAGGGCGCGGGCCTGTTGCAGATGCTGGGCCGAGGGCAACCCGAAATGTTCGATGCGGTGACGCGGCCCGCCGGGATGCTCCGCGTTCAGGCGGGCATACACCGCCAGCAGTTGATCCAGCGCCCGGTCTCCAATCGCGTGTGCGCCGATGTGAAAGCCGCTGACATGGGCTTCGCAAGCCAGTTCGTACAGATCGGCGGAACCAAAGCGCAGCACACCGTGATTGGGCGGCGTGAGGCCAAGGTAAGGCACGCTGACCGCCGCCGTTGCCCCGCTGAGGCCGCCATCCAGGAAGAACTTGACGCTGTCGCAGCGCAGCCGATCTGAAAGGTATTTTTCGGGCAGGGGCAGGGTCTCGGAACCGCCGTCGGGCCTGCGGATATACAGCAGATTGACCCGGATGGGCAGCCTGCCCGCTGCGTCGAGTGCCCGGTAAGCGGCGTACAGGGGCGCGTCCACGGCAGGATCGGTCACGGCGGTCAGGCCCAGCGACTTCAGGTAGGTGAGGCCCGCCAGAATCCACGCCTCGAACTGGGCCTGCGTGGGGGTGGGCATCGCGCCGTAGACGAGGCCGTACGCCGTTTCGGTGAGGCGGCCCGCCGCGTAATCCAGCTCTCCGCCGGGGGGTGCGGGCGTGCCGGGGCCGATGCCCGCCGCCTCCAGCGCCCGCGTGCTGACGGCGTGAATGTGGGCACAGGTGCGGGTCAGCAGTACGGGCCGTCCGGGGGCGAGGGCGTCCAGCAGGGCGCGGTCTGGAATGAATCCCTGCCGCGCCTCGTTCCAGCCTCGCCCCCACAACCATTCGCCGGGAGGCAACTGCTGATGCCGCGCCCGCACCAGCGCCGCGAATTCTTCGGCAGACTGGGTTTCGCGCAGATCCAGCAGGGTGGTGCGGAGTTGCCCTACCTTCCAGACATGCACATGCGCGTCGGTGAGGCCGGGAAGCAGGGTATCTCCGCCCAGATCGTGGGTGAGGAAGTCGGCCCCGGCGGCGGCCCGCGCTTCCTCCACTGAACCAGCGGCCAGCACGCGCCCACCACGCACGGCGAGGGCGTCTACAGCCTGCCCATCGGCCTGCGGGTAGATGGGGCCGCCCGTATAGATGGTGGCAGCAGGCTGGCTCACAGGGCTTGATGACTCCGGTTGCGCCACACGATAAACACGCCGTGATTGCCGCACGATTCATCTTCCAGATAATCGGGAATGATGCCCCAGACGCCGTACCCGCGCTTGAGCTGCACGCTCAGCACCGGGTCGGCCCGCTCGTTGCGAATGACTTCCATCACGTACTGCTCTATAGACAGCGTGTCGCACACCGCGCCGTAACCTTTGGGCATCGCTCCGGCCACATGCCCGCGCAGGTTCAGGCGGCGGATCAGGTCATGACGTGCGCCGTACAGCAGCGTTGCCAGCCCCTGCCCGCGTGCGTCCGGGTGTACGCCGATGTCTGCGCCGTACAGCCAGTCTCCGTGCGGATCGTGGGTGGTAAACAGGTTGTCGCCGGTTTCTTCGAGGTACGAATGGGCATAGTGGGCAAAATCCACCCGCATCCGAAAATCGCTGCTGGAGGCCACCAAACGCCCATTTTGGGTGTCCAGCACCGCCAGTTGGCCTTCCGGGAAATGTGCCTGATGCGAGAGGAAATGCCGCTCGGTGGCCAGTTCTGATTCGCTGAGGTCGGGAAAGCAGGCCCGCTGCACGGCTTCGAGTGCCGGGGCGTCGGCGGCCTGCGCCTGCACCACCACGTAGCGGCCATCGTTGCGGGCGGCCAGGACGGGGCGGCCCTGATACTCAGTGGGGGTCGTCTGGGGCTGGGTCGTCTGGGGCTGGGTCATACGGGGGCGGCTAAAGCTGGAAGTTCGGCAGCGGCGGCGGGACGAGCTTTGGCATAAGCCTCACGCACGGCGTCTACCACGGCATTCAGGCCCTCGCGCAAGACCTCTTCGGGAATGTCCAGCGCGGGCAGAAAGCGCAGGCAGTTGGAATACAGGCCCGCCCGGATCAGCAAGACGCCGCGCTCCACGGCCAGCGGCACGGCGGCGGCCACCATGTCCATCCACGGCTCCTTGGTGTGCGGGTCTTTGACGAATTCCACGGCCATCATCGCGCCCACGCCGCGAATATCTCCGATGGGCAACTCTCCGCGCACCGCCTCCCAGACCTCGCGGGTCACGCGCTCGATCATCTGGGCCTGTTCCAGAAAGCCGGGTTCGGTCAGGATGTCCAGCACCGCCAGAGCCGCCGCACAGCTCACCGGACTGCCGCCGTAGGTGCTGCCCACGCCGCCCAGATGAGGCGCGTCCATGATCTCGGCGCGGCCCGTGACGGCGCTGATGGGCGTTCCGGCCCCCAGGCTCTTGGCACTGACCAGCAGATCGGGCACTACGCCCGCGTGTTCGATGGCGTACAGCCGCCCGGTGCGCCCGCTGCCGCTCTGGATTTCGTCAGCGATCATGACGGCCCCGGTGCGGTCACAGATTTCACGGATTTTGTGCAGAAACTTGGCAGGCGTGGGAATGAATCCGCCTTCGCCCATCACCGGTTCGATGACGATGCAGGCCAGCGCCGAGCCGTCAATGTGCGCCACCAGCGCGTTTTCGAGGTTCCAGCAACACCAATCGGTCCACTGCTCGCTGCTCAGGCCTTCGGGGGCGCGGTACGGGTTGGGGTAGGCGAGACGGTAGACCTCCGGGGCAAACGGCCCGAAGCCTTTCTTGAACAGGCCGTATTTGGAGGTCATCGCCATCGTAAGGTTGGTGCGCCCGTGGTACGCGCCCTCGAAGACGATCACGCCCGCCCGTCCGGTGTAAGCCCGCGCAATTTTCACGGCGTTTTCCACGGCTTCCGCGCCGCCGTTGGCGAGCAGGGTCTTCTTGGGGAAGTCGCCGGGGGTCAGGGCGTTCAGGCGTTCGGCCAGCGCGGGATAACCCTCGAAATTCGTGACCAGCGCACAGGGATGAATGGCCTCCTGCACCTGCGCCTGCACCGCCGCCACCACTCTGGGATGGTTGTGGCCTACCGCCATCATGCCGATGCCGCCCGCCAGATCGATGAAGGTATTGCCGTCTACATCGGTGACAAGCGAACCCCGCGCCGACTGCACGGCGACGGCGTTGGCCTGCCCCAGTCCCCGGCTGACCGCCGCTGCTCGCCGCTGCTGGAGGGCCACGCTGTTGGGGCCGGGAATTTCAGTCTTCAGTCGGATGTGGGTCATGGGGACTCCTTGTGTGTGGGTTGAGTGGGAAGGCGAACCCCCCCCCCGTTGCTGTGCAACGCCCCCCCTTAGACTTGCAAAGCTCCGCAGGAGAGGGGAGGACAAAAGATGTTGCGCTCCCCTTAAGGAAGGCTGGCGGCAAAGCCGACTGGGGGGTTTGCACGGAGCGTCAATCTCTGGCTTGTTACCGTCCCACCGCCTCCAGCACCGCCGCCCGCAAAATGACCAGCCCTTCTTCCAGTTCCTCAAAGGTGACGGTAATGGGCACCAGCACGCGAATGACGCTGCCGTACATGCCTGCCTTCAGCAGCAGCAGTCCACGGCGGCGGGCGGCTTCCACGATGCGGGTCGCCAGTTCGGGGGCGGGGGCGCGGGTCTGTGTCGCTTTGGTCTGGGTGCCTTGGGTCTGGCTGCCTTGCACAAATTCCATGGCGACCATCGGGCCGAGGCCGCGCACATCGCCAATTTCGGGCACTTCGGCCTGTAGAGCAAGGAAGGCTGCCGTGAGGCGCTGACCCACCTGCTGCGAGTGGGCCAGCAGGGCGGGATCATCAAATAAATCCATGACCGCCATGCCTGCCGCGCACGCCAGCGGATTGCCCGCGTAGGTGCCGCCCAGACCGCCGGGGGCCGGAGCGTCCATGATCTCGGCCTTGCCCGTGACGCCCGAGAGGGGCAGGCCGCCGCCGATGCTCTTGGCAAAGGTCAGCAGATCGGGTTGCACGCCGCTCTGCTCGATGGCCCAGAAACTGCCTGTGCGCCCCACGCCGCTCTGAATTTCATCGGCAATAAAGACGATGCCGTGCAGGTCGCAAATATCGCGCAGGGCCTGCAAGAAGGCGGTGGGGGCGGCCAAGAATCCGCCTTCGCCCAGCACGGGTTCCAGAATGATGGCCGCCACGCGGGAAGGGTCTACGGTGGTGCGGAACAGCTCTTGCAGACCCTCCAGCGCCGCCTCCACGCTGACGCCCCGGTACTCGTAGGGAAACGGGGCGTGGTACACGTCGGGGGCAAAGGGGCCGAAATTCTGCGCGTAGTACGCCTTTTTCCCGGTCAGGGTCATGCCCAGCAGGGTGCGCCCGTGAAACGAGTGGGTAAACGAGATCACGGCGGGCCGCCCGGTAAAGCTGCGGGCGATCTTGATGGCGTTTTCGGTGGCCTCGACTCCGGTGGTCAGAAAAAGAGTTTTAACGGGGGGAGTTTTGGTGGAAGTCGCCGCACCCGAAGCCGCGCCGGGAAAACGGGCATTCAGGCGCTGCGCCAGCCGCAGATAAGGCTCGTACATGGCGACCTGAAAACAGGTGTGGCTGAAGTGATCCAGTTGGGCACGCACGGCGGCCAGCACATGGGGATGGTTGTGGCCCACGTTCAGCACGCCGATACCGCCCACCCAGTCGTGGTACATCCGGCCTTCTATATCCCACAGCCTCACGCCCTCGGCCCGCGCCGCGACCACCGGGTGCGCGTTGCTCACTCCACGCGGGATTTCCGCTGCCCGCAGCGCCAACAGTTCATCCGTTCTGGACGGTGAAATAGTCATAGCAAAGCCCTCCCTTTGAACGGCCAGCGTAAGCCCTGCAGTCAGGGGGCGCATGGGGGGCAACCACCGAAAACAGGGGGTATTTGTTGTGGTAGTCCGACAACACCGCCCGACAACGTGTCCTAGAGTTGGCTGGGTTGCGGCGTTCCCAGTTCCAGCGCCCCCAGTTGTAATGCCAGCCACCACAGCGACCTGGTGGCCGGGTCTGCCAGCGGGCGGCCTGTCAGCGCCTCTATGCGGTCCATGCGGTAACGCAGCGTATTGCCGTGAATCTTGAGGCGGGCGGCAGCTTCGGCCTGGGCAAAACCCGTGTCGCACAGCGCCTGCACGGTGGCGATCAGGGCGGCTCCACCCCGCGCCCCACGCAAAGGTTCCAGCAGACCGCGCATCAGGTCGGCCTGAGCGTCGCGGTCGCCGCTGAGGGCGCGGGGGACCAGCACCTCGGCATAGGAACGCAGTTGGCCGGGTTGCGCGTAGGCTGCCAGCGCCAGCACCTCGGCCCGGCTCTGCGCCACGCCTGCCACGCCCAGCCGTTCCCGCCCGTACACCATGCCGGGAACCGTTTCAGAATTTCCGGCCTCCTGCCAACCCAGCCGCGCCCACACCCGCTCGGCGCTGAGGCTCTGGGGCAGCAGGAACCAGATGTGATCGAGGCTGACGCTGACCAGCGGCGCGGCTCCCAGCGAGATCAGCGCCCCACGCAGTCGTTTGGTGGCCTGTTCGCGTTGGGCAAAGCCTTCAGGCAAGAGGGGCAGCGCACCCGGCAGCACCAGCAGCGCCACCGTATAGCTGCCCAGAACGTCGAATCCCAGCCGCCGCGCCCGCTCATGCAGGCTGGAATCGGCAGTAAATCTTCCCTCCAGCAGCGTATCCACGAAGGCGTATCCCAGCCGCGCCTCCAGCACCTCCATATCCTGCTGGGCCAACATCAACAGGGCGGCAACAGTGGCCGCGTGCTCGGCAGCCCGGACCTCCAGATCATGTCCCGGCCCCGCCTGTGGCCCAGCGTCTGCGGCAGCGGCCTGGCCGGAGGAGGCCGCACCCGCCACCCAGACTCCACCCTCGCGCTGTCCACGCAGCACCACCGGAACCAATACGCCGCCTGCCAGCGGGCGCGGAGCCGTGCCGGGGCGAGCCAACGCGAGCCGCGCCAGCGCCGGATCGGGGGCTGGTGTCAGCCCTGTATGAGGAATCAGGGGAGAGCCGTTGCGGGCCAGCAGCAGCGCCACTCGCCCCAGTTGCTCCGACAATGTTCCGGCCACATCACTGAGCTGTCCGCCCAGTGCGGCGCGGGTCAGCGCCCGGTGAATAGATTCGCTGCGGGCCAGATGATCGGCCTGGGCGTGCAGAATAAACTCGTGGGTCTGCTGCACCACCTCCACGAACGGCACTTCCCAGGGCAGTTCCAGAGCCGGAATGCCGGATTCGGCCAGCGCCCCGGCCACCTCTGGCGGAAAGGCAGAAAAAAAGTGCGGCACGGCCAGCATTACCGCCGCTGGGCCGCGCCGCGCCAGATCCTGACCGAAAAGGGCCAGCGCCTCCGCCTCACGCGGCCACGACAGCCCGGTGGTGAGCAGCAACGTGCCGGGACGCACCCAGCTCTGGGCGTCGGGCACGTCTATGACGTGGGCCAGCCGCACCGTGCGGGTCAGGTCGGCTGCCGTTCCCCGGACAATCTCCGCATGGGCGCAGGCGGGCAGCGCCAGCACATCAGCAACTTGCACGGCATGGCTCCAGAGATGCAAGGCGCTTCACACCGCAGAGAATACTGGACGCCAGACATTGTGACCAACTGCCAATTTCTCCGTCTCAACTTGGTGGGTCTGTCACAGGCCAGCCGGATGATGACTTGATTAAGCTGAGGCTTCTTTACCACAGCTCATCTTTTCCACAGTTCATCAGCCGTTTGCCTATCGTTTTTTTCTTTTGTGTCCAAGCGAGGTTTCCATGACGGTCAAGCCCACCACTGCTGGAAGTTCTCCTGCCCCTGTCCCCGGACGGCCCAAACTGGGGCTGTGGGGCGTCATCATGGTCATCTACTTCACGGTGGCGGGCGGCGCATTCGGCATTGAGGGGGTGGTCGCCGGTTCTGCGCCGGGCATGGCGATTGCCCTGATCCTGATCACGCCGTTGATCTGGAGCATTCCCACCGCCCTGATGGTCACTGAACTCTCTACTGCCATGCCGGTGGAGGGCGGTTATTACGTCTGGGTCAACCGCGCTCTGGGCCGCTTCTGGGGCTTTACTCAGGGCTGGATCAGTTGGCTGTACGGCCTCGTTATCGCGGCCAGTTTTGCGGCCCTGTTTGCCGAATACACCAGCAGTTTTTTGCGCCTCGCCTTCGGCAGCACCATCATTGACGATTCGGCAGCGGTGCGCTGGATCGTCGCCGCCCTGCTGATCACCGGCTTCGGCTTTCTCAATATTCGGGGCGCAAAAGCTGTGGGAGACAGCAGCAAGGTGTTTGCCGTGATGGTGTTCGCGCCGTTCATCACGATGTTCGTGCTGGCAGGTGTGCGCTGGGCGGCCAATCCCGCGCCGTTCTGGTTGCCGGTCACGCCGCCCGATACGGGCATCATCGGGGCGTTTGGGCTGGGCCTGTTTGTGGTCATGTACAACTTTCTGGGCTGGGACAGCATCAGCACCATCCTGGGCGAGATCGAAAGACCGCTGAAGGTGGTGCCCAAGGCCATGCTGATCGCGGTGCCGCTGATCATCTTCGCCTACCTGTTGCCTGTCTTGGCGGGCCTGACCTCGGGTGTGGAGTACACCAAATGGGGCGACACGGCCTTTTTTCCTGAACTGGCAACCGCTATCGGTGGGCGCTGGCTGGGCATCTGGGTGGCCGTGGGCGGGATGTTCTGCGCGGCAGGGCTTTTCAACGCGATGGTGTTTTCCAACAGCCGCCTGCCCTTCGTGCTGGCCTCGGACGGTTACCTGCCTGCCGCGCTGGTGGCCCGCCATCCCCGCTTCGGCACGCCCATGATCTCCATCATCGCCTGCTGCGTCATCTACGCGCTGCTGGTGGTCGGCCCCTTCCAGACATTGGCCGTGACCACCGTGCTGCTGTACGGCGTCAGCCTGCTGCTGCAATTCACGTCGCTGGTCGTGCTGCGGGTGCGTGTGCCCGAGATGGTGCGCCCCTTCCGCATTCCGGGCGGCCTGCCGGGCGTGATCGGCATTTCTCTGCTGCCCGCGCTGATTATCGTGGTGGCTGTGGTGACCACGGCGCGGGACGAAGGCACCAGCTTTTTGCTGCTCGCCGCAGCGTTGCTGGTTTCTGCGCCGCTGGCCTTCCTGATTACCAGCGCCCTCTTCAAGCGTGGATCACCTGACCGCCTGACCCACGAACTGTCGGTGGCAGACAGGGCCGAACTCTAGAGCACGTCCAGAACAGGTTCAAACAGATCTATAACATGGAGCCACCGACAGAAGAGATGTTCGGTGGCTCCAGAGTCTGTTGGGTCACGAAGGACGCGCGTGCTGATGATCGACCGGCGGTCAATTCGTGCGGATAGCCCGAACATATGCCCGGCCCCGCACAGCGTCCAGCAAGGCCCGCGCTGCCAGCCCTGCCGAGCGGCGATTCAGTTCGCGGTGCTGGGCCAGCCGGATAAACGCGCCGCCCGTTTTGACCAGCAGCCGGATGGCATACCACGGGGAAGAGGTGCCGTACTGGCGGTAGACCAACAGTTGATTGCGCGTGTTGTAGTAGTGCTTGAGCGGGTTATAAGCGGTTCGGACGGGCGGGTAGGTGAGGCTGCCGTGGTGCCACACCCGGCTGGAAGGCACCAGGCGGGTGGTGATGCCCAGCTCGCGCAGTCGCAGGGCATATTCGCTGTCGTCGTACATGAAAAAGAAGTTGTTGACGGGAAGACCTGCCCGCCGCACTGCGTCCGTGCTGATCAGCACACTGACAAAGGTAAACAGGTCTACGGGCGTGCCCTGCTGGGTGTAGGCCTCTTTTGGCAGGTCGGTTTCGCTCAGGCGCACCTCATCGAAGCTGCGGCGCTGATGGAGATCGTAGCGCCCGTCGCGGGCCAACACGGCGCTGCACAGGGCCTCGCTCTGGGGCGTATAGGTCAGGAGTTCGGCCAGGGCCTCGGGTTCGGGCAGGCAGTCGTCGTCCATCAACCACACGTACTGGTAGTTGCCTTCAAGTGCTTGCTGTACGCCGTACGAGAACCCGTAGGCACCGCCCAAATTGCTTTCCAGGCGCACATGGGTAATGCGTGGGTCCTGCGGAATGACTTCGGCTGTGCCATCTGTCGAGGCGTTGTCTATGACGTAGATATGTTCCAGTGCTGCCGTCTGACCAAGCAGCAGGGTAAGGCAGCGGTGCAGCAGCGCCTTGCGGTTGTAGGTCACCACGATAGCAGCGGTGCCGCTGCTGATCGGGGTCGCCTGGGGCGCGGCCTGCACACCGACTTCTGGAGGAGATGGGGGGATCAAATTGGTCATGGCAATGTTCCTTCCTGCTCGGATGAGGGCAACTGGGTGAGAACTGTTCGGATGGAGGGACAAAGAGAAAGAAGATGCAGCGGCTCTCAGGTGCCTTCGGTGGGATGAATGGCCCGCCACCAACGTTCAGTGCGCGACAGGAATTGTCTGGAAAGGCGGCGGGCCTGTTGCTGCAGTTCGTTGGGTGGACCGAAGAGCAGCACTGCAAGCACGAGTGCACCCCCCACCAGGCCTTCTATGCCGAACAGGACGAATGCAGAGAGACCTGTCTGACGCAGCGGATAGACCACCACGAACAGGGCGGCGGCCACAGCCAGACCGCACGACAGCCCCACGCCGTAGGCACGGACAATGTGTTGACCGCCGCCGCCGATGATGTGGCGGGCCACGAACGCGTAGGCGAAGCTGCGCAGAGCGCCCGCCACCACCAGCACGCCCGCAAAACCGACGATGCCCCAGCCAAGACGGTAGGCCGTCCAGTATGCGGCGGCCAGCACCACCAGATACACCGACTGCACCGCAATTTTGGTGTTCAGGCGGGCAGAGGCCTCGGCCAGGACTGCCGACAGATTGCTGAGAACAGGAAAGGGAATAAAGAGCGCCAAAATCTGCACGATGGGTACCACACCGACAAACGAGTCTCCGAGCAGCACGAGCACGATTTCGTGGGCTGACACGAAGGCGCACGCGGCCAGACTGAACAGCAGCACCGACAGCGCCATCAGGCCCGACAGGTAGGCGGAGCGCAATTTGCCCTGATCGTGCTGCACCACGCTGAACGACGGCGCAAGGACGCGGGTCAGGCTGCGGGCCATACCCATCAACGGCGCGTAGATGGTGTTGTAACCCCGGTTATACAGGCCGAGGGTGGCGGTTCCGTAGAAGCGGCCGATCATCAGGGTGTCCAGATTGACACTGAGGAATTCCAGAAAACTGATCAGCGAGGCGCGGCCCCCGAAGGCGTAGAGCGCGCGGTAGGAGTCGCCCCGGAACGTGAAACGAAAGGGGTGACGACCGTAGAAATAAGACACCGACAGCTGAATGACGCCCTGCACGGCGGCGCTGATGATCAGGCTGTACGCGCCGAACCCCAGGTAAGCGGCCCCCAATCCGAAGACGCCCTGCCCGATCACGTAAGACCCGACCTCCGCAACCATGAGGGGCTTGAACCGCAGGGCGCGGCGCAGCAAACTCGTCGATACAGTCGCCAACGACGCAATAACGTACACGCAGGCGTAGGTACGCATGAACGGCGTGACATCCGGATTGTTGAAAAATTTGCCAGCTACAGGTGCCAGCAGCCAGGCCAATACGGTTGCCAGCAGGCCCAGCATGACCGACGATGTAAACCCGGCCCGGATGTCTTCTTCAGTCAGGTCGCTTTTCTGCACCAGGGCCTGCCCGATGCCGAAATCTGCAATGTACTGTCCGACCGCATACAGGCTCAGGCCGATGGCAAACAGGCCGAATTCTTCTTTGGTCAGCAGGCGGGCCAACACTGCCGCAAACAGGGGCGTCAGCAGCACGGTGGTCAGAAAGGAGAGTGAACTCCATTTGATGGCCCGCATGGTCTTGTCTTTCAGACCGCTCATGTGGAACCCACGTCGCCCGACCAGCGGCGCTGCTGTGCCTGTACGGATTCAGCAGACGACACCGACTCGTAAAGACCTTCAAGCTTGCGGACCAATACACGCGAGTCGAAGCGTGCCCGCACATCGTCCAGCGCGGCAGCCCGGAAACGTTGGCTCAGCGGGCGGTCCTCCAGAAGTTGCAGGATCGCGTGTGCCAGTGCAGCCTCATCGTGTTCCGGCACCACAAATCCGGTCTCGCCGTGCGTCACGGCCTCAGGGTTGCCCGCACTGGCCGTGGTCACGGTCGGCAGGCCCATCGCCATCGCCTCCAGAATCACGGTGGGCAGGCCCTCGGTATCGCCGTTGCGGGCTGTGACACTGGGCACACACAACACCTGAGCCTCCCGCATCCAACCCCGCACCTGCTCCGGCGTCTGACGGCCCACGAACAGAGCATTCAGCCCCAGTTGCGCGGCCAATTCTTCCAGAGGTTGCAACAGAGGCCCTTCGCCGATCAACACCAGGCGGGCCGCTGGAAGCCGCTGCTGAAGCGTATGCATGGCCCGTAGCAGCGAACTTCCGCCCTTTTTTTCCACATGACGGCCCACGAACAACACCAGCGGCTCCTCGGCAGGTTCCGCAGCGGGCACAAAGACGGACGTATCGATCCCGTTGTAGTGCGTCACAACCTTCTGGGCTGGGAAGCCCTTGGCAAGCAGTTGCCTGCGGATATGCTCGGATACGGCAATGAAGAGTGCGCCTTTGCGGATCAGTTCGGGGCGTCTGGACACCAACTGGCGGTCCCTCAACACGGGAGAGGCCCGCAGTTCGGCGTCGTGCATGGTGGCATCGAAGCCGTGAAACGTGACCACCAGCGGCAGTTTCAGGCGGCGGGCCAACGGAAGAGCCTGCGCTCCATCAGGGCCAAAGTGCGCGTGGAGCAGCTGGGGCCGAACAGCGCGGATCTGCCGGTCAAGCCGGGGGGCAAGGCCCGTCGCCTTGTACCACAGCTCGGACAGACGGCCACGAAGATCACCGCTACTCAAAATCAGTGTCCGGTCTGAGGGCGTAGAAATGCCCTCGACCCGGCGCGTGCCCACGTAATAGGGCGTGAAGCGGGTCAGCGCCTCTGCCTGATTCAGAATAAACGTCTCCGAATAGGCCAGAAGATTCTCGCGGTAGATCACCACATGGGGCGTCATTCACTTCGCCTGCCTTTGCAGTCTGTCAGCCGGAAACGGCGTACCTGATCGCTGGATGAATTGTGGAGGCAACCACGCATCAGACCTGTCCGGCATCCGTTTGACCTATGTCCGTTCGGCTCCTCTCCGTTCGGCGGGGAGGCCGCACCTGCGCCCAGCCTGTTTCGGCCAGGACATGAATACGCCGCCGCACCTGCTGCGGAAAGACCCACGTCGCCACGTAGCGGCCAACCTCGAAGGGCCGGGGCCGCCCCGACAATACGGCCCGCGAGGTTGACCAGAACGCCTTGGCGGTTCCGTCGTTGGCCGCGAACTGGGACACATGAAAGACGATGAAACCTACGTACGCCCGCTGGCTCAGCCGCCCATCCCGGTAGTGTGCTTCGGCCCACTTCAGAGACTCGCTCCACTTGGCCGACAAACTCATGTGAGGACGGGGTTCGTGAAAGTGATAGGTCGCCAGCAGTTCGGAAACGCCCTCGAAACCGACTCCGGGCAATCCGGCAACCCGCAACAACCAGTCCCAATCCTGATGGCGGCGCAGAGCAGGATCGAAGGGCACCTGCAAAAACAGTTCACGCCGGGCAAACAACACCGTACTCATCAGCGTGCGGTCACGCGACAACCAGGCATCCCGTGCCATGAGGTAATCCCCGATGGCCTCGCCTGCACGGGGAAAACGGGGCGGCTCTTCGTGGGTGCCCTGCGGGGTGGGCAGGAAATACCGGCAAACCACGATCGGCTGGGCATGGGCAGAAGCCCGCGCCGCTTCCAGCTGCCGTTCCAGTTTTTCGGGTGCCCACTCATCGTCATCGTCCAGCAGCGCGATCCATTCTGCCTGAGCCGCACGAATGCCAATGTTGCGGGCTTCGGCGGCTCCGATGTTGTCTGGCAGGGCCAGAACGCGCAGTCTGGAATCAGGTACCTCTGAGAGCGCCTGCACAGTGGCCGGATCAGGGCCGTCGATGACCACGATGACTTCTATGTTGTGCAGCGTCTGCGCGAGGGCCGTTCTGACTGCCCGCTGAAGCAGCAAATCCGGGCGGTTGCGGGTCGGAATGACCACGCTCACCAGAGGTGTGTGGGCGGCCTGCTCCGTTTTTATGCGGTCTTCCCGGAAGGCGGCAGTAGTAATGCTCAGCCCCTGGGCCAGGGCCACCTGGGGTGTCCAGCCGAGCAGTTCCTGTGCGCGGGAGATGTCAGGTTTACGCTGCTGGGGATCATCGCTCGGCGCAGCCTGATACACCACCGCCAGCTCCGGATCAATAATCTCCCGCACCACATCCGCCAGTTCCAGCATGGTGAATTCCGTCGGATTGCCCAGGTTCACCGGCTCGTGATAACTCACGCCCATCAACCGCACGATCCCTTCGACCAGATCGTCCACATACTGAAAGCTGCGCGTCTGCAACCCGTCGCCGTAGATCGTCAGTGCCTCGCCCCGCAACGCCTGATGCACGAAGTTGGTGATCACCCGCCCATCGTCGGCCCGCATGCGCGGGCCGTAGGTGTTGAAGATCCGGATGATCCGGGTGTCTACCCCCTTGGCCCGGTGATACGCCATGGTCATCGCCTCGGCGTAGCGTTTGGCCTCGTCGTAGCAGCTTCTCAAGCCGTTGGGATTGACATGCCCCCAGTAACTCTCCGGCTGGGGATGCACATGCGGATCACCGTACACCTCGCTGGTGCTGGCCAGAAAGAACTTCGCGCCGTGCTTGAGAGCCAACTCCAGACCGTGTTGGGTGCCCTGGGCACCCACCATCAGGGTTTCGACCGGGAATTCCTGGTAGTGGGGGGGGCTGGCTGGAGAAGCGAAATGCAGCACCCAGTCCAGGGTGTCCCCGGTGTAGGGGATGCCCTGGCTGACATCGGCCTGAATGAAGCGGAAGCGGGGATGCTGTAGAAACAACGCGGTGTTCTGGCGCTGACCGCTGATATAGTTGTCCACGCCGATGACGGTGTGGCCTTCGTTTAGGAAGCGCTCCACCAGATGCGAGCCTACGAACCCCGCACTCCCCGTGATCAGGATGGTCTGCGGCGCCGACTCGGTCATAGGGTCGCACCAGCCAGCACCTCGTTGTCGGGAACGTTGTGCAGGACTGTGCGTCCGATCTGCTCCACTGTGCTGTGCTGGGGCAACTGCTGAAGCACGTTGCGGGTATCGATGATCAGGCGGCGGCGCATGGTCCGCACGGCCTGATCCCAGTCCAGCGTGCGGTAGTCATCCCATTCAGTCATCAGGATCACGGCGTCGGCTCCGCGCAGGGCGGCCTCGGCAGTCTCGGCCTCATCGTAGGTCAGGTGTGCCCATTCGCGGCGGGCGTGCGGCATCGCCACCGGGTCATGCACCGTGACTTTGGCCCCCAGATCCATCAGGCGGGCAATGCAGTCGTGGGCGGGAGCGTCGCGCAGATCGTCGGTGTTGGGTTTGAAGGCCAGCCCCAGCACTGCCACACGCTTGCCCTGAAGGCGGTGCAGGTGGCGCTGCAACTTGCTGATCACCAGGTGGCGCTGACGCTGGTTGACTTCCACAGCCGCCCGCAAGATGGGCATGGTGTAGCCGTACTCACTGCCGGTATTGATCAGGGCCGCCGTGTCTTTGCCGAAGCAGCTGCCGCCCCAGCCCGCGCCCGCCGACAGGAAGCGGTGGCCGATGCGCTGATCACAGCCGATGCCGTGGGTCACCTGCTCGATGTCAGCGTCCACGCACTCGCACAGGCCCGCAATCTCGTTGGCGAAGCTGATCTTGAGGGCCAGAAACGCATTGGCCGCGTACTTGATCATCTCGGCGCTGCTCAGGCTGGTGGTCACCAGTTCGGGCAGGGTGTAGTTGGAGGGGCGGGGCATCCCTTCGGGCGGCGTAAACGTCTGCTCCAGCAGGGGCTGATACAGCTGGCGCAGGCGCTCGATGCCTTCGGGCGAGGAGCTGCCCAGCACGATGCGGTCAGGGTAGAGACTGTCGTGAAGCGCCGTGCCTTCGCGCAGGAATTCGGGATTGCTGACCACCACGTAGCGGCCTGCCGAATAGTCGAGGGCGTTCTCTTCGATGATCCGCGATACCCAGTCGCCCGTGCCCACCGGAACCGTGCTCTTGTTGACGACCACCTGCAATTTGCCGTTCAGGTTGCGGGCCACACTCTGGGCCGCCCCTTCCACATAGCGCAGATTGGGCTGACCACTGGGCAGCGGAGGCGTTCCCACGCAGATAAAAATAACGTCGGCGTCGGGAATGGCTGAGGCGTAGTCGTCTGTCCAGCGCAGGCGCTCCTGACTGGCCCTGAGCAGGTCTTCCAGGCCGGGTTCGTAGATGGGCAGTTCACCGCGCCGCAGCATCTCGATCTTCTTCTGGTCGATGTCGATGCCCACGACCTGATGGCCCAGAGAAGCCAGCATGACGGCGGTGCCCATCCCCACATACCCGGTTCCGACAACGGCGACTTTGAGGGATTCGGTCAATGATTTGGTTGGATGCTCGGTTGGCTGCATGGTGGGTTCTCCTTGAATGCTCATCTCTGAATGCCGGCGCTGAATGCTCTGTCCTGACGACCTGTGCCTGACCAGCTCTGCCTGAAGGGGTTGGTTCTGAGGGAGAGGGTCAATTCTGCTCTCTGGGTGGGCCGCGCCGACAGTGCAGCGGGAAGGCCGGAACCAACGCAGAAAACTTAACTTGGAAGGCGCTAACGAAAAATAAACCCAACGTTTTTCTTTATCGTGAGTTTACAAATGGAGGAAAGATAAAGGTAGAAGTAAAGCCAGTGGAGCTAGAAATGCGCCGGATACTGATGCTCTATGTGCCAGCGGGCGGTGTTGTAGACGCCTTCTAATAGACTCACGCCACTGCGCCATCCCAACCGTTCCAGAGGCAATTCGGGTGACACGGCGGCAGAAGCGGGCAGGCGCTGACTGAATTCGAAGGTGCCCCGGTACCCCGTGACCGAGGCCGCCAGATTCACGAGTTCGCTGATGGTGCAAGACTGCGTCAGGCCCACGCTGATCTGTCCGGGACGCTCCACCTGATCCATCATGAACATGGTGGCGGCGGTCAGGTCGTCCAGATGCAGGAGCGAGTAGCGCTCGTAGGGGTGCCCCAACACCTGAAAGACGGGCAGGTTGCTTTCGGTAGCCCGCTGCATCTCCTGAAGCAGGGTGGGTACCAGGGCGCCGCCGGGTTCCGAGCGCACGCCCGGCCCGTAGACGCTGCTGCTGACGGCGCTCACGAAGTTGCAGTTGTATTGGCGGCGGTAACTGTCACACAGTTCGGTGGTGGCCCGGCGGGTGACCGCGCAGGCGTGACGGGCCTCTTCGAGCCGGGCCGGAGACCATTGCTGACGTTGCAGCGGTAAGGCCGGGTCTTCAAGCAGGGCCGCGCTGCAATCGAGGCACAGCAGTTTGCCCACATCGTACAGGTAAGCGGCATCGACCATATTGGTCACGCTGAGCAGGTTGTCACGCAACCACTGCGGGGGCTGGAAGCTGTCAGCATCGAGGCTCTTGGCCTGTGCCGACATAAAAAACACGTAATCGGGAAGTTCGCGCTCAAAAAATTCCAGCACCGCTTCTTTTTCGCGTAAATCCAGCGCGTCGGCGATCACCAGATTGTCGTGACCCTGAGACAGCAGCCGGCTGACCAGCGCTTCCCTGAAGGCTCCCGACGGATAGGCCACAAAAATCTTGCTGTTGTCGGGCACATTCATAGGCGCGGCTCCGGCACGCCGGAAATGAGGACACAGAGCTGGGGCCGTCCGGTCTGGGTGTCAGCAGTGAGGTGTGGCGCACAGGTCGGTTGAACCCATCGTTGTTTCATTCTTGGCTCCTGGCCGCCACGTCTATCCGTAACGTTGAGGTTGCTCCTGCCCATTGGGCAAATTTACGGGAAAGGGCCGCACCCGGATGCCCTGCAAAAACAGATTCCACAGGAACAGGGGATTGAGCAGCACGTAGCGTTTCCAGAGTCGGCGCGGCTCCTGAATCAGCCGGAACAGCCATTCCAGCCCCGCATTCTGCATGCGCTTGGGAGCCTGCGGCAGCGTGCCTGCGTGAAAGTCGAAGGCCGCGCCCACGGCCAGAATCGGCAGACCGATCAGCGGCGCATTCTCGAAGGCCCAGACTTCCTGACGGGGACAGCCCAGGCCCACGAACACAGCGTTTGCACCCGATTCACGAATCCGGGCGGCGGTGGCCTGCTGCTCTTCGGGGGTGGTGCGGCGGAATTTGGAAGCTTCCATGCCCGCCACCCGCAACCCCGGAAACTTGACCTGAAGATTGCGGGCAAAGCGTTCCAGCACGGCGGGCTGGCTGCCGTACAGATAGACGCTCAGGTCGTCTTCGGCCAGAGCCTGGGCCACGCGCAGGGTCAGTTCGGGGCCGTAGACACGGTCAGGCAGTTGCTTGCCGTGCAAAAGACCGAGCGCCCAGCGCACCGGCTGACCGTCGGGCACCACCAGATTCAGCCCGTTGAGACGGCGGGCCTGCTCGGCATTGGTCATGCCCGTCATGACACCGTGAACCGCCAGTGCACTCACCGTAAAAGCCCGTTTGTCGCGTGCAGCCTCACGGATGGCCTTCACGGCGTAGTCGTAATCGACGGCGTGGATTTTCACGCCCAGTACCGAATGTGCGCCCAGATTGATCATGTCAGTGCCCACCGTTCCTGATTGACCGAGTACATTTCCTGCAAGATGCGCGGCACATCGTAGGTAATGCCCCAGCCGGGATAGTGCGCCTTGAACTTGGCAAGGTCGCTGATGTACCAGATATGGTCGCCGCTGCGGTTGTCTTCAGCGTAGGTGTGATTCAGTTCCCGGCCCGTAATTTCCTGGCACAGTGCGATGGCTTCCAGCATTGAGCAGTTGCTTTCGCGCCCGCCACCGATGTTGTAGACCTCGCCGGAACGCGGATTCTGGAAGAACTCGGCAAACGCGGCGATCAGGTCGGCAGAATGGATATTGTCGCGCACCTGTTTGCCCTGATAGCCGAAAATCGTGTAGGGCGTGCCGGTCATGGCGCACTTCATCAGGTAGGCCAGAAAGCCGTGCAGCTGCGTGCCGGAGTGGTTTGGCCCGGTCAGGCAACCGCCCCGGAACGACACGGTCTTCATGCCGAAGTAGCGCCCGTATTCCTGCACCAGCACGTCGGCGGCCACCTTGGAGGCCCCGAACAGCGAATGCTTGCTCTGGTCGATGCTCATATCCTCGGCAATGCCCGGCGAGTAGCGGTGCGTGGGATCAATTTCCCAGCGGGTCGCCAGTTCCTGAAGCGGCAAAAAGTTGGGCGTATCGCCGTAAACCTTGTTGGTGGAGGTAAAAATAAACGGCGCGTCGGGGCAGTTGGCACGGGCCGCTTCCAGCATATTCAGCGTGCCGTTGGCATTCACCGAGAAATCGACGAACGGATCGCGGGCCGCCCAGTCGTGCGAGGGCTGCGCCGCCGTATGAATGACGAGCTCTATGGACTTGCCGTATTTGGCAAACACGGCGTCCAGCGCCGAGGCGTCCCGGATATCTACATCTTCGTGGTGATAATTGCCCACCTGACGTTCCAGGCGGCTGCGGTTCCAGCGTGTGGACGCCTCCTCGCCAAAGAAATACTGACGCATATCGTTGTCGATGCCCACAACGTCGAGGCCCAACGCGGCAAAAAACCGCACCGCTTCGGAACCGATCAGCCCGGCAGACCCTGAGATCAACGCTACACCCATCGTTTTCTTCTCCTTCTTGCACGGCGGGCCATTCGCTGGCCGCCTCCAGCCCTTCGGCAGGACGGGGCAAGCATGAGGGGCGGGGCGTTAAGTCAGAGCTAATGCCAACAATCTGTGTTTTAACGCTGTACGGGTCTCTGTATGGATAACCGCAAGGCCAACCTGCTTTGACGGCCCCAGGATTTGGCTCAGCTTCCAGGCCACTGATCCATAAACAGCCTCTCGGCACGGCCAGAACTCCTTCCGAGGGTAGTTCTTTGCACTGCTGTCTAAGGTGTTCGCCCAGTTAAAGCTAAAGGCTGCTTTCCGTCCGTAAAAGCTGGAGTTAAAGGACAGAAGCGGGGCATAACTGGTCATTATTATCGAATAATTCACATTTTCCAACGGTCATATAAGTTGAAAGTGAGCATGCGTTCATCTGAATTGGGGTCAAAAGTCATGAGGCAATCACTAAGATTCATGTGGGACGAGTAAAATCTGAACCCATACTGCTGCACTATGTACAGCAGGTGAGGCCCAGACAAGCATCAGTCGTCTTTATGGGCCGATCAGAGATTTAGATTATCAATCGGTCACTCAGGAGCTTCACACCTCTCCTTACCCTTCTCAAATCCGCCCTCTCAAATCAGACCCAGTTGCTTTTGCACGGCTGTGCGTTATCCAACGAAGTCTGATAGACCCCCCAGTGCCGTGTCTGTTTAATAGCTCTCAGTTCTGTCTGGAGCAGGTCGGAATCAGGTGAGTTCTCCCAAGCGATGTCATCCGGTTCGGTTGTCGCCAAGAACTGCTTTCAGGTCCTCGCCCTGCACGCTTAATCCAGAGATCGACCTGAACCTGCCCAAGCGCTACCAAGCGTGTTTCCACTTGCAAACCCGTTCCGTTAAACCACCATAACGCCCGATTTGATGCAGGTCTCCCGGTCGTCGCGGTTTGTCCGTCATCAAGAGCGTGCTCCAATGAGACCCGGTAAAGAAAGCGGGATGTGGGGAGCAAGGAGGAAAGTTTCATGCTGATCGTCCATTTGTTGGGCCATGCCCACGTTACGCTGGCCCGGCGTACTGTACCCCTGTCGGCCAAAGCCGTGGCCCTCATTATTTACCTGTACATGGAAAAGCAGCCGCAGCACCGCGAACGGCTGGCGAACCTGCTCTGGAATACCCCGGAAGCCCGCAAAAATCTGCGGGTGGAGCTTGCCCGCATCCGCTCTGCCGGACTCAACGTCTTTCCGTCCAGTCACCAGTTGCTGCAACTGGAAAACGTCACCAGCGACTTTGAGATGTGGTGTGAAGGAGCCAACCGCTCTATGAACCAGAGCCAGTTGACCGATTGGCTGGCGATGATTCGTGGGCTGCCTTTTACTGGCCTGGAAGACCTGGGCAGCTCTACTTTTCAGAGTTGGGTGGATCAGCAGCGCTGGTTGATGACGCAGCAGATAGAGCAGCACCTCAGCCGGATGTACTGGCGCTATGCCCGCGAGAACCACACGTGGGCCACCCGCCTGATCGCCGAGCGTGCCGAATCTCTGGACCTGGAGCATCCGGGCGAAATGCAGGAGGCGGCCCCGGTGCTGGCCGTGGCTGCCGGATCATCCCTGGCAGCGTCGGCCAGTAAACTTCTGCCCGAACGCAGCCTGGCCGTCTTGCCCTCGCCGTTCGTGCCCGTCCACCTTTCTACCTCTGTTCTTCAGACCACTGTGCCCGAGCCGGTGCAGGTGCAGCCCACACGTTCCAAGATCGGAGCCGTGAATTTTGAGCGGCCCCACGAGGAACACGAACTGCGTCAGGCATTCCGGCGGGCCGAGGCACAGTCTCAGTTCGTGGTGCTGCACGGGCCTCCTGGCAGCGGCAAGAGCCATCTGGCCGAATCGGTGGCCCAGCAACTCGACTGGCAGGAGGTGCGGGTCTCCAGCCTGCGCTCCAGCCGCCTGATGCTCGCCAGCCTCGCGCAGGCCCTCCTGAAAGTGTGCGATTCCGAGAGCAGCGAGGTGCTGAACCGCCTGCTGATGCAGCCCGCCACCCTTGAAGAAGACGTGGTGAAGGTGGCCCACGTGCTGTTCAAGGTTCACCGCCCCGTGCTGCTGATTTTTGACCGACCACAGGACGCGCCCCCGGAACTGCTTCCCCTGTTCGAATTCCTGTTCAGTGCGTCGGGCGACGCGCAGCGCGTGTTCTTGCTGCTGAGCCGCGAACCCGCCGATCAGGTGCCGCTGGCGCGGGCCATGCGGCGGGCCATAGACCGCAGCAGCCGTCTGGAACTGGCGTTGCCGCCGCTGGCTACGCTCAGCGTGCAGCGCACGTTGGAAACCCAGTTTCCCTTCGAGCCTGTCGAACATCTTCAGGCGCTGGCCGCCCGTCTGGTGCAGCGCAGCGAGGGCAATCCGCTGCATCTGCTGAGCTTGATCGATCAGACTGCCGATCTGGAACAGACGGGTGGCCCGGCTTTTCCGCAGGCCCTGCGCGAAACCTTCAGCCACGAAGTTGACCGCTGGCCCGCTGCCATGCGCGAGGCAGTCGAACGCCTGAGCGTGATCTACGGTCAGTTTGATGCAGCCCTGGCGCGGGCAGTTCTGGGCGAGTCCAGCAGTGGCAGCACCGAATCTCTGTTGTACGAGGCCATCAAACACCATGTGTTGGTGGAGGCCGAACCCGAAGTGGCGCTGCACTGGCCCGGCTGCGTTCCCGAACGCGCCCGTATTCCTGCCGAGCCGCAGTATGTGTTCCGCAGTGAAGGCCTGCGCGTTACCCTCGCCAGCCAACTCCCCCAACTGCTCCGCCAGGACATTCGGCGGCGACTGATGACCGCCCTTTCCGAAGACCTGCCCGGTCTGGCCGCCTACTACGCCGCCCGCGCCAACCTGCCCGAAGACGCGGCCCTGCTGCGGGATATCTACACCCAGCGTCTTCCTGCCGACAGTCCTTTGCGGTACCTGCCGGGCCAACCCTCCAGACGCCTGCCCGTGCCCCTTGTGGACGTACCTGCCGAGGTCAACCATACGCTCCAGCCCTTGCCCGAGATTCCGCTGAGCCGTCAAGGATACCTGCTGTCGGGCAACCGGGGCGGCCTGACTGTACTGAGTTCCAGTCGGTACGGCCACCCGTCCACTCTGACGCTGCGTTTCGATCTGCCTGCGGGCCTGAGCCACCTGCATTCCAGCATCCGGCTGCTGTGGCGGCTGGACGTCTACGGCGGCGGCGAGGAACTGGGGCCAGCGCTGACGCCTTTTGCGCTGCGGCTGGGGGCGCAGGGTTCTCATGTGGCCCACGTGCTGGTGCCCTACGAACTGGACGCCTACCACGAAGAAGGCGTCGCTCACCGGGTCTATTCCAACGTGACCCTCGGCAGTTGGATGGAGCATGAATTGACGCTGGACGAACCCGCCGCACGAACACTGGAACTGAGCGTGAGGGCCGTGAATGTCTCGCTGACCATCAAGGCCATCCGCCTGAACGACCAGAATCTACTGAGCTACTGAGAAGGGCCAAACGACATGGAAGTGGCGCTGAGGGGACATTCCCCTTAGCACCACTTCTCGTTCGTCTGTTCGTCAATTTGTCTGGCCAGACTCAGGGGCCGACTTTGACGTTGTTGGCCGTCAGTTTGCCTAGCCAACCTTGATATTCCTGTTTTTCCATGTCGAGGGTAACGGTGCCGATGTTTTGGTTGCCTGCGCAAGTGGTGGCATTCAGGCCGCAGTGCGGGAACCACGTCGGGCTGTTGCTGGTCTTGCCGTCAGCAGCTACCCGCGTCCAGCCCACCACGTTGTTGTCCATGCGGTTGTTGGCAAACGTCGGGACTGCCAGCTTGCCTGCGCCGTTGGGATCCCAGACATATAACCCGACGTTTGCCGCTGGAATGCGCTCACCTGCAGGTGTGCGCCCGCTGGAGATGACGCGGTTGTTATATACTTGGTTATTGACGCCTCCTGCAATCCCGATCCCGTGATTGGTGGTGCCCACCACCTGATTGTCGTACACCCGGGCATAACCTGAATCTAATGGATCGGTGACTTTGCCGTCGCCCAACAAAATCCCCCCGCCCGCATAGAAAGTTTCGGTCAGCGGCGACACCCCATAGGCGCCCTGAATGTAGTTGTCATGAATCAGAAACGGACTGGCCGGCGTGCCACTACTGAGATAGAAATTCATGTTTTCTTCCGTGCGGCTTTTGCCGGGTTCGTTAATGATTTCATTCCAAGCAATTTCCACATTGGGTAAGCGTTTGACATTGTTGAACAGCACTGTTTGAACAATGGTGTATGCACCGGTGTACCCGCCAGCACCGTCACTCAAGCGTCCATCAGTATTCTTAAATCGGTTGCGCAAAATCTTGATGGTCTCTCCGGCACTTGTATTGCCCATGAAGGCACGTGCGTAGATGCCGGTGGTGCCTTCGAAATAGCTGTTTTCCACGCGCAGGTTCATGACTTCCTCGGCGTTGACGGCGCGTCCGGCGGCCTTGCCGGCGACGTTGGGGTTCAGGGCGTAGCCGCGGGTGTTGCGGACCGTCAGGCGGTTTTTGAAGCCGCTGATCAGGTTGCCGCGGCTGCGGATGTTGGCGTTCTCGATGATCACCGGTTCGCTGGTCTGGATCAGGACCGCGGATTTGTTCTGCGTGCTCTCCCAGTTGCCCGAGTACGTTCCACCCTTCGTAATCACAATCGGACCGCTGTACTGGA
>NZ_KB899702.1 GCF_000378445.1 Deinococcus aquatilis DSM 23025 | reverse complement strand
TGTCCGACTTCGTGGTAGGCCGTCACCTTGCGGTCGGCTTCCCGGACCACCAGCGAGCGGCGTTCCGGCCCCATCAAGACCCGGTCCCGTGCCTCATCCACATCCCGCCCCGTAATCCGCGTCCGGCCTTCCCGCGCCGCCAACAGCGCCGCTTCGTTCAGCAGGTTCTCCAGATCTGCCCCCACCATCCCCGCCGTTCTGCGGGCCACCAGTGCCAGATCCACACTGGCATCCAGCGGCTTTTTACGGGCATGAATTCGCAGCACCATTTCCCGGCCCCGCACATCCGGCGCGTCCACCACCACCTGACGGTCAAAACGCCCCGGACGCAGCAACGCCGCATCCAACACATCGGGTCTATTGGTGGCCGCCAGAATGATCACTTCCTGTCCACTGCCGAAGCCGTCCATCTCCACCAAGAGTTGATTGAGGGTCTGTTCGCGTTCGTCGTTGCCGCCCTGCAAACTCACGCCGCGTTTGCGGCCCACCGCGTCGATTTCATCGATAAAGACGATGCAGGGCGCACTTTTGCGGGCCTGCTCGAACAGGTCACGGACGCGGGCGGCCCCGACGCCGACGAACATCTCGACGAAATCGGAACCGGAGATGGAGTAATAGGGAACTTTGGCTTCTCCAGCGACAGCTTTGGCGAGCAGGGTTTTGCCGCTGCCGGGAGGGCCGACGAGCAGGACGCCGTGGGGAATGCGGGCGCCGAGTTGGTGGTAACGCTCGGGGTGGCGCAGGAATTCGACGACTTCCTGCAGGTCCTGCTTGGCTTCGTCGCAGCCCGCGACATCGGCGAAGGTCTGCTTGATCTGGCCTTCAGCGATCACCGCCGCCTTCGACTTCCCAAACTGGCTCGCGGCGTCGGTGCCCCCGCCCTGCCGCCCACGCAACAGCAGCACGATCAGGCCGCCGATCAGGGCCAGCGTGAGCAGCGCACTGATGACCGTGAGGGCGCTGATGCGGGAAGCCTGCGCGTAGGTGACGTTGACGCCTGCCTGCTGCAAATTGGTCAGGGCGATGGCGGGATCGGCAGCCACGGTGCGCGTGCGGTACTCCCGGCCATCTTCCAGCAGACCGCTGATGGCCGCCGTATTGTTCTGAAACGACACCACGGCCGTCTGCACCGTGCCGCTTTTCAGGGCGTCGGTAAAGTCGGTGAGCGGCAGATCGGTGCCCCGGCCACGCGGGGTGACAATGCTGATCAGGAGGAGCACTGCCACGACGCTGGCCGCCAATCCCCAGGCCCACGACGGGCGCTTCACAGTTCCGGCCTCTGGCAACGGGGACTGCACATCTGTTGGCTGACCACAGGCGACATGCATCAGTCTATGCCGACCGGGCAGGGTAAATCTGGAAGAAAAGGGGGAAAGTTTGGCCGCAGCTTTCATCTTCACATCGCCTTGAAGTTGAGCGCACTACACTCAACTCTATTGACTGTTCCCAACTGTGGCCCTATGATGATCCAAGTTTAGAACTGCTGTTCTTGCAGCGGCAGAATCTTATCCATTCAAGGAGTCAAACACATGCCAAAAGCAGTCGGAATCGATTTGGGAACCACCAACAGCGTGATCTCTGTGATGGAAGGCGGACGCCCCGAGGTCATCGTGAATGCCGAGGGCGCACGCACGACCCCTAGCGTCGTGGCTTTCAAGGGCGACGAGCGCCTGGTTGGTCAGATTGCCCGCCGTCAGGCCGCGCTGAACCCGCAGGCCACCATTTTTGAAATCAAGCGTTTCATTGGTCGCCGCTGGGATGAAGTGTCTCAGGAAGCCAGCCGCAGCCCCTTCAAGGTGAAAGAAGGTGCGGGCGGCAGCGTGCGCGTGGACGTGAACGGCAAGGAGTACGCCCCCGAGCAGGTCAGCGCCGAGGTGCTGCGTAAGCTGGTGGCCGATGCCAGCGCCAAACTGGGCGAGAAGATCAAAGACGTGGTCATTACCGTGCCCGCCTACTTCGACAACAGTCAGCGCGAAGCCACCAAACAGGCGGGCGAGATCGCGGGCCTGAACGTGCTGCGCGTGATCAACGAACCCACCGCCGCTGCGCTCGCCTATGGGCTGGAGCGCAAGGGCAACGAAACCGTGCTGGTCTTCGACCTTGGCGGCGGCACCTTCGACGTGACCATTCTGGAACTGGGCGACGGCGTATTCGAAGTGAAATCCACCTCGGGCGATACCCACCTCGGCGGCGCGGATTTCGACCAGCGCATCGTGGACTGGCTTGCCACCGAGTTTCAGAAAGAGCACACCTTCGACCTTCGCAAAGACCCTCAGGCTCTCCAGCGCCTGATCGAAGCCTCCGAAAAGGCCAAGATCGAACTGTCCAGCGGTTCTGAGACCACCGTGTCTCTGCCCTTCATCACCTTCGACCCCGAAACGCGCACGCCTCAGCACCTTGAGCGCACGCTGACCCGCGCCAAGTTTGAAGAGCTGACCGCCGACCTGCTGCGCCGCGTGCGTCATCCCGTGGAGCAGGCGTTGGCCGACGCCAAGATGAGCGCTTCTGACATCAATGAAGTGATTCTAGTGGGCGGATCGACCCGTATTCCTGCCGTGAAGCGCATCGTGAAGGACATCACGGGCAAGGAACCCAACGAGTCGGTGAACCCCGACGAGGCTGTTGCACTGGGTGCTGCCGTACAGGCCGGGATCATCATGGGCGACTCCAGCCTCGGTGACATCGTGCTGGTGGACGTGACCCCGCTGACGCTGGGCGTGGAAGTGAAGGGCGGCATGATCGCCCCGATGATCACGCGCAACACCACCGTGCCCGCCAAGAAGACCGAGATCTACACCACGGCGGCCAACAACCAGCCCGGCGTAGAAATCAACGTGCTGCAAGGCGAGCGCCCGATGGCAAGCGACAACAAGAGCCTGGGCCGTTTCAACCTTGAGGGCATTCCTCCGATGGCCGCCGGACGCCCGCAGATCGAAGTGACCTTCGACATCGATGCCAACGGCATCCTGCACGTCACCGCAAAAGAGAAGACCAGCGGCAAGGAAGCCAGCATCCGCATCGACAACACCACCACCCTCGACAAGAGCGATGTGGAGAAGATGGTGAAGGAAGCCGAGCAGAACGCCGCCGCCGACAAGATTCGCAAGGAGAAGGTCGAGAAGCGCAACAACCTCGATTCTCTGCGCGTGCAGGCCCTCAGCCAGATCGAGGAAAGCGCCGGAGCCGACCAGAGCGCCAAAGACGCGCTGAAAGCGGCAGCAGATGAAGCCGAAGAAGCCATCCGCACCGATGACGACACCAAGATTGCCGACGCCCAGAAGAAGCTGGAAGAAGAACTCCGCACCTTTATGGCCGCCGCACAGCAGGCCGCGCCCGCAGCAGACGGCGGCGTGGACCTCGGCAAAGACAAGAAAGACGACGACGTGATCGACGCCGATTTCAAACCGGCTGACTGAGCACCGTCCAACCCGTAACCCATGCACCACAGACCAAGGGGAGAGGACGGCCTACACGCCACCCTCTCCCCTATTGGGTTGCGCCGCGCCCTATTCTGACTTCCCATGTTCCGCAGACGAGGTAAACCCATGACCCAGAACGACGACACCCGAGACAACCAGCAGCCTGAAACCGTGAAGAAAGACGGCCCAGCCAGAGAAAACAAGACCATTGATATGGACGGGCTGGACATTCCAGAAACCGATACCGACAACATGGAAGAAGACGCCGAATTGATGGATGCCGAACTTCTTGACGAAGACGGTGGCTTTCCCGGCATGGATGACAACATGTTCGGGCAAGTGCAGGAAATGATGGCGAAGCTGCAACAGGCCGACGAACTGGAGAAGGAAAATGCCGACCTGAAAGGCCGCCTCGCCCGCCTTGCCGCCGATTTTGAAAGCCAGCGCCGCCGCCTGCAAGGTGAGGTGGACGCCGCGCAGGGTCAGGGCATCGCCAAAGCTGCCGAAAGCCTGATGCCCGTGTACGACGACCTTGACCGCGCCGTGAGCATGGGCGTGGGCGACCCCGCCAAACTGATTCCGGGGATGCAGGCGGTGCAGGCGACCATGTTGCGCGTGTTCGGCGGGCTTGGCCTCGAAGTGACCGGACGCGAGGGCGAAACCTTCGACCCCCAGTGGCACGAGGCGCTTCAGGTGGTGCCCGGTGACGCCGACGACGTGATCGTGCAGGTCTATCAGTTGGGCTTCCGCATGGGTGATCGCCTCGTGCGGCCCGCCCGCGTGGTGGTCAGCAAGAAGGGCTGAGGCCGCTATGACTCCTCCCGACTCTATGCACCCTGACCCCATGCACGGCGTGACGCTGGCCCAGATTCTGGAACGGCTGGTGGACGCCTACGGCTGGGAAGGCATGGCAGACCGCGTGCCCGTGCGCTGCTTTGAACTGAACCCCAGCATCCAGAGCAGCCTGAAATTCCTGCGCCGCACGCCCTGGGCACGCGCCAAAGTCGAGGCGCTGTATCTGGAATGGGTGCTGGGTGGGGCCGGATTCACCGGGCGGTAAGCTCTGGCTTTTCCGCAAAAGCACGTCCAAGGGTCTGGGGTCTGAAGGTCTAAGAACACCTCGCGCCTTCGGGGTGAGAGCACCGGAGCGCACCGTTTGAGGGTTGAAAACGCATCACCACCATATGCAACGGCCCAACACCTTAGACCCTTGATCCTGAGACACAGCACCCCTACACGCCCTTCACCCTCTAAAGGAGACGCCCCACATGGCCTACAAAGATTATTACGACGTGCTGGGCGTGTCCCGCAGTGCGTCCGACGCCGACATCAAGACCGCTTACCGCAAACTCGCCAAGCAGTTTCACCCCGACAAAAACGCGGGTGACGCAGCTTCGGGCGAACGGTTCAAGGAAATTGGCGAGGCGTACGCTGTTCTGAGCGACCCCGAAAAGCGCAAGGTGTTCGATCAGTTTGGGCACACCGGACAGGTTCCCCCCGGCTACGGCGGCGGAGGTGGCGGCTTTCAGGGCGGAGATTTTGCGGGCTTTGACGCCAGCCAGTTCAGCGACTTTTTTCAGGGCCTGTTTGGTGGCACGGGTGGGCGGCGGCCCAGTGCGGGCGGCATGGGCGGCGGGGGCTTTCCCGGCGGTGCTCAGGTCAACATAGAAGATCTGCTGGGCGGCGTGGGCGGCACACAGGGCAGACGATTCGTGCAGAACGTGGAAGGGGAATTGCAGGTCACGTTGGCCGAGGCTTTCAGCGGCTCTGACGAGGTGATCAACGTGGACGGCAAACGCCTGAGCCTGCGCGTTCCTCCCGGCACCCGCGACGGCGCACGGCTGCGGCTGGCCGGACAGGGGCCGGGGGGCGGCGATATTCTGCTGACCATCCGTGTGCTGGAAGATGGCCGCTTTGATCTGGACGGCGACGACCTGACCACCAGCGCCGAAGTGCCTGCCCCGGTGGCCGCGCTGGGCGGAGACATCACGGTGCAGACGCTGAGCGGCAAAGGCAAACTGAGCGTGCCCCCCGGCAGCAGCGGCGGCCAACGCATGCGGCTGCGCGGGCAGGGCTGGCCCAAAAAAGACGGTGGGCGCGGCGACCTGTATGTACGGCTGAATATCACCCTGCCCAAAAATCTGACGGATGAAGAAAAGGAGCTGTACCGCAAGTTGCGGGAGCTGCGAAAAGGGGACTGATCCTTCCTGAGGGCAGAAAGAAAAGTGTCCGGCTGAGACAGAGTCCGCAGGATGCCCGGACAGTCGGAACCTCATCACCTGTCCTCCGTCTCTGGTTCGTACTAGCAGAGCTGCCCACAGAGCCTGGCAAGCCGGATTGAATCCTAAACCACGGGATTCAATCCGAATCCGTATGGGTCATGGCCCTTGACTCCTGTATCTCAAATCTGAATAACTGAACGCCATGCCCGATCTTTCCTCGCTGGCCCTGTTTGCTGTCGCCGCCCTCGCGCTGCTGATTATTCCCGGCCCCGCCGTGCTGTACATCGTGGCGAGGTCGGCTCATCAGGGGCGGCGGGCAGGGCTGGTATCGGTACTGGGTGTGCAGACGGGCGGGCTGGTGCATGTGCTGGCGGCCACGGTGGGTCTGTCGGCCCTGGTGATGTCGTCGGCACTGCTGTTCAGTGCTCTCAAGTATCTGGGAGCCGCGTACCTGATCTATATCGGCATTCGCACCCTGCTGGCGCGAGATGAAGAACACGGCATCGATCTGCCCATGCCCAAAACTCAGTCCATGTCGCAGCTCTTCTGGCAGGGTGCACTCATCAATGCGCTGAATCCCAAAACGGCGCTGTTTTTTCTGGCCTTCCTGCCGCAGTTCGTTCACCCGGAGCGCGGCCCGGTGGCCCTGCAAACCCTGACCTTCGGCCTGCTGTTCCTGTGTTTGGCCGTGTGCAGCGACGGCATGTACGCCCTGCTGGGCGGCAGCATCGGCACCCGTTTACGCAGCAGCAAGGTCGCGGCAAAACGGCAGAAATACGTGACGGGCGGCATCTATATTGCTCTGGGTGTGGGTACGGCGGCGGTAGGACACAAGTAGAAGCACAACAAAAGGGGCCACTTCTCTACACCTGAGAAGTGGCCCCTGACCACTCGGCTCAGGTCGTGGGCTGGCTGATGCCCTGAAGCGCCTGCTCGTCGGCGCGGCCTGTGGCGTTGGTGGCGAGGTCAGCCAGCGAGACGATGCCCACCACTTTGCCCTCCTCGGTGATCGGCAGGCGGCGCAACTGACGGTTCGCCATCTCCTGTGCGGCGTCCTGCACGCTGCTACTGGCGTCCATCGTAAACACGTTGTCGCTGGAGTAATCGGTGACAGGGCTGCCCAGATCATGCCCGTAGGCCACGGCCCGAATCACGATGTCACGGTCGGTCACGATTCCCGCAAGGCGTTCGCCGTCCATGATCAGCACGTTCCCGATGTCCTGTTCACGCATCAGGTTCGCCACTTCCTTGAGGGTCGCGCCACCGTCTACGGTGGTCAGATCACGGGTCATGATGTCTCGGAGGGTGAGTTGTGTCATGCCTGTACCGTACTCGCCGGACAAATGGGGGGCATGGGAGCGGCGTGAAGGCCGTTTTGCTCAGGCTGAAGCAGGCGCAAAGGGAAGGCTCAGGCAGGCGACAGGTTTCGGGTCATAAGAAATCAGCCAACAAACAGAGGCCAACGCTGGGCTGGCCTCTGCTGATCTCTGTTCTTACAGAGCTAGATTATTCCGGCTCTTACTTCATCAGCCATTCGAAGCTGGTCTTGAGCAGGGCGCTGCGGCTGCTGGGCGTCAGGCCTTCCAGACCGAATCCCATGTTCACGGTGCGGTAAGCTCCCGCGTTGTTGATGACGATGGCTCCGGCATTCTCGCCCGCATTCTGCGCGGTGACGCGGGGACGCTGGGTGGGCTGCTGGCCGCCCAACACCTGATTCAGGATGCCGCCGATGATGTTGGCTGCCAGTTTTTCCACGAGGCCGCGAGGATCCTGCACCTTCTGGGTGGCGCGGGTGCGGTTCTGGTCCACGCGGATGCTCTGGGCCGTGATGGTTCCGGCGGTGGCCCCGGCGGTGCCCCAGCCTGCCACGGTGCTGCTGCCGTTCAGGTCAGCAATCACGTCGGGGTAGAACTGGTTGGCGGCACTGCCCTGAGCGTTCAGGGTAAAGGCGGTGCTGCCGAAAGCTCCGGTGGTCACGAACTTGGGCGTGCCGCTGCTGTCGGCCACAAAACGGGTCTTGAGGGTGGTGCGGTAGAAATCGCTGGCTCCGATGTCGTAGCCCACGTCCTGCCCGGTCAGCAGCAGATTGCCGCCACCCGCGAGGTACTGGCGCAGGGTGTTCTGGTCGGCAGCGGTCAGGGTATTCTGGTACTGCTCGCCGGTGGCCCACAACACCACGTCGTAGGTTTTCATTTCGCTCAGAGGAATCGCGCCCATCGTCTGCACATCCCAGCGGAAGGCAGAAGCGGCGTTGGCTTTCACCGCGTCGCGCAGAGCCGCCGTCACGTCAGCGCCCTGGCCCATGTCGTCATCTACAAGCAGCACCGTGGGCTTCTTGCCGCCGCCACTGGGTGCGGGTGCAGGAGCAGGTGTCGGGGCGGGTGTGGGCGCAGGCGCTGTGCCGGGGCGGTTTTTGATGAAGCAACCCTTCCTGACGCCAACTGCTGGGTCGCTGCCCCATTCGGCGACCGTGCAGTTGAAGCCGTCGGTGGCAACACCCGTGATGTATTTGCCGTTGGTGCCGAACGCCGCATCCTTCTGACCGCTGAAGTTGCACTTGGAACCTTCGATAGCGCAGAGGGTGTACCCGGCAGGGCCAGTAGGCGTGGCAGCGGGCGGTGTTGGCGTGGGCGTTGGAGTGGGGGTCGGCGTCGGCGTTGGTGTGGGCGTTGGGGTAGGAGTCGGGGTGGGCGTGGGGGTCGGCGTCGGCGTTGGGGTAGGTGTGGGGGCCGGAGCGCCCACGTTGACTCCCAATTTGCCCATCGCGCCGGGCACGCTGATCAGGCCGTAGCCCACATTGTTGTTCTTGCTGCCCGCGTTGCTGGCACTGGTGTACAGAGCGTTTTTGATCGCGTCCACGCCAGTGCCGGGTTTGGCGCTGAGCATCAGAGCCACCGCACCCGCCGCGATGGGGCTGGCCTGAGAAGAACCGCTGAGTGCGCCGTACTGCCCATTGGGGAAAGAACTGGTGATCGCCACACCGGGGGCGGCAATGTCAGGCTTGACGAACACACCGTTGATCGCGCCCTGCCACGCCACCGGGCCACGGCTGCTGAAGCTGGCGACCTGACCGTTCTGATCGACTGCGCCCACACCCACCGCGTCGGGGAGATTGCCGGGGCTGCCCGTGCTTCCGCTTGCCGGGCCAAAGTTCCCGATGGCAAACACTGGAACCACGCCTGCCTTGATCATGTTCTGCACGGGCACGATGAATTCGTCGAAGGTGCCGGGAATCCCGAGGCTCATGTTCACCACGTCGGCCCCGTCGTCGGTGTCGGCGTTGTTATCGGGGTCCAGCACATACTGCATCCCGGCAATTACCTGTGCAAAAGTGCCCTCGTTGTTGGGCAACACCAGCGCACTGATGATTTTGGCGCTGGGGGCCACGCCCACCGTATCGCCCACCAGCAGGCCCGCCGTATGCGTCCCGTGGTTGGAAGAATCGTGCGGCTGGCTGTTGACCCGGTCACCCTCGGCATTAAATTCGGCGAAGGCGGAGATCTTGCCGTTCAGCTGCGGATGAGAAGCGTCCACGCCGCTGTCGAGGTGCCCGATGCGGATACCCTGACCCTTGAATCCGGCGGCCCAGGCCTGAGGCGCACCGATCTTCTCGAGGTGCCAGGGCGTGCCCGCAGGAGCGGAGGCCGCGCTGAGCGCCACAGCCTTCGGAATCTGCACCTTGAAGTTCTCGAACACGTCGGACACGAAGGGCAGCAGCGCCAACTGCCGCGCCTGCACCGGGGTCATGGGCAGGTACACGCTCTGATCAAGCCACAGTTGGGTGGCCCGGCCCGAAGAAATCGCCTGATTCAGAAACCCGGCGGCGGGGCCGAGCTGGGCGATTTTGGCTCCCAACTGGCCGCGCAGGTTCTTGAACAGGGCGCGGCCCCGTGCGTCGTTGACGACTTTAAAGCGCACGATGACGCCTACCTGAGTCTGGTCACCTTTTTTGGCGCGGGCCAGCAGGGTGGGAGAAAGGCCCGCCGCCCCTGCGGTAGAAACGCCGCCCACAGCCAAGGCCGCGCCGAGCATCATCATTCGGGTCAACTTATTCATACTTGCAGCCTAGCGGCCCAGACGTGACGCCCCCTGAAGCAGTCATGAGGAACCCTTGAGGTGGGGTCAGAGACTCATCAGGCAGGCCGGGAAGATAAAGAAATTCTGCCGAAGCTTCTGCTCCGGCAGTCCAGTCTTCTTTCAGATACCAGCGGCAACGGTCTGAACCTAGTTCAATTCATCTCAGGCAGGCCACGCTGGAAAGGCTTTTTCAACGTGTGTAGCCCAGAATCAATTCGCCCTCGTCGATCCGGCCCCGCAACATGCTCAGGCGGTTGTAGCTGAGGATAATTTGCCCGCTGCTCAACGCCAGCAGGGTCAGCTCACCGTTGATGCCGTTCTGGGTCACGGGGTCGTTGGCCCGGACTCGCCATTGATAGCCCAGCCTCACGTCCAGCGCCCGGTCCGGGTTGGTGCTGGGCATCACGGCGCTGGGGCGGGCGCTGAAGCCTTCTGGCACGCGCAATTCACCGGTTTTGAGGTCGATGGTCACGCCTCTCAGGACGCCGTTCATGCCCGCCGTATCGCCGAATGTCAGGCGGCCATTGTCGCGGGTCACAGGCAATTTCAGGGTTTTGCCGCTGGGCGCGAGAGACTGCTGAAAGACCAGATAGCGCTTGAATTCGTCCTGAGTTATGCCCAGCCTCGCGTCGTACACCGGCGCTTTGCCCTGAGATACGGTCACGATGACGGTGCGGAGGGCGTCAGGACTGCCCCCCACGTTGGTCACGCGTCGCTGCAATTCAAACAGAGACAAACTCGAACGGCGCTCCAGAATCTGGGTCGCCTGCCCGGCCTGTGGCAACAGTGCAGCAAGTTTGGCCTGCCAACCAGCGGGAAGGGGCGTTGACCCCTGCGTGGTGGCTGCGTGGGCAACCACGGCCACCAGGCTGGTCAGGAGGAGGGGAAGGAGGGGGCGGGCGGCCTTCATGCCAATCGGCAGAATAAGCCGCGTGGGTGAGAATTCTCCCGCGCCAGTCTGACGCATCCCTCAGATTGATTGGGGGTGGGTGGGGGGGCACACGGGGGCCAAACCCGCAGGCAGCCCCCCTTGCCCTGTGCCGGAGTCCGGGTGGTCCTTACGCCTTGCCGACGCTGCCCAGCACGCGCATCTTGTGCTCGATGACCTGGCTCATCACGTCGCGGGCAGGCCCGAAGATCTTGCGGGGGTCGAACTCTTTGGGGTTGGCGAACAGGGCTTCACGGATGCCCACGGTGCTGGCAAGGCGCAGGTCGGTATCCACGTTCACCTTGGCGATGCCGTGCTGGGTGGCCTGCTGCAAGTCTTCGTCGGCAATGCCTGCTGCCTCACCGATCACGCCGCCCGCTGCACGGAAGCGCTCGATGATGTCGGCAGGTACGCCGCTGCTGCCGTGGGCCACCAGAGGAATCCCGGTCAGGCTGGCAATCTTCTCGATGCGGGCGTGGTCGATGTAGGGGCGGCCCTTGCCCTTGAATGCGCCGTGGCTGGTGCCGATGGCGATGGCGAGATAATCGGTGCCGGTCTGCTCGATAAACTGCACGGCTTCTTCGGGATCGGTCAGGAAGGCGTCTTTTTCGTCTACGACGATGTGCTCTTCGATGCCGCCCAAACGCCCGAGTTCCGATTCCACGCTGATGCCCATGGCGTGCGCGGCTTCCACCACACGGCGGGTTTCACGGATGTTCTCTTCGAAGGAATGGTGAGAGGCGTCGATCATGACGCTGGTAAAGCCCATGCGGATCGCGTTCAGCGCCGACTCGTAGGAGGAGCCGTGATCGAGGTGCAGGGCGACCGGCACGGTGGCGCGGTGGGCCAGATCCTTGACGATGTTGGCGAGATCCTGGCCGCCGTACTTGATGGCCCCCTCGCTCATCTGCACCATCACGGGCGAACGCAGTTTTTCGGCGGTATGAATGATCGCCTGCGTGATTTCCATGTTGTTGGTATTAAAGGAACCCACGCCGTACTTGCCTGCGCGGGCGGGAACGAGAATGTCTGAGCCGGTAACGAGCATGGTGATGCCTCCTGAGGGTGGCCGGAACTGTGGCCTGAGTGAGAGCGAACTGGGCAGCCTGAACGCGGCTCCCCGAACGAAATGATTACCGTCAGCACTGTAACCGCCTCAGGCGGGCCTGTGTGCGATTTGCCCAGCCCACCTGGAAGGTCTGTACTGCGTTCATCTGGCCTCCACGCCCAGTAAAGCGGTGTCCACCCTGCTCAGACAGCCGCCTGTTTTGCCAGTGTGCCCCACCGACCTGACACAGACGGAGGCCTTGCCGGGGCGTTACGATGACACTCATGACTGCGACTGTGCCTCCCTCTCTGCTCACGCCGAACACTGTTCCGCTGGACTTCACCGCCATGCTGAGTGACCGCGCCCGCAAGATGACGGCCAGTGCCATCCGCGAGATTCTGAAAATCACGCAGCAACCCGATGTGATCAGTTTCGCGGGCGGCCTGCCTGCCCCCGAACTGTTTCCCATCGCTGACGTGCGTGAGGCGATGGACACCGTGATGACCCGTTACGGCGCGGCGGCCCTGCAATACAGCACCACCGAGGGCCACCTGCCACTGCGCCAGTTTCTGGCCGAGGCGGCTGGCATTACGCCGGGGCATGTGCAGATCATGACCGGCAGCCAGCAGGGTCTGGATCTGCTGGGCAAAATCCTGATCTCGGAAGGCGACATCGTGCTGGTGGAAAGCCCGACGTATCTGGGAGCGCTGCAATCTTTCCAGCCGTATGGCCCGCAGTACATGGAAATGCCCACCGACGAGGAAGGCATCGACGTAGACGCGCTGGAAGAGCTGCTGCGGGGGCTGAAGGCGGGCGGCAAGCGGGCCAAACTGCTGTATGCCATCCCCAATTTCCAGAACCCCACCGGGCGCACCCTGAGCAGAGAGCGCCGCGAACGCCTCGTCAGTCTGACCGCCGAACACGGCCTGCTGGTCATCGAAGACGATCCTTACGGCAAGCTGCGCTTTTCGGGCGAACCCGCGCCCAGTCTGTATCAGATTGCGCTGGACCGCGTGGGCGGAGACCCCGACCAGAACCACATCATCTACAGCGGTTCTTTCAGCAAAACGCTGGTGCCCGGCCTGCGTGACGCGTGGATTCAGGCCGCCAAGCCCCTGATCGAAAAGCTGGTGCAGGCCAAGCAGGGCGCAGACCTTCATACGCCCACGCTGAACCAGATGATCGTGACCGAACTCCTGCCCACCGTGCTGCCCCGCCAGATCGAAACGATTCGCAGGGCCTACGGCGAACGCGCCCAGGACATGATCCGTCACATCAAGGAGCAGTTTCCGGCAGGCATCCACCACACCGTGCCTCAGGGCGGGATGTTCCTGTGGATCACGTTGCCGCAGGGCGTGGACACCCTGCCGATGTTGGCCCGAGCCGTGGAACGCAAGGTGGCCTTCGTTCCCGGCGCTTCGTTTTTCGCGCTGGGCGGCGGCCAGAACACCATGCGCCTGAGCTACAGCAACGCCACGCCAGAGCAGATCGAGCGCGGAATCAGGGCGCTGGCGGAAACGATTTCAGAAACAGTGAAGTGAGCTTCTGATCGTGGCAAGTGGAAGGTGGATCGTGGAAAAGGCACACAAGCCTTCCTCCACGATCCACGATCCACGTTCCACGATCCACTATCTCCCCTCTTTTCCCACTCACCACTGACCACTGGCCTCTGACGTCTTACAGCCTTCCGTCTCGCGGGTTCACCCCATACACCGCCCCCCACGGCTTATACACACTTTTCAGGGTGTCTTTGCTCAGGAGGGTGCCACCTGAAGTTTTGATGGTGCGGGTGATCAGGCTGGTCATGCCCTGCATGGGCGTATCGAGCAGGCGGCGGCCTCCGATCGCCACGCGGTCGTCAGGGCTGTAGCTGGGAGCGGCAGGGGGCTTGAAGTCGCTGATCACGGGCTTGCTGATGCTCACGCTGCGCCCGGTGTTGGCCCCGAAGACGTCGAATCGCAGGGTCTGGGCCTTGGTGTCCCAGGCGGCCTGAATAAACAGGTGCTTGCCCGTGTCGTTTTTCATCCGCAAATTTTTGCTGGGCGCGTACACGGTGGCCTCGTAGCCGACGGGGTCGTAGTAGGACACCCGGTGGCTGTGCTCATGGCGCTCGGTGATGGGCAGGCCCGCCTGATACAGCGCCCTGAAAATGGTGGTGCTGACCTGGCAGATGCCGCCGCCGTCCTCTTTGGTCAGGGTGCCGCCGCTGATGACAAAGCCCTTGACAAATCCGGTGCTGGCGTCGATGGTGCCGATTTCCTCGTTGAAATTGAACTCGTGATCCGGCGCGATAAAGAAATTGTCGAGCTTGCTGGCCCCCACCAACACGTTTTTGACGCGGAAATCGGGGCTGCCCCCATAGCTGCTGCCGCCGCTGGACACATGCCACAGCACGCCCCTCTGCGCAAAAACCTTCACGCTGCGCTCCGGCACCACGGCCTTATACACCACTTCGGCGCTGTCTTTGCCCGCCATGATCGCTTTCAGCAGATTGGCTTTGGTCGCGTCCCTGTCGGCGATCCATCCGGTCTGCTGGGTCGCCACCCACGATCCGCCCACGTTCCTGAAGCTGGCCGGGCGGGGGGCGCGGGCGTTGATCTGGTCGAACATCTTGTCCAGCACGGGGCTGAGGGTGGTGCTGATTTTGCTGTGCTTCTTGCTGGCCGCGACCCCAGCGGCAGGCAACTTCCAGGATTTGACAATCTCCGCCGTGCTGACCTCGCCCTTCTGAATTTTTTGCTCGGTGGCACGCAAGATCAGCTTGAAAGGAGCGTCGGTGGCCTGCGCGGAGGCCGCGCCGCACAGGCAGAGAGTGAGAAGCAAGCTCAGGCGTGTCATGCCCTGATGCTGAGGCTGGGCAGCTGACGCGGCGTGAGGCCCGCTTGGGACGGCATTTAACTGGTGGGGGGCCGGGGGGAAGTTTTCAGGGAATCAACCGCTCCAACTCTGCCAACCGCGCTGCCAACGCCTCCGCATCGGCGGCCACCAGATTCACGTGTCCCAGCTTGCGGCCCGCCCGCCAAGCCTTGTGGTACAGATGCAGCCGCGTACCCGGCAGAGCGTCTATGGCGCCCCAATCGGGATGCACAGGCTCCCCAGTCGCATCGGCCACCCCCACCAGATTGACCATCGCCGTGGGGTGCAGGGGCCGCCAGTCGGTGAGGGGCAGGCCCAGCACAGCCCGCACCTGCGCTTCAAACTGGCTGAGGCCGCCGCCATCCTGGGTCAGGTGGCCGCTGTTGTGGACACGGGGGGCCACCTCGTTGACCAGCAGTTCTCTCCCCTCCACCACAAAGAATTCCAGCGTCATCAGGCCTTCCAGTGCCCAAGCCTGAGCACAGGCGCGGGCCAACTCGCGGGCCTGCGGTTCCAGTGTGTCCGCATCTGTGGCCGGAAAAATGCTGGTGCGGAGAATGCCTTCCCGGTGAATATTTTCGATCAGCGGGCCAAAAGCCAGTTGCCCAGCGGCAGTGCGGGCCACGCTGAGGCTGACTTCGCGCACAAAGGGAACCAAGCCTTCCAGCACGCAGGCCGCGCCCTTCACAGAGGCCCAAGCGGCATTCAGTTCGGCGTCACTCTCCACCCGCGCCTGCCCTTTGCCGTCGTAGCCCAGTTCGGAGGTTTTGAGGATGCCGCGCCCGCCCACCGCTGCCAGTGCGCCCGCAAGGTCGGCCCCAGATTCGATGACCACAAAGGGGGCCGTGCCCACCCCTGCCGCCCGCAGCGCTTCTTTTTCGCGGGCGCGGTGTTTGGTACGCTCCAGCAACGCCGCGCCCGGACGCACCGGAACCCGTCCGGCCAGGGCTTCCAGCGCCTGCGTGGGCACGTTTTCAAATTCCAGGGTCACGGCGCTGCATTCGGCCAGGCGGCTCAGGCCTGCCGGGTCGGTGTAGGGCGCGTGCAGATGCTCGGCGCACAGGCGGGCGGGGGCGTGCGGGTCGGGTTCCAGCACCAATACCCGCACGCCCAGCGGCAACGCGGCCAGCGCCAGCATCTGCGCCAGTTGGCCGCCGCCCAGAATGCCCAGAGTGGGGCGCGGGGTGTGGGCCGTGGGCTGTGGGGGGGTCATCCTTCGCCCGCCTGCGGGTGGCCCTCAAACCAGGGGTCATCCAGCACGGCCCGCGTCTGGGCATCCCGGTAAGCCTGAAGGCGGTCACGCACACCCGAATCGGTCACGGCCAGCATGGCGGCGGCAAACAGGGCAGCATTTTTGGCCCCCGCTGCGCCAATCGCAAAGGTTGCCACCGGAATCCCGGCGGGCATCTGCACGATGCTCAGCAGGCTGTCCTGACCGCTGAGGGCACGCGACTGTACGGGCACGCCCAGCACCGGCACCCGCGTAAAGGCCGCCAGCATTCCGGGCAGGTGGGCCGCGCCGCCTGCCCCAGCGATGATGCAGGCCAGATTCAGCCGCTCGGCCCGCGCCGCGTAGGTTGCCAGCAATCCGGGCGTGCGGTGGGCACTCAGCACCCGCACTTCGTAATTCACACCCAGCGCCGCCAGCGTGTCCAGCGCCCCGGCCATCGTTTCAAAGTCGCTGCGGCTGCCCATCACCACGCCGACCTGTGACCCGTTTTGCACTCCTTCCAGTTGTTCCCTGCCCTCTGTCGCGGTTGCCGTGTCCATGTCAGGGGGCATCCTAACCCGCTACAGTCGGGGGGTGATGGACGCCGCGCCCAGCCCACCCCCACCCGACTACGACTGGTTTTTTGGCCGGACCCGCAATGGCCGCGCCCGGGGGCCGGATGTGGCAAGGGCACTGCTGGACGCCCAGGAAAAGCCCGACGCCGCTTTTACCTCGGTGCGCGTGGTCGGCACCAACGGCAAAGGCAGCACCTGCGCCATGCTGGAAGCTGGGCTGATCTCGGCAGGGGTTCCCACGGGCCGTTTTACCAGCCCCCACCTGATCCGGTTTGAAGAACGAATTCGCGTGAATGGACAGGACATCCCTCCGGCGCGGGTGGCAGCCTTTATCCAGCAGGCGCGGCTGGCTGGCTGGGAGGGCGCGTTTTTTGATCTGTCGCTGCTGCTGGCCTGCACCGTATTTGCCGAATCAGGCGTGCGCGTGGCCGTGATGGAAGCGGGCGTGGGCGGGGTCAGCGATGCCACCGACGCCCTCAAAGACGTGTCGGCGGTGGCGCTGACCAACGTGGCGCTCGATCATGTGGGGGTACTGGGCGGCACGGTAGCCCAGATCGCCCGCGACAAGGCACTGGCCGCCCGCCCCGCTGTGCCGCTGCTGACCACCGCCACCGGGGAAGCGCTGGATGTGATTGGCGACGTGTGCCGCGAGCTGGACGCGCCCCTTTACACGCCCGCCACCCATCCGGCCCTGTTTGCCCTGCCGCACGCTCCGGCCCTGCGGGGGTCACACCAGCACAGCAACGCGGCGCTGGCTCTGGCAACCTTGCGCCTGCTGGGGTACGGTTCGGGGTCAGAGGCGGCGTTGGCGGCCCACCACCCAGCCCGACTGGAAGAAGTTGTGCTGGACGGCAAAACCATTTTGATCGATGGCGCACACAACCCACACGCCACACAGGCGCTGGCCGCCGCCGTGCCGCGTGCCGACGTTTTGCTGTTCGGCAATCTGGCCCGTAAAGACACCGCTGCCACGCTTGCGCCCCTGCTGACGGTGGCTCCCGTGCGCGTGTTCACAGCCCCCGGCGATCTGGCAACCCCGCCGCAAGACCTGGCCGCCCACTACGGCGGCGAAGCAGTAGAAGAACCTGCACGGGCGTTGGGCCGCGCCCTGGCTCTGACCCCGGTGGGCGGGACTTTGCTAGTAGCGGGCAGTCTGTATCTGGCCGGAAGCGTGCGCGAGTGGCTGACTTCCAGCATCTGACTCTGGACACATCAGAGCAGGCCGACAAATCCAAACTTTTTGAACCGATGTGCAGCAAAAATTCTCCGGCCAGTACACCTCTTCCACTCCCAAAAATTCACTTCCCACTGCCCAATTAGGCCTGTATTGGGGCCAGATAAATTCCTGTGAAGCAAGCTGAGCCGTAGGGTAAGCCATGCCTGCTCTGCTGACTGCGGCCCGCGCTCTGCTGCGCCCCACTCCTCCAACTTCCCGCGCTTACCGTGACGCTCTGATCGGCCTCGGTGCAGGCGCGGTGGGCACGCTCCTGATGGGTCAATACTGGGTGCGTGTGGCCCCGTTGGTAGCCGGAGCACCGCAAGAGGAGAGTGGACCGCCCCAGCCAGATACCGATGTCATCAGCCCGCTGGGACAGACGCACGAAAACGGCGAGAGCAGCACCGCCGCGATGGGACGGCACCTGTATACGGCCATCACGCATCAGACGCCGGAACAGGGCACGCGGCAGGCGCTGAGTGAGGCGGTGCACTGGGCCACAGGGGTTCTGGGCGGCGCAGCTTATGGGGCGGTTCTGGCACGGCATCAGGGTCCCGCCACAGGAATCCTGTGGGGCGCGGGACTGTGGCTGCTGCTAGACGAAACCATCACGCCGCTGCTGGGCCTGCAAGACGGCCCCCGCGCAGGAGACGCCAAAACGCACGGCAACCGTCTGGGCGCACATCTGGCCTACGGCCTGGGCCTCGGCCTCAGCGCCGCCGTGCTGGGGCGCACGCTACCGAAGTAGAGCTGACACTGCTCAGCTACCCTTGACAGGGTCAGGGAGACTCCTTATACTCCCTTTCGCCCTGTCTGATGCTGGGCAGCCAAGTTTTTGGATCGTTAGCTCAATTGGCAGAGCAGCTGACTCTTAATCAGCGGGTTGTAGGTTCGATTCCTACACGATCCACCACAGTTAAGCCCGCCTAGCGCGGGTTTTTTTTATTGGGCATCCTCGATACTGGCAGGCCGCAACGAGGCGTAGCCACGCACTTCCTCTGCCGTCACGCCGCAGGCCGTTTCCAGGGCCGACACTGTGCGCTCCAGTTCGGCAAAGAGGGCCTGTAGACGGGGCCGCCCGGCTGCACCTTCTGCTCGTTTATAGGCATCGGCCAGCAGGCGGTAATACTGCAAGGTTCCCTCACGGCCCTGACTGAACCGGTTGAAGAAGGCTTCCCGCGCTTCCGGCGTCGTGCCTTCAGTCAGCACATCGGTCAGGATGGTGCGGGCGTTGTGCAGTTTGTCGGAGGCACTGACCAAGAGCGAACTGGCCTCCTCGTGATCGAGTTTGGCGAGGTAGGTCAGCTTGCGCTTATCCCAGGGCGCTTTTTCTCCGTCTATCAGAGGGTTTTCTTCGGTGGCTCCACGGACCAGAGCGGCAACTCCATCGCCAAATTTGTCCTGAATTTGTGTATCCAACTTCTCACGCGTTTTCGCTCGCTTTTTGACATTCACCGTCAGATTCTCCGGCCCATCTTCCAGCGCGTCGTGCAGCAGGGCGGCAATGGCTTCGTTTTCCGTCGCGCCAAATTCCAGCGCCACCGACGCCACTCCCAACAGATGGGATAAATACGGCGTCAGCGTGCCTTTGCGGTACTGGCCTACATGCCATTTGTGCGCGAGTTGCAGGGCGTCGGTAAAACGCTTGGTCAGGGGAAAGGTCACGGCGTTCACTGTATGAAATTACAGGAGAGCTGGGGCGCAGATCTGCCTTTTCTGATCAGATCCAGAACGGCTGAGTACAGCAGTGTTGATCTTGAGAGAAGCCGAGCAGAGCGAGAGACGGCAACAGTACGGTCAGATGGCGTGGACGGCTGGAGCGGTTTCTGCGAAATACCGCAACGGTCATCTGGCCGTAGTTAGAGGCGCGGCTTACCCTGAGGGTTGAGCCAGGTAACCCGGCCCGCCTGCTTCATCTTGATCCACGTGGCAATGGTCTGGGCGATATCTACCCCGATAACGACAACCAAGACCTCACCTGCAAACTGAATCCAGGCTGCCCACCCGGAGCGCGAGGCGCAGACCCACAGGGCAAGAGAAGCCAGCCAGCCCAGCACCCACGACAGAAATTGTTTTGTCTCTTGCGCCATTCCCGTCCACTATATAACCATCCGTTCTATTAAACCAATCTGCCTGCCGGGGCTACGGCTATTTCCCGGCTATGCTCCTTGCACCGATGACCTCTCCTCCATCCTCTGTTACGGCGGGCGCACACCGCACTGCCGTCTGGAACGCACTGGAACGGGCGCGGCTGTGTGCCTATCCGTTGCCGCCGCACGGCCACCATCCCAACTTTACGGGGGCGCGGGAGGCGGCGGGGCACCTGCTGAAGCACCCAGATGTCGCGCCGCTGCATACCCTGATCGTGGGGGCCGACCGGGTGCTGATGCCGCTGCGAAAGCTGGCTTTGCAGTCCGGCCTGACGCTCTATGTGCCCAACCTGAACAAAGAGGGCTGGTACTGGCGACTGACAGAGGTCGCGGGGGCCAACCTCTCCAAAATGGCGCTGCACGGCGAGCCGAAACTGAAGCCGGAAGGTGCCCAGGCAGCGGTGCTGGCCTGCGTGGCCGCAGACCGCAGGGGCGGCAGAGTGGGCAAGGGCTTTGGCTGGGGTGCACGCGGGCTACATCTGGACTTGCCCGAATTCACGCTGGCACATGGCCTGATGCTCTGCGGCCAGTTGCCCTGTCCCGCCGATTCCTCTGCGGCGCTGATCGGCACGCCGGGAGGAGTGATCGACACAGCGGGATGAATAGACACAGATGGACATCGCGCACTCTTCCGGGCAAAGCGGGCAGTCGTGCTCCTGCACAGAAGGAACGCCGACAGATGAAGAACTTTTTTCAGTGTCGTGCGCAGAACTGCTCTAGACTGACAGGCATGACCTCCAAACCCACTCCATCTATTCCCATCGTTCCTGTCGTGGTCACGGTGGCTGCCGTGGGAGTGGCGGCACTGTTGGCCCGCAGCCGCAGCAAAGACGGAGAGGGCGTGGGCCAGCAGGTCAAGGGCCTCGTGGCCGCACAACTGATAGAGCGGCCCGCCCGCAATGCCAGTTATGCAGGGCTGGGGCAGGCGCTGGAGCGGGGCGGCATGATGCTGACCGGGCGGGCCAGCCGTGCCGCCGATACGGAAGGCAACCGGGACGTGCTGGCGCACATTATCGGCATAGAACGCTGGGGTCAGAATCGCCTGCGTGTGGCGCTGGGGCAGCGGCCCTACGAGCGCGACGAATACAGCCCCTACCGCCCGCCCAGTGAGGCCACCCTCAGTGAACTGCAAGACCTGCTGTCTCAGACCCGCGCCCGCAGCGTGGACCTGGCGCGGCAACTGCACACCGCCGCACCCAACGACGACCTGAAGATCGAACATAACGATTTCGGCCCGCTGACCGCCAAGGGCTGGCTGCAATACCTCACGCAGCACGCCGACATAGAGAGCCGCAAGCTGAAAGCAGGCCGCTCCAGTTAGGCTGCCCTGAGTCCCCACTGGGATGAGGCAGGGCCGCTCAGGCTCGCATCCGAACGCACGCCCCTCACCCCCCTGACTGGGGGAAAGCTGTAAGAGGCCCGCCGCTACTGTGCACGGTATGAGTGTGCTGAAGGAACTGCTGGCCGTCATGGTTCGAGAAGGAGCCAGCGATATTCATCTGCGGGCCGGGAGTGCTCCTGCTGGCCGCATCAACGGCGAAATCCGGCGCTTTGGTGAAACGCGCCTGAGTCCTGAACATGTCGCCACCTTTGCCACCGAAATGATGCCGCGCCCCGGCATGTGGGAAGACTTTCAGACGCGCCGCGACGCCGATTTTGCCTACGGTGTGCCCGGCGTGGCCCGTTTCCGGGTCAATGCCTACCACCAGCGCGGCTCGGTGGGCCTGATCATGCGCGTCATCGAGAACAAGCCCATTCCCAGCTTTGCCGATCTGGGCCTGCCCGCCGCCACCTTCGAGGGTCTGGCAGGCCACGAGCGCGGTCTGGTGCTGGTGACAGGGCCGACTGGAAGCGGCAAAACCACCACCCTGGCCAGCATCATCGACTACATCAATACCACCCAACCCGTGAATATCGTGACGCTGGAAGACCCCATCGAGATCATGCACAGCGATAAATTGGGCCTGATTTCCCAGCGCGAACTGGGCAGCGACACCCTCAGTTTTGCCGCCGGATTGCGGGCCAGTATGCGCCAGGACCCCGACGTGATCCTGATCGGAGAGATGCGTGACAAGGAGACGGTCGAAGCGGCACTGAGCGCGGCTCAGACCGGACACCTGGTGTTCTCGACGCTGCACACCCAGGACGCTGTGCGAACCGTGAACCGCATTATCGACTTTTTCGCCCCCCACGAGCGCGAGCAGATTCGGCTGGGCCTGTCCGAAACCATCGTGGGCGTGGTCAGCCAGCGCCTCCTGCCCAAGCTGGGCGGCGGGCGCGTGCTGGGCATGGAAATCATGCTGGGAACGCCCACCGTGCGCGAGTGCATCAAGGACCCCAACCGCACCGAGGAAATCAAGCAGGCGCTTCTGGAAGGCGGTATGCGCGGAATGCACACCTTCGATCAGCACCTGGCCGAGTTGGTGGCAACGGGCCTGATGAGCGAGGAAGACGCCATGCACACGGCCACCAGCCCGCACGAACTGAAGCTGCTACTGATGACCCGGCAATTTGCCTGAGCGCTGATTTCGCCGCCCGCTGGGAACTCTAGGACAAGCTGCCCCTCAAGCCTGCATGCCCCGCCCGCCACCCTGTTTGTTCATCCAGGCGGGCGGCTTGGGCGCGAACCGGCCCAGAATCGTTTGCTGGTCGTAGGCAAGGTACGCCTCAGCCCAGGGGAAAGTCTGGTTCAGCACCTTAATGGCCTGTGGGCTGCCCATCGCGTGATCAAGTTGATAGACCACGAACTGTTCGGGCGTCTCCAGACGCAGGTAGGTCGGCATGTTGCCCGCGTGTTCGTCCAGCACGCTCTGAAACTCACCCACCGCATCGGGGCTGGCGGTTTCCAGGTCGATGGTCACGTACATGACTTTGGGCACTTCCGCCAGTTGCTCCACGCTCACCACTTCTTCGGCAATAGCCCGCAGGCCGCCGTCTTCCGATTCCAGTTCCACGATCACCAGCGCGGGCATATCGTTGACCAATTTGTCCTGAATGCGGTCATAGGCGCGGGAAAAGGCCACCAGTTCGGTCTGCCCGGACTCGTCGGCCAGAATGAAGCGGGCCATCATGCCGCCCGATTTGGTGGGCTTTTTGACCACGTTTTCGATCATGCCCGCCAATACCGCCTTGATGCGTTTGCCGGGGGCCACATTCTGGGTGGTAAACCATGAATCAAGGTCGCTGATGCGGCAACTCGCGGCCTCACGCAGGCCCTCGTGCTGCTCCAGCGGGTGGCCGGAAATGTACAGCCCCAGCGCTTCTTTCTCGATAGAGAGGCGCTGAAGGTCGGTGTAGGCGTCCACACCCGTTCTGAGGGGCCGCTCCTTTTTCACCTCTTCGGCACCGAACATCATGCTCATGCCGCTCTGGGCGCGGGCGTTGATTTCTGCTGCGCCAGCCGCATCCTCCATCGCGTCTTCCAGGCTTTCCATCAGTTGACGCCGCTCTCCAAACAGGTCGAAGGCCCCCGACTTGATCAGGCTTTCCAGCGCCTTGCGGTTGCAGACCTTGCTGCCCAGACGCGAGCAGAAATCGGCCAGAGATTTGAAGGTTCCGGCCCGCTCGCGTTCCTCCAGAATCTTCAGAACGGCGGCCTCGCCCAGCCCCTTGATGGCGTACATTCCGAAGTAGATTTCCTCGCCTTCTACCGCAAAATCGGCATTGGAACGGTTGATGTCAGGCGGCAACACCCGCACGTCCATCTTGCGGGCATCAGAAACGTACTCGGCCACTTTGTCGGAATCGCGCCTCTCTACGGTTAGCAGAGCCGCCATAAACTCCACGGGGTAGTTTGCTTTCAGCCAAGCGGTTTGATAACTGATCACGCCGTAAGCCGCTGAGTGTGACTTATTGAACCCGTAATTCGCAAACGCATCCAGCAAATCGAAGAGTTTATTGCCTTCTTCCTTGGGCACATTCTTCTTCTCTGCTCCGTCTACAAAGATCTGACGCTGCCTTGCCATTTCCGCCGTGTCCTTCTTCCCCATCGCTCGGCGCAGCAGGTCGGCTCCACCCAGACTGAATCCGGCCACCTCAGAAGCAATCTGCATGATCTGTTCCTGATAGACGGGAATGCCGTAGGTTTCGGCCAGGATTTTTTCCAGCCACTGGGCGCTGTTGGGAAAGCCGTCGCGCACGTAGTCCACCTGTTCCAGACCGTGGTGGCGGCGCACGTAGGTCGGAATATTTTCCATCGGGCCGGGGCGGTATAGCGCCGACAACGCGATGATGTCGGCCAACCGCCGGGGCTTCAGGCGGCGGGACGCGTCGGCAATCCCCGCGCCTTCGAGCTGAAACACGCCTTTGGTATCGCCCCGCGACAGGAGTTCAAAGGTCTTTTCGTCGTCGAAGGGAATGGCGTCGAAGTCGATGTCCTTTTCTCTGAATTCGGGCCGAGATTCGCGCAGAATCCGCTTGGCTTCATCCAGAAAAGACAGGGTTCGCAGGCCCAGAAAGTCCATCTTGATGAGGCCGATGTCTTCCACGGCCTTCATGTCGTACTGACAGACCATGCCCACGCCCGACGTATCGCGCATCACAGGCACCAGATCAGTCAATTTGTCGCGCCCGATGACCACCCCCGCTGCGTGCACCGAGGCGTGGCGGGTCAGCCCTTCCAGCTTCTGCGCGAACTCGTAGGCTTCCAGCAGTTGCGCGTCTTCGGCCAGCAGTTGCTGAATGTCGGGCACCGATTCGCGGGCCTGCTCCAGCGAATAGCTTTTGCCGAACTTGATCGGAATGAGCTTGGACACCTTATCGACTTTGGCGTATTCCAGCCCCATCACGCGGGCCACGTCTTTCAGGCACGCCTTGCTTGCCATCGTCCCGAAGGTGGAAATCAGGGCCACCTTGTCCTCGCCGTACTTGTCCTGCACGTACTGGATGACCTCGGTGCGGCGGGCATCGTTGAAGTCGATATCGAGGTCGGGCATGGAGATTCGGTCAGGATTCAGAAAGCGCTCGAACAGCAAATCGAATTCGAGGGGATCGAGGTTGGTGATCCGCATGGCGTAGCACACCAGCGATCCCGCGCCCGACCCACGCCCCGGCCCCACGCTGATGTCCTGATCTTTGGCCCAGTTGATGTAATCGGCCACGATCAGCAGGTAATCGGGGAATCCCATGTTGTTGATGACGCTCAGTTCGTATTCGGCGCGGCGCAGGATGGTCAGCGCGTGCAGGTGGTGGGCGCGGGTGGTTTCGGAGTCGTCGGCGGCAGGGTCCAGAGTGATGGAGGTATCCGAATCGCGCTTCTGTGCCCGGCGGCAATCCTCGTGGGCGTATCCCGGCAGCGTGCCCGCAGCGGCCTCGGCCTCCATCCGCTCCAGTGCCGGATAGGGTGTGTACTTCTGGCCTGCCGCCTTGCCGCGTGCTTCCCACTCGCTGCCCAGAAAGGCGATCAGCGTCAGCAGGGTTTCGAGGTCGCAGTTGGTAGCGTCGCAGCCGTCCACGCGGGCCAAGACACGCGCCGCATCTTCCTCGCCCAGTTCGGCCAGAGAGCGCACCGCGTAGTCTCGCAGCAGGCTTTCGGTGGCGTGCGCCGGGTAGCGTTTGACCGTGCCCCGGTAGGTCTGCACGCGCAGTTCCTCGGACATGGTGCGGCCCTGCGGAATGGGCAGCGCGGGCATCTGGTACACGCGCTTGTTGCCCACTGGCAGTTCTACATCACACATCGCGGCAATGTGGGCGGTGTTGTCGAAGGGTTCCTCGCCCCATTCGGCCACCGGAAGGGCCACCTGCATCTCGTCCAGAGACTTGACGTAAAAGTCGTCGCACTGAAAGCGGAAGCGGTTTTCGTCGGCCAGCATGGCTTTGGTCTGGATCGCCAGCAACGTATCGTGAGCCGAGGCGTCCTCTTTTTTCACGTAATGGCCGTCGTTGGTGGCGACCATGCCGATGCCGAGTTCCTGCGCCCACGCCTTCAGAATCGGGTTGATGCGGGCCTGATGGTCGATGCCGTGGTTCTGAATCTCGATGTAGTAGTTTTCTCCGAACAGGTCGCGGTACCACAGCATTCTTTCCCGCGCCTCGGCCTCGCGCCCATGCATCAGCAGTTGCTGCACCTCACTGCCGAGGCAGCCCGAAAAGGCGATGACGCCCTTGGAATGCTCCTGAAGCAGTTCGTGGTCGATGCGCGGCTTGTAATAATAGCCCTCGGTATACCCGCGAGAGCTGAGGCGGCAGAGGTTCTGGTAACCCTCGAAGGTGCGGGCCAGCAGCGTGAGGTGAAAGATGCCCTTTTCTCCGCTCACACCGGGCTTCTTGTCGCGCCGAGTGCCGAATCCGGGCACCACGTAGGCTTCATAGCCCAGAATCGGCTTGACGCCCATCCCCACCGCGTAGTTGTAAAAGTGCACCGCGCCGTGCATGTTGCCGTGGTCGGTCATGGCGCAGGCGGGGTCGTTGGGCGTGATTTCCTTGACCCATTTCAGGAGGTCTTTGAGCTTGGCGGCTCCGTCCAGCAGGCTGTACTGCGTGTGCTGGTGCAGGTGCGCGAACCGGGGAATCTTGGGAGCGTCAGGGGTGCAACAAGACCCGTCCGGCAGGTGAATGTGAAACTTGGGGGCCAGATCGGGCGCGGTCATGGGGCGAGTCTAGGCGCAAGGGGGCGGGGTTTCAGTGGCGTGGGAACTTGACGAACGCTGAGCGGGGTTCACATCCCAGCTTCGGCCCAGTTTCTTATGCTGAGGCCATGCCCGCCACCCACCGCGTGCGAGAAAAACCCTGTGCCCAGTGCGGTCAACCGTCGCCCGTGATGTACCGCGTGATCCGCGCTGAGGCCGAAGGCTGGGTCTTTCTGTGCCCCCCCTGCCGCCGCAAAGCCGAAGAAGGCAACCCGGAATATAGGTACGGCGGCACCTGGAAGGCGGAGAAGGGGCGCTGAGGGCGAATCAGCCCGCGCCTCTCCCACTCCCCGACCCTACAGATTCCAGCCCCCCGCCACTTCCAGCTCCTGCCCGGTGATGTAGTCGCTGGCCCGCACGAAGTACAGCGCGGCGTCTACGAGTTCGTCTACGGTGCCGGGGCGTCCGGCGGGAATTTCGCGCAGGGGTTGGCTGACGCTGGTTTCGATGACCCCCGGCGACACCACATTCACGCTGACGCCGCTGCCCGCCAGCACCACAGCCAGCGCCCGCGACAGGTGCAGCACGCCCGCTTTGGCGATGACGTAGGGCACGATGCCGGGGCGGGCCACCATGTTGCTTGCTCCGGCATAGCCCAGATTGATGATCCGGCCATAGCCAACCTCACGCAGCAGCGGTGCAGCGGCCTGACAGGTGGCAAAGGTGGCGGTCAGGTTGCTGCCCAGCATCTCGGCCCAGTCGGCATCAGTGGTGTCCAGCAGGGGCTTGTGGACATAATTGCCCACGTTGTTGACCAGCACGGCCAGCGGCGAACCGGGCAGGGCCACGTGTGCCCGCTGCACCAGTTCCCGCGCCTGCTGGGGCTGCGTCAGATCAGCCTGAAGGATGACGGCCTGCACGCCTGCCAACTCACACAGACGCGCCGTTTCCTGTGCATCCGACTCACTGCCCCGGTAATGCACCGCCACATTGAAGCCCTCTGCGGCCAGCGCCAGCGCCAGCGCCCGCCCGATCCCGCGTGCCGCACCAGTGACCAGCGCCGTACCCCGCAGAGAACTCACGCTTTTTCCTGTGGCAGCGCCAGATCAACCCGTGCCAGCGCCAGATCAACCAACGTGCGCGTAAATGAATTCAGCGGGTAGCTGTTGGCCTTGCTCAGTTCTACCCATTCCCACGCCTCGATTTCTTCGTTGGGCGCGATGTCAAAAGTATCGGCCCGCGCAAAATGGTCGATCAGGAGCATATGCGAGGGCTTAAAAAATTCCTCCGACAAGACGGCCTCCTGCGTCTGGGCATAGCGCACGTCCCGCAGGATCAGGCCCGTTTCTTCCAGAAATTCGCGTTTAGTGGCAGCTTCCAGCGTTTCGCCCCACTCTACTTTTCCTCCGGGCACGCCCCATGCGCCCCGCCATTTGGTCGTCCTGACCAAGAGCACCCGGCCATCTGGCCCCCACACCAACGCACCCACACACACCAGCGGCCTGTCCATGCTGCTCAGGGTATCCGCACAGGTGGCACGGTCTGTCGGCAAAGTGCCTATCTGGGGGTGCAGGCGGTCAGAGGGTCAAGAATTCGGGAAGGGCGCTGGTCGAAGCCGGATTCAGTGTCTGCTTCGGCCCCGCCGCCGCATGACCCGGCGTTCCAGGGCCGTCACACCCAGATACAGCACCACGCCCAGCCCGATCAGCAGGGCAATGGCGGCAAATTGCCGGGGCGTCTGGTAGTAGGCCCGCGCCTGATTGACCAGAAAGCCCAGGCCGGGTTTCTGGTTGCTGACAAATTCCCAGACCACCGCGCCGATCAGGGCCAGACTGAGTGAAAGGCGCAGGCCCCCCAGCATCACGGGCAAGGCTCCGGGCAATTCCAGCCGGGTCAGGCGCTGCCAGAAATTGGCCCGCAGGCTCAGGAACAGTTCCTGATAGGTGCGGTCTACCTCGCGCACGCCCACGATGGTGGCGATCATGATCGGGTACAGGGCGCTGAGGGCACTGACCAGCACGGCGGGAATCAGCGTGAAGCCGAACCACGTGATCAGCAGCGGGGCCAGCACCACGATGGGCGTGCTCTGCGACGCGATGACGTACGGACTGAGCACCCGCTCCAGCGCGGGCCGTTTGCCCAGCGGGTAGCCGATCAGAATGCCTGCCACGCTGCCCACCAACGCACCCAGCAGGGCGATCCGGGCCGTGCCCCACGTAGCCTCGGCAAATTCGGCGGGCGTTTTGAACAGCTCGGCCCAGACCTGCGCGGGCGCGGGCAACAGCAGCGGCACCCCGATGGCGCGGGCGGCCAGTTCCCACACCAGCAGGCCCACCAGCAGCGCAGCGGCAGGTGCCCAGGGAAAGCGGGGCCGGGGCGGTGGGCGCTCGGCACGGAGGCGAGTGCTGTCTCCGGTGCCCAGCAGGTCGCGTAGGCGGCCCTCGGTTAAGGTGGGGGCGGGCGGCACGGCCTTGGTGCGGGTGTCCAGAATATCCACGATGCGCCCGTCTCGCAGCACAGCCACCCGGTCGGCCAGCGTCGCGGCCTCGCGGATGGAATGCGTGACCAGTACGGTGGTTCGGCCCGTTTTTTCGTGCAGGTGGCGCAGTTCGGCGTTGAAACGTTCGCGGACCAGGGCGTCCAGGGCCGCAAAGGGTTCGTCCAGCAGCAGCACGTCACCGCTCTGGGCCAGAGCGCGGGCCAGCGCCACCCGCGCCCGCATGCCGCCCGACAACTGCGCCGGAAAATAGTCGGCGTAGGCGTCCATGCCCACCAGATGCAGCGCTTCGCGGGCGCTCAGGCCGCCGCCTGTGCCCAGATCTCCGACGCCCAGATCGTGCGGCAATTGCACATTTCTGAGGGCCGAGCGCCACGGCAGCAGCCGGTAATCCTGAAAGACCAGCGCCGGGGCTGACGACACCTCCACCCGCCCCGACTGCGGCTTCAGCAGGCCCGCGATCACGCGCAGCAGGGTACTTTTGCCGCCACCGCTGGGGCCGATGATCGCCAGAAATTCGCCGCGCCGCACATCCAGTGTCACGCCCGACAACACGGTTTCGCCGCCCAGACGCACGGTGACATTCTCCAGTTGAATAGGCGCGGTATCGGTGGACACAGCTTCGCCAGCAACGGATTTGGGACTGCTCATGTTTTCCTCGGCTTGCCCAGCGTATTGACCAGTACCACGCCCGCAATAGCCACCGCGCCGCCCACCAGACTGATGATTCCCGGCACTTCCTTCAGCCACAGCCAGCCGATTAGAATAGCCAGCACCGGGCTGACATACAGGAACGACGCCGTGGTATTGGCCCCCACCCGCGACAGAGCAAACGACCAGGTGATGTAGGCCAGCGCCGCCGGAAACAGCCCGATATAGATGACGGCGAGGTGTGCCGACAGCGGTGCGCGGGCCAACTCGGAGCCGAATCCGGGCAGAAAGATCAGCATGGGAATGGTGCCCAGCATCAGCGACCAGACCGTAAAGTGCAGCGGTTTCATGCGGGCCAGCAGCGGCTTTTGGAACACGAAATACAGGCTGGTAAACAGCGCGGCGGCCAGGATCAGCAGCGCCCCCTGCGTAAAGTTCACGCTTTCGCCCCGGCCCAGCACGATCAGGGCCACGCCCGAAAAGCTGATCAGGGTGCCCACCCATCCCAGCAGATTCAGCCGCTCGTTGCCGAAACGGGTCGCCAGCAGCGCCGTGATCACCGGCCCCGCCGCGATGATCAGGCTGGCGGTTCCGGCGGGCACGCTGACTTCTCCGTAATTCAGGCAGATGTGGTACAGCGTGATGCCCGAAAAACTGAGCAGCGCGATGCGGCCCAGATCGGGCAGGGGCGGCACGGGAATGCGCGTGACCAGCGCAAAGGTGCCCAGTGCGGCGCTGGCGACCAGAAAGCGGTACAGCGTGAGGTGGCCCGGCGAAAACGCTTCCAGCCCTGCCCGGATACCCGCGAAGGCCGAGGCCCAGAAGACGATCGTGACCAGAATGGCCCCCAGCGACACCGAATCGAGGGTCGTGGATGGACGGGCAGGAGCAGAGGGCGGCAGCGGAACAGTCACGGCGTCAGCCTAGAGCATGGGGGCAAATGCAGGGGCAGCGGGCGTTCCAGTTGGGAGGACAACTGAGGCCGCTGCCTAAGCACCTCATCAATGCCGCACCCATCCACCGCGCCCCCGCACGCGCCAGACTGCCGACACCACCAATTCAAGCACCACACAGGGTGCAAACCAACACAGGAGGCACCACGCATGGGCGAAGGCAAACCGAGCAGCACCTCTAGCAATGCACCCACCAGCAGCACCCCGGAAACGATGGAGAATCACACCGGAAACGCGACCAGCACGCACGGGGCCAACACCAACCTCGATTCCAGCATGCAGGGCGGCGCGGGCACGGCGGCAGATGCGGCGGCCACGCAGGACGCCGTGGAGCAGCACCAGCAGCAGGGCCTACCCAACGCCATCGCGGGCCAGAGCGACCCCGCCAAGCAGATGGACAACAGCGGCATGCTGAACCCCACCGGAGAGGGCAGCGACGCCGACCAGATGGGAGCCAGCGGCGTAGACCGCAACTCGGACGGCTGAAGCGGGAGCCAGCGCACCTGAATTCCCTTCAACCTGCCCGACTTTTGGCGGACGGTTCCGGGCGGGCGGCGGCGCTAAACTATGGGGTGATGTCTGGTTCCTGCACGCTCCTGTTTCTTCTATGTCCGTCTGTTCTGGCGAGACCGACTCTGTTCGGTGCGGCCTTTGCTGTGGCCCGCCCATGAGCGGGGGCACGGACAACAAACCGAAGAACAACGCCCTGACCCTGGCCCTCACCACCGCTCAGAAGGGCCGGAGTGCGGCGCGTGGGGCGCTGCTGTGGGGCTACGAACAGCGGCTGGCACGGGAGGTCCGGGCACACGGCAAGTTGCCGCGTCATCTGGGCCTGATTCTGGACGGCAACCGCCGTTTTGCCCGCGCTGCCGGGGTTCAGCGGGAGGTGGGCCACTCTTTTGGGGCCGACAAAGCCCATGAAGTGCTGCAATGGTGCCTGGAACTCGGCATTCCCGCCGCCACCATCTGGGTGCTGAGTACCGACAACGCCGGACGCGACGCCGGAGAACTGGCCCACATCCTGAGTCTGCTGGAGCGCGAGGCCCGCAACCTCGCCACCGACCCGCGCATTCATGCCAACCGCGTGCGGGTGCGGGCCATCGGACAACATCAGGCGTTTCCGGCGCACGTGCTGGACGCCCTGAAGGAACTGGAAGAAAAAACCGCTGGCTACGACGGCATGCGCCTGAATATCGCCGTGGGCTACGGTGGCCGGGAAGAAATCGTGGACGCCGTCAAGCTGCATCTGCACGCGCAGGCCGAGGCCGGAATGACGCTGGAGCAGGCCGCCGACACCCTCGAGCCGGAGCACATCAGCGCCCACCTGTACACCGCCGACACCCCGGACCCCGATTTTATTATCCGCACCAGCGGCGAAATCCGGCTGTCGGGCTTCATGCTCTGGCAGAGCGTATACAGCGAATATTACTTTTGCGACGTATACTGGCCCGGATTCCGTCGCGTGGATTTCTTGCGTGCCCTGCGTGATTTTCAGGGCAGAGAGCGGCGGTTCGGGCGCTGAGCGGAGGCTCTGGGCCTGGGGCGGCGTGGTCCTTCCTTCAGTCGCCCACACTCCCGGCCATTTTCTGGTTCAACGTGCCTGCCCGCCGTGCAGGGCGGTAAAGGCCCAGATAGATCGCCAGCACACTGCCCGCATACATGGTCAGCGTCCAGGCAAACAGAAGGTTGAAGGCGACACTAAAGGGGAGTGCCCCGCGCACCACGCCCGCCAACATGCTGCTGATGGCCCAGCCCAGATCCCACGCGATCACGTTGACGGCGGAATACAGCGGGCGGTCCCTGTCGCTGAGGACGGTCATGGCGTGGGCGGAATAGACCGGGCCAGCCGCGTTCATCAGTGCGCCGCGTGTAAAGAGGGCCGCCGTGACCATCCAGAGTTCGGGCGCAAATCCCAGCAGGGCCAGAAACGGCAGGCTGCTGGCCTGCACCACCAACACGGCCCGTAGCGGCCCCAGGCGGCGCACCACCCACGGCTGAATCAGGGCGGTAGCAGCGGTAGCGAGGCTGGCCCACGCGAACAGCGTGCCGAGGCTGGCATAGCTGATATTGAATTTTCCCTCGATAAACACGTTCAGGAAGGGAATGGTGGCCCCCGCACCCAGTCCCACCAACACGTTGGGCGTGACCAGACGGGTCATGGTGCGGCGGTCTTGCACGGCGAGGGTGCGGCCTCCCGGCTCGGGCGTGTGCTTGCCCGCCCGCAGGCTCAGCACCGGAATCAGTCCCAACGCCTGAAACCCTGCGGCCACCAACAGCGCCGCCCGCAGTGCGCCCAGACCATCGGCCTCGGTGCCCGTGCTGGCGGCATACAGCTCGGGCACACGCCCACCCAGCAGGTTGCCCAGAAAACCCGCTCCGGTCATCAGGGCACTCTGCACACTGAACAGCGTGACGCGGCTCTGGGGGGTGGAATGTGCAGCCATAAAGGGCGAGCCTGCCACCACCAGGGCCGCCGTGCCCGCCCCCTGTACGATGGCGCCCACCATTGCCATCAATGGGCCGGAGGCCGAGGCCAGCACCACCGCGCCCACCAGCCCCAGCACGCTGCCCAGCGCAATAGCACGCACATTGCCGATGCGCCGCGCCAACCCCGCCGCCGGAAGCGCGAGCAGGGCCAACGTCAGCGCGGGCAGAGCATTCAGAACGCCCTGCCACTGGGCACCCAGTCCCAGTTCCCGCAGATAGAAATTGAGGAACAGGGCCGCGAACGCCTGAGACAGCCCGAAGCTGAAACTGGCCGCCAAAAACAGCCACACCTGATTGGAAAAGCGCAGGTTCATAAACTGCCTTTCGCGGGCTGTCCCTTCTGGGGCTGACCTTCCGGCAAGGTCACGCCGACCTTGGGGCAAAAGTCACGCATCAGGCAGGCGGCACAGTCGGGCTTGCGGGCCATGCACACCCTCCGCCCGTGCAGGATCAGCGCGTGGTGCAAAAAGACCCAGCGGTCACGCGGAAACAGCCTGCCGAGGTCGGCCTCTACCTTGTCGGGGTTGGTTTGGGTACTCAGGCCCAGCCGCCGCGCCAGCCGCCCCACATGGGTATCCACGGCAATGGCCGGGTAGCCGTAGGCATTGCTGAGCACCACGTTGGCCGTTTTGCGCCCCGCTCCCGGCAGCGCCACCACCGCCTCAAAATCGTTGGGCACCTCGCCGCCGTGCCGCTCTATCAGCAGGCGGGCCAGCGCCGCCAGATTCCGCGCCTTGCCCCGGTACAGCCCAATCGTCCGAATCAGGGGTTCAAGGTCGGCGGCCTCGGCCAGACTCATGGCCTGCGCGTCGGGGTAGCGGGCAAACAGGGCAGGCGTGGCAGCATTCACGCTGACATCGGTGGCCTGTGCGCTGAGTACCGTGGCGACCAGCAGTTCAAAGGGGCTGGAAAACTGCAACTCGGTGCGGGCGTCCGGGTAGAGGGTCTGCATGGCCGCCAACACCTGCGGAGCGCGGGCTTTGGCCCCGGCAGGCAGCCGCGCCGCAGTTTTGGCAGTAGCACGCGGCGAAGAAGAGGAAGAGGGCGGCAGGGTCACAGCGCCCAAGCTACACCCGCACGCGTCGGGCTGTCCCTGCAAAGCAGACGGCCAGCGCTCAGACCCTCAACACTGTGCCCAAACCCCACAACCTACTGGCCCCCCGCCTTACCGCACAGCAGTCAACGTCAGCACACTCGTTCCGCCCAGTTGCAGCGAAAAGTCAGCTTCTCCGGCATCCTGCCCTTCTGGGGCGGTCAGCTTGCCCTTCACCTCGGCGCTGTAGCTTTCGGTGCGCGTGGCGCTGACCGGCAGGCCATCAGGCCGTACCCGCAGTTCTCCAGTCAGGCTGTAGCTGCCCAGCGTGGTGGTCAGGTTGGCACTCTGCCCGGTCACGATCTGCTGGCCCTGCACGATCCGTGCGGCGCGGCTGAAGACCAACAGGCCGTTCTGCACGCCCTCGAACCGGAGTTGCTGCTCCACGGTGATGGCCTGCGTTTCGCGGTTGCCGGTGCCCAGGCCCGCCAGAGGGTTGCTGGGCTTCAGCGTTTTGGTGCGCGTAAATACTTCTCCCACCGTCAGGGGTCGCCCCACGATTCCAAAGGCCGCCGGATCGAAATTGGCGACCAGATCGGCGTGCAGTTCGGCCAGCAGCGTATTCAAGTTTCCCAGAATACCCGCCAGGGGGTCAGCATTTTCGGGCGATTCGTCGGGCTGGAAGGTCAGTGTGCCCGCGCCGCTGGCCGCCAACGTTCGCACCGAACGCAGCGTCAAGGGTTCTTGCCCGTCCTCGGTCAGAATGGACGTGTACAGCAGCTTGCCGGACGCGCCCGCAGCAGGCAGCACCTTCACGAACTGCTTGAAGGGCTGCACGCTCTCGCCCGAACGCGATTTCAGGGCGCTCAAAAACTGGGCCTGGGCGTCTTTTGCTTCCGCTTCCGGCACGCCCGTCAGGACAAAATCCCCACCCGTAAAAGTGACCCGCGTGACCTCGTTGCCCCGGTATTCGCGCACCGTACCGACTGGAGCAGTGAGGGTCAGGGGCGTGATCGCGGGGGAACTGGGAGTGGACGGCGCAGCAGCGGGTGCGGGCGGTGTGGCGGGAATGCTGTTCTGGGCCACCGCCGAAGTGAGCAGGATCAAAGACAGAGACAGGACGAGGCGGCGCATGGCCCAAGCCTAGCGCCTGCCCGAAGCGGCTGGGGAAGGCGGCACAGAGGCAACGCTCACCCACGACATGGGGCTGACCGTGACGCTCACGGCAGGGCAACTCTGGCAAAGATGGATGGCGCAGGCCTTATTTTGCGGCTCTCGGGTGTGTCAGGAGTGGAGGCGGCCGCTCTGGACTGAGCAGACCCCAGTACAGCGCCGGGTTGAAGCGCCGCAGAGTCCTGCGGAAACGCGACGCACGCTCCGGCCAGAGCGTACTGTTGCGGCCCGTGTCGTCAAGGTAATACGACGTGCAGCCGCCCTGCACCCACACCGAGCGGGCCAGCTTCTCCTGAAGGGCCGCGTTGTAGGCCGCCTGCGCCTGCGGGATCGGCTCCAGCGCGGCGAGACCAGAGGCGTCCAGATAGCTCAGGGCGTGCAGAATGTAAGCGATCTGCGCCTCTGCGATATACACGATGCTGTTGTGGCCCAGCGCCGTATTCGGCCCCACGATCAGAAAGAGGTTGGGAAAGCCAGCGACCGTGGTGCCGTGCAGGGCTTCCATGTGCGGCCTCCACGCTTGCGCCAACGAGCGACCACCCGTCCCGAAAATGATGCTGGCAACCGGGGGATGCGTGGCGTCGAAGCCCGTGCCGCCGATCAACACGTCAAATTCTCTCTCCTGGCCGCCTTGCGTGACGAGGCGGTTGCCCCGTACCTCCCTGATGGCGTCGGTGACGAGGTCCACGTTGGGCTGCGTGAGGGCCGGGTAGTAGTCGTCGCTGACCAGAATGCGTTTGCAGCCAGCGCGGTAGGTCGGAGTGAGTTGGGCACGCAGAGTGGGGTCGCTGACCTGCGCCTCCAGATGCCTGCGTCCGATGGATTCGGCGGCGGCGCGAAACCGCTCATGGGTGAACGACAGGAACCGCGCCTCCGCGACCCCAAACAGCCATTGGCGCTGGAGCCGTTGCAGCAGCGGGAAACGCCTGAACAGGCGGCGTCGGCCCTCGCTGGTGGGGTGATCCATGCGCGGCATGATCCAAGGGGCGGTGCGCTGGAACACGGTGAGCTGCCCCGCAAGTTGCTGCACCTCCGGTACGAACTGGATGGCCGATGCGCCTGTACCGATCACCGCGACCCGCCTGCCAGTCAGGTCAACCGAGTGATCCCAGCGGGCCGAGTGGAACTTCTGGCCCTGGAAGCTGTTCAAGCCGGGAATGTCCGGCCATTTGGGCTGAATCAAGGGGCCGTGACCAGAGATCAGCACGCGGGCGGTGTACTCTCCCCCACTGGTCTGGATACGCCACAGCGCCACGCCCGCGTCCCACTCGGCCCGCTGCATCTCGTGCCCGAGGCGGAGATGTGGGCGCACCTCAAAGCGGTCGGTGGTGGCCTTCAGGTACGCCAGAATTTCTGGTTGCCGGGCGTACTTGTGCGTCCAGTCGGGGTTGGGAGCAAATGAGAAGGAATACAGGTCGCTTTTGATGTCGCAGGCGCAGCCCGGATAGGTATTGTCGCGCCAGGTACCGCCGACCTCAGAAGCCCGCTCGAACACCACGAAATCCCTTACGCCCCGGCGTTTGAGTTGAATCGCCATGCCGAGTCCGGCAAAACCCGCGCCGAGAATGGCAATCTCCATGTGGGTGGTCATACGGATGTCTCCTGTAAGCCATTACCGTGCGGTGGGCGGGCAAAAGTGCTCTGTCCTCGATCCACGGATGGCAACGATGCAGACTGGGCGGGAACGGTACCTGAGGCGGTGGGGTTCCAGTGGCGGCGGAATGCAACGGAGTCCGTATCATACAGATTCCGATTGCACGCCAAAATGTACGGCTTGCCAAACTTTGCGGGGCAGCTCTGGACGAATAGGCGGTGCTGGTCCGACGGTCAGGGAATCATGTGGAATCCATATCAGCAGTCGCGCCGGGCGCACGAATGGACACCTTTCCCAGCAATACGCCACAAAACAAGCCCGCCCTGAAATCAATCAGAGCGGGCTTCTGCTGGTCGAGGCGACAAGATTTGAACTTGCGACCCCTACCACCCCAAGCTAGACTGGGCCGTCACGGTCTGTCACCGTTCCTCCCTAATCTGCGTCTAGGACACACTCTTCCGAGTCTATCCATCCCAATTTGTCCCCAATTGCTCCCCTGCTTCTCGGCGGTGTAGCACACACGTAGCACACGGCACCGTCCCCAAAGAGATTGACTGGCACGCGAAGGAAATCTTTTGCAAGTCCCTATCGACTCTAGGGAAGCATGGCGTTCTCACTTGCGATGAGAAGCTTAGGCGCCTGAACACAGGTGTTCAGCAATCTGTCATCGGATGAAGCTCTTGCTCGCTGAGCTGGCGACCGTGTCCGCCTAAGAGACCAGTGGATTGTCAGAGTGCTGGAATGAGGCAGGTGAAAGTGTCTAGCTCCACTATGATGATTCAAATGCTGCGTTTAGGACATCCATTGATCCAGCTCAGCGCCCCAATTGGGCACCGATCAAGCCCCGGATGGCCTGAATCAATTGATCAACTGCTTCATTCTCGTCCATTCTGGCCTCAGAGCAGCGGATAGTCGCGTCCTGCACAACAATCTCGATGGTCTGATTGTTGAAAGGGTCAGCGGGCTGACAAGTGTAGTCCTTCAGGCCCGCCGAGAGCCGTGTCAGGGTTGCAGCGTCCCTGTCCGAAAGGCGGAAGGTGCCCTCACGGCTTTTATTCTTTGAACGGCTGAACGAGAAGAACTCCGCCTCTCTACCTTTAACGGTGAACTGCTGAACAATGCCGCCCTCCGGCGTCCTCATGACGTAGTTCAGATTCATCGGTGCTCCCCCGGCCTGACAGGCGGAGAGAGTGGTCAGGCCTAGCCCCATCAGCAACACAACTGTCTTCATTTGATCAACACCTGTTTTCCCGGATACATGGTCCTGAAGTTCGCCAGCAGTTCCGAGAAGTGCCGGGGGTGCGCAACGGCCCGATTAGGATAATCGTAGAAGACCGCCATGATCGACTTATCGTTTGTCGTCGACCTCGATCCAGTCACCTTGCCCTCCACCTTTACATCCTCATACTCGTCCTTAGCTCCCAGAATGAAGTGCCCGACCTCATGGGCGGCAACCAAGGCGAACTGTGGCTCTAGTAGGCCTTCCTCGTTATGTAGAAAGATTTCTAGCGTGATGCCGTTTGCCCTCGCACGATCTGCTTTACTGCCGTAGATGTTGATGGTCTCCTTTGAGGCACTGTTCTCTTCGATCACTACCTTGATCGGAAGCTCCTGGCGGAACTTGGTATTTTTCGGGTCGGTGATGAGCAGCTTTCGGGTGTTTGACCAGACCGCGCTGGACTTGGCGATAAATTGACTTTTGGCCTGCGCATAGCTGAAGGTCGCCGGGAAAGTGCCTATAGCGTTGAACTTGACCTGTTTATGGATCGTCACGTCTGTAGGCGTACCTTCCACGAGCGCTTCCCCGCCAAAACGGTGCCTGAGTACCGACGCTTTCCCACCAAACAATATGATGACGTTGGAACTCTCCACGACCCCGGCGTTACTGAATAGGCGTTTGACCGCCTGCGGAAATAAGTCCCATGTCAGGCCCTTGTTCAGGAGCGTCCGACCTTGGACGTATCCTTGGATCAAGGGCACACTACTGGATGCCAGAAGCCGCCCCAGTTCGGAGGCGGGGGGAACAGCAGGGTAAATGCCCGCGAAGAAACGCCCCCGCTGCTGAGCATCTGTTTTGAGTAGCGGATACAGATCGCGTGCGGACTTGAGCTTCAGGCCAAGCGCAGCATTGATGCGCCTCAGGAGGACATTGGCTTGGATAAGGGCTTGATCTAGCGGCCTGCTGGTTTGAAGGCGCTGCACCACGAATCCGCCACCTGCGCTTTGAGGTGCGAGTGTCGGGGAGGGCGGCCTCTGTCCGATCTGTTTGGCTCTTGTCGCCAGTCGTGCTCCTATTGTCCGGGCTTCGGTCTCTAGGCTTGGATCTGGATCGACGCCCTTACCAACCCTACCCTGAGCCTGCTGAACGGTATGGGTCACTTCGTGTGCCAGCAGTTCTAAACCGCTCTGGGTATTCGGATTAAAGGTGCCTGACCGGAAGAAGATGTCGCTGCCTGTGGTGAAAGCCACTGCGTTCACGCCTTTCGCCAGTGTGTCCGCCTCCGCGTCCGCATGCACTCGCACGTTGCTCAGGTCATGGTTGAGGCCCTGCTCCAAGTGGCGCTGAACAGCCACTGGCAACGGATTACCGGCCCCACGTCGCGCCTGAATGCGCTGAAAGACGGGTTGCGTCGCCTCGGCCTCCAGTTCTGCCAGTTGTCTTTGCAGGCTGTGAACTTGAAGTGCTGAGGCATCCTGAGCTTGCTGTTCGGCCTCGCGCTGCAGGGTGTGATCCACAGCGCGTTGCAACACCAGACGGTCTCCGGGCGGCACCCTCCCCAACACCGCCCGACCGACCGCCGCACTGATGGGATGGCGCTGCAAGCTCACCAGATGCCCGGAGTACTCGGCGATCCGCTGATCAGGAGCCTGACGGTCGTGTCGGAAGCGCTGCACGATGGTCTGGGCCACCTGCAGTTGCAGTCCGGCGAGTTGGGAAGATTGACGAGGATCGAGACGCTGCCCTTCGGCCTGTTGGGCCTGCATTCGCATGACCGTGACCCAGTCGCTGACACTGGTGGGCTGCTTGGGGGCGGTGAGAGGAGCAGTACGCTCGGCCTGACGTTGCAAGGCGGCAGAGACACTGGTTGCAGGCGCAGGGCTCTCCGCAAGCTGGCGCTGAAGAGCCTGGCGCTGTTCTTCGACCCGGCTAACCTCCTGAGCCTGGAGCCCTGCGGCGCGTAAAACTGGAGAAGCCACCTGTGCCTGTGTTCGGACAGGCCGCAGCGTGTGGGCCTGAACGGCTTGGCGTTGCCGCGCTAGGGGATCCAAAGGCTCCAACAGACGCTGCACCGGAAGGGGAAGCGCGGGAGCCTCCTTGGTCTGGTGCCGTCGTTGAGAGGGCAGATACTCGGCCATAGGGCTGAGGGTAGCGCACCAATGATCAGCGGGTCACCCCACATGAAGCAAGCATGGTCTCCCGCGTTGCACCGGTCTTCATCAATGGTCACGACGGGGTCGGCAATTCAAACCTTGCCTCAAGGGGCCTAAGTCATGCCCAGATCATCCCGCATCGTCCCGGTATGCCTCCGAAAGCTCACTTAACGCCTTTCATTGCGCCTCATTCCAGCCAAAGCGCCAGCACACAAATCGGAGATCTCCCCTCTTTATCTCCTATTACGCCGACTTCTTCACCCCACGCCCCCCTGCTGCCCGATGAGCTGCGGCACCTCGTGGCGACCCAGTGGCCTGACGGCATCAAGCGGCTGGAGAAAGCCCACCGTCGCCTGCTCAGCTGCAATGAAGTGCCAGTGAACCGTAGACTCCCCGTAAAGGTCATGCAAGGTTACTCTGGTCATCCGTACCTCACCAATGTTCGGCGCTGCGGCTTGGCCTACGTCTGTCCGATCTGCCGGGAACGCATCTTGTATAAGAGGGCGGCCCTCTGGAGACGCAACGCCAAGGAGGTGATCCGCCGAGGGGGAGCCGTATATTTCGTTACTGTTACCCTTCCCCTCTGACGCGGGCCAGCCCAAAATGTTTGACCCGGTGGCAATCAGGACACAGGGCGATCAATCTCAGCAACGTCTGGAGGCCCTGCTTGTCGTAATCCCAGCGTTCGTAACACTTCACAGGCCACAGTGGCCCCGCCCTCCACAAATTTCGCACTGATGCCCTGCTTTCCGGTAACAGGCAGTACGAAAGCGATCCCACTCCGATTTGGAGACGGCAGATCGGACGTTGTCGTACCAACTGGTGGCGGGCACTAGCTCGATGGTCAGGCGAGGAGCTTCAGCTGATGGATTGAACAGGGGTGGCCGTCCTTTCTGTGGCTTGATGCTGCCAGTTCTGTACAGCAGGAGAGCTGAATAACTCAACCGGGCGCTGAGGCCGAGGGCAGGAGGCACGACAGAAGTGTTTCATCAATACATTGAAGTTCAGGCTGACGCGATCAGGCCAGTTCTTTTGGGTGCGTAGCACACGGGTAGCACACAAACCCGATTTCCAGGCCTTCCAGCAAATCAAGACATGAAAAAACCCGCTCTAGGAGCGGGTCTGCTGGTCGAGGCGACAAGATTTGAACTTGCGACCCCTACCACCCCAAGGTAGTGCGCTACCAGGCTGCGCTACGCCTCGCTGCCAGCCACAGGAATATAGACGCTCTGGGCGGTGCGGTCAAGTGTAACCCTCCAGTGGGGGCACTGAGTCAGCTACGATTGCTGCCCACCTGTCCGACTGAAGCGCGAATGGCACGGTATCTTGCAGAGCATGACCCATCCAGACAGCGCGGCAGGCAGCTCCCTGACTTTTGAAGACAAGTTGCAGAATTACGCCCGGTTGGCGGTGCAGGTGGGGCTGGGCATTCGCCCCGGCCAGCGCGTGCTGGTGCAGGCTCCGGTCGATACGGCTCCGCTGGCCCGCCTGCTGGTCCGTGAGGCCTATGCAGCGGGCGCGAGCTTCGTAGACGTGCGCTGGGACGATGACGACGTGGTGCTGGCCCGCTTCGAGCTGGCCCCAGAGGGCACGTTCGACACCATCAGCCAGTGGCGGGTGAATGCCGAAACAGAGGTGGCCGGGGCAGGCGGCGCGGTCATCGCCATTCGGGCGGCCAATCCGGGGCTGCTGGCGAATGTGGACGCGGCCCGCGTAACGACCCATGCACGGGCGCTGGCCGCCTACCGCAAGCCCTACACGGCGCAGGTCATGACCAACCGCCTCAACTGGAACCTGATCAGCGCCCCCGTGGCGGGTTGGGCACAGGTCATGTTCCCTGATGCGACGGCTCAGGAAGCCATTTCTCAGCAGTGGGACGCTATTTTTGCCGCCACCCGCGCCGATCAGCCTGATCCGGTGGCCCTCTGGCAAACGCATCTGGCCGATCTGAAGCGTCGCCGCGACACCCTGACGGCCAAGCAGTACCACGCCCTGCACTTCAAGAGTGGCGAAACCGACCTCACGGTGGGCCTCGCTGACGGGCATATCTGGGGCGGTGGCTCGGCAGACACGCCCGGCGGCATCACCTTCACGGCCAACATTCCCACCGAGGAGGTCTGGACGGCGCCGCACCGGAACCGGGTAGACGGCGTGGTGGTCAGCACCAAACCGCTGTCTTATAACGGCGTGCTGGTCGACGGCATCCGTATCCGCTTCGAGGGTGGCCGCGTGGTGGAAGCCACCGCCGAGAAGGGCCAGGACGCCCTGACCCAGATGATCGCCACGGACGAGGGCAGCCACCGTCTTGGAGAAGTGGCGCTGGTGCCGCACTCCAGCCCGATCAGCCGTTCGGGGCTGTTCTTCTTCAACACCCTGTATGACGAAAACGCCGCCTCGCATATCGCCATCGGCACCGCCTACCGTTTCAACGTGGCTGGCGGCGTGGACATGAGCCTGGAAGACTTTCAGGCAACAGGTGGCAACGACAGCCTCGTGCATGTCGACTGGATGATCGGCAGCCCGGATATGGATGTGGACGGCCTCAGCGCGTCAGGCGAGCGGGAAGCAGTGATGCGGGGGGGCGAATTCGTTATTTGAAACCCGTGAGTGGGTAATAGTGAGTGGTCAGTAGGAAAAGAGCGGGCCTGCAACAAGATTCTGTTGATAGGCCCGCTATTTTCTCCTTTTCCACTGACTACTGACCACTCACCACTGACGGTTCTTTACCCGTGCCGCGCCGCCAACGCTGCCCCGATCACGCCTGCATCGGTTCCCAGTTGGGCGCGGCGGATGGTCACAGGGGCAAATCCGGCAGCGTATTCGTCGGCGGCCCGCTGCACACCCTGAAAGAAGTAATCTCCGACGCTGGCAACGCCGCCGCCCACCACGAACACTTCCGGGTCGATGGTTTTTTGCAGGTCGGCCAGCGCGATCCCGATGTGCCGGAGCGCCTGAGCGATCACGCGGCGGGCACCGGGGTGGCCCTGCTCGGCCAGCGTAAAGGCTTCAGCGGTAGACACGTCGCGGTTGAGGGCGTAGCTGGCGTCACGGGCAATGGCGGTGCCGCTGGCAACTGCTTCGAGCGCTCCATCCAGGCCCGCGCCGCTGACTGGGCCTCCCGGCAGGGCCGTGATGTGTCCGATTTCGCCCGCGATGCCATGCCGCCCGCGCCAAATTCGGCCATTCAGCACGATGCCTGCGCCGATGCCCGTGCTGACGGTCACGTAGATGCTGCTTTCGGTGCCCCGAGCCGCACCCATATGTGCCTCAGCCAGTGCCGCCGCCTTGGCGTCGTTTTCCAGAATGATGCGCTGGCCGAGGCGGTCACGCAGGCCGTCCACCATCGGCACATCGGTAAAGCCGTAGATGTTGGGCGCAAACTTGACGCGGGTGCGGTCGGCATTCAGCGGACCGGGAATGCCCACACCCACCAGCCGGGCGTCGGGGTGCAGCGCCTGCAAGTCCAGCACCTGCGTGGCAATGGCGTCCAGCACAGCTTCCCAGCCGGTTTCGGGGGTGGGCTGCACATGACGGTCAAGAAGCTGATCGCCGCGCAGCACCCCCGTTGCAATTTTGGTGCCGCCGACATCTACGCCGATACTGACTTGTTCTGTGGTCATGGTGGTGCCTCCTGAGGACTAGGAATTCGGTGAGGAAAAGCTTGGGAATATCGGTCAGCACTGTATCCCGGCTTCCTGATTCAGATGAAGCGGCGGTCTATGCCTGCTCACCTTCTGCTCCCTGCGCTTCTTCCCCATTGGCACCCAACAGATACAGCGCCTCTTCCAGCATCACTTCAGGCACATACAGACCCACATCGCCCAGATACCCGCCCGTCTCGATTTCTATGACCGGACTGACCATCGCCCACTGAAAAGGCGTACGGATCACGCTGACCACGCCGCCGTCTTGCAGGGTGCGCCGCCACCCCTCGGCCAGCAGGCGGGGCAGGGTGTCCAGCCGCACCCACACGTCACCCTGATACAGCACGCGGTCCTCGTAGGAGGCGGGCGTCGTCACGGCTGTCCTTCTGCCGGGGCAGGAAAAGCCAGCAGGGTCTGGAGTTGGCGGCGCAGCACGGCAGGCAGGGGCGCAGGCTTGAGCGAGGCATCCACACGCACCTGCACCGTGCGGGCGTAGGTACAGGGCATGCCGTCGGCAGTCACGCGGGAAAGCAGCGTCCAGGACGTATTCCCCAGCCGCTCGACCAGCGTCTCTACAAAAACTTCCTGCCCCAGCCGAATTTCGCGCTGGTAATCCAGTTCCAGCCGGGCGATCACCGAGCGGTCTTCATCGTCTGGCACGCCCAGATCACGCATCAGCAGAATGCGCGAGGTTTCCAGGTACTGCACGTACACGGCATTGTTGAGGTGGCCCATCGTGTCTATGTCGCCGTAGCGCATCTGGATTCCGGCCCGGTGCGCCCGCGCCCAATCGGGGGCCGCGCCACTCTGCTGCCGGAAAGGATCACCGCGCCCGGTGTGGCTGTGCTGCTTGGTCTGGGTCTGTTCCGCCGTCATGCCCTCAGTCTGACAGGCGGGCCGCGCCCTGGGGTCTTTGTCGATTGGGGGATGTGGCAGCTTCACCGGGTTTTTCAACGCTGTTTCTCACCACTGGCACGCTATGCTGGCAGGCAAGATATGGACCCCGCGCCGCCCCCTCCTCCCCATTCTCCAGATGTGCCCGGCACTGTGACAGCCCAGGTTGCGGCAGCCCGGAGTGCGGCACAGCAGGTCGTGCCGGAACAGATCTCTCCCGACGACGACAGTACGCCGCCAGAGCCTGCGCCCGCCCCCAATTCGCCGCGCAGCCGCACTCCGGCTTTCCGCTGGCGCTGGCGCTCTGTGCAACGCCTGCCCGTCACGCTGATGCTGGCAAGTTTGCTGGCGGGCCTCGGCATCGTGCAGCTCAGCTTTCAACTGGGCCTGATGACCTACCGCTCTGTGACCTGGACGCAGGAGACGAGGGCCACCCAGAGCCGCGTGAAGGGGCTGGAAGAGGACGTGCAGGTCCTGCAAGACGCCCAGCGTTCGGCCAATGACCCCAATTACCTCGAACAGTTGGCCCGCTGTCAGGGTTTTGTGGGCGCAAACGAAACAGTGGTCGTGGCTCCCAACGCCCCCGCCACACCCAGCGACAACTGCGATGTGCGCCGCCTGCCCTGAGCAGTTGCCCATTCAGATTGGGTCGCACACGGCTGAGACGTAAAAAACTTCACGGCCGGGTGCATTTCCTCACTGCCTCCCCCAGTAGGGCGGCGTATGCTGGCCCCGTATGTCACTTGTCGTTCTGGTTACTGTTCCCCCCGAACGCGCCCATGAACTGGCCCGCACCCTGGTTGCCGAACGCCTTGCCGGGTGCGTCAATGTGGTGGGCGGCCTTCATAGCGTGTACCGCTGGCAGGGTGACGTGGTCGAAGACCCCGAAACCTTACTGATGATCAAAACCACCGGGGAGAAATACCCCGACCTCGAAGCCCGCATCAAGTCGCTGCACCCTTACGAGGTGCCGGAAATCATTGCATTGCCCTTTGACCGCGCCCTGCCCGAATTCCAGATGTGGCTCAGAGACGCGCTGGAGCCGACGCGAGGTTAAGCAGCAAAGAAAGGCCGCGTGAATCACAGAAAACCCCCGCAGAGTGTTTGCACACTGGGCGGGGGTTTGTGATGGCGGGCCCTGCAGGACTTGAACCTACGACCCTCGGTTTTGGAGACCGATGCTCTACCAACTGAGCTAAGAACCCATCAGGTACGCTGCTGGCCCACGGGGGGCGCAAACAGGCCCACGCAGAGTACCAGAGGAAGGCCGGACGTGCAAGGGTGGAGAAGCGGGAACTACTCTGCCGATTGGCCTACTCTGCCGCCAGGTCACTCGCCACAGGGACGCTACAGCAGGCCACCGCCCAGCATCAGACGCAGGACACCGATCACGGCGACCACGGCGCTCAGGGTCACGGCTCCCCGGTCGCGGCCCAGTGCCCCAAAGATCAGGCCCAGCACGGCGGGCGGCAGCACGAACAGCCAGTTCAGCCAGCCGAAAAAGGGGAGCAGGCCGAGCAGCAACCCCAGCGCGGCCAGAATACCGAAGATCAACGACAGGACTCTCATACAGGCCAGTACGCGGGGGCCAGAGAAAAGGTTGCTCGGGCAGTGCCGAATCACCCCTGCCGCACCAGAAGGACGACAGCCTCCAAATGCTGTCCAGATCGACTATCTTACCGCTCGGTAGGGGACGCCTGACCCGGCACGGAGCGCTATTCTTGGCAGCGTGAGTCTGCTGCTGCCTGTTTTTCTGGAACTGCGGGGAGAACCTGCCCTGGTGGTGGGGGGCGGCGCGGTGGCCCTGCGCCGGGTAAGAACCCTGCTGGACGCGGGCCTGACCGTGACAGTGGTCGCGCCCGAACTGCACGCCGATCTGGTCGCCCTGCCCGTACAACTGGAGCGCCGCGCCTACCGCAGCAGCGACGTGCAGGGGCGGCGCATCGTGGTGGCGGCCACGGACAGCCAGGCCGTGAACGACGCTGTGAGTGCCGACGCACGGGCCGCTGGCGCACTGGTGAATCATGCGGGCGATGCGGGGCAGGGTTCGCTGAGGTTTGCGGCGACCACCATGCGGGCAGGAGTACAGGTGGCCGTCTCCAGCGGGCGCGAGCTGCCAATGCTGACCCAGGCCCTGACCGAACGAATCGCACAGCTTCTGCCCACACAGACGCAGGTAGACGGTTGGAGCATGCAGCGTGAAAAGGCATTGGAGCTGGAGCCTTCAGCCCGAGCCGCAGCCCTCGCCGCATTGCGGGTCAATCTCCGTGCGGGTCTGGGGCTGGCCGACCCGGAAGCAGGAGAACCGAGAGTGAACGTTCAGACACAGACGGTTCCGGCGCGAGCTGTTCAGGGAACGCCCACAGACGCCGTTTCCGGGGGAGCCGCATGACGCTGGCCTGCCCCACGGCCCGCGCATTCCTGGCCCAGCCTCACGCGCCGCATCCCACGCCACTGGATTTCGCGGTGGTGGGCTTGAATCATCAGACCGCGCCCATAGAAGTGCGGGAACGTGCGGCGGTGCGGGCCTCCGAAGAAGAATCCATCCTGAGCCACCTGTCGCTGCATGCCCGCGAGGTGATGTTGCTGGCGACCTGCAACCGTACCGAGGTGTATCTGGCGGGCGTGGTGGGCGACCCCATAGCCGCCTTCGAGGGGGCCTGGGGCCATGCGCTGGCCCAGCACCTGTACGTGTACCGGGGTGAAGCTGCCGTGGCCCACCTGTACCGGGTGGCAGCGGGCCTGGACAGCCTCGTGATCGGAGAAACCCAGATTCAGGGACAGGTGAAGCGGGCGTGGCAGGCCGCCCACGCGCAGGGCCTGGCCGGTACGCTGATGAACAAGGTGGCGCAGGGTGCCCTGGCCGCAGGCAAGCGCGTCCGCACCGATACGGGCCTGTCCGACCGGGTGGTGAGCGTATCGAGCGCTGCCGTGGAACTGGCCGAGGCCACGCTGGGCGACCTGACCCACCGCACCGCCCTGATTCTGGGCGCGGGCGAAACCGCCGAACTGACGCTGACGCACCTGCGGGCGGCTGGAGTGCGTGACGTGATCGTGGTGAACCGCACCGCCGAACGTGCCCGCGCCCTTGCCGAGCGGGTGGGGGGCCGCGCCTGCGCCGCCGAATATCTCCACGAAGTGTTGCCTGAGGCCGATGTGGTGATTGCTTCCAGCAGTGCGCCGCATTACGTGCTGCATGGCAGCGGCGTGCGCGAAGCCCTGCAAGACCGTCAGGGCCGCCCCATGCTGCTGATCGACATCAGCGTGCCGCGCATCCTCTCGCCCGATATTGCCGATGTGCCGGGCGCACACCTGAGTAACCTGGACGACCTGACCGCCGTGGTGAACCGCAACCTCGAAGGCCGCCGCGCCGCCCTGCCCCACGCCGACGCCCTGCTGCGCGAGGCCAGCGCCGACCTGTACCGCTGGCACCTGACGCGGGAAGCCCAGCGCGAACGGGCAGGACGGCAATTGGCACTGGCAAGCGACTGAAAACGTCAGTAGTGAGTGGGAAGTGATCAGTGGAGAAGGCCGCACGTCAGAGGGCCGGGGGCGTGAAGTCCGCCGCCTCGCCTATCCCCTCACCACTATCCACTGACCGCTTTTGGCCTACGCTGAGGTCTATGTGGACTCAGATTCCTTCAGGCGGGCTGCGGATTACGGGAGCAGACCGGGTTGATTTTGTGCAGGGCCAGATGACGGGCGATCTGCGCGGCGCACCCACGCCGGGGCTGGTGGCCTGCGCTTTTTTAAATGTGCGCGGCCAGATCGAAACTTTTGCGCGGGCCTACCGCCGTACCGATGATGTGTATTTGCATGTGGATGCAGGCGAGGCCGAAGCGTTGGCTGCCCGCCTCAAGCGCTACATCATTTTCGATCAGGTCGAGGTCAAGGACGTGTCGGACGAATTGCGCTGCGTGCACCTCTGGCCCGGAACCAGCCTGCCCGGTTGGAATGAGGGTGGCCCAGATGTACAGACCTTCGAGCTGGGCGGCGGCGTAGTTCTGGTGGGCCGCGTGAACCGCACCGGCACGGCGGGGCTGGACCTGCATTATCTCACCCGCCATGAGGAGGCAGTACTGGCCGAATTGGAAGGCCCAGAAACCCCCTTGGCCGCACTCGACACCGCCCGAATCGCCGCAGGCATCCCCGACATCGCCCGCGACGGCTTTGCAGGCACGCTGCCTCAGGAGGTGGGGCTGGACATCAGTGGCCCGCTTCCGGCCATCAGCTACCGCAAAGGCTGTTATGTGGGCCAGGAAATCATGGCTCGGCTGGAGGCCCGTGGCAACACCCGCTATCAGTTGGCGCGGGTGGCGGGCGAGAGCCTGGTACGCGGCGCAGACATTCTGCACGGCGGCAAAGTGGTGGGACAGACCGGCCTGAACGCTGGCAACCTGAGTCTTGCCAGACTGAGGAAGGAAGTCCCGGACGGCGCAGAGGTGGAAGTGGACGGCTCACCTGCCACCGTACAAGTACTGAACTCCGTGCCGCACACGACCTGATGCTTAAAGCTCTGGCCCAGGACCTCAGCAGCGGCGAGGGAGCCGACCTGCTGCGTGCCGCCCGCCGCGCCTACACGCTGGCCTTTGCCGTGCTGGCCGTGCCAGGGCTACCGCTGGGGGCCTTGTACCTGCTCACACGCCCTACACCCACGCCGCCCGCCGGATTGCTGGGCCTCGGCGCAGTGGCCCTGCTGCTGGCCTGCGCCGCCCTGTATCTGGCCCGCCGCGCCGCCCGCGATCCGCTGCTGCCCCCGCGCCGCACGGCCCTCAGCGCCGCCATGCAGGCCGGAACCGCCCCCGCCGTCCCCTTTTTGATCGGGTGCGCCACCTTTTCGCAGCCTGTGGTCACGGCGGGTCTGTGGGCGCTGGCCGCCGTGCTGTACGCGCTGGCATGGCGACTGATCGCGGGTTGGATGCGTCCGGCTGGGCAGTAGAGCTTGGGCAATAGAGCTGTGGGCTACAACGCACAGACCAAATAAGATGCCCCCGCCGTCGCAAGGACTGGGCGGGGGCATTCAGAAACGACTCTCAGCGGCTCTTGGGGTCGAGCGCGTCGCGCAGGCCGTCGCCAAACAGGTTGAAGGCGAGGCTGAACGTGATGATGAAGGCGGCAGGGTACAGCAGCACGTATTTGTATTCGGGCTTCAGCCAGGCGCGGGAGAATTCCACGAGCTGGCCCCACTCGGCGTAGCCGCTCTCGAAGCCGAGGCCGAGGAACGACAGGGCCGCCACACTGAGCGGCACCGTTGCTAGGTCCAGCACGGCCAGAGTCAGGACGCTGGCAACACTGTTGGGAATGACGTGCTGCAAGATCAGGCGCATATCGCGTGCGCCCATGCTGCGGGCGGCGTCCACGTATTCCAGTTGACGGGTGCGCAGCACGTCGCCGCGCACCACGCGGGCATATCCGGCCCAGCCTGCAATACAGAACGACACGATAATCGGCAGCGTCGGATCACCGCCTGGATTTCCGGCCCGCAGAATGGTCAGGACAACCACCGTCAGAATCAGCGACGGCAGCGCAAACAGTACGTCGATAAACCGCTGAATCAGGTTATCGATCCAGCCGCCGTAATAGCCGCTGATGGCCCCGATGACCACACCCATCGCCAGCGTAATCGCCACGATGATGAACGACATCTTGAGGGCAGTCCGCGTGCCCCAGATCAGGCCGTAAAAGATGTTGTAGCCGTTGACGGTGCCGAAGGGAGCCTCGGCACTGGGCGCGGTGGGTTCCTGGGCAAACGACAGGCGCTCGGTTTTGTAGCAGGTGCGCGGGGGCACGAAAATGGCCCGCCAGAAGGCTCCGCCTGCCGGGTTATAGACCTGATTGGCGTTGGTGATGTTCAGGTCGCGCAGGCAATCGCCGCTGGGCTTGGCGATCAGGGGCGCGAACAGGGCCATCAGACTGAAGAGCAGCGTGATGATGAGGCCGGTAATCGCCAGCGGGTTGCGGCGCAGCTTGCGAACGGCAGGCCCCGTCCAGAACAGTTGCCAGCGGCTGCGGCCAGCGGTTGGATTGCTAGAAAGCGTTGTCATATCAGTCAAACCTCACGCGGGGATCGACCACGCCGTACAGAATATCGACCACCGTGCTGACCAGCACCACGATCAGGGCCGACAGCAGCGCGAAGCCCAGCACCGCCGACAGGTCGAAGCGCAGGGCTGCCTGCACGACCCACTGGCCCACGCCGGGGTAGGCGAAGATGGTTTCGGTGATCAGCGACCCCGACATCAGACCGATGATCAGGAAGCCGCCCAACGTCACGATGCTCAGCAGGGCATTCCGGCGGGCGTGCTTGTTGTTGACAACGCGGGTAGACAGACCTTTGGCGCGTGCAGTTCGCACGTAATCGCTGGTCAGGGCTTCAAGCATGTTGTTGCGCATGACCTTGATGATGGTGGTCACGCTGACGATGGTGAGGGTCAGAGCAGGCAGGAACATATGCTGCAAGACGTCCCACGCCATGTCCCAGCGGCCATTGAGGGCAGCGTCGAGGCTCAGCAGGCCCGTATAGCGCGTCAGGTCGCCTTTGGTAATTTCGTTGACGATGCTGAGTTGCCCGGCACCCGGCAGCCAGCCCAGATAGCCGTAAAACACCGCCAGCAGCACGATGCCCAGCACAAAGGTGGGCAGACTGTAACCCACGATGGTCAGCACCCGCAAAATCTGGTCGATGGCTTTGTCTTTATTCAGGGCGCTGAGGGTACCCAGCCAGATGCCGATCAGCAAAATCGGCAACGCAGTCACGATGGTCAGCTCGATGGTGTTGGGCAGGCGTTCCTGAATGGTCGGGATCACGTCTTTGCTGCTGGCCGTGGAGTAGCCCAGATCACCCTGAAGGGTCTTGCCGAGCCACTTGGCGTACTGAACCGGGAACGGTTGATCCAGGCCACGCTCACGGATGATCTGTTCCAGACGGGCAGATTGCTGATCGCTGCGGATATAGGGAGCGGCCCGCTGCTCCGGCGAGAGCAGTTGGGTCAGGCCCACGATCAGGATAGATAGCACCAGCATGACCACTGGAACCTGAAGGAGGCGTCGGACGATAAAAGTCAACATGGAAGCTTCAGCATAAGGGGGGCCTCTGTGCGGAGGGCGAGAACGGTGGAGGGAACAACGGAAAGAAGGCCGGGTGAGGGCCGGAGCGTCGGTGAGCAGGGATCTCAAATGGAAGCGAGACACCACCACACCGGGCCGTACAAAGCGACAAAGAATCTACAGCACCCTTCGGGTCACAGGCCATCATCAAGTCAGAGACAGAAAGTCGGTCTGATCTGAGAATCTTTACTCCTCGGCTGCCCAGAGCGGATGTGAGTTCCCCAAAGCAGGCACAGGACTTGGCAACAGCACACCGCAGCACCTCAACCAAAGAGGCGGGGCAGCCCACGCACTGGGGCTGCCCCGCCCTCACCTCAGAGGGTTACTTCTTGCTCAGTTCCTTCCAGTTGGTACCCAGCAGGAAAGAAATCATGGGGTTGTAGTTGGCCTTGCTTGCGCCCACGAGGTTGTCGCGGAAGAAGCTGTAGTTGACGCCAGCAGGGATCAGCACGAACGGAGCCTGCTCGTAGGCGAGGTTACCGACCAAGCCGTACAAGCGGTTACGCTCGGCGGTGTTCACGGTCTGACGGGCAGCCTTCAGCCACTTGTCGGCCTGGGTGCTGTTCCAGTTCACGCGGGGTGCGTAGAAGCCGTCGCTGGCGTAGAAGGTGTACATGAAGTTGTCAGGATCGGCGTAGTCAGGTGCCCATGCCAGCGAGATCAGGGCTTCCTTGCCGCTCTTGGAGTCGGCCAGCATTTCGCTCCACTGCTTTTCCTGAATGTTGATCTTGAACTTGGGGTTCAGCGCTTCGATGTTGCGCTTCAAGATCTCCATCTGGGTCTGTCCGGGCACGCTGGAGGCACGGTAGTTGGCCGTCAGGGTAAAGCCGTTCTTCCAGACCTGTCCGCCGAAAGCCTTCTGGAAGTACGCTTTGGCCTGCGCCGCGTCGTACTTGTAGGTCTTCACTTTGGCGTTGTAGCCGGGGAAGGTGTCGGGCAGCAACATGGTGCGCTGTTTGCCCTTGCCCTTCTGGACATCGGTGATGTACTGCTGGTAGTTGAAGGCGTAGTTGAAGGCGCGGCGCACGTTCACGTCGCTGAAGAAGTTGGCAGGGATGCCCTTACCGTCCAGCTTGCCGCTGCCCAGCAGTTTGGGATCGGCAATCTTCTGGTTCAGGAACAGGGCGCCAGCAGCCGTGTTGGGAAGGTCGTCGACCCAGACCACGCCGGGCTTGCCCTTGAGCTGCACTTCGTCCACGGCACGTCCTGCGCCGTCGATCAGGTCAGCGTCGCCGCGCAGGAAGGCCTGCTGACGGGCCGCGAGTTCAGGCACCTTCTGGATGATGATGTTCTTGATGGCAGGCTTCTTGCCCCAGTAGCCGTCGAAGGCCACAGCCAGGAAGGTGTTGGCGTCACGGCGCACGAACTTGTACGCGCCCGTACCGCTTGGCGCTTTGTTCAGGGCGCTGTCGGTCAGGTCTTTGCCGACCCAGGTTTTCCAGTCGGCTTCCTTGCCGCTCCACTCACCCAGCTTCACGGCCTGCTTGCTGTCCACGACGCTCTGGCCGGTGTAAGCCAGCTTGGCAAGGAAGGCAGGATCGACATTCGGCAGGGTGAACACCAGTTGTCCGGCGCTGTTGCACTCTACGGCCTTGTCGATGCGTGCCCAGGTGATGGTCTTGTCGTCGTTGGCGTTGGCCTGCACACCCAACAGGGACTCGCTGATGAACCAGTTGCCGGATTCGGCGCTGTTGGTCACCAGGTTACGCTCGAAGGAGTACTCGGCGTCGGCGCAGGTCATGGCGTTGCCGGTGTGGAACTTGACGTTCTTGCGCAGGTCGAAGGTGTAGGTTTTGCCACCGTTGCCGATCGTCCACTTGGTCGAGAGCAGAGGCTCCAGTTGGGTCAGGCTGGCCCCTTTGTAGGTCAGCAGGGTTTCGTAGAGGTTTTCGACGATGGCACCCGAAGCTGTGTCGTAGGTGACGCCGGGATCGAGGGTGGGGATGTCCGAGCTGCTCTGATACACGAAAGTATCCTTGGGAGAAGCAGCAAAGGCGGTGCTTGCAATGAGCAGGGTGCTGAGGATTGCTAGTTTCTTCATTGGGCCTCCTGAAAGGCAGTGGGTTGGCGCAGAAAACTCTCTGAAGAGTCATAACAGCATCTGTTCCAAACACCGATGTAGGGGTAAGTCGTGCGGTATCATAGCGTAGGCCAAGTGGCGGATGTGTGAGGTCTTGCAGGAAGTTTCATCTGAAGGAACAGTAAACAGGTTCGTGAAATGCAGTTCTTTTAAAGAGGGCTGTGTGTAAGTTGCTCTCTTGATGTGTGGTACTCATTGCCGGCGGCGCGTGCCATACTGCAACCCGTGAAAAAGCGCATTTTGCTGCTGGCAGGCGGTCAATCCGGGGAACATGAAGTGAGTTTGATGAGTGCGCGGAGTGTGCTGGCCGCGCTGCCCCGCGATCAATTCGACGTGACGCCTGTGGTGATCAGCAAGCAGGGACGCTGGCTGCCCCCCACCGATACGGCCCGCGCCCTGGAATCGGGGGTCAGTGCACAGGGCGGCGATCTGGTGCTGCACCGGGCGGCCAGTGCCGAGGGTTACGACGCTGTGTTTCCGCTGCTGCACGGCCCGATGGGCGAGGACGGTACCATTCAGGGCCTCCTGACGCTGGCCGGAATTCCCTTTGTGGGCAGCGCCGTGCTGGGGTCAGCAGTCAGCATGGACAAGGTCATGACCAAGCAAGTGTTGGCCTCGGCGGGTGTGCCGCAGGTGGCGTGGGCACTGGCCCTCCGGCACGAATGGCGCAGTACGCCCGAGCTGGTACGCGTCCGGGCAGCCAATCTCGGCTTTCCGCTCTTCGTCAAGCCTGCCAACCTCGGTTCCAGCGTGGGCATCAGCAAGGTCAGCAACGCCGCCGACCTGAACGCCGCGCTTGACCTCGCTTTTGGCCTCGATCGCCGCGTGATTCTGGAAGCCATGACCACCCATAAACCGCGTGAGGTGGAGGTGGGCATTCTGGGCAACGATACGCCCATTGCCAGCCCCGTGGGCGAGTTGCAATTCGATGCCGATTTCTACGACTACGACACCAAATACACCGAGGGCCGCGCCACCATGCATATTCCCGCGCCGCTTCCGGAAGCCGTATCCGAACGGGTGCGCGAGATCGCCCTGACTGCTTTCCGCGCTCTGGACTGTGCCGGGCTGGCCCGCGTGGATTTCTTTTATGTCCAGGAGACTGGCGAACTGCTGCTGAATGAGGTGAATACCATGCCGGGTTTCACCACGACTTCCATGTATCCCAAATTGTTCGAGGCCGCAGGCATCAGCTACAGCCAACTCGTGACCCGGTTGGTCGGATTGGCGCTAGAACAACGGTAATCGGGTTGGGTGGGGCGGAGGCTCCAGAAGTTCTACACACGATGGAAGACCCAATCTAAGAGGCCGGAGACGTTGTGTGCACGTTCCGGCCTCTTGAACTGGGTCGCCCCTCACTCCGGGCCAGTCTCCCTACTCTAGAAGCTGCTCATGTCCGAAGTCACGGCGTTGTTGGGCAGGTTGTACACGCCGTTGGTTTCCTGATCCAGGAACGAATCGGGCAGGTAGGCGTAGCCGCCGTCGCCAAAGCCGCAGCCCCAGGAATTCTTGATGATCCACACGCCCGTGGGGAAGGTCATGTCTCCGAGGTTGATAAAGTTGGTGAGTTTGACATTCTTGATGGTCACGCTGCCGGTATTGACGTAGCCCACGAGGTGAACGGCGTGACCGCCCCGGTAATTCTGGCCGATCAGGTTCATGCTGGGCGTGCCCGCCGCACCGATGGAATCGAAGGCCGCATCCACGCCGAAGCCCAGCACCAGTTGGTCTCCCCTGTCCAGCATCTTTTTCATCATCAGGCGGCGGTATTCACGGGTGGCCTGCGTGGAGTTGAAGGGCAGGGTGCCCAGCGAATGCCACACTTCGTTGCCCTTGGTGGGCCGGAAATTGAAGGCGGCGTTTTCCTGAATTTCCCATTCCGGCTTCCATGCGCAGTTGTTGGTGCTGCCCTGACAGACCAGTTGTGCCTGCGCGGTGGTGTCGCTGCACGCCTGATCGGCGTAGTTGGTGCAGGAGTTTTTGAACTGGGTGATGGGCTTGTCGCCCCCCGGCAGCGTCTGGCGGCTGTAGCTGGGGTTGTACTTCCAGCGCACCTCGGTCGGGATCATGCGCTGGCGGTTCACGGCATCGTCGTAATCGCCCCAGCCTGCGCCGTCGCCCAGCACGCCGTCGTCTCCACGCAGCCAGTAGTAGGCGTACTGCTCCGACAGGTTGAAGCGGGTCTTGATGCGCCGCGCAATCTGGCTCTCCAAGGCACTTACGAAGCCGAACGCCATGCAGGTGCCGCGCCGTCCCTGATTCTTGATGGTGGTGATGGACCCGAGGTTGCCGCCGCGCATCTGCCCGAACAGCGCGTTGGTTGGCGTGAAACGGCACGCGCCATCGGTAGGAGTTTTGGTGAAGCCGTCACCGAGTTCGCCCCCCGGCTGTGAGGGTGGCTGGCTGGGTTGCACCAGGGTATCGAACTTCAGCAGATCAGAGATGCTGGTGGCAACCTTCAACTGCGCCGTAGACAGGCCAGAGGGGTTAAGACGCTGAATCTGGGTCTGGGCCTGGGCAACCGGTGTGGTGGCGCTGATGCGGGTGGCGGGAGTGGTGATAGCCACGCGGGTGGTGGCTGCATTGGCAACCACAGCAGCGGTGCCGGGCGCGGCAGTCTGGCTCAGCGTCTGCTCGTCCAGCCCAAACGAACGCAGAATCTCGGCGCGGTTCACGGCGGCCTTGGCTTCGGCATCGGCCACGCTGCGGGCCACCGTATCGCGCCCATACAGCATCACTTCCTGTTGCTGCCCATCACGCAGATTCACCACGGCAGGCACGGTCAGCCCGGCAGGCAATTTCAGGGTCATGCGGGCAATATCCGAGCGCAGATCGGCCACGTTTGCCAGTTGGTTGGTCAGCGCGAGGCTGCTGCGGATGTTGGCATCACGGGCCTGAATCCGGGCAGGCAAATCGTCCAGATTGAACTGGAAGACGTTGGGAGCCTGAAGCGCTTTCTGAAACAGACTGGGGTCAAGTTGCAGCCGGGAAAACTGCTGGGTCTGGATGGTGATGGGCTGAAGTTGCAGGCGGTTCAGTTGCACCGTGTTCAGGCTGTTGCCCTGAGCCGAGGCCGTGCAGGCCAGCGCCACTGTGAGGGCGGCCAGTACTCTTGTTCCAGCGGTGGTGCGGGCAGTCAGGGTGCGGATAGGAGCCGAAGAGTTCAAACGGTTTTTATTGTGTGTCATGAAAACCCCTCCATCTGACACCGTGCCGCCAGGAGTTAACTGACGCGGTTCAGTGCAAGCATTACACACCACGCCTCATGATCAACCCATGATCGGCGGGGGCACACCCATCAGTTTCAGGTCAGTCCGTCGATACTTTTCAAAAAGTGCGTTCCAGTGCACGAAAAAGCGCCCCAGCCGAAGCCAGAGCGCCGTCAGTTCAACTGACTTCAGAGTTCGAGCAGCATGCGGGCCGGGTCTTCCAGCAGGTTCTTGATCATGACCAAGAACTGCACGGCTTCCTTGCCGTCGATGATGCGGTGATCGTAGCTGAGGGCGAGGTACATCATGGGCGCGATGACGACCTGACCGTTCTGGGCAATGGGCCGCTCGATGATGTTGTGCATCCCCAGAATGGCGCTCTGGGGCGCGTTGATGATGGGCGTGCTCATCATGCTGCCGAAGGTCCCGCCGTTGGTGATGGAAAAGGTGCCGCCGCTCATGTCTTCCATGGTCAGCTTGCCGTTCTTGGCCTTCTGGGCAAAGCCAGCAATATTCTTTTCGATTCCGGCGAGGCTCATGGTGTCGGTGTCGCGCAGGATCGGCACGACCAAACCGCGCTCGGAGGCCACCGCGATGCCGATGTCGTAAAAGCCGTGATAGATGATGTCTTTGCCGTCCACGCTGGCATTGACCACCGGGAAGGCTTTCAGGGCTTCGGTGGCGGCCCGCACGAACAGGCTCATAAAGCCCAGCTTGGTGCCGTGCTTGGCCACAAACTGATCCTGATACTTCTTCCGCAGATCCATCGCGGGCTGCATGTTCACTTCGTTGAAGGTGGTCAGGATCGCTGCCGTGTTCTGCACTTCCTTCAGGCGCTCGGAAATGCGCTGGCGGATGCGGGTCATGGGCACGCGCTGTTCGGTGCGGGGGCCACTGGGAATGCTGGCAACGGGGGCAGCAGCCGCAGGCGTGGGCGCAGATGCCGGAGCACTGGCTGGAGCGCTTCCGATGGCTCCTACAGCGTCGGCCTTGGTGATGTTGCCTTTGGGGCCGGTGGCGGGAATCTGGGCGGGGTTCAGGTTGTTCTCGACGACCACCTTCCGCACGGCGGGCGAGAGGTCCTCGCGGCGGTCAGGGGCGGCGACATTGGTGTCGGGCTGGCTGGCTGTGCCACCCGCGCTGACTTCGTTGGCAACCGGGCCTGCCGCCTGATCTGCGGCCACAGCCGGAACCGCTGTTGCTGCGGGGGCTGGAGCGCTGCCTGCCTCGCCCACCGTGCCCAGCACCTCTTCGCTGAGTACCGTGTCGCCCTCGTTTTTCAGCACGCTTTGCAGCACGCCGTCTTGCTGGGCGGTCACTTCCAGCACCACCTTGTCGGTTTCGATCTCCGCGAGGACCTCGCCGCGCTTCAGGGCGTCGCCGGGTTTCTTATGCCACGTCAGCAGCGTACCTTCACTGACCGACTCACTAAAAACGGGAACCTTGATGTCTGCCATAATCTCACCCTTTATACCCCTCACGGGGCGTCTCTGGGCGGGGAACGGCAGGGCACACAATGCACGGAACCGGGCAGTGATGACTGGGGGCCACAATTTCTACCGTCCAGCAGTCTGAACATGCGCCGCTGGCTTAGGCCACTTTGCGCTGTGCGGTGCGTGGGCGGCGGCCTAGATTGACCTTGCTTCCCCGGCTTCCCTTCAGGCAGTCAGGAGAGGCCAAAGAGAGGAATTCATCATGCCCAAATTGAACCAAATTATTGCCGTCGAAAAGAGCGTGAAAAGCCGCGCCTTTCAGGAACTGACCGAGGCCCACCACGCGCTGCAAAAGCCCGCGCTGCTGTCGGGCATCTCGCGCACCTACCGCCCCAAAGACGAGGAAGGCGAGACGCTGCCGCCCGAATCCACCCGCGTGCAGGCCAAAGCCGAAGAGATCATCCGGCAGACGGCCCAGATCATGGGCAACCTGTTTGACGTGACCGCCACCAAAGACTGGGCCAACAACGAAGCCAAAGCCGATGTGGTGATCGGTGAGCGCGTCTTGCTGCGGCAGGTGCCCGTGACCTACCTGCTGTTTCTGGAAAAGCAACTGACCGACCTGCATACCTTTATTCGCAAATTGCCTGTGCTGGACGCCAGCGAAAGCTGGACCTTCGACCCCAGTACCGACACCTACGCCACCGACCCCGTGCAGACGGTACGCACCAAAAAGATTCCCCGGAACCACGTCAAGGCCGAAGCCACCGACAAACACCCCGCGCAGGTGGAGGTGTACTACGAAGACGTGACGGTGGGCTACTGGCGTACCCTGAAATTTTCGGGAGCGCTGCCCGCCGTGCGCGTGAACGACCTGCTGACGCGCGTGCAGAAGTTGCAGCAGGCCGTGAAGTTTGCCCGCGAGGAAGCCAACAGTGTGGAGGTGACTGACCGCAAGGTAGGAGAGCAGGTGTTTGCGTACCTGCTGGAAAGCTGAGGGGAATTTGACGGGGAAGGTGAACCCCCCGTTGCTGGCGCAACGCCCCCCCTTAGAGGTGGGGACAACATCTTTTGTGCTCCCCTCTGAGGGGGGCTGGCGGCAAAGCCGACTGGGGGGTTGTACATAGGCCGCTTTCTCAGTTGCCTGCCCCCTTCCGGCTAAGCCACCCGGCCCATTGCCGCACCCGCCCCAGACGCCTAACCTGTGCAGCGGAGTACCACGCTGAGGCTCAGCTTCAGATTGAACGGGGGAAAGGTTTCAGGTGCAGGTTCGACTCCTGCTCTCGCCACCACAGTTGTTGCCCGCAGGCAGGGCAGATCCGGCGAGGTAGCCCAACGGCAGAGGCAGCCCTACCCCAAGACACAAACTCAGATTCTTGCTCCAGACTGAGTATTCTCCGCTCAAGGTTCAATCGCACGCTTTGGGTCGAAGCCAGCCGGGGCCAATGGTTCGAATCCATTCCGCTCCTCCAACCCGGAGCGGTGGCGCAGTGGCAGCGCACGGCTGATAAGAAATGAACCCAGAGCTTAAACGTGTGGACCTGTGCAATTGGGCGGTACATCTGAGGCGGAAGACCGGATATGTCTTCCGTCTATTTTTTGTGCCCTCACTCAAACAAAACCCATCAACAGCGCCAACAAAAAAGGACGCCGAAGCGCCCCCTTTTGCTTTGATGGTTGTTCTTCAGGTTCAGCCCTGCGCTTTGGCTTCCTGTGCCAGTTCTTTTTGCTCCTGCACCACTTCTCGGCTGACCTTCTCGCCCAGTGCGGCGGCGATCACGGCGGCCTGTTCGGTGGCGTGGACGCTGGCATATCCGGCGGCGGTGCTGGCGCTGCGGGCGCGGCTGGCATGAGAAAGCACCTGTCCGGGGGCAAGGTTGGCTTCCAGATCTTCCCAGATCATCAGCCACGCACCCTGATTTTCGGGTTCTTCCTGTGCCCACACGACCTGTGCGCCGGGGTGCTTGGCAAGTTCGGCACTCAGGGCGGCGGCGGGGAAGGGATAGAGCTGCTCCAGACGTACCAGAGCCGTACCTGCGTAGCCTTCGGCGTCGGCGTTGCGGGCCTCGACCAGTTCCCAGTGCAGCTTGCCGCTGCTGATGACCACGCGGCGAGCCTTCTCTACGGTGTCGTCGCCAATCACTTCGCAGAATCGGCCATCGGTGAAGTCGCTCAGGGGATTCATGGCCTGCTTGTTTCGCAGGAGGCTCTTGGGCGTCATGACGATCAGGGGCTTGCGGTAAGGGCGGAGCACCTGACGGCGCAGCAGATGGAACATCTGGGCGGCAGAGCTGGGCACCACGACCTGCATGTTTTTCTGGGCGCACAACTGCAAATACCGCTCCAGACGGGCGCTGCTGTGCTCTGGCCCCGCGCCTTCGTACCCGTGCGGCAGCAGCAGCGTCAGCCCTGAGAGCCGCTGCCACTTGCTTTCGCCCGCGCTGAGGAACTGGTCAATGACCGCCTGAGCGCCGTTGGCAAAATCTCCGAACTGACCTTCCCACGCGATCAGGGCTTTGGGTTCGGAGGTGCTGTAGCCGTACTCGAAGGCCATCACCGCTTCTTCGGAGAGGGTGGAATCGATGACTTCCACGCGGCCCTGATGCTCTCCCAGATGGGCCAGCCCCAGATATTCCTCACGCATGGGGTCTTCGGCGTTCTGATCGTGCAGCACGGCGTGGCGGTGCACAAACGTACCGCGCCCCGAATCCTGACCCACCAGACGCACGCCGTAGCCCTCGTCCAGCAGCGTGGCGTAGGCCAGCATTTCGCCCATGCCCCAGTCCAGCGGTTGCTCGCCGCGTGCCATCGCCTTGCGGGTGTTCAGCACGCGCTGCACGGTGCGGTGTACCACGAAGCCTTCGGGCACCTCGTTCAGCCCCAGCCCCAGCTCGGTCAGTTTGGCCTGCGGCACGGCGGTGCTCACTTCGTCTTTCCAGTTGGTGTGGAGGTACTCGCTCCAGTCCACGGCCAACTTGCTCTGCTCCAGGTTCTCCATTTCCTCGACCACTTCGTTGCCAGCGTCCAGCAGGTCGCGGAAGTGGTTGACCAGCGCGTCGCCTTCGCCTGCGGCCAGCACGCCTGCGGCTTCCAGGCTCTTGGCGTACAGGGCGCGGGTGCCGGGGTGCTGGTCGATTTCGCGGTACATGATCGGCTGGGTCATGCGAGGCTCGTCGCCCTCGTTGTGGCCGTTGCGCCGGAAGCAGATCAGGTCAATGAATACGTCTTTGCCGAAGGTCTGACGGTATTCCAGCGCCAGGTCGCCGCAGTAGGCCACTGCCTCGGGATCGTCACCGTTGACGTGCAGCACGGGCGCGTTGGCAATCTTGGCGACATCGGTGCAGTAGCGGCTGGAGCGGGTATCACGGGGGTCGGAGATGGTAAAGCCGACCTGATTGTTGATGACGATACGGACCGCGCCGCCCGTAGAGAAGCCGCGCAGACGCGACAGGTTCAGCGTTTCCATGACCACGCCCTGCCCACTCACAGCGGCGTCTCCGTGGATGGTGATGGGCAGGACGGTCTTGCGCTCGGCGTCGCCGCGTCGGTCCTGGCGGGCACGTACGCTGCCGTGAACCACGGGCGACACGATTTCCAGGTGAGAGGGGTTAAAGGCCAGCGCGAGATGCATCGGGCCGCCGGGAGTCCTTACATCGCTGGAATAGCCCATGTGGTACTTCACGTCGCCCGCCACGTCGGGGTTGTCGCTGATCTTCTTTTTGCCGTCGAACTCGTCGAACAGCGCACTGGGCTTCTTGCCGAAAATGTTGACCAGCATGTTCAGGCGGCCACGGTGGGCCATGCCCAGCACAGTTTCTTTGACGCCGTGCTTGCCCGCCTGCTGAATGATCCGGTCTACGAGGGGAATAAAGCTCTCGCCGCCTTCCAGACCGAAACGCTTGACTCCGGGGTAGCGGTTTTTGAGGTACAGCTCCAGCCCCTCGGCGGCGTTCAGCTTGACCATCAGGCGGCGGCGTTCCTCAGCGCTGTAATTGCCGCGCCCACGCCCGGCCTCCACGCGCTCCTGAAACCAGGCCCGCTCGTTGGAAGGCAGGTAGTTGAACTCGAAGCCGATAGACCCGCAATAGGTTTCATGAAGCTGGGTAATCACGTCGCGCAGGGGCGCATTGAACGCGCCGTCCCGTACAGTTTCGTTGAGGTCGGCGGCGCTGAGACCGTAGTACTCGGGGGTCAGTTCGGGCACCACGGGCAGGCCGCGCATTTTGAGGGGATTGGTATGGGCGCTGATGTGGCCGTACACGCGGAAGGCCGTGATCAGTGCGCCCGCCGCCTGTGCCGCGCCGCTGACGCCCTGCGGGACAGGCACGGTGACCGCTCCACGGCGCTGGGTGCCGAGTTCATAAAAAGCCCGCTGCACAGGCGAGTGCGCCGTTTCCGTGACTCCGCCACGCAGCTGATCAAAATAAACGCGCCATTCGGCGTCTACACTTTGCGGGTCGGCCAGATACGCCTCGTACAGCCCTTCGATAAAGGCCGCGTTCCCGCCGGACATGATGGTCTGAGGCAGTGTCATAACGCCCCCTAGCATACCCCTGCACTCTGGGCGTGAGGCGGTGACCGACCTCCCATTCTCTGCCGCCGCACCTCACCAACCTGTTCCCAGGCGCGTACCACAGGCCTGAGCCATGAGACCGGAGGAGCCTGCCCCTTGCGCTGACGCCTGTGCATACGACTGCTGTAAGGCTGATGTAAGGCGCGGCGGGGTTGACTGCTCTGAGAGAGATAGCCAGGGTGTCAGCTAGAATAGGCAGGACGGGAGCGACATCAGGGGAGGCTTCTCTCAGGCACTGCCCGGCTGCCACCAGATGGACATACTGAGAGGCGCAGGCTGAGACAGGAATCCGCACTTCTGAAGACAGCGCAGTGAGAGGCCGGCAGAGCAGAACAAACCGAGAGCAACTCAAGGAGAACAGGTCCCTTTGGAACCGCACCGCAAAGCCGTGGAAGGTAAGACAGTGGAAGGCAGATCAGACCGGGCGACACCTGACGCTCCGGCGGCCATGCATCAGCCTTCCAACATGGGCGACCCTCCCAATGGCCGCCACGACGTACCTGTACTGCTGCTGAGCGCCAGCGTGGGCAACCGCAAACTGCTGGAGCGGATGCTGGAAGGGCTGGGCCTGTCGGTGCAGGTGGCGGCCACGTTGCGGGCTGCCCACAGCGCCCTGCTGGCCGTCCCGCACGCCGCTGCCCTGATAGAACTGCCTGTACCGGGGCTACGAACTCCCGGCGATCTGCTGGCCGGATTGCCTGCCGGACACGTTCCGCTCCTGCTTACCGTGGGGGTAGCGACCCTGGAAGGCACGCCCTCTCTGGCGCACCCACCCACCCCTGACCTGCTCAGGTCCGCACTTGCAGCGCTGCTTCCGCACTATCCGCTGGCCGCTGTACCCGGACAGGCCCAACGCCTGCTGCTGACCGACCTGATGGCCAAACCCGGCGTGCTGGGCGTGACCCTGCTGGACGGCGGCGGCCACAGCATCGCCCAGCAGGGAGAAGCCCTGCCGCCGCAACTGGGCCTCCACCTGATCCGTGCGCTGGAAACCACCCGGTCTTTTGGTGGCGTGCTGCACGGCGGAGAGATGCACACAGCGCAGCTGGAATACGAACACCGCACGCTCCTGCTGGCCGGACACGGCCCACACGTCATCGCCTGTATTTTGCGCGATCCCAGCACCAGTAGCCTGATCCGCTACCTGCTGCGGACTCGCCTCGCCGCCTGAATCACATGTGGATGCCTGCTCGCCCCGCGCCCGGCACCGCTGATCTGCAAGGCAGGTGGCAGTGCTCCTGACAGCCGCATTGGAAAACCTTCTGGTCGGCAGCTCGGCCTCCAGACCGCTGAGGACGCGGGTGCTGTGGGCACTGTTGGCGCTGGGAATCGCGGCGCTGCTGGGCGGTATCGGAATCCTGACGATGCTGATCGTGTGGCCCCTGGACAACCAGGAACGCCAGTTGACACACCAACAGGCCGATACGGTGGTGGGCTGGCTGCAGGGCCAGCAGGAACAGCTGGACACCCGCACGCGCTCCTGGGCCGAATTGCCCAACCCGCTGCTGGTGGGCGCAGACCTGCTGAGTACCGGAGACGTGCAGGCCATCGCGCTCCTGAGAAATGGCCGCGTGACGACAGCCCTGATCGCTGCCGAGCTGCGGGCCACCGACTGGCAACCCGGCACGCTGGCTCCTCGCCAGTCCTTCAGTATTCAGGGCGACAAGGTGTGGCTGTTGGCCCGCGTGCCCCGGCAAGACGGTGCCGAACTGCTGGTACTGCGCGGAATAGAGGCCAGTACGCTGTCTCCTGCACCTTTCGTCACGCAGGTCAGGGTGGCGGCGCAGCCCACGCCAGCTGTGCAGTCCACACAGATGTTGCCGGGGCAGGCGGAGGTCAGCAGCACCGACCTCTCTGGCACAGCGAAAAGCGTGCAGAGCAAAGATGCCGTCTCCAGCGTCAGTTCTTTTGGCACGGCGCAGGGCAACCATGATCTGGAAGTCCTGGTGTCGCGTCCGCGAACGCTGCACGCTCAGGGCATCTGGGCGGTAAAAACAGCCAGCCTGACGGTCCTGATCCTGGTGGTGGCCTGTATCTTCCTGGCGCTGCGCCTGCTGGATTCGTTGGTGTTCGCGCGGCTGGCCCGTTTGCGGCGTTTCGTGCAGCGAATAGAGACCGAACCCGATACGGCGGCCCGCCTGCATCTGGGGCAGGGCGACGACGAGCTGCATCTGGTGGCCCGCGCCCTGAACCTGACGCTAGACCGCGTGACAGGCGACCACGACACCATGCGTGCCCAGGGCGAGGCGCTGCGGCTGATTGCCGAAAACGGCAACGTAGACGACGTGCTGCGCGTGATTCAGGGCACACTGGAACGCAAATCGCCGGGAGCGCTGGCCGAGTTGCAGAGTTTCGGGCCGCCCACCCTGACCGGGGTCAATCATATGGACCCCACCATCTGGGCCGTGTCGGTGCGGGGCCGCGCCGGAGACCGCTACGGACAGTTGCGCCTGACCTATCCCACCGTACTGCCCGACAATATTGCCAGCGAAGCCGCGTGGATGGCTGAACTGTTGGGCGTGGCCGCCGAGCAGGAGCGGCTGCGAGGCCAACTGTCTTTTCATGCCTACAACGATGAATTGACCGGGCTGCCCAATCGCCGGGGCCTGCTGCGGACACTGGCCCGCACTGTGCCCGACGCGCTGGAACGCGGCGCGCCCGTGGCAGTGCTGTATCTGGATCTGGACCGATTCAAACGACTGAACGATACGCTGGGCCATGCCGCCGGAGATGAACTGCTGCGGCAGGTGGCGGCACGGATCGGGCGGGCATGTGGGCCGGGTGATCAGGCGGCCCGCCTGGGCGGTGACGAATTCGTGATCGTGCTGCCGCGTGCGGGTACCGAGGCGGAAGTGGCCCAGATGGCCCAGCGCCTGGTCGGCATCCTGGAAACGCCGTTTGAAGTGTTTGGGCACGCCTTTCAGCCCACTGCCAGCATTGGCGTGGCCCTGGCCCCCCGGGACGGCCACGACCCCGAAGAACTGCTGCGATTGGCAGATCTGGCGATGGTACAGGCCAAAGCGCGGGGGCCGGGGCGGGTGTCCTTTTTTACTCCTGACCTTGAAGACGCAGTTCTTGACCGGGTACAGCTGGAAAATGACCTGCGTGACACCATGCGTACAGGCGGTCTGACGCTGGCCTATCAACCCCTGATCAGCCTCCAGACCGGAAAAATCGAGGGACTTGAAGCCCTGCTGCGCTGGACTCATCCGGTGCGCGGGCCGGTGGCCCCCAGTCTGTTCATTCCTATTGCCGAGGACGCCGGATTGATCGGCACGCTGGGCCACTGGGTGCTGCGCGAGGCCACCATGCAACTGGCGAAGTGGCGCAGTCAGGGACTGGAGATTCATGTGGCCGTGAACGTCAGCGCGGTGCAGTTGCTGACGCCCGATTTTGTGTTGCAGGTCAAGGCAGCCCTCCAGAACAGCGGGGTTCCCCCACACGCACTGACCCTGGAAGTGACCGAGTCGCTCCTGATGGACGGCACACCCGGTTCGGCGGCCCACACCCACCTGATGCAGCTCAGCACACACGGGGTGCGCGTGTGGGTGGATGATTTCGGCACCGGCTACAGCAGCCTTAGCTACCTGCACCGCCTGCCTATTCACGCCGTCAAGGTAGACCGCTCATTTGTGATGGGCCTCCGCAAAGGCCCCGAAGCCGAGCGCATCATCGAAACGATTGTGACGCTGGCGCACCACCTGAACCTGAAGGTGGTGGCCGAGGGCGTGGAGCAGGGCTGGCAGGCCGAAGTCCTGAAACTCTTGGGCTGCGACCACGCACAGGGCTATCTGTATGCCCACCCCGTGCCATCCGAGCAGGTGGCCGGGCTTTTCGCAGCGCCGCTGGGCGTATTGCAGCCTGCCCTGATCCCTCTCCAGGAGCTTTGAAGCGAGGTCATTTGAAGTGCTGCGGCAACAACATGAAAAAATTCTCCGTGCTGCGCGAAAGCCCGGCGGCTTAAGCTGTGCGGCATGACTTCTTCCTCTCCTTCCGGCACGCCTGACGAGCGGCTGGGGATCGCCTTCGCGCTGGCAGGCGTCGACGAACTGACCTTTACCCGGATTCTGCGAGATGTCATGCATGACCCGGCCTTTCGCCGTCCACTACAGGTGCAGGCCCAAGAACCCCGCTCCGGCCCCGGCGACAGTCACAGCGCCCGCCTCACGCTGGCTTTTTTGCCCGAGGACCGTGAACTGGCCGTAAATGCCATGCAGCGCCTGAAAACCCTGCTTCTGCGCTACGGCGTACAGGTGGACAGCATCGTGGTTCCCGGCGAACAGAGCACCTGAACTTGCACGCTGTTAAGAGTCTATAAACCGTGTCCTGCCCCGATTGGTCTATCCGCGCCCCTACGATGTCGAGAACGTTAGTCCAGCCGGAGGTCGGTTTCATTTCAGACATGGGACTGTCGCGATTGGCTGCAATTCAAGCACGTACACAACGGGGAGACACGCGAACCTCATGGATCAACGCATTTTGCTTATCGAAGACAACCCCGACATTACCCGAGTCGTCCAGTACGAACTGGAGCAAGCCGGATACCGGGTGCTGACCGCCCCAGACGGCGTCACTGGCCTGACCAGCGCCCGCGAGAATGCGCCTGATCTGGTCATTCTGGACCTCGGCCTGCCCGACTTTGACGGCGCAGAAATCGCCCGCCGCCTGCGGAAAACCAGTTCTGTGCCGATCATCATTCTGACGGCGATGGACGCGGTAGACCGCAAGGTGAACCTGCTGGAAGCGGGCGCAGACGACTACATGACCAAGCCCTTTCACCCCGAAGAACTGGTGGCCCGCGTGAAGGTGCAGCTTCGGCATCAGCAACACGGCGAGGTCATTCAGATCGGGGCGCTGGAAATCCACCCGCAAAAGCGCCTGTGCCACTACAACGGTCACGAGGTGCGCCTCTCACCCAAAGAGTTCGATCTGCTGACCTTTCTGGCGCGGCAGCCGGGGCGAGTGTATTCCCGCCAGGAAATAGAGCGCGAAGTATGGAACGGCGAACTGCCCAGCAACTCCAACGTGGTGGACGTACATATGGCGAACATGCGGGCCAAACTGCGCGACCTGGACGGTTACGGCATCATCCGCACCGTGCGCGGCATCGGCTACGCCCTGAAAACGCCCTGAGTTGATCTCCTGTTCTGTTGGAAAGGCCCCGCGTGGGCTTTTTCCTTTGGGTGGACTGATTCCACCGCCTTCAGGCCCGGCAGAATCGTCCTTTTGAAGTGGAAGACGTTGTGAGGTAGCGCTAGATTTCACCTCGTCTTGCGGTGATCGGCAAGACAGGGGTGAGCGAGCGCAGCGATGACCCTACACTTTCCCTATGAATCCACCTTTCAACCACACCCTCACCGCCATTTCTGGCTTCCGGGTAGGCCACTGGACGGACCCGGTGGGCCGAACCGGTTGCACGGTCATTCTGTGTCCCGATGCGGGCGCGGTGGCTTCGGCGTCGTTTCTCGGCCCCAGTCCGGGCACGCGGGAAGGCGTGTTGTTGGCCCCCGAAAAGAAGGTGGAGCGGATTCACGCGCTGCTCCTGACGGGCGGAAGCGCTTTTGGATTGGCGGCGGCGGCGGGCGTGGTGCGGGTGCTGGAAGAACGCGGCGTAGGGCACGAAACGCCGTGGGCGCGGGTGCCGATTGTGCCCGCCGCCGTAATTTATGACCTCGGCGTGGGCGATGCGCGGGCACGGCCCGGCGACCCCGAGGGCGAGCAGGCAGCGCGGGCGGCCTCGGCAGACCCGGTCGTGCGCGGGCAGGTGGGCGCGGGCACCGGGGCCACAGCGGGCAAATACCGGGGGCCAGATCACGCGGCGGTGGGCGGCCTCGGCAGCGTGATGCTGGAACGGTACGGCGTACAGGTGGCGGCACTGGCGGTTGTTAATCCGATTGGAGACGTGCTGGACGAAATGGGCGGCATTCTGGCTGGCCCCGGCACAGGCGTGGGCGCGTCAGCCTTTGCCCCCGCCGACGTGACCAACACCACCCTCGTGGCAGTCGCCACCGAACACACCCTCACCAAAAACGACGCCCGCCGCCTGGCCGACGCTGCCCAGACCGCGCTGGCCCGCGTGATTCACCCCAGCCACACCTACTGGGACGGAGACGCAGCCTTCGTGCTGAGTGCCTGCACCCGCCCACCTGCCGACCCGATGCTGCTGGGCGCACTGGTGCAGGAAGCCGTCTGCGCCGCCGTGCGTGACGCGGTGCGAATGGCGGCAGGACAGGGCAGAGTTTCTTAAACAGCCCTTTCTGAAGCCGGGCCGTTTACCGCACGCCGTACAGCCAGCGCGTCTGTAGGCTGCTCGGCGCGTTGCGAACATCCGTACTGTTGCCCCGGCGATCCAGCACCATGTTCCAGCCGGGAGCCAGCTTCAGGTCATAGGCCACGCTGCGCTCAGAGCCGAAGCTGGAGCAGGACACGTTCACGTAAATGGTCGTATAGGCGCTGGAATACAGCAGCCGGAGTTCATCTTGGCCGTCAGCGGTCAGGTTGTATACCTCGCCGCGCTCATAGGGAGCTTTGGGGTTGGGCCGGGCCTTCTGCACAGAAAGTTGCGGCAGCCAGTACAGCTCAGCCTCTCGGCCCGAAATGTCGAAGTCGGACGGTTGATCGTCACAGCCCACCACGTCGTAGAGGTCGCCCACTTTGCGGGTCAGGCCCCCCAGCTGAGCCGGAGTCGGCAGCGCGATCTGAAAAGCCCCCCCAGCATCCACCTTGCCGCGTGTCAGTGGGCCTCTGCTTTCCGAAAAAGCAAGGCCGCGTGCGCCCAGTGCCCAACCTGCCACCGTGCCGCTAAGAACTGTGACGCCGTTTTGGGCAGACAGGGCCAGCGGTGGGGCAGCGCCAGCCACGCCGGAAGCCAGCGCCAAAGCCAGCAACAACCGGGCCTGAATCTTGTGCATCGGTGGCAACCTCCAGTGGCAGCGCATCTTACGAAAAAGGCTAACCCCGGCTCCTCTCCCAGTCCCTTCTTACCCCAGCGCCTCGGCCTCGTGCACGATGCTCAGCACGCGTTCGCGGATGCTGCGTTCTCCTTGCAGGTAGCGTTCGGCACTCATCTGCACGCCGATGGCCGCCACCACGCCCTCACTGTGGTGATACGGCACGCCCAACGTGCATTGATCTGGAATCCATTCTTCTATGGAGTAGGCGTATCCCCGGCGGCGCACGCGGGCGACCTCGGTGCGCCATTCATCCAACGTGGTGATGCTGCTGTCGGTGCAGGCGCTGAACGTGCGGGGGGAAATATCGGCGTGGGCATACAGAATCTTGCCGCTGGCCGTGGCCGTGGCAGGCAGGTAAATATCCAGCGGCAGGTCTATATCGGCGTCGGGATGGCGTTCGCGGATGGCGCACACCACCTCCTCTCCCTCCAGAATGCACAGGAAGGCCACGGCCCGAACCTCCAGCGCCAGCCGGGTAATCAGGCTGCGGGCATCGGGAAACCAGGGCAGGGCCGCCGTGAGCTGACCGCCCATCTCGGCCAGATGCCAGGACAGGCGGTATTTCCCAGCAGGAGTCCGGCGCAGGAAACCGGCTTCGGTCAGGCCCGCAAGGTAGGCGTGGGCAGTGGCGCGGGGCAGCGTGAGATGAAGCGCGAGCGCCCGCACGCCCCACTCAGGTTGCTCGGCGCTGAACGCCCCCAGAATGCTCGCGGCCTTTTGCAATGAAAGCACCCGTCCAGCCTACACAGACGCGGCAAGGATGTATACAACCGGCGGGCCTGCAAACGGTTACAGCGTGGTCATGAAGCTTCATGTGTCGTCTATCAACTGGCACGCCAGAAGGGTCAAAGTTTCCTTTCAGACAGATCAAGCGGTGGAAGGAGCGCACAGAGAAGATCGAAAAAGGAATGAAGCTTTATGCTGCGGTGAGGAACAAATCAACATGTCCACTCCGACTTCCCTAGCTGGCCGATTCCTGCGCCAGCCTTCGACATTACTCTCCTTGCTCTTGCCCGCCAGCGCTGTGCTATTGGGCACGACCTTACCGCAGGCTGGCGCACAGCAGGGGGCGGCCATCCTCTCCCCTGCCGCAGTGCAGATCACAGCCCAGATCGGGCGCGGGGCCGTGCTGTACCGTCTTGCCTGTGCCATGTGCCACGGAGACGAGTTGCAGGGTGGCAGCGCCGAAGCCCTGGCCGGAGCCGAGTTCAGAACCACCCACCAAGTCCTGCCGCCACGTGCCATCTACACACTGATTGGGGGGTTACACGGCCACCTGCCGCCCGTGACTCCACAAGAGGCGCTGGACGCGACGGCTTTTATCCTCGATTTCAATGGCCTGCCGCTGCGTGGGGAATTGGTGGAAGGAACGCTGGATCAGTTGCCAGGAGACCCGGCGACCGCTGACAAAACATCCCCCGATGAGGGGGGACGGTGAGTGATGACTGAACCTGTGGTTATCTGCTGCCGCTCTCTCAGGCCACGCCCCGCGACAGCCGCCGCTCTACTGCTCTCTGCACGCCTTCCAGCAGCAGACTCATGACCCAGTACAGCAGCGCGGCCATCAGGTAGGGGCCAAACGGCTCGAAGGTGCGGGCGATGACCAGTTGGGCGCTTCTGAGCAGCTCGACCACCGTAATTACGCTGACCAGCGACGTGTCCTTGACCAAGCCGATCAGGCTGTTGCCGAGGCTGGGCGCAGCCACGCGCAGAGCCTGCGGCAGCACGATCAGGCGCATGGTCTGTGCCCCGTTCAGGCCCAGACTGGTGGCGGCTTCACGCTGACCACGCGGCACGCTCTGAATGGCCCCACGAATGGTTTCCGAGAGGTACGCACCCGCATTCAGGGTCAGGGCCAGCACGCCGCCCACCACCGGATTCAGTGTGATGCCGAAGCTGGGCAACCCGTAATAAATCACGAAAATCTGCACCAGCAGGGGCGTCCCGCGAATAAACGACACGTAGATTCCCGTGATCCAGCGCAAGACTGCAAAACGGGACAGCCGCGTCAGGGCCACGGCGAACCCCAGCGGCAGCCCCAGCACCATCGCGGCCAGCGCAAAGCCCAGAGTAATTCCGGCCCCCTGCACCAGCACGGGCAGCGACTGCACGGCGCTGTTGAGGATAAGAGAAAGGTCCATATCGTTCAGTGTCTCCGCCGTTCATCTTGGCATGAACAGAACCGGGCAGCAGCCGTACTGCTCAGAAAAAGTTTGCCCACCTAGACGAGTGGGCAAACCTGATCCATTGAGATTCAGAGCGGTGCTGGGGCGTTTGCCGGAGCACCACTGGCGCACCCGTTCACACAGTCAGCGCACAGAATTCAGGCCGGAATCCGCTCAGGGCTTGCTGACATCCTGACCGAACCACTGGCGGCTGATGTTGGCGTAGGTGCCGTTGGCCTTGATCTGCAACAGGGCGCGGTCAATGGCGGTTTTTAGGGTGGTGTTGTCCTTGCGGAAGGCGATGCCCACGGGTTCTGCCGCGCCGATCACGCCCGCACCCTTCACAGGCAGCCCGTCTTTTTTGATCAGGTAACCCACCAGCAGGCGGTCATTGAAAGCGGCGTCGATTCGGCCCGAAATCAGGTCGCTGAGGTATTCGGGTGCGCCGGGGTAGGTGACCACATTGATGCCGCCCGCGTCACGGAGCTGCTTTTCAAAGTTGCTGCCCAGGCCCACACCCACGCGCTTGCCCTTCAGCTCGGTCAGATTTTTGAAGGCGGTGGCAGCGTTCTTGCGGACGATGATCTGCGGGCTGCTGTAGGCGTAAGGCGCACTGAACCCGATGGCCTTCTGACGCTCGGCGGTAATGCCCACCTGATTCACGATCACGTCGTATTTGCGGGCCTGAAGGCCAGCCAGAATGCCGCTCCACTCGGTCAGCACAAATTCGGGCTTCAGGCCGAGGCGGGCCGCCACCGCTTTGGCAATGTCCACGTCAAAGCCCACCAGTTGGCCCTTTTCATCCTTGAAGGTAAAGGGCGCGTAGGTGCCTTCCATACCGATTTTCAGCACGCCGGAAGTCAGGGTGGTGGGGCGCTGGGCTGATGCAGAAGTGGCAAGACTCAGGGCCAGAGCAGACAGGATCAGGGTGCGTTTCATTTGGTATTCCTCCAGGGAAGTCGGGATTCAGGCGCGGCAACTGAACAGGCAGTTTACTCGCACGGCCCCAAAGTCTATATCTGTTGACCTATTTTGTAAACTGCTTGATAACGAAAAGCTCAAGGCCCAGTCGTGGTCCGGCTCGGCAGCCAGGGCCAGGGTATAAATACGTCTTTACACCGTACTCGCCCAAAGCTGCACCGGCCCGCGCAGGCTGAGGCCATGACCGACCGTGACCCGCAAGTTCCCGGATACGACCCCGCCAACACCTCTCCAGCGGAAGGGCAGAGCAAAGACATCTCGCCGGAAGAAAGGGGCAAAGCGCCCAATACCGACCCAACTGCCAACAAAGAACCCGCCGAGGGTGGGCGCGACGAGGTGGAAGGCGAGGGCGCAGACACGGGCGTGCAGCCGGGCCTGAACACCACCAAAGGCTGAACGCCCCGGCATGACCGACGGCTCTCTGTTTCCACTCACGCCCGACTCTGACCCGCCCAACCTCAACGCCACCCGGCCTGCTGAGGTTCGGTCTGAACTCCTGGCGTGGATGTTCGGTCTGTTGCGGGCAGAGTATGGCGAACGTCCCCTGATTCCCCGGCGTGCGCCCATGCACGAGCTGATCAGCACGATCCTGTCCCAGAGAACCACGCACGCCGACGAGGAAGCCGCATACCAGGAACTCTGCTTGCTGGGCGACTGGGACGAGATCATCGCGGCCCCCGTGGACGCCGTGGCCCACGCTATTCGCCGCAGCAATTACCCTGAAAGCAAGGCGCCGCGCATTCAGGCCACCCTCAGCGCCATCAAGGCCGAACGCGGCGGCTACGACCTGGATTTTCTGGCCGAATTGCCCGTGGCCGACGCCCTGAAATGGCTGACCAACCTGCCGGGAGTGGGCATCAAGACGGCTTCACTGGTGCTGCTCTTCAATTTTGCCCGGCCCGTCTTTCCGGTCGATACCCACGTTCACCGCGTCACCACCCGCGTTGGCGCAATTCCGCGCATGGGGGAGCAGGCGGCGCACCGTGCCCTGCTGTCGCTCCTGCCACCCGAAGCGCCGCATCTGTACGAGCTACATGTCAATCTGTTGCGGCACGGGCAAAAGGTGTGCCACTGGACAGCGCCCAAGTGCCCGGTATGCATCCTCAAGGACCGCTGTGACGCACATGCAATTTACGGCAACCGGGTTCCCAGCTTCGGAAAATAGGTGTGGCAGGAACGGCGGCTCAGGGTCACGGGTTAAAGGGTGCAAGAAAGACGCTGGGCGGCGCGTTCCACCGACCCAGCATCCCCCACCTTCCGACCCCCGAACTTGACGGCTGAGAGTCAGCCCAGATGCACTACTTCTCTACTTTCCCCCACCACCCACCGCGTTGCCCGCCGTCACTCCCGAAGTCAGCGCCTCGCGGATGCCCTGCGCGATCCCCACGGCCACGCGGTCAAGGTAGTTGGCGTCCTGCAGATTCAGGCCGTCTACCGGGTGGCTGGTGTAGCCGATTTCGACCAGCGCAGCGGGAATCCGGCTGTTTCTGAGCACAGACAGCGATTGGTTGGATTTCAGACCGCGTGAAAACGCCCCGGTGGTTTCTACGAGCTGGCGCTGCAAGATGGTTGCTAGGCTGCTGGACATGGGATGGTTGGCATTCCACCATGTTTCCACGCCGTAGCCGCGTAGGGCGGTATTGGCTTCCATCGCATTGACATGAATGCTGACAAACAGTTGGGTGCCGGGGCTTCCCAGCTGGGCACGCATCTGCAGATCGACGTTTTTCACCGGGTTCAGTTCGCGGTCACGGTCACGGGTCATGACCACGTCCACGCCCGCCGCCCGCAGAAGGTCGCGCACCCGTAAGGCCACGTTCAGCGTCACTTCTTTTTCTACGATGCTGCCCACTGCCCCCGGATCGCGCCCACCGTGACCGGGATCAAGCACCACACGCGGCTGCACGTAACTGGCACTCAGGGCCAGAATGGCGGTACCACGCGTGGCCGCAACAGGGGGCACGGCGGCCACCAGGCGCTCACTGGGCAGCAGGGGCGTCAGGTTTGCCAGCGCGGGCGAGAGGTCGATGGCGAGCCGTGCGCGGTCACTTCCGGGTGCAGGCGAGAGCAGTTGCGCCCGCCATCCACTGCGGGCCGTGGTCGGCGTGGCCGTCACCAGAGTGATGTCTACACCAGCATCGGTGGGTTCAAAGCGCCAGGTCCGCACCTCTGGGCTGACATTCTGGGCATATTGAGGCACCACGCTGAGGCCGGTCAGTTCTACACGTAGACCCAGTGTGGTGGGCTGAATCAGGTAGGTGCTCCCGGGCGGCAGGTCCAGGACCACGCGGGTCATACCCGGATTCTTGCCAATACGCGGGGCGGTCAGGAGGGCACCGGGTTGCACCTGCCCAGTCACGCGGCCTGTGAGGGCGCTGGGGCGGGCCGCATTGGTATCGGGCAGCGCGGGTGCGGGCGGAAACTGCTTGCTGGGCAGCACGATGTCGCCGGGGGGCAACTGGTCAGGATTGCTGGCAATGGCCGCACGGGTCGCCGCAGGACTGGTCACCGCAGGACGTGTCGTCACAGGGTTCGGCGTCTGGGTGGTGCGGGTGGGAGCAGTGGACGTGACCGCAGCGGCAGCGGCCACAGGCGCGGCACTTCCGGGCGCAGCTTTCAGACCCAGCGGGGCATTCAGCACAGAGTTGGCCTCTGCGGTAGAGGAAGTGGGCGCAGGCGGAGAGGTGCGGAGCGCGGCCCGCAGGCTCTCGCCAGCCCCGCCCGACACCACTGCACCGAATTCCAGGATCAGCACGCGGCCACCCGTTGCCAGGGTCGCCTCACTGGCCCGCCATCCTTCAGTCAGCGACAGTGGAAACGGAGTGACCAGGGTAGCCTGCCCGCCGCCTGCGCGGTACTCGCTGACGCTGCCGCCCAGGGCGGCGGTCACGGCAGGCAAGACCCGCGCACCCTGCACATCTATTCTCAGGCCCGTAAAGGTGGGCATCAGCGTGTAGGCGACGCTGGGCGCAAGGTCGAAGACCACGCGGGTCTGCGAGCCATTGTTGCTGGTGCGCGGATTGCCGAAGGTGGCGTTCTGTACCCCGGTCAGGTTCAGGCTGCCGCTGGGAGCCGCTGTCGGGGCAGGGGCAGTCCCGCGCAGGGTGGGAGAGGCTTGAGCTGGAGCCTGCCGCAAAAAGGGGTCAGCCGGGGAGGTCCCCTGAGCTGCCGCTCCGCCGCACGCCAGAGCAAATGAGAGGAAGATGGCAGGCTTCTTCATGGATTCAACCACTTTAACGGCAGGGCCGTGAGAAACAACGTCTTGCGGCTCATTAAGCCCATCTGACGACCGTTCATTAAGGAGAAAAACGTCCAGGTGTGAACTACACCTCACGCCAGTGTCTTTTTTGAAAAAATTCACACTTATACATTAAGACGCCAGACGTTCTTCAGAAGACCCAAGTCCAAGCTTGAGCCTTTCGTAACGCCGGGCAGCAGTTCGGCCGTCGGCGCGTATGCTCCTGTTCTAGCCGCAGTGGGGTGTGCCGATTGGACCGGCCAACACGGACACCTTCCAGAGGCAAAAAGGGAGCGACCATGACCGACCGTAGCGGCAGGGACGACGATCAGGACAATACAGATACCGGCGACATGAATGCAGACACCGAAAGCCTGAGCAGCGCCGAAGCACAGCAGATGGGCGCGGGCGCAGGACGCGGGGCCAGAAATGAACCCGGCGCACAGGCCTCGGATGAGTACATAGAGGAGCATGTGCAGGGCGACAGCGATCAGCCAGCAGGCAATTCTGAGATTTCTCGTTCTGGCCCCTGAACAGTTGATCCGTTGATCCTACGCCAGCTCCGGCAGATGCCAGGGCTGGCGTTCTGATTGTTTTACGGATGTGCCGAAGCGCCGCCCCTGCTGCTTTCAGCCTCCTGCCGACGCTATTTTCCTGCCCTGACCCAGATGTCTGCCGGAGTCAGGCGAACGGGCACGCTGCCGATCTGCACGGGGTAGGTGTGAGCAAAGTTCTGTTCGTAGACTCGCAACTGCGCCTCGGCCTCGGTGGCTTCGTCCGGCCAGGCGGCGCGGGTGGCCGTCAGCTTGATCTGCAAGATGCCGCCCTCTCTTGGAATGTCGCCGCTGCCCACAACACTCGCGTCCAGCCAATCTGGAGCCTGCCCGATGTTGGGGCGCACGGCCAGATTGAAACCGGTGGTTTCTCCGCCCGGCACCACCGAAACGGGCACGTCTATGACCACCGATTTACCCACCTGAAGGTCAGGCAACGTGGCTGGAAAGTGCAGCACCGCCTGCTGCTCCAGCGTGCCCAGGTTCAGGGGCGTGCGGGCCACCTCTTCTCCGGCCACGGAGGCCACCAGATCGCCGGGAAAGACGTCCTCGGTGGCATGGAGGCCCATGTACACGCGCAGGGCCTGAACCTGTTGGGCGGCCCCGGTCAGGCGCGTGCCCGTACTGACCAGCTGGAAATATTCGGCGGTACCGTAGTAGCTCTGCACCGCATAGGTCACGTCTCCCCTAAACGACTTGCTGTTGTTGGTGATGGTCAGCGGCAGGGTGCCGTGTGTGTCCTGATAGATCCGGGTCTCGTCAGGCACGCTGAGAGTGATGTCGGGGACGCACACCAGCACCGGATTGATCCAGTCGGCATGGTCAAAGCTTTTGCCGTTGCCCCCATCGGTCACGACCAGCCGCACCCTGGATTGCCCGCGCAGATCCACACTGACCTGTTGGGTGGCGCTCTCTCCGGTCATCAGGCCGCTGTCGTAGAGCTTGGCTGTATCGCCCCAGACCTGAAAGGCGACGCTGCCCTGTGTGCCCACCTCATCGTCTACGCCGATCTGTGCCCTGAAACGTACGCATCTGGCCCGGTCTGCTCCGGCGAGGCTGTAGCTCAGTTCGCTGGGCGCGTGAACGCCGTAGCCTTTGGGATACTGCACCCCGCCGAGGGTCAGCGGTTTGCCGTCGCCGCCCGCCTGCTGGCCGTTACTGCGATCTGTTTCGATCGGCCCCCAGCCGTTGGTGGCGACCAGTGCCCGTTCGTAGGCCAACGAGTTGATTCCGTCAGGCATCAGGGTTTGCGGCTTCATCTGGGAGGTAAAAGCCCAGTTGCCCTCCTCTGGGCGGACATTCGATTCTGCTTCCAGGCTGGAATCCGGCATCTGCCCGCAGGCGGCAAGGGCAAGGGTCAAGAGCATCAGCGGGGGCCGCCACCATCGATTCATAACTCCTCCACAGTTTCAATCTGCAACAGTCGGATAGAGAACGACTTTAACTGGCCTGCCGTAAAACAAACGCTAAAACGCAGTCTGGGCCGCAGTTCATGAAGTGCCAACGGAAACCACATTTATGAATGTTGGAAAATTCTCATCTTCAGGAACAGCGCTGACCGGGTGTCCGATCTTCTCTGACGGCCGTTCCTGCTGGCCGCCGTCCCACTATGCGGTCTCCCGCAGCTTCCGGTCAGCCCAGCTTGACGCCGATGTCTCAGGTGGCGTCTAGACTGCCTGCCATGACCTCTGCACCTGACAACTCTGTGTCTGGCAACGCCGCCCCCGTACGTCCATCCATTCTGGTCGCCAACGATGACGGCATCTTCTCGCCCGGCCTCAAGGCACTGGCCCTGGCCATGGCTGACATCGGAGACGTTACGGTCGTTGCGCCCGACGTGGAGCAGTCGGCGGTCGGGCACGGCATCACCATTCGCCGTCCACTGCGCTTCAAGCACACGGCCTCGGCAGGCTTCGGTGAGATTCCGGCCTACCGGGTAGACGGAACGCCCGCCGACTGCGTGGTCCTGGGCGTGCATCTACGGGGGCAGTTCGATCTGGTCGTCAGCGGAATCAATCTCGGCCCCAATCTGGGCGACGACCTGACCCATTCGGGTACGGTGGCGGCGGCCATAGAAGCGATGGCGCTGGGTCTGCCCGCCATTGCCTTCAGCCAGCAGGCCACGGCGCAGGGCGAGTACGATTTTGCCGCCAGCGCCGCCTACGCTGCCCGCCTCGCCCGCGAGGTGCTGGCACGGGGATTGCCGCCCCGCACGCTGCTGAACGTCAACTTCCCGGCCCGCGCCTTTGAGGGCGTGCGCGTGACCCGGGTGGGTGACCACCGCTGGGAAGACAGCATCGTGACGCGCACTGACCCCGAGGGCCGCGAATATCACTGGGTCGCCGGAATCAGCCGCGCCGCCGATGCTGCCGACCTGACCACCGACTACGGCGCAGTGCAGGCCGGATGCATCAGCGTGACTCCGGTACGCCTGGATCTGACGGCCCGCGACCTGATGCAGGAAGTGGAAGGGTATCTGCCCGCCTTACCCACCGGAGTGGCGAGCAGGTAAAACGGATGGGGAAGGTGGACGGGCAGGCAGTGGGGTAGAAGTGTAGAAGTACAGCTAGGACGCGAACTGGGTTTCGGGCCGTACCCGGTTGCTAGTTCAGTCCTGTACCAACTCAGCCCTGTGCCAACTTTTCCAGTTGCTTGCGGTGGTGGCGAATATGAAAGGCCGCCATGCGGAGCCAGTCCAGCGCCGTCAGTTCGCCCATGAAGGGGTGAAAGAAGGTCCGGTCTGAGGTTTCGGGCGCGTGGGCGGCGGCTTGCAGCAGTGCGGCGCGGGTCTGGGCGTGCGCGGCGCTGAGGTCGGCCCATGCCTGCTCGGGGCCGGGTACAAGTCCGGCGGGAGCCTGCCGCCTGCCCTCTACCAGCGTGCCGGGCGTCTGGTCGCCTGGGCGCAGAGGCTTGTCAGACAGCAGCAGGGCCGCGATCTTGGCGGTTCCAGCATTCACGCGGATGATGTGATCGGCTTCCTGCGCCGCCGTCCAGGTGCGCCCCGGCAGGGTGGTGTGCCAGTGCGGCTGCACCGCGTCCACAGCCCGCTCGAAGGCGTCCAGCTCGCGCTCCAGGCGGGAATGCACATCGGCTGGCATCTGTCCGAAGGCCCGCAGAAGTTGGCGCTGCTCGGCCTGCTGGTCTTGCCGGGTGGCTGAATTGTCGGTCATGGCTGCCAGTTTAGACCGGGTACAAGCGAAGAGGAAAGGGTGAAGCCGGGTCTGAAGAGAATGGGGGATATTCTCTGGCCCCTCATCTGATGGTGCTGCTGCACTTTGCCCGCCCCACGCAGGCTGAGAGCGGCGGCTTCAGACTGTCCGGGCCTCAGACTTCAGACCTCCCCGACGCCCAAACGTGCCTTCACAGATTGCCCTTCCTGGTGGCGGCGGGCTAGACTGACTGGCTGAGTGTCTGGCTCCCGCGCCCAAGCAGCACAGCAGGCCGGAGAGCAGGTGACAAAAGGGGTGTGGAGTATGGCAGAAAAAGACATTGATAAATTGCTTTCGATGACCGACAGCAAGTACCGGTTGTCGGTGGTGACGGCAAAACGCGCCCTGCAACTGCGTTCGGGTGCGCCCAGCGTATTGCCGACCGAGCAGCGCGTCAAAACGCATAACCTCGTGACTCAGGCCATGCGCGAACTCGCAACTGGCAAACTGATCGTGGGCACCGAGCTGATGGACGAAGCCCGTTTTCATCAGGATTACGTGCGTCAACGTCAGGCACAGCTTCAGGCGATGCTGAATGCCGAGCGGGAACGCGAGCGGGACTGACCAACCGTGACTAGAGCTTAGTCCGTAGAAAAAAGACAGAGCCTGCCAGATGATCTGGCAGGCCCACTTTTTGATGTGGCAACCTGAACAGGAGTGAGATAGAGCAGCCTGAACCCGCCTGTAGGACGAGTCTCAGGTTATGGCCCACCCCTCAGAGCTGTTCTCCGGTTCAGATGAGGGCAGCACTAGCAGCTGGGCTGTCCTCTACAGTGGCTCCTATGATTCTGGTGGCCCCATGTTGACGGCATTTGCGGTATTGCTGAGCGTCACAGCGCTGCTGGCCTTTTTAAACGAACGATTTTTCAAGTTTCCGACGACGGTGGGCGTGACGCTGGCAGGTGCACTGGCAAGCATCATTCTGATTGCGCTGGACGGCCTCGGCATTGGCGGGGTGCGGGGCTGGGCAACGGGCCTGCTACAAACGCTGGATTTCACGGACTTCGTACTGAACGGTATTTTAAGTGTCCTGCTGTTTGCGGGCGCACTGGGCCTGGATGCTCGCCAGATGCTGAGGCAGCGGGTCAGTATTCTGACGCTGGCAGTCCTGAGTACCATCATCAGCACCTTCCTGATCGGCTTTGCCGCCTACGGCATCTTCGGCGTGTTGGGCCTCGGCGTGCCGCTGCTGTGGGCGCTGCTGTTCGGGGCACTGATCAGCCCCACCGACCCTGTGGCCGTTCTCGACCTGCTCAAGCGGGCGCGGGTTCCCAAACGCATCGAAACACTGATCGCCGGGGAAAGCCTGTTTAACGATGGCGTGGGCGTGGTGATCTTTCTGGTGCTGGCCGGGCTGGCCGGAATCGGTGAGTCTCACACCGCCCCGACAGTGGCCGGAGCCTTGATGTTGTTTTTGAAGGAAGCGGGCGGCGGCGTACTGTTCGGGGCGGCGCTGGGCGGCGTGGGCTACGTCTTCCTCAAAGGCATCGAGTCTCATGCGGTGGAGGTGCTGCTGACGCTGGCATTGGTCATCGGCGGCTATGTACTGGCCGCCTCACTCGGTATCAGTGGGCCGCTGGCGATGGTGGTCGCTGGACTGATCATTTCTGCCGTCAAGCACGACGTGTTTACCGCCGCCACCCGCGAACACGTCGAGGGCTTCTGGGAAACGCTCGATCAGGTGCTCAACATCCTGCTGTTCGCTTTTATCGGGCTGGACGTGCTGCTGACCAACGTGACCCGTCCGCAACTGCTGGCGAGCGTGCTGCTGATCGGTGTAGCACTGGTCGCCCGCTGGATCAGTGTGGTCGTTCCCTTTCATTTCGTGCGTGCCAGCCAGGGCTACGGCGCGTACACGGTGCGCCTGCTGACCTGGGGAGGTCTGCGCGGCGGCATCGCCATCAGCCTCGTGCTGGGCCTGCCGGACAGCCCCTACCGCTCTCTGCTGGTCACGGCCACCTATGTCATCGTGCTCTTTACGATTGCCGTGCAGGGGCTGACGATCATGCCTATCGTGCGCCGGGCAGTCGAGGCGAGTGGGGAAAAGGCTGTGAGTGGTCCGTAGGGAGTGGTGAGTGGGAAAAGAGGGGGCCAGCCAAATCTTAGGAATGGCTGGCCCTCGGTTTGTCCTACACCCTCCATCCCACGTCCTACAACCCTTTACCCTCTTTCTCTCTCCCGCAGGACCAACTGCACCAACCCCAGGAGCAGCAGTTCTTCTTCCTGCGGCTGCACGGGGCGCAGGGCTTCCACCACAAAACGGCGCGAAAAGAGGCTGCGGCGCTTGCGCACCCGCAGGGCAGGCTGGTCGCCCGCGTCAGTCACGGTGTAGGTGGGATTGATCAGGTAATCAAAGCCCATGGCGATCAGGTCACCAATAAACGGAATGGCCCCGATCACGCCCTCCACGATGCCCAGCCAGGGCTGATCGTCGCGGATGGTGAAGCGGACGTGGCCCGGTGCGTCCAGCAACTCGTAGCTGGCGGCCCACAGGGTACGCATGCCCTGAGCTTGCAGCGCACCCACATCGCTGCCGTCCACACGGCGAATCAGGCGCTTGGCCCGCCAGTCCAGCGCCCCGGCCATCAGCCCCTGCGCCCGCATGCCGTACAGCTGCCGGGTGCGGCCCTCGTCGGCAAACACCTTGACCTCATCGCGGATACTGAAGGTCTTTTCCTTCACCACCGCCACGAGTTGTCCGCCTGCGTCAGTCACGCGCAGTTCAGTAAACAGACTGAACTTGAATTCCAGTGTCAGGGGAAACTGCGCGGTGGGCAGAAGGCTGGAACCTGCCGGGCGGCCAGCGTCGAAGGGAGCGGCGGGAAAGGAAGTCACGCCACAGGTACGGGCTTAGGGCTGCTGTGGTTCCCAGAGGTCGAAACGTGGCGGTTGACCCTGGGCCTGCCACCACTGCGCCGCCGCCTGAGGTTTGCGGGCTTCAGGCTGAAGGGTCTGAATTCGCACCGCGCCCGCACCGCAGGCCACGATCAGGGCGTCACCATCGGCGCGGATGACCTGGCCCGTTTCCTCAGATTGGTCTGCCACCACGCTCAGGCCCGCCAGTTTCAGGCGGACACCCCCCACAAACGCCGTGGTCTGGGGCCACGCGGCCACCCCCCGGTGGCGGTCCAGTACGGCCTGCGCCGACTCCTGCCAACGCACAAAACCGTCTTCTTTGACCAGCAGGGGTGCATGGGTGGCCCTGCTTTCGTCCTGGGCCGTAGGAGTCAGGCTGGGAAGCTGATGCAGCGCCGAGACGATCAGGCGGGCCGCCTGCGTCGCCAGAGCGTCCGCCAACTCCAGCGCCGTCCACTCGGGCGCGATGGGCAGGGATTCTTGCAGCAGCAGCGGCCCGGTATCCATTCCCTCGTCGGTCTGCATGATGGTGGTTCCTGTGACCGTCTCGCCCCGGATTAGCGCCCACTGGATCGGAGCCGCGCCCCGGTAGGCGGGCAGCAAACTGGTATGCGTATTCAGGAACCCGAAACGCGGCACGGCCAGCAGCGATCCCGGCAGGATTTTGCCGTAAGCGCAGGTGACGGCCACATCGGCCCCGCAGCCGCGCAACTGGGCTTCAAACGCCGCATTACCGCGCAGTTTGCGGGGTTGCGCCAGCGGCAGGCCCAGGGCCGCAGCGTGGGCAGCCACCGGCGGCGGCGTCAGTTTCAGGCCACGCCCCACGGGTTTGTCGGGCTGGGCCACCACCAGCACCACTTCAAATTCAGCGCGAATGGCGTCCAGCACAGGCAGCGCAAAAGCGGGTGAGCCGAAGAAGGCCACGCGGGGGCGGCCATCAGTGCCGGAACCCTTCAACCCTGGCGCTCCAGTTGTTTGCGCCGCTCATGTTCCGCCAGATCACTCAGGAAGGTTTTGGCCTGGCGTTGCAGGGCAGTCAGCGCCTTGCGGTGGTCTTCCATGATCTCGGCAGGCAGGTGATCCAGGAACAGCACGCCGTCCAGATGGTCGATTTCGTGCTGAAAGACCCTCGCCAGGTAATCGTCGGCTTCGATGGTGCGGTCCTTGCCGTCCAGATCGGTATAACGCACCTGTACAGCACGGGCACGCGGCACGCCCTCTTCATAGATGCCGGGAATGCTCAGGCAACCTTCCTGATAGGAGCGGTCTTTTTTCTTGTCGATGACGCTCATCACGGGGTTGATCATCACGAAGTCACGCAGCACCCGTGAGCGCAGATTCTCCTCGCCGCCCTCGTTTTCTTCCTCGTCGTCCTCGTATTCCACCGCCACGAACATCCGCACAGGGAGGCCCACCTGCGGCGCAGCCAGTCCCACGCCCCGCTGCTCGAACATGGTTTCAAGCATCTGGTCGGCCACCTCGCGCACCGATTGGGGATCGAATCCTGGCACGGTCAGGGGCTCACCGGGTTTCAGCACACGGGCCTTGCGCCGCAAAACCGGATCACCATAGAGGCGCATGGGATAGATACGGGGAGCGGTCACAGAAACACCTTCATCGGGGCACCTTCACAATGGTTAGTTTTACCAGAAATAGGGCGTCCGAACGGCGACTGTGTTCCCCATTGACGACACTCTGATCAAGCAGCAACCATCAATCTGAGCAAGCAGCAGAAATCAACTGACGTGAGATTTTAAACAAAGAAAAAAGCCACCGACTGGGTGACTTCTTCTTTTAAAGCGTTGTGGTCTATAGTCGTTCGCATTCAGATGACTCCGAAATCCGCCGCCGCTCCCCGCATCACAGGCAAGGTCACTTCACGTGGCTTGTCGTTGCGCGGAGCAGTATTGACCACGGGGGCAGGCTTGGGAGCAGGAGCAGGCGTCACTTTGTCGCGTGTCATCTCAGGCCGCCTTTCCGGCGGTCATGACGCCGTAATCCCGAATGCCCATCTGCATGACGCCGTAGTCCCGAATACCCATCTGCATCACGCCGTAGTCCCGAATGCCCATCTGCATCACGCCGTAGTCCCGAATGCCCATCTGCATCACGCCGTAGTCCCGAATGCCCATCTGCATGACGCCGTAATCCCGAATGCCCATCTGCAATTCATTGATCTGGCTGGATTCAGAAAAAGTCACAATTTCTTGTAAGAGGTTTGTCAGAGCAGTTGTGTTATGGCTGAAGTTCATGCCCAGAGACTAGTAAGCAGGCCGTGAGGTGACACGATGACTCCCCCGAATCAAATAGAAACTGCTTTTGAATCGGGAAATTACCGGTCTGTCATCACACTTGCCGCCGAATTACAACAGATGGACGCAGCAACATGGCGCATGTTGGGATTGTCACATCTTCGCCTACGCGAGTTTGAGATGGCTGAGACACCGTTAACCCGAGCTTCAATCTTGGGTGACCATGAGGCCATGATCGAGTTGGGGAACCTGATGCGCCTGATGGGCCGTTTTGAAGAGGCCGCGCAGCATTTTGCTCATCTGGGACCAATGCCTGCTGGAGAACTGAGTTTGCGGCTTCAGAGATGGTGGGGAACGACAGAGTTTCAGATGGGACAGGTGGATTCCGGACTGGCCCGCTGCGAAAAAGCGTGGCACGGCTATATGTCTCTGGGTGACGACGAATTGACTGGACGAATAACCCAGACGTTGGCACAGATGTACAGCGTTCTGGGCAATGTCTCCCGCGCCCTGCAACTTAATAAAGAAGCCCTACGTGTTTTAAGCGTGGACCCGATTCCTTACCCCCGCCTCTCTACTTTGCAGAGCATTGCCAGTATTTATACACAGGCCCGTCTGCCCGAAGACGCGGAAATCTATATCAGAGAAGCGCGTCAGATTCTGGCCAACCCGGAATATTATTCAGACCAATGGATGATCCTGATTCTGTCCAATGAGGCAGATATTTACCGCATGAAGGAAGACCGTCCACGAACCCTGAGGGCACTGCTGGAACTCCGCGCCCTGGTCGAGGGGTCTGAAGAATATGAATCGCGCATCTGGGTCGCCTCCCGACTGGCCGAATTTCACAGCGAGCAGGGGCAATTTGCACAGGCACTGGAAGCCCTGCACGCTGGCGTGGACGCTGGCGAGGAGTTGCCTCCCGCTCTGCTGGTCACACGCGGCGTGGTCTTCCGGCGGCGCGGGCAGATAGAACTGGCCCTGCTGGATTTCGAGGCGGCCCTGCCCGGTGTGCGGGAATCGGGCGACTCGCATCTGCTGACGCGGGCGCTGCTGCACCTCTCCGATTCTCTGCGGCGTGCCGGGCGAAATCAGGAATCGGTGGAGGTGCTGCGCGAGGGGCTGGAGCGCCTGCTACAGGACAAGGACAAGGCCCGCTTCCGGCCCGACCTGGAGGAACTGGCGGAACTGACCCACAGCGCCATGCTGGAACCGGACGTGGCCCCGTTTATGGAAGCCGTGATTGAAAAAATTGCGACCCTGACCGGCAGTGTGCCGCTGGACGAGGAACGCCTGACGCATGCCCAGGTAGAAACGCTGGGGCGAACCCGCGTGGTGGTGGGCGGGCAGGCCGTATCGCTGACCCTGCACGGCAGCGCCCTGATGCTGGTCTATCTGGCGCGGCATCCGGGGCGCACCCGGCAGGAAATTCAGCTGGATCTGTACCCCGATAAAGACCCGGTGGCCGGATCGAACTACATCCGCAGCGTGATTCGGGAACTGCGGGAGGCACTGGGCAAGGGAGCCGTCGTTCACGCCGGGCCGCACAATATGCCGCGCTACTCGCTGGGGCCGGGCCTCAGCCTCACGCTGGACGTACAGGAAGTGGAACTGGCCCTAGAGCGCGGCGATATGGCCCGGATGCTGGCGCTGTACCGGGGGCCGTTTCTGAAAACTGTGACCGACAGCGAATGGGCCGACGATCTGCGCGAGCAACTGCAGACGGCGGTCACGGGGGCCATTCGCAGCCAGATGCGCCGGGCACGGGAAGCGGGCGACCTGAAACGCGCCCTTCTGCTGGCAAACCAGTTGCTCCGCGTCGATCCCTACGACCCCGAGGTGCTGGCCGAACGGGTGGAAGTGGCACGCGGCGTGGCTTCTCCGCAAGAAATTGCGCGGTATGTGGTGGAGATGCAGCGGATGGGATCATGAATTGGGGTATGGATTGTGGGATGTGGGAGGGAGGAAAGACGCAGGAGCCGCTCAAACTACGTTCCATGCAGGCAAAAAAGCTTTAAAGCGCGTAGCCTGAGCATATGACGGGCAACGGAGACGGGAACGCCGGAAGCAGCGGCGACATGCACGCCAACTGGCCCACGCTGGTGCCTGATGAGGCTCAGCCCTGGCAAACGCTGGAATCGCGGGAACTGGTGCCGGGGCCGCGTTCGGTGGTGCTGGACCGGGTGGATATGGGCGGCGGGCTGGAGGGGCACTATCAGTACCGTCCACGCGGTCCCCGCGCCATTTTCGTGCTGCCCATCACGGCGCAGGGGCAGGGCGTGCTGATCCGGCAATACCGCTATCCGCTGCGGGCCACCGTGTGGGAAGTGGTGGCGGGCGGCGTGGAGCGCGGCGAGGAACTGCACGCGGCAGCCGTGCGCGAACTGCGCGAAGAGGTGGGCGGGATGGCAAGCGAATGGGTGGCCCTGCCGGGGTTTTATCCGCAGCCCAGCATCAGCGGCGTGATTTTTTATCCGTGGCTGGCTCTGGGCGTGGAACTGGGCGACACGGCGCACGAGGAAACCGAAGTCATTGAGCGCGTGGTGTTGCCGCTACCCGACATTTACGCCCTGCTGGACGCGGGCCAGATTCTGGACGGCCCCAGCAGCCTGACCCTCTGGCACGCACGGCGCTTGCTTCAGGAGCGCGGGCTTCTTTGAGCGTGACTCTGGAACTGCCCGACCTTCCGCCGCCGTTTACCACTCTGGCCGCCCCACACCGCCACAGCACCGTGATCGAGGGCAGCGAGTTTCTGGCCTTTGCGGAACGGGCCGACTCGGTGCCGGAGGCGTTGGCGCAGTTGGCCGCGCTGCGGGCACGCTACCCCGACGCCACCCATCACTGCTGGGCCTACCAGATTGGCCCCCTGTACCGCTTCAGCGATGACGGCGAACCGGGCGGCACGGCGGGCGCACCCATACTGCGGGCCATCGGTGGGCAGGGCATAGATCACGCGATGGTAGTAGTTATCCGCTATTACGGTGGCACCAAACTGGGCACGGGCGGGCTGGTGCGGGCCTACGGCGGGGCGGCAGCCGAGTGCCTCAGAACCGCGCCGCGTGTGCTGGTGCGGGGGCGCGTGACCCTGCGCGTGGGCGTGGGCTTTGGGCATCTCAGCGCCCTGTATCACCTGCTGGGCAGCGTGGACGCCGTGCGCGGCGAGGAAGAATTCACGGCGGCGGGCGTGCTGCTGCCCGTGGCCCTGTACCCGGAAGACGCGCCCGCCTTTGCACAGGCCCTCACGGACGCGACAAGCGGGGGGGCGACGGTGGAGGTGGTGGAGGATGGAGTTGAAAGGTGAACCCCCCCGTTGCTGACGCAACGCCCCCCTTAAAGGGGAGGACAAAAGAACTTTCGCTCCCCTTTAAGGGGGGATGGCTGCGAAGCAGACTGGGGGGTTGACACACGGCGTCGCTCTGACTCTGATCCGGCACGCTTTAGACTCCCCGAATGACCCACTCCCCCACCCTGCCCTACCGCATCGGATTTGGAGAAGATGCCCACCGCCTTTCCGGGGGCCGCCCACTGATTCTGGGCGGTATACCGATTCCCAACGCCGAAAAGGGCGCGGTAGCCCACAGCGACGGAGACGCCGTGCTGCACGCGGTGGCCGACGCGCTGCTGTCTGCGCTGGCACTGGGCGACATCGGCCAGTATTTTCCCGACACCGACTCGGCGTACAAGGGGATGGATTCGGCGGTGATCGTGGCGCGGGCGCTGGAGCTGGTGCAGGAACGCGGCTACACGCCTGCAAACGTGGCGTTGGTGGTCACGCTGGATAGGCCCAAGCTGGGGCCGCTGCGGGATCAGATTGCCCAGAATGTGGCGACGTTGCTGGGCCTGCCTGAGTCGGAGGTGGGCGTGAGCTTCAAGACCTCCGAGGGACTGGCCCCCGAGCATGTGCAGACGCGGGTCACGCTGCTGCTGGTGCGCTCTGCATGACCACTGAACTTCCTGCCGCCCCCCTCCTGCACGTCGTCCTGTTCGAGCCGGAGAAGGCCGGAAACGTGGGCAACGTGGCCCGCACCTGCTCGGTGTTGGGGGCAGAGCTGCACCTGATTCGGCCTTTTGGTTTCCACCTGCATGACCGCGAATTTCGGCGGGCCGTGATGGACTACATGGAGGGCGTAACCCTGCACGAACACGCGAGCTGGACGGCATTCGCGGCCACCCTGCCGCCCACGGCGCGGGTCTGGGCCTTCAGCACGCACGGCACGCAACTGCACACGCGGGCAGGCTTTCAGCGCGGCGACTACCTGCTGTTCGGTCCCGAATCGCGTGGCCTTCCCGCTTGGCTGCGCGACGCCCTGCCCCGGCTGAAGCTGCCGCAACCCGGCGGGGGCCGCAGCCTGAATCTGGCGGTGGCAGCGGGCGTGGCAGCGTTCGAGGCAGGGCGGCAGATTGAGGGGTGGTGAGGGAAGTGTGGTAAAGGCATTGAATGCTTGCCGGAGCCTGACCACATCAGCCTTATTGGACCCTTAGACCCTTAAGGCCCAGATAGCCCAAAACGCCTACAGTCTGGGTATGTCTTCTCCAAATCCTCAATCTTCCGACTTTGAAGCCAAGCTTGCCCGCTACGCCGACCTGCTGGTGCGCGTGGGCGTGGGTCTGACGGCTGGCGGCAAAGTCCGCATTACCGCACCGGTGGACGCCGCCCCGTTTGCCCGCCTGGTGCAGCGGGCCGCCTACCGAGCTGGAGCGCTGGACGCCCGCGTGGTCTACGCCGATGCGCACACTGATCTGGCCCTGTACGAAGACGGCAGCGATGAGGCTGTGGCCTTCCTTCCAACCTGGCAGGCGCAGGAGCGGGAAGCGATGGTGGCCGACGGCTACGCCTTTATCGGCATTGTGGGCGAAGATCCCTCGCTGCTGGCAGGCGTGGACGGAGGCCGTGTAGCACGGCGCAGCAAGGCGATGGCGCAGGCATTCCAGAAGGTCAGCGAGGCCACCGGAAACTTTGAGGTGAGCTGGACAGTGGCCGCCATCGCCACTCCCGCCTGGGCGCAGGCCATCTTTCCCGAGCTGCCGGAAGCCGACGCCGTGGCCCGCCTCTGGGACGATATTTTTGCCGTGACCCGCGTGGATCTGCCTGATCCGGTGGGCGCATGGCAGACGCACCTTGAGGGCCTGCAAGCCCGCACGGACCGCCTGAACGAGCAGCGCTTCACGGCCCTGCACTTTCAGGGCGAACTGGGCACTGACCTGACGGTAGGGCTGGCCGAAGGACACTTCTGGCAGGGCGGCGCAGAGCGGGCCAAAAACGGTGTGCTGGGCGTGCCCAACTTTCCCACCGACGAGGTGTTTACGGCCCCGCACCGTGACCGGGTAGACGGCGTGGCCGTTGCCAGCAAGCCCCTCAGCGTGCGCGGGCAACTGGTGGAAGGCATCCGGGTCCGCTTTGAAGGAGGCCGCGCCGTGGAGGTCAACGCCACTCGCGGCGAAGACACCCTGCGCCAACTGATCGCCACCGACGAGGGCGCGGCCCGCCTGGGCGAGGTGGCGCTGGTGCCCGCGAGCGCACCCGTGGCCCGCACCGGAACCCTGTTTCTGAACACGCTGTTCGACGAAAACGCGGCCAGCCATATTGCACTGGGCCGCGCCTACCCGACCACTGTCCGGCCCGACCTGATCGGGGCCACCGAATCTGAGACCTCTTTTGCCGACCTGGGCGGCAACCACAGCCTGATTCACGTGGACTGGATGATTGGCAGCCCCGGCATGAATGTGGACGGCGTGCGGGAAGACGGCAGCCGCGAAGCCCTGATGCGCGGCGGCGAATGGGTGATCTGAGAGCCGATCACCCCGGCACCCCCCAAGGTCAAACCTCAGTTCTCTTCATCATCCTGAAAGCTGACTGTGTGACTTGGCCCGCTACAATGCCACTATGAGCGACACTTACACCGACCTGCCTCAAGGCTTTGCCGTTACGCCCGAACTCAGCGCAGAGCGCCAGATTCGTTTCACCGCTGCCCCCGAACTGGGCGACGGCATCGAACCCGGCAAGGATTACCGCGCCGTGCTGGACACCAGCAAAGGCCGCCTGATCGTCGATCTGTTTGCCGACGACGCGCCCGTGACGGTCAACTCTTTTGCCTACCTGCTGCGCCACCACTACTACGACGGCATCAAGTTCCACCGCGTCATCGACGGCTTCATGGCGCAGGCGGGCGACCCCACCGGCACCGGCAGCGGCGGCCCCGGCTACGATTTTGAAGACGAGTTCGGCAGCGACCACCGCCACGACGGAAAAGGCGTGCTGAGCATGGCGAACCGTGGCCCCGGCACCAACGGCTCTCAGTTCTTCATCACCTTTACCGCCACGCCGCACCTGAACGGCAAGCACACCGTCTTCGGCCGCATCGTGGAAGGGCTGGACGTGCTGGACCGCCTCACCCGCATTCAGCCCGGCTACCCCGGCACGCCCGACGTGATCGAGAAGGCATTTTTGATCGAGCGTAACCAGTAATACAGATTCCGGTTGAACAGTTCTGACAGAACTGCGAAACCCGACGAGCAGGAAAAAGGACGGATTCCAGAATGGAGTTAGCTTTTGGTGGTGTTCCAAAAGATAACGGAATGGCCGGAATCCGTATAACAGAGCAGGAAAACCGCTCATGGTGAGTGGGAGCGGATAAAAGATGGATTGTGGAGGGTGGATCGTGGGTCGTGGGCAACTGCGGCTGCGATCCACCTTCTGCGTTTTGCGTTTGGGTTGACGTTGCGTGCCAATCCCCACCGTCCCACAATATCCACATGACCCCTGTTCTTCCGATGCGCGTGCTGGCCCTCTGCCTCGGCAACATCTGCCGTTCTCCGGTGGCCGAGGCCCTGCTGCGGCGCGAGTTGGCTGCACAGGGCGTGGAAGCTGTGGTGGACAGCGCAGGCACGGGTGACTGGCATGTGGGCAGACCCGCCGATCCGCGCAGCATCGAGGTGGCGCGGCGGCATGGAGTCCGGCTGAGCGGCAGGGCGCGGCAGTTGCTCCGGCGCGATTTTGCCGACTACGACCTGATTCTGGCAATGGATTCGCAGAATGCAGCCGAGGCCCGCGCTCTGGCCGGATCACCTGGAGCCGCCGCCCGCGTGCGCCTGATGCGCGACTTTGACCCCCTCGCCCCCGGCGCGGATGTGCCCGACCCCTATCTGGGGGGGAAGGAAAGCTTCGAGAGCATGTACGAGATGCTGGAACGCAGCGCAAGAGAGTTTGCGAGGCAGGCCGCCCGACCGCAGAGCGCCGTTCACGCTGACCGAATCTGAATCTGAGAGAGAAGCGTGAGAATTACGCGGTAAAGTGTGGATCATGGACAACCGCACGAACCTCGACGACTATCTCGCGGGCTTAGGGATCAGCGAGGCCGACGAGGACGAGGTCACGCCGCCGCCGCCTGCGAGTGACGCCCCCGCAGACGCTTTACCCGCTGAAGGCACCCTGAACGAAGACCCCAGAGAGGTCTTGGAACGCTTCCTGAACGCCCTGACCAGCCGGATGGACGCCACCCTCGCCGTATCGGTGCAGCAGACCGAAGACGCGCTGGAAGCCGAGATCACGGGTGAGAACGCCGCCAAACTCGCCGGACGCGACGGGCGGCTGCTGGGGGCCATCGAGATCATCGCCTATACGGTGCTGGCAAAGCAGGCAGGCCGCAGTGATCTGCGCGTGCGAATCGATGTGGGCGGCTTCCGCAAGCGGCAGGCCGATACCCTGACCAAACTGGCCGAGCGCCTCGCCATTCAGGTTGCCAAGAGCGGCGAGCCGCACGAGCTTCAGCCGATGCCTGCCAGTGAGCGCCGCGTGATTCATATTGCCCTCAAGGAACACCCGGACGTGATGAGCGAATCGGTGGGCGAAGGCGCTTCCCGCCGCCTGATGATTCGGCCCCGGCACGGTTAGAGCGATTGGAATTGCCTTCCGAAAGCATCAAAACCTGGCAGATTCGGGCCACCTCGCGCCTTGCGGAGGCGGGCCTGCCTTCCCCCAAGACCGATGCGCGGGAACTGCTGAAATTTGTGCTGGGACTGGATGACACGGCCCTGTTCCTGTCTTCCGACCGGGAAGTTTCGGCTGTTCAGGCCGGGCAGCTCCCGGCCCTGATTGAGGCCAGAGCCGCCCGGATTCCCTTACAACACCTCCTGGGTGAGGTGGAATGGGGCGGCGTGCGCCTGAAATCAGATCGGCGGGCGCTGATTCCTCGCCCCGAAACCGAATGGCTGCTGCATCTGGCACTGGAAGCCCTGCGCGGCCTCCCCACTCCCCGCGTGCTGGATGTGGGCACGGGCACGGGCGCTCTGGCACTGGGCCTCAAATTCGCTCGCCCCGACGCCGCCGTGACCGCCTCCGACCTCAGCTCCGACGCTTTGGCCTTGGCACAGGAAAACGCCGCACTGAACGGGCTGGACGTGCAATTTGCACAGACTGATTTGCTCCGAGGCATCTCTGGCCCCTTCGACCTGATCGTCAGCAATCCGCCCTACCTGCCCGACGCCGACCAGCACAGCGCCGACCCGGAAGTCCGGCACGATCCGGCCCTGGCCCTGTACGCCGGAGCAGACGGCCTGAGCGTGGCGCGGCCTCTCTTGGCGCAGGCACGGGCGGCCCTGACCGGATCAACAAGGGCTGGGGGCGGCGTGCTCCTGCTGGAACTTGACCCCCGCAACGCTCCTACACTGGCTGCCGAAGCCCGCGATCTGGGTGCAGTGGCCGACGTGTTGCCTGATCTGGCAGGCCGTGAACGCTTCGTGCGAATCATTTGGCCGCCCATAACTTCCACAAACTGACCTCTATCTGAACAGGCGTTCTTCTAAAAGCTCTATTCTGAGTCATGGCCCGCATCTACGTTCGCGTCTCCGGCAGCGAACTGACGCTGCACCACGGCCCCGGCGTGTATATCAGCCGGGAGAGGCTGGAACGGTTTATTACGCGCCGACGGTGGCTGCTGATCGAAGTGGACAAGCGCGAAACCGAGCGTTGGCGCCTGCCACAGGGCCAGACCGTGCAGATCAGCCGGGGCCACCGGGAACACGATTGGCGCGTGGACTGGGTGCGGCGGCTTCAGGGGGCGTGAAGCTCAGAGAGGAAGCGCATGGTGAGGCCGGATGTTGACCGACTCACGGTGAGTCCGAATCACCTGATCAACCTCCGACATGGTCAATGTGTCCATCAAGGCTTCTCGATATTGCAATCGGCGGGCCACTGGACCAAGTTCGTAGCACCAATACTGCGCCATCAACGGATTGATCCACAGTTCTGAACCATGCGTACGACCTGTCGCGTGATAATCACCATATTGACCGTCCACCGCACTCAGAATGCTGCTGTTGACGATGCTGACATGACGCGGCATCTGCCGAAAAACCGCTTCGCAGGCCGCCCGGTAAAGTTGCACCGGCTTTTGCTCTGGCGTCAGGCTGAACGACCCCAGATAAGCCCCAGCGCGGGTCAGTTCCGCCGTTGCTTCCAGCACATTCCAGTGGCTGACCCCATGAAAGTGGTCTATGCCAAAGCCCAAAGACACCATGTATGTTTTCAGTTCTGGTCGTTCATGTAACAACTCGTTCACCGCGCATAGGCTCACGGCATCCTCGTGAGGCGTGCCCAAATCCACCTCATCGCCGCGCATCAGGGCGTCTGTACCGCCATCGACCAGAATGATGGTGTCTAGGCTCAAATGCTCGGCCAAAGCCCGGTAAGCAGCCAGGAGAGGCTGTACACCAGTTTTGCTCAGCGCAAAGACACGCGGTATTTCGCCCTGAGATCCCAGCCAGCAAGACAGATAATATTCCGGAAAATACGCGCCCTCGGATACCCGGAACTCTGGCGTGACTTCGGTGAGTGCTGGGGCCAAAGGATGCGGAGCCAGTGGGGAAAACGACGTAAAAGACAGATTGCACAGGGTGACTTCCATCCCTTCGGACCGCAACGCGAAATACAGTGGCAAGCCGCAGAACACGTCAAATCCGCCCCCCATTCCAGCAATCAAGACCCGGCGGGAATCCTTGATGGCCGAGAAAAATGGGGGCTGCAAGCTATTCAGCATAGGCGGAATGCTCTCACATTCTTGGATCTCATACACCCCAATCTGTTGATGCCCCCCAATTGTCTGTCCCCCCACCCCCGTCCAGCCCGCATGAACAACCCCGCCCCGGCCCCGGCTGAGGGTGTTAAGGTGGTGTACGGCAGTGCGTGCCAAGTTGGCGCGTTTCTGTACATCTCCGCTGCCCCAGGCAGTTCTTCCAGTTGCGTCCCGTGAGACGCCCCGACCTGACACCCAGGTTGGTGAGCCTGTCCGAGAGACGGTGATGGAGGTTCCACACATGTTCAGCACCGCAACCTTCGAGCGTTGCCCCGGTCAGACCTGGGGAGACGCCCGTTCTACTTTGATGCCCCGGTGCTTAGTCGCCAAACAAAGTGTTACTCAAGAAGGTGCTGCTCGACAGACCGCCAGCAACGCCGAAGCCGCCACATCAGGAGAGCAACCATGACCCAGCCCGCCGACTTTCAGCCCCACCCCGACCTCGGTGAACTGCGCTACGAAGGCAAGGCCAAGCGCGTGTATGCCACCCCCGACCCCGCCGTGTACATCGTGGAATACAAGGACGACGCCACCGCCTTCAACGGCGTGAAAAAGGCCCAGATCGGCGGCAAGGGAGCCATCAACAACGCGATCACGGCGGCCATCTATCCGCAACTGGAGGCGGCAGGCATTCCCACGCACTTCATAGAAAAGCTGAGCGAGCGCGAGCAGCGGGTCAAGGCCGTGGAGATCGTGCCCGTCGAAGTGATCGTGCGGAACGTGGCGGCGGGCAGCTTTTCCAAGCGGCTGAACATCGAGGAAGGCACGCCCCTGTCCCGGCCTGTGGTGGAGTACTGCTACAAATCCGACGCGCTGGGTGATCCCCTGATCAATACCGATACCGCCGTCAGCCTGGGCTGGGCCACCGAAACAGAACTGGCCCGCATTCGTGAACTGGCCCTTCAGGTGCAGGGGTTCCTGACGCCGTTTTTCCTGAAACGCGGCATCAAACTGATCGATTTCAAGCTGGAATTCGGCAAGCTGGCCGACGGCTCTATCGTGCTGGCCGACGAAATCAGCCCCGATACCTGCCGCTTCTGGGATGCCGAAACGAACGAGAAGATGGACAAAGACCGCTTCCGCCGTGATCTGGGCGGCGTAGAAGACGCGTATGCCGAGATGCTCAGGCGCGTGACGCAGGACGTTTAAGAGTCGGGGGGAGATGGAAGGGTACGCTGCTGCCTTTGCCTCTTGCCTCTCCAAAAACCTGTCTACATCCCTTCTTTGCCTTTCTTCGCCCCTCGCCAGCTGAATCTCCTAGGAGCCACCATGTCCCCCGAACCCACCAAGACCTACCAAGCCACAGTGTTTCAAGCCAAAGTCTTCGTCACCCTTAAGCCGTCCATTCTTGATCCGCAGGGGCGCACCGTCGAACGTGCCCTGTCTCATCTGGGACAGCAGGCCAGCGGTGTGCGCGTGGGCAAACTGATCGAACTGCAACTGGAAGGCGAGCGCGGAGAGGTGGAAACCCGCCTGCAAGACATGGCCGTGAACGTGCTGAGCAACCCCGTGATGGAAGACGTGCGCTGGGAGCTGGAAGAAGCCCCCGTGCAGGCGGTGGCGGGCGCGTGAACGTCGCCGTCATCCAGTTTCCCGGTTCCAACTGCGACGGCGACGCCCTGCACGCGGCCCGCCTGACGCTTGATCCCGACGCCCAGTTCGTGTGGCACACCGACGATGGGCTGCCCGCCGGAACCGATCTGGTCTTTTTGCCCGGCGGATTCTCCTACGGCGACCACCTGCGAAGCGGCGCGATTGCCGCCCGTAGCCCGATCATGAACGCGGTCAAGGCCCACGCCGAACGCGGCGGCTACGTGCTGGGCGTGTGCAACGGCTTTCAGGTGCTGACAGAATCGGGCCTGTTGCCGGGGGCACTGAGCCGCAATACCGACCTGCACTTCCTGTGCCGCCCGGTGCATCTGCGGGTAGAAACCACCGATACTGCCTTCACGGGCGCGTACACGGCGGGCCAGATCATCGAAATTCCGATTGCCCACGGCGAGGGCAACTACTACGCCGACGCCGAAACCGTGGCGCGGCTGGAAGGCAACGGACAGGTCATTTTCCGGTACGTGGACAACCCCAACGGCAGCCTGAACGACATCGCCGGGATTGTGAGCGAGCGCGGCAATGTGCTGGGCATGATGCCGCACCCCGAGCGGGCCGTGGAAGCCCTGCTGGGCAGCGAAGACGGGCGCGGGCTGTTCGAGTCTCTGAAAGGGGTACTGGGCAAGGGAGTTTTGGTCAAATGACGGGCCTACAACTCCCCTCCCTACAGCACTTCCTGGCCGAGCAGTACACCGCCGAGCTTCAGGCATTCCGCGCCGTGTTGGACGCTGTTCCGGCAGAAGCTTTTGCCGCCGCCAACTTGGGCCACAGCCCCGCGTGGCACGCCCTGCACATCTCGGAATGGGTGCGCCTGACCGTGCTGCAAGACCGCACGCCGAATTATCACCATCTGGGCTGGGAAGACAAGCCGTGGGTGGGGCCAATGGGCACCGAAGCCGCGCCGCTGAACGAACAGGCAGACAAGGCCGCGATTCTGGCCCAGTTGGATGAAATCGGCGCAGCAGCCGTGGCCTATCTGGCCGCCGCCAGTGACGCCGATCTGGCAGGCATGACCTTTTCTCCCAGCGCCCCCACCGGAGAGCGCCCCCGCCTCGCCGCGCTGGGACTGCATGTGCGGCACATCGCGTACCACCGAGGGCAAGTGGCCCTCAGCCGCAAGGAGCAAGCATGACCGCAAGCGTTCCATCTCTCCGTGACCGCGCCGGAACTTTTGGCCTCAGTGAAGGCGAATACGACCTGCTTGTAGAAGGCATTGGCCGCGAGCCGAACGCGCTGGAAGCCGCCATCGTGGGCGCGATGTGGTCGGAGCACTGCGGGTACAAGAACTCCCGGCCCCTGTTCAGCGCCTTCCCCACCACCGGGCCGCAGGTTTTGCAAGGCCCCGGCGAAAATGCGGGCGTGGTGGACATTGGCGACGGCTGGGGCGTGGCCTTCAAGATGGAATCTCACAACCATCCCAGCGCCGTGGAACCCGTGCAGGGCGCGGCCACGGGCGTGGGCGGCATCCTGCGCGACATCTTTGCGATGGGCGCACGGCCCTTTGCGGTGCTGGACAGCCTGCGCTTTGGCGACCCCGACAGCCCCCGCACCCGCTTTCTGGTCAACGGTGTGGTAGACGGCATCGCCCATTACGGCAACGCAATCGGCGTGCCCACGGTGGGCGGCGAAGTCACCTTTCACCCCAGCTATCAGGAAAACCCACTGGTGAACGTGATGGCCCTCGGCCTGCTGCGCCACGAAGACCTTGCCAAAGGCACGATGGGCGAGGTAGGCAACCGGATCGTGTATGTGGGCAGCAAAACCGGGCGCGATGGACTGGGCGGCGCGGTGTTCGCCTCTGCCGACCTGAGCGACGCCAGCCAAGCTGACCGCCCCGCCGTGCAGGTGGGCGATCCGTTTATGGAAAAACTGCTGCTGGAAGCCACGCTGGACGTGATCAACGCGGGCGTGGTGGCAGGCGTACAGGACATGGGCGCGGCTGGATTGGTGTCCAGCACCTGCGAGATGGCCTACCGTGCGGGCCTCGGCATCACGATGGACCTGGACCGCGTGCCCACCCGCGAATCGGGCATGGTGCCGATGGAACTGTGCCTCTCGGAATCTCAGGAACGCATGATTCTGGTGCCGGTGCCGGGGCGTGAGGATGAAATGCACGCCCTGCTGGACAAGTGGGAACTGGACGTGATCGACATTGGTCAGGTGGAAGCCCATGACCGCTACCGCCTGACCTGGCGCGGCGAGGTGGTCTGTGATCTTCCCGTGGCCCTGCTGAACGAAGCGCCGAAATACACCCGCGAGGGCGTGGAATCCGAAGAGATCAGGGCCGCCCGCGAGCGCGACCTGAGCGGCCTGCCTGTGCCCGCCGATCTGGGCAGCGTGCTGCTGCAACTGCTGGCACACCCCACCATTGCCAGCAAACGGCCCATTTACGAGCGATTCGACCATCAGGTGATGACCAATACGGTGGTCGTGCCCGGAGCCGCTGACGCCGCCGTGCTGCGCGTGAAGGGATCAAGCAAGGGCGTGGCGGCCACGTCGGACTGCAACCCGCGTTTTGTGCAGCTTGACCCGTACACCGGGGCCGCCGCCGCCGTGGCCGAGGCCGCCCGCAACCTCGCCTGCGTGGGCGCGACCCCACTTGCCATCACCGACAACCTGAACTTTGGCAACCCGCACCGCCCCGAGGTGTACTACCAGCTTCAGCAGGCGGTGCAGGGCATTGCCGACGCCTGCCGCGCCCTGAATACCCCGGTCACGGGCGGTAACGTGAGCCTGTACAACCAGTACGTAGACCAGACCACGGGCCGCACCGTGGCGATTCACCCCACCCCCACGATTGGCATGGTGGGCGTGCTGCCTGATGTGGCGGTGCGGGCCACCCTGAATCTCAAGGCAGCGGGCCAGACGCTGTATCTGCTGGGCACTGCATTGGCCGAGAATGATGGCGACTCTATCGGGGCGAGCCAGTACCTCGAAACTGTGCATGGGCTGGAAGCGGGCCGCGTGCCTGCCCTGGACCTCGATCTGGAAGCCCGCGTGATCGCCGGAACGCTGGCCCTGATCCGCACGCACCTCACCGACACCGCCCACGACTGCGCCGAAGGTGGCCTGGCGGTGGCTCTGGCCGAAATGGGCATGGCAAGCGGCGTGGGCCTTCAGGTCAGCCTGCCCGGAACTGCCCGCGCCGACGCCCTGCTGTACGGGGAAGCCCACAGCCGCGTGGTGGTGGCCGTGACCGACACCGAGGCCACCGAACGCACCCTGACGGGCCTGAACGTGCCTTTCGTGCGTCTCGGCCTCAGCGGCGGTGACAGCGTGACCATTTCGTTGCCCGAGCAGGACATACAGTTGAGCGTGAAACTGACGGAACTGAAAGCCGCCTATGACGCGCCCCTGCGGGAGATTCTGGGATGATGATCGGGGACAACTGGACGGACGCTGGAGACGTGGACGCCGAATTTGACCCCGCCCTCGACAAGCCGCGTGAGGAATGCGGCGTGTTCGGCATGTATTCGCCCCACGCGCTCGACCTGGCGTGGCTCACCTACCTCGGTATTTTTGCCCTGCAACACCGGGGGCAGGAAGCGGCGGGCATGTGCGTGTCCGACGGCGACAAGTTCCATGTGGAAAAAGACCTCGGATTGGTCACGCAGGTCTTTGACGAGCGGCGGCTGGAGCGGGTACGGCTGCCTAATGCCCGCGTCAGCATCGGGCATGTGCGCTACTCCACCACCGGCAGCAACCTGCGCTTCAATGCCCAGCCCCTCACGACCCGCACCAACAAGGGCATTCTGGGCCTCGCACACAACGGCAACTTTGTGAATGCCCGCGAGGTTCGCAACCAGATGTTGATGGAAGGCGCACTGTTTGCCACCACCAACGACTCCGAGGTGATGCTGAACCTGATCGCCCGCGAAAGTCATATGGATCTGGTGGAGGCCACCGCCGGGGCCATGCAGCAACTGAAGGGCGGCTACGCCTGCGTGCTGATGAGCCGCACGGCCCTGATCGGATTCCGCGACCCCAACGGCGTGCGGCCCCTCGTGATCGGGCAGCGCGACGACGGCGCATACGTGATCGCTTCCGAACCCTGCGCCCTGTACACGGTGGGCGCGAGGTTGCTGCGCGACGTGTTGCCCGGAGAACTCGTGTGGGTCGATGAGGGCGGCCTGCACAGCCTGATGGTGCACCCCGCCGCGCCGACCCCCTGCGCCTTCGAGTGGATTTATTTTGCCCGCAGCGACGGAGAACTGGACGGTGTGGATACCTACGCCAGCCGCATCCGCATGGGCATTCAACTGGCCCGCGAACATCCTGTAGAGGCCGATGTGGTGGTACCTGTGCCCGATTCCGGCATCGGCGCGGCCATCGGTTATGCCCGTGAAAGTGGCCTGCCCTTCGAGTTCGGCCTCTCCAAAAATCCTTATGCGGGCCGCACCTTTATTGCGCCCACACAGGAAGCCCGTGACCTGAAAGTGCGGATGAAGCTCTCGCCCACCAGCGCCGTGCGCGGCAAACGGGTAATTCTGGTCGATGACTCGATTGTGCGCGGCACGACTTCCAGCCTGATCGTGAACCTGCTGCGCGACGCCGGGGCCACCGAGGTGCATTTCCGGGTGTCCAGCCCGCCCATCAAACACCCCTGCTTTTACGGCATCGATACGGCGGCCCGCAAGGAACTCGTTGCCAGCACGCACAGTCTGGAGCAGATTCGGGAACTGATCGGAGCCGATACGCTGGCCTTCATCAGCGAGCGCGGTTTGGCCGAGGCGGTCAGCGGCCCCGGCCTGTGCCTCGCGTGCTTCAATGGCCACTACCCGGCAGGCACGCCCCTGCTGAACGACGTGGATAAGCTGGCTCTGGAAGTTTAAGCTTCTGTCCTGAACAAGCGGCCCAAAGAACATCTCCCAGTCATTCAATTCGACTGGGAGATGTTCTTTCCAAACTCTGTCCCGACCTACCCCACTTTGGGCAGCACCAGCACCGGCACGGGTGAGGCGCGAATGATCTTGCTGGCGTTGGAACCCAGAAACACGCGGGCCAGCATCCCCATGCGACTCGATCCCAGCGCCAAGACCTCGCCGGGTTGCCACTCCACCTGCCCCAGCGCTTCCTCCCAGGATTCGCCGTCGGCCATCGCCACGCTGATGGGCGGCGAGTGCCCCGCCAACTGCTCCTGGAGGCGTTCCAGCGCGGCCTGCGTGCGTTCGCGCCAGGCGTCGACGATCATGTTTTCGGCTTTGTAACCCGCCAACGAGGGATACATCTGGCGGTCTCGCACCGCGAAGGCCACCACCCGCAGCGGCACGCCCAGACGCCCCGCCAGCCGCAACGCTTCCAGCACCGTGCTGTTGGAAATCTCGGTTCCGGCATACGCGCAGCTCAGGCGGGTGAGCTGTTGCCCCGGCAGTGCCTCAAAGCCCTGTGGAGCCAGCGCCACCGGCAGGCTGGACAGATGCAAAATCTCGCTGGAGACGCTGCCGAGGCTGAGGCGTCCGCTGACTCCGGCCCGCGCCGACCCCACCACCAGCACGTCGGCCCCGGCCTGCGCCGCCGCTTCGCTGAGGCCCACAGTGGCCGATTTGGCCGCGTGCTTGAGGTACTGCACGCCTTCGGCCTCACCCAGCAGGGCCTGTGCGCCTGCCAGCGTTTCCTGGGCGTGCTCTGCCAGGTAATCGGCGTATTCCTGATCCACTGGGCTGAGGGCCGGGTGGTTCCAGACTTCCGGGACAACGGTACACACGATCAGTTGACCCTGAGGGCGTGCCGTCAGCAGGCGGCCCAGCGCCAGCGCTTCAGCTCCGGCCTGATCGGCGGCGTAGCCCACCAACACGGTGGTCATGGTTGACCTTGCCGCTGCGGCATCCGCTTGGCCTGACCCAGCTTGGAATGACGCATGCCGTAAGCGAAGTAACCCACCAGCGCGATGGCCATCCAGATAAAGAACACCTGATAGGTGGTGGTGGGCAGGTCTTTGACGATGAACAGGCAGACCGCCACGCTGAGCAGCGGAATGGGCCACGGGCCAAAGGGCAGCTTGAAGCCGCGCTCCAGATGGGGAGCTTTGTAGCGCATGACGATCACGCCGACAGACACCAGCGAAAAGGCCACCAGCGTGCCCATGCTGACCATATCCCAGAGGTATCCCGAGTCCACGAACCCACCGACCAGACCCACCAGCACGCACACGACCACCGTATTGAACACCGGAGCCAGGGTGCGCGGATTGACCGAATGGAAGGCTTTGGGAATCAGACCGTCGCGGCCAATGGCAAACAGGATGCGCGTCTGGCCGTAGATCGTGACCAGCGTGACGCTGAACACCGAGATGACCGCGCCCGCCGACAGCAACACCGCAGGCCACTTGGCATGCAGCACGTTCTGCAAAATGACCGCCAGGCCCGCTTCCTGATCCTTGAAGGCCGAGGCAGGCTGCGCCCCCATCGCGGCCACACACACGATGATATAGGCGGCCACCACAATCACGAGAGCCAGAATGATGCCCAGCGGCACATTGCGCTTGGGATTCTTGACCTCTGCGCCCGCCGTTGCCACCGTGTCCAGACCGATAAACGAGAAGAAAATGGTGCCCGCCGCTGCCACGATGCCGACCTTGTTGCCCGCGACATCGGTGCCGCTGAGGCCGAAGGGGTTGAAGGGCACGAAATTGCTGGACTTGAAAGCCGCCAACGCCACCGCCGCGAAAAACAGCAGAATAGAAACCTTGATCATGACCATGATGGCGTTGATGGCCGCCGACTCGCGTGCGCCGCGCAGCAGCAACACGCAGCACATCGTGACCAGAATGACGGGAGGCAAATTGAAGTGTCCGGCGTGAATCTCCAGGCCAGCGTCGCCGCGCACCAGCATGGGCGAGCGCAGGGCTTCGGGAATGCTCCATCCGGTGGCATTGGTCAGAAAATTGTTCAGGTACTCCGACCAGCCGATAGAAGTGGCGCTGGCCGCCAGTGCATATTCCAGCAGCAGGCACGCCCCCACGATGTAGGCCGCGAATTCTCCGATAGTCACGTAGGTGTACGAATAGGCCGACCCGGACGCCGGAATACTGGAGGCCAGTTCGGCATAACACAGCGCGGTCAGGGCCGCCGCCACGCCCGCCAGAATAAACGACCAGATCACGGCGGGGCCTGCTTTGGGCACAGCTTCGGCCATCGCAAAAAAGATGCCGGTGCCGATGGTGGCCCCGACTCCCAGCATCACCAGCGAAAACAGATTCAGAGAGCGGCCCAATTCGCCGTGTCCTCCGTGCCCACTCCCCGCTTCTGCATCCGCAGCCTTGGTCAGCATCAGCCTTTGCCAGATAGTTGGATTCATTCGGTTTCTCCTCCAATCAACAGCCATGACGTTGCTCAGGCGACCCAGCGCTCAGCAACCCAGGGGGTAGGGTTCGGCACAGATCAACCGCCCGAACAAACTCGTAAAGTTTGAAAGTCACCGCTCCAACATTTGCCAAGAAATGAGCCGAGAGATTGGAAAGGAAGACCTCCTCAAAGCCGTCTGGATGAGCCGCCCTGAAGCCCGGCAAGAACTGCATCAGAAGGTAGGCGTGGCGTGCTGTCCAGCCCCATCAGGCTGCCGACCAGAGCTTCTGCCTCCAACAATCGACTGTGAATAAATCGATAAAGAAGTGTATCCAGATTACATTTAAAGATGAGCTGCTTATGTAGACAGACGGTAAGTAAAGTAGAGGCCAATATAAAATGCACTGGCCCTGTTCTGACTCTTGAATTGGCAGCACCCTGGGGCTTCATCACTTTGACCACCCGCACAGGAATCGACAGAAGCAGGCCAGACCCATACAGAGTCCGGCCTGCCTGATGAAGATCAAAGTGGGAGCGTCAGCTCAGGCCCTTGGCCTCCGGCGCATGGCCAGCACGCCGCCCGCACCCGCCATCAGGCCCCCAATCGCCGCCAGACCCACCGTCAGCATCACGCTGAGACCGGGGTTGGCAGTGGTGTTGTTGCGGAGAGCCGAAGCCACGGCGTGAAGCTGGTTGATGGCGATCACGTTGGCGAACAGCAGCACCAGTGCGCCCACGATCAGCAAGACGCCCAGCACACCCATCAAGCGCGGGAAGATATTCATGCCGTCATGATAGGCCGCTCAAGCCCGCTGCGGGGCATCCTCACGGCCCTTCATTGGGCGGGGATTACGGCGGCAGTCAGGAAGATCAGAGAATGCCAGATGTCTGGAGCAACAAAGATGAGCGCCAATATCAGCACAGCAGGCCCAAGCGATTTTTGGACATCACTTAACTTCTCCTTCCCGTCAAAGGTGGGGCTGACCTCCACCTTTTGCCTGACATCTTTTGATTGATGCCCAGAGCACTATGAGTGGTGCACTCTGATGAGCATGCTGAGCAACGAAGATCGGCAGCGTATAGAGGCCGAGGAGGTAGCGGCAGCCGAGGCGCTGGCGCACAGTGCAGCCCAGTTGCGTCATCAGGAGGCAGTGCAGGCCTACCGTCAGGAAGTTCGCGCCCAGTTGCGGCCCAAGCCCACGCCCTGGTGGTGGTCACTGCGCTGGGTGCTGCCTGCCGTACCCATCATCGCGGCCACCCTGCTCCTGTTTCCCAATCTCGTGCCCCACACGGCCCCTGCCGACGATACGGCGGGCGGCATAGCCAGCTCTGCCCTGATGAACCGTTGCCAAGCGGAAGTCAGCGGTCAACTTTTGCAGGGTGAGCAGATACAGGGTGCCGAATATTCAGGCACGACTCTGTCTTCAGACGACCTGTCTTTTCCCAGTTGGCAGGAGGCATCGGAGCAATTCAGCGCCAACGCCGATGGCAAACGCTGGGACGGTTGGGTCAGGCAGGGCAACACCCGCACCGATTTCAGTTGCAGTTTTACGCTGGCCGACCAGAGTGTGGTGGCTCAACTGATTCAGGCCAATTGACCACCTAGAAGTTATTGACCACTCAGAAGTTGACGTTCTGCCTGACCCAAAACAGCGGAGGGAAGCTTTCTTCCCACGGAAACGTACTTTTTCAATACCCGCCTTGCTCAGTTCATCTCGGATCAACTTCGACCTTTGAGACGCGGCCCCGCCGACCTCACTCCGCCGCAGGAGGCACCCCATGAACCGTACCCTCAGCTTGCTGGCCCTCGTAACCCTCGGTTTTGTTTCGGCCACCGCACCTGTGCCCCCTGCGGCCACAGCGCCTGCCCCGTCCACTGCCGCCCAACCTGTGGTAGTACCGCGCCAAAAAATTGGCCTGACCTGCACCGATACCTATTTCAAATCGCCCCGTCAGAACTACCTGTTGATAGACGAAAGTTACTCGCTGTGTACCTTGCGTCTGCCGCTGGCCTTACGGCAACGGTGGCCCGGAGCGCGTACTTTCTATTTGATTCCACGGGTGTCCGCTACGTTGTATGCCAAAGATAGCCGGGGCAACGGCAAATGGCTGCCACTGTCGCCGCTGGTGAATCCGGGGACCGACGCCCTACACCGCGCCGTGGACTCGGCCACCTACGAAGCGGTAGAACTGACTGGACACTTCAAGAAGCTCAGCGATGTGGCCGGCCAGAATCGGGCCGATACCGTCAGTGCAGGCGGCAAATTGACCGTGTGTGTGGCTCCTGTCAGGTCAGGAGAAACGCCGTGTGTCACGTTTGACATCACGGCGCGGTACAAGGTGTATACGCGTTAAGACAGAGGACTATTACAGCCCTTTGTCGTCGCCCGGAGTGGTGCCGAAGCTGGTGCCCGTGCTGGCAGCGCTGTCGCTCTGGCCGGGTTGCTGGGGCACGGCTCCATCGGGGTCACGGGTATGGGTGGGGCCACCCGTGACGGTAGGGGTATCGGTCATCCCGCTTTCCGACTCGCCGGTGTACTCGGCCCGCTCGCTCATGCCGTTGCCTGCATCGTTGGGAAGGCCGCCCAGGGTGCTGTCATCGTTTTTGGTCATCTCTGTTCCTCCGTGTGTCTCATTCATAGCGTCCACTTCTGGCCTGTGCGTGACGGCAGACTAAAGAGGCACTGGGAATCGGCCTTCTCCCTGCGGGTCAGGACTCCTGATTCGACACACTGTTCCCTGTTGAACCCTGGCCCCTGCCCTAGAATGCCCGTATGACGTGGTCTGATGATGCCTTTGAAGAGCGCCTGAACGGTGCGGATCTGTATTTCGAGGTGACCGGGCCAGAGCAGACCGACGCCGACGAACCCGCCATCATCTATTTGCATGGCGGCCCCGGCTATAACAGCTATTCCTTCCGGGCACTGTTTGGAGAACGGCTGGAAGACCGCCGGGTCGTGTATCTGGATCAGCGGGGATCGGGCCGCAGTGGGCCGCTGGAAGACACCGAACAGGGCGACGCCGCGCTGGATCTGGATACGCTGGTGGCCGATGTGGAAGCCCTGCGCGATCATCTGGATCTGGGCAAGATCGTGCCGCTGGGACACGGTTTCGGGGCATTGGTGGCGCTGGAATATGCGCGGCGGCATCCCCTGACCACGGCGCGGGTGGTGGTGGTCAATCCGTGGGTGCATTTTCCCGAACTGGCCCTGACCCTGCTGGCGGAGGCCAGTGCCAGCCGCAAGGTAGCCCTTGCAGACCCTGCCCCCGACGTGATCGCCAAGGCAGCCGAGGGCCAGCATCCGATGGTGGGGAGCGCCCGCGTCGAGGCCGCCTTTGAACTGCTGAACGGGCGCGACCTGCTGAACGCCATGCAGTTTAGAGACGCGCCCAGCCGGATGCATCTGGAATTTGCCGACGCCGGAGGACAGTTGGCAGGCGGCGGCGAGGTGCAGGAAGCCCTGGTCAATCAGGGCATGTGGGAATTTGAGTACACGCCCTATCTGCAAGAGGTTCGCCGCCCCATTTTCGTGATCGCGGGTGCACATGACCGTACCAGTTACCCCGAGCAGGTGGGCTGGCTGGCCGATCTGGCCGATGCCGACGTGACGGTGCTGGACGCCGGACATTACCCGTGGATCGATGACGAGGACGCCTTTGCCGAGGCGCTGGAAGAGGCGCTGACCCGCTAAAGAGGAGCTGGGCAGTGGAGTGCAGGAGGGGGGGCGGTTCCCGGACCTCTGGGAAAAATGTGTCGCCACAATTCACAACCCTTATGGCTCCCCCAACGTAGTGCCAGCTGAGGCCTCCTCCCCTCCCCGGAGCCGACCCCACCCGCTAGACTCGGAGATATGGCCGACCTAGACCGTGTACGTGAGGCGCTGCGTGCCAGCATGACCGCTTGGGCAACGTTGGAAGTCCGGGGCGATCAGGCCCGCGTGACGCCCGCCCCCGATCCCGATTCCCTGGCCGCACTGCTTGACCGCGTGGACCCCACCTGGGGCATCGGCTGGGGCTGCGACTCCATGACGCCGCCTGTGGTGCGTGCCCGCCTGACTGTGCTGGGCGTGCAGCGCGAGGGGCTGGCGCAGGCGCACTCGCTGACCGACGCAAAGCTGGCTGCCCTTGCCGACGCTGGCCGCCTGTTTGGGGTGGGCAGCAACAGTGAAGGGCAGTGGGTGGAATATGACGCCGAAGACGGGGCCAATACTTCAGATCTGGACGTAGACGCCGACAGCGAGACTGTGTCGCTGACCGCAACCGTGCCGCTGCCGCCCGAGACACCCCGCGATCCCCAGATGGAAAAAGCCCGGCGACACATTGAGGACCTGATGGAGCAGTTGAAAGCGGCGGGCAAGGGTGGTGCGGCGGCGCGGGTGGTCCTGCGCGGTTACGGAGAAACCGTAGATGAAAGCCGGGCCATCTATAAGGAACTTCAGGGGATTCTGAAGGGCTAATACAGTATTTCTCCAGCGGAGCAAGCGGCCTTGAGGCAGAATGGAGGCCGCGGCGAGAGCCAGCACACAGGAGGCCAGGGGCGTGCAGAAGTTTATTGCCATAGGGGACGTTCACGCCGACTGGGAAGGCCTGTGGGGGGCACTTCGGGCAGCCAGTTGTGTGGATGTGGAGGGGCTGCCGACCTTGCCCGTGCGGGCAGGACTGTACCAGGTCGTTTTAATTGGCGACCTCGTGCATCCCAAGAATGTGCACGAATACGCCCGCCTGACCGGACTGCTGGACTTCGATCCCCGAGATCCTGACCACCTGTTTTTGGCTGCCCGCGAACAGGTGAAGCATCTGGAACGCCTGAAAACCTATCAGGAAGCCGCTCCACACGCGGTCCATATCATTCTGGGCAACCACGACGACGCCGTACTGAACACGTCGTATGTGTTGGGTACGACGGGCGGCATGGTGCATGTGGAATTTGACCCGGCGCATGGCGGCCTGCATCTTCCGCCCCACCTGAGCGGGTGGATTCAGGGTTTTATCCGGGAAATACGTCTGGCTGGAGTTCAGTTCGCACATGTCAGCCCCATGCCTGCTCACACCTATTACGACGACCTCTTCTATGCCGACCCCTCTACCAAACGCTGGTTCCACGAGTCGCCGGAATACGTGCAGATGGCTGGCCTGGCCTTCGGCGTGTACGGCCACACCCAACTCGAACACGGCATCTACATTCATGAAGACGAGGAAGGACGCCCAGACTTTGCCATGATTGACGCCCTGCACAGCCGCGAATACCTGGAGCTGATGCTCGATGCTGATGCTCTCAGTCCTGTTCAGAGCGTGCGAGCCGTGCCTTTTTAGTTGGGGCCGCTTCTGTATTTCAGCCGCGCGATTTATCATCCGGTTGACAAGGCGCGGGAGCGCGGCTATCCTTAACCCCGCTGCTTTTCAGTGCATTCTTTCGGGAAGCCTGAAGCGGCATACAGTTTAAGGATTGGTCCGGTAGTGTAGCGGTTAGCATATCTGCCTGTCACGCAGAAGGTCGCGGGTTCAAATCCCGTCCGGACCGCCATCCCTTTCCCTTCGGGGAATTTCGGCAAAGTAGCTCAGCTGGTAGAGCAAACGACTGAAAATCGTTGGGTCGCCGGTTCAAATCCGGCCTTTGCCACCAAGGCTTCACCTGAGCAGGTCAATGGGGAAAGTAGGACAGCGGGCCAGTGTAGCTCAGTGGTAGAGCAACTGATTCGTAATCAGTAGGTCGTCCGTTCGACCCGGATCACTGGCTCCAAGGAAATGCCCCGCCTCGCGCGGGGTTTTTGCTGTCGAAATTTTCTTCCTGAATGTTCTGAGATCTCTGATCCCAAATGGCGAGACTGCGCGAGAATTATCGGAGCGGACTGGCAAAGCGGCGAAGCAGAGCGAGTGGCAAACAGGACGGGGCCGAGGACACAGATACCGAGTTGACCCACGCCATACCGCCTGCTGACGCGGCCCCGTCCTCACCCAGAGCCGCGCATCGCTGTTCTTTCTTTGGTCTATTTTCTCAGCCGATGCCCTACCGCTTTTCGGGTCGTCTCCAGGCCCCGCAGAATGCACGCCCCAACCCGCCGCACCCAGCACCAACACGTCCAACTGCACCTGAATGACCCGCATAGCGTTCCCGATCAGCGCACCGCGCCGAGAGAAAGGACTTCCCCACCGACAGCCATCAAGGTTGCCAATCACTCAGGGCACCCTACTGATCAGGAAAGTCCGGGGCTGACGTGCCACCGCAAAAATCCGTCTACAACGGTTTTCCCACTGATATGTCCTGTAGGCCGGAGAGCTGCGTCCAAACAGAACGTGACCCCACCGACGCTTTGCCAGTGGGGTCATATTCCTGGAGTTGCAGGGTCAGCAACAGGCCATCAGTGGGCCAAGACGTCCGCGCTCAGTTGCTCAGGCTTCAGCGCTCCGGTCATCACCGATACGGTGTCGGCCATGCTGATCTTTTTGGGATTCAGCAGGGCGGCCCGCTGGCCCATGCGGTGGACATGAATCCGGTCGGCAATTTCGAACACGTGGGGCATGTTGTGGCTGATGAGGATCACGGGCAGGCCACCGTCGCGCACTTTGCGGATCAGGTCCAGCACCATGTTGCCCTCACGCACACCGAGGGCCGCCGTGGGTTCGTCCATGATGACCACATGCCGCGCAAAGGCCGCGCTGCGGGCCACCGCCACGCCCTGCCGCTGTCCACCCGAGAGGGTTTCTACCGGCTGGCTCATGCTCTTGATGGCAAATTGCAGGCCTTGCATGTGGCGCACGGCTTCTTCGTGCATCTTTTTCTTGTCCACGATCCGCAGCAACTTGGCAATCGGGCCGGATTTCAGAATCTCGCGGCCCAGAAACAGATTTTCAGCAATGGTCATGGCCGGAGCCACCGCCAAATCCTGATACACGGTTTCGATGCCCTGCCGCCGCGCATCGATGGGGCTGCGGAAGGAGACGAGCTGGCCGTCCAGAAAAATCTGGCCTTCATCGGGAACCACTGCGCCCGAAAGCGCCTTGATCATGCTGCTTTTGCCCGCGCCGTTGTCTCCGATCACGGCCAGAATCTCGCCGGGGCGCAGTTCAAAGTCGGCTCCGTTGATGGCGGTAACCTGGCCGTAGCGTTTGACCAGGCCGCGTGCTTCCATCACCAGTGGCACCGAGGAGCGGGAAGAGGTCTGGGTAGGAGTGGATTGAAGGGTCATGAGTTACGCCTTCCTTCTGGAAAACTGATCGGTGGCGACGGCCAGAATAATCAGCACGCCTGTAATGAGGATCTGGTACACGCTGTTGACGCCGCTGAGCGTGAGGCCCACACGGAACACGCCCACGATCAGCGCCCCCAGAAAGGTGCCCAGTACGTTGCCGCGCCCACCGAAGAGGCTGGTACCGCCCAGCACTACAGCAGTGATGCTCTCCAGGTTTTCGGTCTGTCCGGCGTTGGGGTCGCCTGCACCCACGCGCCCCACCAGAATCAGGGCGGCAATGCCGTACAGCAGGCCCGCCACTGCATACACGCTGATCAGCAGGCGCGTGGTAGGAATCCCGCTGAGGCGCACGGCTTCGGGGTTGTTGCCCACCGCGTAGACGTGACGGCCCGGCGCGGTTTGCGTCAGGAAGAACCACGCCAGCCCGAACAGCAGCAGCATCAGCACTGCGCCGAAGGTAAAGGGCGTGCCCAGAATGTTGAAGGTCTGGCCCAGAAAGTTGAGCGCGGGGGGCAGATTGGTGACGGTCTGGGCGTTGGAATAGATCTGGGTGGCGGCAAAGACGATGCCGTACATGCCCAGCGTGGCAATAAAGGGCGGAAGCCGCAGGCGGGTAATCAGCACGCCGTTCAGGGCACCGATGGCCGTGGTGATGATCAATCCGCACAGAATCGCCAGAATGGGCGGCATCCCCAGTTCGACGGCGAATTTGGTCATGACCACACTGCCCAGAGCCATGATCACACCGCAGCTCAGGTCAATGCCCGAAGTCAGGATCACCAGCGTCTGGCCGATGGCAATCACGGCCACAAAAGAAATCTGTTTCAGGACCAGAGACAGCGTGGTAGCCGTCAGGAAGCGGTCGGACTGCGTGGCAAAAAAGATGCAGGCCAGCAGCAGGGCGATCAAGGGCCCCAACGTAGAGAGACTGGGCAGCGCCGGACGTTTGGCAGCGGGCGGAGCGGTGGCAGGCTGAGTCATAGCGGGAACCTCTGGAAAAAACAGAAAGAGCGTGAGGGGAGAGAAAGTGCGAGAGAAAAGAAGGAAGCCAGCTTCAGAAATGGATCTGTGTTGGCTTCCTTCCTAGAGGGAACGAACGATCAGGCTTCGCCCGAAGCGCTGAAGGTTACTGGCCCCAGCAGTTGGCGAGGCCGAACTTGCTGTCGCTGCTCTTCACGCCCGCCTGCGCCTTGTTGGTGATCAGGGTCACGCCGGTATCGGTGTAGCCGCTGACTTTCTTGCCGGTTTTGGCGTAGTTCACGCCCGCAGCCACGCCCATCGCGGCCATCTTGAGGGGGTACTGCTGGCTGGTGGCCGCGATCACACCGCCGACCACGTTGCGTACGCCCGCGCAGCCGCCGTCGACCGACACGATCAACACGTCTTTTTCTTTGCCGATGGCTTTCAGGGCCTGATAGGCACCTGCGGCGGCGGGTTCATTGATGGTGTACACGAGGTTGATGTTGGGGTTGCGCTGGAGGCAGTTTTCCATGGCCGTCTGACCTTTGGCCTGATCCCCGAAGGAATCCTGAGCGCAGGCGACGCCCGTATTCACCTGATTTTTGGTGCTGGCCGTGATGCCCGACTTGCCGAAGCCTGCCAGGAATCCGTTGTGGCGGGCAATGCCCACCGGGTGGCCGGGGAACAGGTCAAGCGCGGCGATGACGGCGGTCTTGTTGCCCATCGCTTTCTTGGCCCACTGGCCGATCAGGATGCCCGCCTGGTAGTTGTTGGTGGCAAACAGGGCGTCTACAGCGCTGGTGGGTTCGGTGGGGCTGTCGAGCGCGATGACCATGACGCCAGCGGCGCGGGCTTTGGCAATCGCGGGCACGATGGCCTTGGCGTCGCTGGGCGTGATCAGGATGGTTTTGGCTCCGGCGGCCACCATGTTCTCGATGGCCGTGACCTGTCCGGCGTTGTCACCGTCGGCCTTGCCTGCGCCGGTCAGCAGCTTGGCCCCCAGACGGGTGGCTTCTTTCTGTGCACCCTCTTTCATCTTCACGAAAAATGGGTTGGTTTCGGTCTTGGTAATCAGGCCGATGATGGGCTGGGCGCTGCTCTGGGCGAGGGCCACACTGACGGCGGCGGTGGCGGTGAGGGCGAGGGTGGCGGCAACGGCGGCAAGCTTGGAGTGGCGCATGGTGGTTCTCCTGTGGGGTGAGAGGGCGGCGGGGCGGGGGCAGACAGAGAAAGCAGAAGAAAACAAAACTACGCGGTTGGAACGCAAGCGGGCGGGGCCGTGGATTGCCGCAAAATCAGTTCTGTGGGCAGTTGCACGCGGGCTGGAGAAGCGCGGGCACGGCCCGATTGCATATGGCCCAACTGGGTCACGAGGTGGTCGCAAGCCAATACGCCGAGGTCGTAAGCGGGCTGCGCCACCACTGTGAGAGGCGGGGTCATGGTTTGTGCCCAGCGCGAGTCGTCAAACCCTACGATGGAAAGTTCTTCAGGAATCTTGAGGCCCAGTTCGCGGGCAGCCAATACCGCACCCACGGTCATTTCGTTGTTGCCGACAAACAGGGCGGTGGGGCGCACAGCCGGGGGCAGACTCAGCAGGCGCAGCGCCGCTTCCCGTCCGTCTTTCTCGCGGTGTTGGCCGGGCAAGACCAGTTCAGGAAAGTAGGTCTGGCCCGATTCCTCCAGCATCTGCCGGAATCCCGCATGGCGCTCGACTGCCGTGGTGATGTCCAGCTTGCCCACGATCATGCCGATACGCGTATGGCCCAGCCCGATCAGGTGTGCCGTGGCCGCCCGCGCCCCGCCGATGTTATCTACGGTCACGGTGGTCACGCCAGTATTGCCCGTCACCCGGTCAAGCTCCACGATGGGTAGATTGGGCACCAGTTTCAGGTTCTCGTGGGTGTGCGGCGTGGGCACCACGATCAGGCCCTGCGGCAGATGCCCACGCAGGGTATCCAGTGCCCGGCGCTCTTTGCCTGCATCTTCATCGGTATTGAACAGAAAGGCAGTGTAACCGTGGCGGTCAGCAGCGTCCTGCACGCCTTTAGCCAGCATGGCATGAAAGGGATTCAGGATATCGGTCACGATGACGCCGATGGTGCGGGTTTCACGTTGGCGCAGGCTGCGGGCCAACATATTTGGCTGATAGCCCAACTGTTGCGCCGCGTTCAGCACGCGTTCGCGGGTGGTCTGGGCCACCATATCCGGGCGACTGAGTGCGCGGGAGGCAGTGGCGGCAGACACATTGGCAAGGGTGGCGACATCTTGGATACTTGACATTGCAAACGATTACACCTTTATGCGTGAATTTGAAGCCGGGAGCCGCATCCAGACGAGAAGCGGTGGTTGCAAACGATTACATTGAAGTAGCCGAAGTGTGCGCCCTCTCCCCCTGTGCTGTCAAGACTTCATGAAGGCCGCTGCTTCAGAATTCTGCTGAAAACTGGAGAACTTCCCTCCAAACACAGAGGCCGATTCTGAACATGCCGCAGCAGCACGCCAAAAAACCGCACCCATCCGGCAGGTGCGGCGATTCGGTTAAATTTTTGTACCGAGTTGAGAGGCGAAGGATGGCAGTTATGGATTCTTGCGGAGGTTGGCAACAGCTGGAAGGCTGGGCCACACAACTTGGCGAGAGTGGAGGGATGGAGTGTTGTTTTGCGGAGTCCCGAAACGGCAGCCAGGACGTCCTTAGATTTCTTGCAGGGGCCGTTCTGCCAACCAGTCCGGCACATCGGCGGGCGCGTAGGTATCGAAGGTCAGGCGCGTGAGAGCGATCAGGGGATAGCCTTCCAACGGGCCGTCTTCCTTGCGACGGTCCACGATGCAGGCAATACCCACGCAGCGCCCGCCTGCCGCTTCGGTGGCCCGCACCGCTTTCATGACGCTGCCGCCTGTGGTCAGCACGTCCTCAACGGCCACAAACGGCTCACCGGGCGAGAGGGTAAACGCCTCGCGGATTTTCATGGCGTTGCTGCCGCCTTCCATCTGCACCTTTTCCGAGAAGATGGCGCGGCCTCCAGTATGGCGGGCCACCTCGTAGGCCAGGACCACGCCGCCCATCGCGGGGCCGACGACCAACCGCGCCCCGATGTGGGCCTCACGCAGTTTTTCTGCGATGGCCTGCCCGATTCGCTCGGTCAGGTGGGGGTACTGTAAGACCGTGGTGGACTGCAAGAACTTGGGTGAATGGCGACCCGAGGCCAGCAAAAAATGCCCCTCGTGATAGGCGCCCGCTTCCTTGTAAAGCGCGAGAACATCCATGATGAAAGCAGTATCGCATTCCGGGCGAGGAGGGCAAGGCAAAATGGTCTATGGACATTCCCGGCACACCCACTACACCCCCCCATGCCATCGGTGTGCGCCGCCGTCTGCTGGGCATCCCCCTGACCACGATGGCGCAGGAAGCGGGCCTGTCGCCCGATCTGCTGGCCGCAGTCGAGCGCGGCGAATACGATCCCCGTAGTCTGCACCTCCAGGCCCAACACGTCCTGGGACGGGTATTGGACCTGAGCTTTTAAGTCGGTTGCAGTTGATTCTGAGATGACCTGAGCGGAGCGAGTATGAAGAAGGGGCGCTGGAACAGCCACTCCGATGTTCTTCAACACTCGGGACTGTCTGACTCGGGATCATGATGAAGGCGGGATACGCCACCGGGCCGCATCGCACGCTCTAAACTTCGAGTTCTAAGCAAGAAGAATTCACCCGTTTACGTTGTGTATCTGCATTGTGGAAGGGCACCGAAACTGCTCTGCTCCGCAGGTCTACGAGTTCATTCCCGATCCTGCGTCCTGTTCAGGAAATCCGCTTTGCCCACTTCATCTCCAGATAAATTTCGGCCCACTCAAGTTGTTTTTCATTTTCTTCCCCAAAGGACAACCCTGATGAACCATGCGTTCGTGGATGCCAGCTGGCACGAATTACCTGATGGGCGCGGTGTGGGCGGCTGGGGCCTGGTGCTGCTGAGGCCCGGCGATCTGCCCGCCCGATTTCAGGGACAACTGGAAGCGCCCGACAACAACGCCGCCGAACTGCGGGCCGTGCTGGAAGCCCTGCGGCATGCCCCGGAGGGTCAACCTCTCAGCGTACACACCGACAACGAAGCCGTCATCGCCTCTGTGGCGCGGGGGCGGGGGCCGTGGCTGCTGGCCGACGCCGCCCGGGAAGTGCAGGACGAGGCCGAAGCACGTGCGATTTCTCTGCGCGTGGACTACGTGACCCGCACGCGGCGGCACATGCAAGACGCCCACCACCTCGCCAACGATGCCCGGCGCGGCCTGAATACGCCGGGGCTGGATTCGCCGCACGCCGACGTGCTGATCGAACAGCGTCACAGCGTGCCCGAAGCCCGCGTCAGCCTGCGCCGGGGGCATGAGCGCGTGACCGCTCACGTCAATCTCGATCTCCTGTCGGATGTACCGCCCAGCGCACAGGCACTCCTGGCCGCCGTGACCCTGGCCCTGCCCGGCGAAACGCTGCTGGTCCGCCGGGCCAGCAAGATCGCTCAGGCGCTGTGGCAACGGCCCGAACGCGCCCTGCTGGTGGGCGCACACACCCAACTGACCCAGGCGCGGCAGACCGCAGACGGGCAGGGGGTGTCGGTGCAGTTTCAGGGGGTGGGCTAGGGCCAGGAATGAACAGGACTGGGGTGGCCGCAGGATGAATGCCCGGCCCTCAATCCTCCCTCAATCCTCATGAAGCAACCCCTCTAACCCTCCCCTTTCAACGCCCGCCCCGGTATGGGATGCTGCCCCTGATGACCCAAGTTGCCCCCACCCGCACCCAGCCCACCACCTATTTCGCCCCGGCGAAGGTGAATCTGGGCCTCAGCGTGCGCGGGCTGCGGGCCGACGGCTACCACGAACTGCACACCATCATGGTGCCGCTGAACGTGGGCGATGACCTCCAGATTCAGCCCGCGCCGACACTGACACTGTCGGTCGAGGGTGCGAACCTACCCACCGATTCCAGAAACCTGGTGTACCGGGCTGCCCGCGCCTACCTGGATGCGGCGGGCCTGCACACAGGAGCGCAGATTACCCTGACCAAACGGCTGCCCCTCGCCTCGGGCCTGGGCGGAGGCAGCAGCGACGCGGCCACCACGCTGATGGCGTTGGCGCGGCTCTATCCGGCGGGAGTGGATCTGCCCGCCCTGGCACTGAAACTGGGGGCCGACGTGCCGTTCTTTTTGATCGGACAGGCCGCCATTGCCGGGGGCGTGGGAGAGATCCTGACGCCGCTGCCCGTGCCGCGTGTGCCGCTGGTGCTGGTCAATCCGGGCGTGGAGGTCAGTGCCGCCGACGCCTACCGCTGGCTGGATGACGAGGAGGAATTCTCGCCTGCCCTGGACGTGGAGGCCATTCTGGACGCCCTGACCACCGGACGCCCCGTGCCGTACCTGAACGCCCTGCAACCCCACGTGGCCCTGCGCCATTCCCCCATTCGGGAAGCGCTGACTCTGCTGGCCGACTCGGGCCTGCACTCGCCGCTGATGAGCGGGTCGGGCAGCACCTGTTTTGCCCTCGCTGCCAGCGATGATCAGGCGCACGACGCGGCGCGGGCCATTGCAAAGCGGCAGCCGGGGTGGTGGGTGCAGACGACGGGAACGCTGTAAAAGAAGTCAGTGGTCAGTGGAAAAAGAGAAAAGCGGAGCAGGCCGGACAGTTTCCAGGCACGCCCCGCTTTTCCCACTCCCTACTGACCACTTACAGTTTTACGGCTGATACGTCTTGATAATCCCCCCGAAGCCGCCCTGCACTTTCGCGTTGTAAAACACCAGGCTGATGGGTAGATTGCTGCCACTGGCGGGCACGAAATCAATATTCAGGCGGTCTGTCTGGGGCCGCCACAGCATCACGGGTTGGTTGGGCATGAGGGCCGCCCCGGTGCGCGGCAACTTGATGGTCTGCACCAGCGGGCCGTCGGTCACGTTCATGGCCCCACGGTACAGGCCCCCGCGTGGGCTGAGGGCCACTGCCGTTCCCGCCGCGCCGTTGACTTCCAGGTCGTACAGCACGCCGTAATTGCCCATCAGGCGCACCGATTGGCCGGTCAGCATGTCGGTGCCGGTGATGGCTGGATCAAGCATGCCGTCACCGATCACGATGCGGGCGGGCAGGCTGGTCAGGTTGACCCGCAGGGTTCGCACCGCTTCGGGGAAAGTGCCGCGCACATGGCGGCCATCGCTGGGCAGATACGGAAGCTGCTGCACCAGTTGGCCGCTGACCGGCAGGGTGTCCTCGACCATCAGGAACGTCAGTTCTACGCGGCCTGTGGTCACGACGTCTTGCATCAGGTTCACGCCGCTGCCCATGCCCAGCGTGGGGCTGGCGTAGACCGCCGCGCTCTGACCGGGGGACAGCGTGAGGGTCTGACTGCCCGTGTGGGCAAAGTAATCCAGCAGCGTGACCTGTCCGAGCAGACCCTCGATGCGGGTCGGCGCAGTTTCGCCCAGCCGCTCGGTTCTTACCTCGACCGGGCGGTTTTCGGTGTTGCGGGCCAGCACGTACAGGCGGGCGGGTTTGCCCAGCGCGTTCAGGTGGTAGGCCAGCAGGCGGGCACGGCCTGCCACGCTGTCCTGGTACAGCACGCCGCTCTGGGTGGGGGCTTCGGGACTGTCACTGAACAGCAGCGGAATGCTGGGGCCGTCCACGACCTGCGGCGTCACCACCGGGTAGTTCACCACTCCCGGATCGGGAAAAGCCTCGCCGGGATCGGCATATTTCAGGGCGTAGGTAAGGGGCGAATCTATCGGCAGCCCCTCGACCCGGATGGTGCGGGTAAAGGCCGTACTTTGTAGCCCCCGCGCATTGGTCACCTGCAGGCCCACCGTGTACGTACCGGGCTGAAAATAGGCTTCCTGCCGCCCGGTCCAGCGCCGCGCAACGATATCGGAGCCATCTGGATCAAAGGGATACTCGGTAAACACGACCCGTTCGCCGGGCGCGTACACGTTCTTGTCGGTCGAAAAGCGGGCTTGAGGGGCCAGTGGATTCCCGCCGCCCCGCAGCGCGGTCAGGGTCAGGGTGCGGCCCGAATCGTCCACGCTCATATTGGCATTGAGGGCATCCGAAATGAGGCGGGCCGTGACATACAGCGTGCCTGCCGAGCTGACCACGTTGCCTTCGGGCTGAAGCTGCCCCCCCAGGGTTGCCGCGTTGCTGCGGGTATCGATGACCAATCTGCCCAGTTGCAGTTGCCCGGTGCCGATGGTCAGCGGTTGCCCCAACAGCGCCGCCGTTTCGCGCAGGGGCAGCATGGTGCGCCCCCCGATCAGGCGCGGAGAATTGACCAGTCTGGTGCTTTCGCCGTTCAGGTAGGCGGCGGTCTGGTCGGTGGTTACGGTCAACTGTGCGGCTCCCACCGAGGCGGCGGAAACGGGCGCAAAAGCGGGCGAGGCCAGCGGCGCAAGCGACAGCGTCAGGGCGGCCAGCAGGGTGTGGGTTCGTCGGCGGTGTGGCGGAACGAGACGGAGAAAAGGCAGGGTGACCACAGGCATCACGCGAGTATGCCCGCCCAAGCTGACGCGTATCTGCCGAGGTGTCCCGGCTGCCCCCAATCACTGGAGAAATGGTGAAGGCCGGTCAGGAGAGCAGGTGCAGGGCAGGGCCGGAAATGCAGTCGCCCGGACGCTCAGCCCAGACGCCCGGAGCTGGTTTCTACCGCTCTGCCCGCTCGCTGCGCTTGATACGGGCGTGGCGCAGTTCGATCAGGGCAAAGGCCAGCGTGTTCAGGGCATAGACACCGATCAGGACGGCCAGCAGCAGATTCCGGGTCGTCACCTGGGCAGGGTTGAGCAGTTGGGCATAGGAAATCAGTCCGGTGAGCGGAGCCAGCGCCGCCAATGTGGCTCCCCAGGCCAGCAGCAACACGCCGCCCCAGGCACCTTCCAGCAGCGCAGCGCCGGGCAACAGCAGCGCCAGCACGCGGTAAGCGGCGGGGCGGCGCAGGCGGGCATCGGTGGCGGCGCGGGGAATGAGCAGGGTAAAGGCAATGGCGGCCAGCAGGGCCAGCGCCCCCAGAAGTGCCGCGCCGAGGCGGGCGCTCTGGCCGGGGCTATCGCCGAGCAGCGCCAGGGGCTGCGCGAGATCCTGGCGCAGGGTGACGCTCAGGTCGCCGCTGACGGCGCGGGCCAGGCTGCGCTGGTCGGGGTAACACAGCCGGGGCTGGCCGGGGCGGTACTGCTGCTGAAAGGCCGTGCCAGGGGTGCCCGGATTCAGGCCCAGATTGAAGGCGGCGGCGGCCAGATCAGGCCGGATCGCCAGCGCTGCGCGGTAGCTTTCGCGGGATTGGGGTACGTCGCCGCGCTGGGCCGCAATCACGCCCAGATTGTTCAGGGCACAGGCATCTGGCCCAGCGCCGATCGATTGAGCGCGGGTGTACTGGGCGCGGGCCACGCTGTCGTCTCCGTCCAGTTGGGCAGACAGGCCCGCCAACAGCGCCGCGTCGGAACTGGGGCGCAGGTTCAGGTCGCTCAGGCGGGCCGTGACCCAGCCGCCGCCGTAGGTGCCCGAGGTGAGCGCCGCCGCCCTCAGCCCCTGCCCGGTGTGGTTCGTCCACTGCCAGCCGCCCACTGCGGCCACCAGCCCCAGTGACAGCGCAACCAGCGCCAGCCGCTCTCCGAACGAGGCGTAGGCCAGCGTGGTGCGCCGCGCCCGAGACAACGGACGGCGCAGCAGGGAACGCCAGCGGCCCCCCAACGGGCGGGTATCTTCGCCCTGAACCCGCCACGCCCGCGCCACCAGCGCTACAAAAGAGGCTGCCAACGCCAGCAGCAGCGCCAGCGTGACCAACCGGGCCGCGTCCCGCACCTGCCCCGTGCCGTCCGGCCCCAGGTTGTACAGCGTGCCTGCCCGCAGGGTGCGGGTAAATTGCCGCCACTCCTCGGCCTCTCCGCCGCGCCCCTGGGATTCCAGCAGGTTGGCGTAGCGCAGGTACAGGGCCGGGCCGCCCTCGAAGCGGGGATGCAGTTCGCGCAGGTAGGCCAGCCACGCGCCCGCCCGTGTAAGACGGTTCTGGGCCAGCAAGGTGCCCACGTAGCCGCTGGGATTCCCGTAGGCGCTCAGGGTGCTGCGGCTCACGCTGACTTCAGGATCGAAGCCGCGCTCGGCAGCGTCACGCCGCGCCCGGTCGAGGGCCAGATTGGCCGCCGCCGGAAAACCCGCGCTGTCCAGCCGGGCCGCCAGCATCACCCATGCCGGAAAGGGCATCTGAACACTCAGGGCACGCCGCACCGCACTCAGCGCCGAAAAGGTATCGCCCTGAATGTTGGCGAGCTTGGCCTGACGCAGCGCAATAAAGGGGTTGGTGGGGTCCTGTGTACCCGCCTGTGCCAGTTCGGATTGAGGCACCACGTCGGCGGCACGGGCCAGCCAACCGGTTATTTCCGGATTGGGTGGGGGGACCGCCCGCTCCTGCAGCGGTGCACCCTGCGCGGGGTCGCCCAACGTGAATCTCTCGGTGTAGCCGTCGCCCTGCGTGGTCACGCGCACCGTGCCGCTGCTGGAATCCAGCGACGTGACCGTGCCGGGCAGGTCTATGCGGGCCTGCACTGTGCTGTCTGCATTCAGCACGTACACCTCTGGCCCCACGCCGAGGTAGGTCAGGTTGCCCACGTTCAGTGGCCCGGTCAGGTCGCCCAGGCTTGCCGGATAGGTGCGCTGCCACAACAGGCGCGGTCCATCTTCATAACGCAGGGTACGCCCTTCCAGCACGGCGTCGGCTCCGGCCAGACCGGGCAACGTGAGAAGGGCAAGCAGCCCATATAGAGGCGCGAGGCGCAAACGGCGTCGGGTCACGCTTTGGTCTCGCTGGCTACGGCTCCGCCGGGGCGCACAGGCGGCGCGATCATCAGATGAACGGTGCGAATGGTCATGGCCGCCGCACCCGCCAGCAGTTCGGGGAGGCCGCCGTAGCGTAGCGCCAGCAGCACTCCCAGCGGCACGACCACCACGGTCGCCACCGGCACGGCATTCAGCTTGATACGGGCCTGCAACGTGGCTTTGTACAGCGGGATGATGACCAGACCCATGCCGAAAATACCCAGAATAGTGATCGGGGCCACCACCAACAGCGCTCCCATAAACGGCGCGATACCCACTCCGCCCCGAAAGCGGAAAAACACGGGATAACAGTGTCCCAGCACTACGAAAAAGGCGGCCAGCCAGGTCCAGTCGGGGGCCACCAGACTGGTCAGCCAGACAGCCAGAATTGCCTTGAACATATCGGCCAACGTGACAGCGAGGCCCGCCAAGCGCCCATATTGCCGCACCGTGCCGCTCCCGCCCGGCAGATCACGGTCACGGATGTCCTGCCCGAGGGCACGCGAATACAGAATTCCGGCCACCAGCGACCCCAGCAGATAGGCGACGGCGGCAATAAGGACGGGCATAACGCCTGCATTCTAGAACAAGCGCGGAGAAGGCTGATGCGGCGGTGTCCCTTGCCCGCCTGACCAGACCTGCCTTAGTCGCTTCAGTTCCTCGCTGGCCTTGTATCTGTCATCTGGATTAAGAGTTGGCAGCTATTTAAATGACATGTCTGTCATTATCTATCTAGGATTCTCATAAAAGCATACATCCATGTACCTGTAGAATATCTCACACACAAAATGTCAAGTTTCGATCCATGTTGGCTGCTTGCGTTAATCACTTATTAATGAAGAATCTGAATCCACCCATCTGGGTGCTTTTTATTGCCTTTCTCTCACTCTACGTTGTCAGGAAGAGTAGTTCACGCAAGGTGATGTCCTGAGATGGCCACAGCAGATATCTGTAAGAGGTTATACGCGATGCTACGACATCAAGTCGAGCTAGTACCCAAAGGATAGCTTATCGAAGAATTTGCAGCGCCTGGGGAGAAAAGTAATGGAATTACAATTAAAATCCCACCCGGTTAGAAAGGCAGCAGGATTTACCGCCATCGAACTCCTGATTGTTATGGCTATTGTTGGAATATTGACCGCATTGGGCGTTCAAAGCTATCTCTCGACCCGTAACCCTGCCCGCGACGCTGCTCGTACAGTTCATTCCACTCTCTTCCAGTTACGCAGCAATGCAATATCAAACACGCAGGCACGCCGCATGATCCTCAACAGCAGCCAGCAGCTTGTGATGCAAAGTGCCGTGCGGTGCAGCGAGACCAATGCCAGCAAGTGGACAGATCTGGGTACGATTCCCCTGACTCTGAACGCCTATGGCCGGACAGTCCAGTTGTCGACAACCACGCCGGGAACCAATCCTGTGGTGGTTTGTTTCAACTCTCGTGGGTTGGCAGCGGCGACCGGACGCCTGATATTGAAAGAGGGTACGCGGACTTTTAACGTGGACGTGGCACTCGGCGGCGGGGTGAAGACCAGTGGTTCCTGATTCGCGCACGGCGGGCCTGACCCTGCTTGAGGTCTTGGTGGCCTTCGTCGTGCTGGGGATCGCTCTGACCGCCTTGCTGAGCGCCATGCTCTCCAATACTGCGCTGAACACTGATGTCAGCCGCCGTGCCGAGGCTGTCAAGGTCAGCGAAGCCGTACTGGAAGGCTACCGGCAATCGGGCGATTACGGATCTCTCAGAACCATGCAAACCAGCACCGTCACCAGTGGCGGTACCACCTTCAACACCGTCTCTACCTTCTGTCCCAATGACGCTCCTAGCAGCATGGTGTGCAGCGGCAGCGCCGTCTATATCCGCGTGGAGGTGAAATATGGCAACAAGGTTTTGCACCGGGCAGACACCTATTACACGTCGTTCGGCAGTGAATAATTTTCAGACGGCCAGGACTGCTGGCTTTACCCTGGTGGAACTGTTGGTAGCAATGGGACTGTTTTTGGTGGTCCTGACCATTGCTTTCAATGCCTTTTCCAGCAGCAACAAACTGGTTGAGGCTGATACCGGGCGCGTGATGGCAAGCCAGAACGTACAATCGGCACTCGATATCCTGAACGCCGATATCAGGCAGGCGGGTGAAGATCTGTCGCTGAACATAGGTGTGTCGGGTCTGACATTCGATAGTGCAACCAAGACATTGAGTGTACGCCGAGGCATCGCAGCTCTGAACCGCGTCCCAGTCTGCGCGATCAGCGGAAATAATATTCAGATAGTTGGCCCTCCAGTCGGTTCCACAGTCAGTACGAATGCCTGCACCTATGCAACCCCACCCACCGGAACCGACCCTGTAAATATCGTGGCCTGGCGGTCTTATTTCACAGCTTTGAACGGGCAGCCCCAGATGGCCCTCCTCTACCGACCGGCCAGTGGCAGCACGCCTGTGAAAATCGATGTGGTCGGTATTACTACCGTACTGAGTTCTTCCGGTACTGGGTCGAGCTACAGAGTGAGTGTCAGTCTCAGCGGAGCACCCCCCTCCGGCTATAGCGGCAATGGCAGCCTGCTGGTCCCTATCGAACAACGCCAGTACAAGGTAGTGGGCAGCGATTTAATGTTGGCTCTCAACCTTCAGACCGCTACAGAAGCACAGGCGGTGGCTTACGGCATCACAGATCTAAGTGCAGTCGCCACTTTGGTCAACCCTCCTGCCACGGTGAACAGCTTAGCTGCAGACGGCCCTTGGGCACGCATCCGCTCTGTTGATGTAACCCTGACCTCTGGCAGTGCCGGGCAGGGCACCAATAAGCCACGCGCACTGACTGCAACAGTGTTTCCTCGCAACATTGAACAGGCTCGTAGCGCAGGTACAGGTACGCCGTGATTCACTCACCCTCACCCTCCGGACCACTCAGAAATTTAGGAGCCGCATGAACCAACCTGCTTCCTTATACGCCCGACCCCGCGCCATGCAGGGCCGCGATTCCGGCTACGCACTGGTGGTCGCCCTGAGCCTGGTGGCTATTCTGGCTGTCGTCCTGACCACCTATTCTCTGGTGACGGTCGGCAATACCAGAACCAGCCGCAGCAGTGCCAACTCCAGCGCAGGCTTTTATGCCGCCGAAGCTGCGCTCAATGCCCGCGCCGAGCAGATCCGGGCCAAGTTTAAAGGGTTTGAAACGCCGAGCGGCACGACGCCCACGACCTGCTTGCCCAACGTGACTTCTGGATCAGGAGACTATGCCTGCAAAACAGACATTGTGGGAGAACGTAAAACGGTCAGCTACGTGACTGAGGGCGATTCCGAGACTAAAAAAATTCCTGCTGGGGAACTGTTTGAGAATCTGATCGCCGAGGAAACCAACTTCACGGTGTCAGGTCAGGCCATCGGCCCCAACAATACCCCCGAGGCCATTACCAGCCTGACCTTTCACAGCCGTCTCGTGCCTTTGTTTCAGTTCGCCGTCTTTTTCGACAAGGATCTGGAGTTTACCAACACTGCCACCCTGAACCTGAGCGGCCCCGTGCATACCAACGGCAATCTGTTCCTGGATTCAGGCGCGGGCAGCGGCACGGCACTGACCATTCAGGGTCAGGTGACGGCGGCCAACAACATCTACCGGGGTTGGAAGCACGCCAACAGTTGCGGCGGTACAGTCAAGATTGCCGATGCAAGCACCGTACTCCAGACGATGGCCTGCACTGGCACGTCACGCACCCAAAGAACGGGTACAGCCCTGAACATTTACGGTGGTCAGGTCAAAGACAGATTGGGAGAACTTGAAGTTCCCTCCATAGAACAGTTACAGCCTAGAATTGGGGCACAATACTGGGATCAAGCTGATGTTCGCATTGTGCTCAAGCGTGTGAGCGCTGGCTGGGAGGCCAAGTTTGTTACCCAGTCTGGCCTGCCTATTACGGTCACCTGTCCGTTGGGAACGGGGCTGAGTCCTGCCATCAACTTTAAAGATAACCGTGAAGCGCAGTACTGGACTGGAGTAGATCCAACTCGTGTGAAGCGAGTGATGCTCGACGTAGATGTGCGCCAGTTGCTGACCTGTATGGATCTGAACCCAGTCTCACTGGGCCTACCAAACGGTCTGGCCGATACCTCACAGGGCGGTCTGGTGATCTTCATGACCATAGACGACACCACGGCGACCAGCACCATGAACAATATGAATCCTACTTGGGGCAATGGAAATAATGGAGCTATCTCTCAGACGACTCCGGGGCGTCCCAACAATTACGCGGTTCGCTTAAAGAACGGCGACACATTACGCTCCAACAATCCTTCGAGCCGCATTCCCAGAGGCATTACTTTCGTGACCGATCAGGCCGCCTTTATTCAGGGCAATTTCAATTCTGTTGCCAATACCTGGATTCCTACTGCGGTCATGTCCGATACGATCAACGTATTGTCTCAGGGCTGGGCGACACCCACCCAGTGCAAAGTAGACATTGGCGGTACGGACTACTTCGTGAGTCATAAACGCCTACGCAATATCAATGGCAGTGTTATAGACACAACGACCACTAACAATACAGGGACGCAGTTGTATGTGAGTACACCCAGCGGCGCACCGACCACCGTCAACACTACACGGTGGTATTACTACCCGGATACCAGTTCAGCAGCGACACTGGCCCAGATAGACACCTACAGTGGAGACGATAAGTCCAGTTTACCTCTGTGGTGCCGAAACGCTGCACCTACTACCATCAACGCAGCTATTCTGGCAAATACCAGTTCCAGCGGTACCTCCACTACCTTCAATGGTGAGGGTTCACTGGATGTGGCCCCCAACAGCGGCGGCGTACACAATATGATGCGTTTTCACGAGGAATGGGGAGGCAACGGCTATAACCCCGCCGGTATCATCCCTTATACCTACCGTGGCTCTCTGGTCAGTTTGAACCAGCCGCTCCACGCCATCGGCGCCTTCCAACTGGCTACATTCAAAAACGGTACAAACACTCTGAACGACGGCGACCTCTACGTCTTCTACAACCCGCCCCTGCGCCAGTGGAGCTTTGAAGACAACTTCCGTGACGCGGCCAAGCTTCCTCCCCTTTCCCCCCGGTTCGTGTACCTGAAGCAAGACAACTTCTCTCGGTCGTTCGAGCAGCCCTGACACCTTAAATTCTCTTTGATCGTGGCCCCGTGACTCTGGATGTCGCTGGGGCCACTTTTGATGGGTCATGCTTCCCGGCGTTCCTCAGTCAGTCACGCTCCCTGCGATAGATTCACGTTTCCACCCTTCTTCTTAAAGCGGTTTGCGCGGTACAGTGGCAGACGTGACGTGGCTCAAGCCGGTAAACATAGAATCGAACGCGCAGGACACGTTCAACGCCTTCATTGGGGATCTGGAGGCGAAGCTGGCCGACCCCGCCACCGAGCGCCCGGTGCTAGTCCGCGAGGTACTGGCGCAGGCCATGTACGGACGCGATTACGGGCAACTTCTCTCGGACGCGCCGCTGGCCGCCCTGAATCTGGATTCGCGCAACATCACCTTCGAGGCCGAGTACTACATGGCGACCGACAGCTCCAAATTTGAGGCGGTCAAGCCGCTGCTGTGGCTCTGGAAGAACCTTGATCTGACGCCCATCGGACAAAACCCGGTGCTGGGCATTCCGGTGCGGCGGGTGCTGGCAGGCCACATCTTCAGGCGTGTGGGCCGCGATTTCAAATGCTGGCAAAACGTGGAATTCAGCGTGGGCTACAACATGGAAGTGGGCGACGATGTGGTCGTTCACCGCCATGTCCTGCTTGACGATATTGGTGGCATCGAACTGCACGACGGGGCTTCGGTCAGCGATTACGTGAATATCTACAGCCACACTCATAGCGTGCTGGACGGCCCTGACGTGACCCTGCGCCGCACCATCATCGGTCGTGGGGCGCGAATTACCTACCATTCCACCGTGCTGGCGGGCAGCATCGTCAGTGATGACGCCATGCTTGCCACCCACGCCCTGCTGCGGGCCGATATTCCGCCGCACGGCATCGCGATGGGCGTGCCCGCCAAAGTCACGCGCTTCAAGGTGCGCCCAGACGGGCAGGAATACGGTATAGACGCCCGCACCCATCCCCGCGACGCCGGGCGCAAGGCCAACCCGCAGTTTCCCGAACCGACGCCAAACCAGACGCGAATTCCGGGGAGTGGCGAAAAAGTCTGAGGGTCTAAACAGGACTGAGGGGTTGCCTCTTGCACCTCGCCCCTACAACGCCGCCGCCCCCAGCACCGCGCACCCGCCCACCACCGCCCACGCGGGAAGGCGGGCAGCGGTCAGGGCGGCGTAGGCCAGCAGTGCCAGGGCCAACGGGCGCGGCCCCGTGATGGCCGAGGTAAACAGCGGATCGTAGAGGGCGGCCAGCAGCAGGCCCACGACCCCGGCATTCACGCCCGACAGGGCAGCACGGGCGGCAGGGCGGGCAGAAAGAGTGGCCCAGAAGGGCAACGCGCCGACCATCAGCAGCGCACCGGGCAGGAAGATAAACACCGTGGCGATCAGCGCCCCAGCCCACGCGGGCAGCACCGTTTGGGCCGCGCCCAGATAGGTGGCAAAGGTAAACAGCGGCCCCGGCACCGCATTGGCCGCGCCGTATCCAGCCACGAAGGTTTCGGCGGGCAAAAAGGTGGGCACCAGACCTGCCTCAAGCAGCGGCAGCACCACATGGCCGCCGCCAAAGACCAGTGCGCCAGCGCGGTACACGGTATCGGCCAAGGCCCAGGCTGGCCCCAGAACAGACAGCAGCGGCAACAGCAGCAGGAGCGCGGCGCACAGGCCCAGCAGCGCCGCCCCCACGCGCCGGGTCAGGGGGAGGCTCAGGGCTTGGCCCACCTGCACGGCCCCGTTGCCCACCAACCCGCGCCAACCTACCAATCCCGCCAGCAACAGCGCCAGCATCTGCGCCGCTGCCCCCGGCCAGATCAACACCAACGCCGCTGCGCCGAGGGCCAACCCCGCCTTGATCTGTCCGGGCCTGCCTTGTTCTGCCACCAGACTGCTCCACATGCCCGCCACCGCCTGCGCCACCACCGCTACTGCCGCCACCTTCAGGCCCAGCAGCCAGCCCGCGCCGGATACGTCACCCACGCGGCTGAGGCCCAGTGCAAAGGCGAACATCAGCGCCGCACTTGGCCCGGTGAAGGCCAGCCACGCGGCCAAGAGCCCCCACCCGCCACCGCGCAGCAAGCCCACGCTGAGGCCCACCTGACTGCTGGCAGGCCCCGGCAAAAACTGCGCCAGCGCCACCAGATCGGCGTATTGCGCCTCGGTGAGCCAGCCACGCCGGGTCACGAATTCGGCGCGGTAGTAGCCCAGGTGTGCCACCGGCCCGCCGAAAGAGGTCAGGCCGAGGCGCAGGAAGACGCGGAAAATTTGGGCCGGGGTGTTGGGTGCGCGGGGCGGCATCTGGATTCAGGGTAGCGGGTGGGGAGGGTGGTGGAGTGTGGACCGTAGAGGGTGGAAGCAGCAGAAAAGCTGGCCTGCGAACTCTGCCTCATCTTCCCTGCCCAGCCCTGATGACACGCCCTCATGAGCCAGCAGTGGGCGGCTCTGTTCCTCTCCAAACCGCATCCTGATGGTCGGCACCGATTCTGCGGGCCAATTCTGAATCGGGCAGGGGATAAGGCGTTTCCAGTGGGGTCTGGAGCCGCGCCCAGTCCTGCAAAAGCCCCCGCTGCTGCTCTACGAAGGCGGTGATGTCCTGCACCTCTACCAGCCATTCTTCATTCAGCCGCCGCAAGGTTGGCCCCCGGATGCCCAGTTGCAGCGCACGCCGGGGCAGAAGCCGCCCGTGTGGGTCATGGTCCGGATCCCACTGCAAGCGCACGTCCGAATCTGCCACCGCTGCCTGCCAGTCGGCCTGCACGCCATAGCCCGACCCTGCAAAAGACGACGCCACCGCCCCGGCCAGCAGCGTTTCAAAGCCTTCCCGCTTCAGGCGCAGGGCCAGCGTGACCTCCTGATCGGCTTTGGTGCCCCAGCCCGAGCGGTACATCATCCACAAAAAATTGGGTTTGATCCAGCTCATGCGGCCAAAGCTGTATTCGCCGCCAAATTTGCCGTGTGCTGCCGCAAACTGCCCGATGGCGGGCCGGAACGCCTGATACACCCATACCGTAGATTCGTCCCACTGCGCCAGAATCGGGCGGCCTGTCTGGGGCCAACGCGGGGACTGTTCAAGGTAAGGAGCAATGGTCAGTTGCATCCCCGTATTGTGCGGCCTGCCAAAACAAGATGGCCCGCGAACTCTGCCGCAGGCCATCCAATGTATTTAAGTTTTTCCTACGCCCTACAACCCCAGATCAGTCGTCGGCGGCCTGTCCGTCCTTTTTGGGCACGGCAGGATTCTCGATAAACGTGGTCGGGTCGTACAGGTCAAAGCCAATGCCCTTCTCGTATTCCTCGATCTTGACGTGCAGGCGCTTCACGTCGCCCTCGACCTGACCGTAATCGAAGGTGTCCCAGATGGCGGTGGTGGCAAAGTTGCCGCCCTCGAAATCCGGCACCTCACGCGTTTTGCGGATGCCTTCTTCCAGCGACTTGCGGCTCTCGATACCGAGGTTGCGGAAGGCCACCTGCATCACGTCGCGGTTAAAGTCGCGGGGGCCGTAGATGCCTGCGCGGTACACCGTTTCCGAGAATTCGCGCCAGTCGGGAATCAGGGTGGCGGCGGGCATCGAGAACATGCCGATGACGTTCCGGATGGCTTCCAGGGTGCGTTCCGGGTAGTAATACAGGTACATCCGTGCGCCTTCGAGGAAGAAGTTGTAGTGGGCGGCCTCATCCACGGCGATGGTCTGCGCGACCTTGGCCAGCACCGGATCGACGATGCCCCTCAGGTGCGGTTTTTCGCTCTTGCCCTGCGCGATTTTCATCATGTTCAGGTAGTTGAGCTGGGTGGCCCGCTCCTGAAACACGGTGTACACGAGGTTATGGATGGCGTCGGGGAAAGGCAGTTCCCAGGTCTGAGACTTCAGGCGGTGCTTGTAGTCCTCGATCCATGCAGGAGAGCGCTGACCGCTGAACAGCACGGCATTTTCCCACGCGTCGGCGTGCTTTTCCTCTTCGCTGCCCCAGCGCATCTGAAAGTGGCTGCGGCCATGCGAGCGCCGAACCAGATGAATCAGGCTGGAGGTGAAGTCGGGGGCGTACTGCTCCACGGCAAAAAAGCCCTGAATAACCGTGATGAGTTCGGGGGGCAGGTTCTGGTTCATGGAGCGCCAGTCAAAGCTGCGGTCGGCGTTCCAGTTGCGCGTTTCCTGGCTGCGGGCGGTGTACCAGCGGTACAGCCCCAGGAATCCACGTTCGATCAAGCGGTCTTTTTCGGCATTGCTGAGCAGCCCGGCGGGGGTACGCGGGCGGTCGTTCAGCATATTGGGGGGCATCACTTCAGCCATCGGGAATCCTCCTGCGCCGCCCACCGGAAACTGACCGGATATCGTGCTGACATCGTGGGGACGGTACTGGTTCATCCTAAGCCAGCGCCGCGAACACAACGGGAAAATGGGACGCAGTTCAAAGGGGGAACGCGTACTATTGGGCCGCCTGCCGGGTGGCCGGACTGCTGATTGAACTCCTGATTGGGCAGATTCCCGCACCGCCCGCCGCCCCCGCCCGCTAGACTCGGAGCCATGAGCCTGCTTGGACAATCTGCCCCCGATTTCACCCTGCCGTCGTCGGTCGGTGACCCCGTGACCCTCAGCAGCTACCGGGGCCAGAAGCACGTCGTGCTGGTGTTCTATCCGCTGGACTTCAGCCCGGTCTGCTCCATGCAACTGCCGGAATACAGCGGGCGGCAAGATGATTTTGCCGATGCCGGAGCCGTGATTCTGGGCGTGAACCGAGACAGCGTGCATGCCCACCGCGCCTGGGCCGCCGAATACGGCATAGAAGTGCCGCTGCTGGCCGATATGACCCTGGCCGTGGCCCGCCTGTACGGTGTGGCGATCGACGAACGCGGCATCAGCGCCCGCGCCGTGTTTCTGATCGATAAAGAAGGCGTGGTGCGCTTTGAACACGTAGAAAAGGCCACCGGAGAGTACACGGTACGGCCCGAAGTGGTCCTGAACCAGATCAAAGCCCTCTCTGTTTGATGACCAAAGTTCTGAGTTTCATCAACCTGAAAGGTGGTGTTGCCAAGACCACCACCGCCGTGATGCTAGCCGATACGCTGGCGATCATGCGGCAAAAGCGGGTGCTGGTGCTTGACCTCGACCCTCAGACCAACGCGACCCTGGCCCTGATCGGTGAGGAACGCTGGATCAGGGCCGATGACGCGGGGCAGACGCTGGCACACCTGTTTATGGATCAACTCAACGATACGCGGGTTTTCGATCCAGCCCGCGCCGTGATCCGGGGGGCCAGCAACCTGAACCTGATCAATCACGACATCATGGATCAGTTGCCTGACGGCCTTCAGTACGGGCGGGTGGATCTGTTGCCCAGTTCCATCCGTCTGATCGACGTGCAAGACCGCCTGCAAGACATCAGCAACCGCAGCATTTTTTCCCTGAGTCCCATGGAAGTGGTTCGGCGCTTCGTATCGCCGCTGTTTGCCGCCTACGATTACGTGCTGATCGACTGCCCGCCCAACCTGGGCTTCGTGACCCTCAACGGCTTGGAAGTCAGCGATCATTATCTGATTCCTACCATTCCAGACCGCCTCAGCACCTACGGCGTGCCGCAGATCGTGAACCGAATTGCGGAAGTGAAATCCAAGCGCAACCTGAAAATCAGCTGCCTGGGCGTGATCGTGACCAAGTACCAGAGCAACAGCCGAACCCACAAGGAGGGCCTGGAACGCCTGCCCGCCGATCTGGAAACCGCCTTTGCGCGGCGCGGCGAACCCACACCGCCGATCCTCAACACCCGGCTTCCGCAGAGCAACAACACCGCCGAGGCCGTTATTTATGACCGCGTCGTGCCCACCTACCGGGACAAATACGGGACCGGGCAGGTGGGCGGGCAGGCGGCCTACAAGTACGGCACCGACCTGGCCGATGAAATCGAGGAATTACTGCAATTTAACGATCTACAGGACAGCCTGGAACAGTTGACCTAGCCCGCTGCGGTCACTTCAGGGCGTGCTGAGTCGTTCACTGCTGTCTTCTTCCTTGATCTGGATTTCTGTCCACTGGGCGGGCAACGACAGGCGCAACAGGCCATCTTCATAGGTGTGGCTGGCCGCGCCATGCACGCTGCTGACCGACTTCAGGCCCATCAGGTGCAGGGTTTCGCGCTGCTCGAAGTTGGGCAGGTCGCCTGCGCTCTGGCGGCGAATGGTGAGGGTGTGGCCTTCCCGCTCGCCCACGATCCGGGTCAGGCGGGAGGCGGCATCGGCGGGGCCGTTTCCGGCATCCTCATAGACCTGACCGACAAAGCCGTCCGCGCCCGCGAAGGCCAACCACGACAGGCGCGGCCACTGGGCACCGGTGGTATGAATCGCGGCCTCGGCCAGGGGAATGGCGTGCCCCGCCTTGAGGTACAGCGGCAGCACGTTCAGGGGCGCGTCGGCCACCGTGTAGGTGCCGCCCGCATGAACCGGGCCGAATTCGGCCAGATTGAAGACCTCGGCCCATTCGCTGCCCGCCGGCAGATACACGAGGCGGCGGTTGTGGGCGGCCCGCAGCACCGGAGCCACCAACAATCCCTCGCCCAGCAGATACTGGGTGTCCTCGCGCAGGGCGTCCTCGTCGGCGGCGTGGTGCAGGGCCAGCGGGCGCATCACGGGCAGGGCGCTGCGGGTGGCCTCGTGCGCCAGCGTGTACAGGTGCGGCAGCAGTTGCATCCGCAGGTGCAGGGCGGTGCGAATGGCGTTCAGGAAGGACTCGCCAAACCGCCAGGGTTCCTGATCCGCCGTGCCGCTGGCCGCGTGGTTTCGTAAAAATGGGTAGCCCACTGCCGCCTGATACCAGCGGGCCATCAGTTCCCCGGTGGTATCGCCCGCAAAGCCGCCCACATCGGCGGCGGCCAGCGGAATCCCGCTGAGGCCGAGGCCCTGAATCATGGGCAGACTGAGGGCGAGGTGGCTCCAGGTGGCGGTGTTGTCTCCGGTCCAGACGGTGGCGTGCCGCTGAATTCCGGCGTATCCGGCGCGGGTCAGAATCCACGGACGCAGGTGGGGGCTGAATCTGGCGTATCCGGCCCGCGAAGCCTCGCTCATGCCGTTGGCGTAGGCGTTGTGAACCTCGATATGGGGGCGGTTGCCGTGCCGAGCGTCGTAGGGCAGGGTTTTGCCCTCGGTGGTGCGCGGCTGCTTCAGCGAAAAGCAGGCGGGTTCGTTCATGTCGTTCCACTGCCCGGAAATTCCCAGTTGGGCAAACAGCCTGTGGCGGCCTGCCCACCAGTTCACCACCTCGGAGCGCGTGAAATCGGGAAACACGGCGGGATCGGGCCAGACTTCCCCGACCAAGGTGTCGCCGCGTGCCGTGCGAACCAGATGATCTCCGGCCAGGGCTTCCTCGTACACATCGTAGCCGGGTTCAGCCTTCACGCCCGGATCGACGATGGGCACGAGATGAACGCCCTGTTCCAGCATCTCGGCCACCAACCCCTTCATATCGGGAAAGCGGTGGCGGTCTACCGTCCAGACCTTGTAGGCGTCCATGTAGTCGATGTCCACGTACAGGGCGTCCAGCGGCAAATTGCGCTCCCGGTAGCCTGCCACGATGGCCCGCAGTTCGTCGGCGGTTTTGTAGCCCCAGCGGCTCTGGGCGGCCCCCAGCGCCCACAGCGGCGGCATGGGCGCGTACCCGGTCAGGTCGGCGTAGCGGCGCAGCACATCGGCGGGGCGCGGGCCTGCCAGCACATACACGTCCAGTTCCGGCCCCGCCGAGGCGAAGGTCAGCGCGTCTGGACGCCTGCGGGCCACATCGGCTTCCATGCGCCACGGCTCATCCACAAACACGCCGTGCGCCTGCCCCGCCGTGTCCACGACGGTGGTAAACGGCACCGACACATACAGCGGATCGGTATCGGTGTGGTGGGGAAAACAGTCGGTATTCCAGAAGGTCAGGTGCATGCCGCGCTTGTCGATGGGGCCGACGCGCTCGCCAAAGCCCAGATAGGCCGCGCCGTGCGGGGCATTCAGCGTGAGGCGGGTGCGGTGCAGATCGAAGACCTCGGCGTCCAGTGCGGCGCGGGCATTGGGGGCCTCTCCGGACCAGAGCTGCGCCTGAGCCAACACCCGTTCACTGTCTGCGCCGCCGTCCAGCACTCGCCAGGCTCCGGTCTCGCGGTTCAGCAGACAGGTCAGGCCGCCGCCCTGAACGACCACTTCTGCGCCCGCTTCCCAGACCTGCACGGCTTCGGGGGCCACCAGATCGGGCCGCACCGCGAACGAAGGCTTGGGCGGCAGCCTCGGAAAGGTATAGGTGCCCGCCCGCGCTTCGGGGGCCAGCCGCAGCCGCAACACACCGGGGAAGGGAACGCTGATCACCACCACATCGGTTTCTCCCCATACGCGAACGGTTGAACCCTCTGCGGCAAAATGATCAAGTCTCATGCTGAGATTCAGGGTAGCGCGTCGGTGGGGCAAAGAGAAAAATTGTTGCCGTGCTAAAAAAAGCAATGGACGCACTTGATTCACGTCTTGTCAAGCATTCCTCTAAAATTGTGACATGGCTTGAAAAGCAAATGCCTGAAGCCCAAAAAACTCTTATGAGTGCGCTACAAGAAGGATTGGCTGAATATGATCAGGCAGACCGCAACGATGTCTGGAATGTCAATGCTTGTTTCTGGCCTCAGACTGGGGGCTTCACCTTCAGTTCACGGGACGGCAGCAGAAGTCCCAGCCAATCTGGGACTTACTCCAGCCACCTGCTCAGACCCGGAGATAGCTCTGGAATTCTGCGCGAAGTGGGTTTGGGACATGCCTACGTCGTTGTCATGATCAGCATGACGCCGTACGTGCGTGCTGGTCACGAGCTTTCGGTACATGCCCTGATTGATGCCCTCTTGACCGAGACTCAACGTGTTGTGGAGCTTGGTCTGCCCATTTCTGAGACCACAGCCGATCTTCTTTCTGTTTGGTCTCCCGTCCAGAAGCAATAAGGGACACTTCACCACCCCGCCCCGCGCTACGCTATCTCCATGAAGTGGCTTCGTGACCAACTCCTCGCGCCCATTGTGGAAAAGGTGGACGCGGGCGAGCGGCTGTCGTTTGATGAGGGGCTGCGGCTTTACCACACCCGCGACCTGAACGCCTTGATGCGCCTTGCCAACACCCGGCGCGAGCAGTTGCACGGCGACAAAACCTATTTTGTGCATTCCATGCGGCTGGAATTTACCAACATCTGCTATGTGGGCTGCACCTTCTGCGCCTTTGCCGCGCACAAAAACGAGGAGCGGGCGTGGGATTACTCGCCCGAACAGGTGGTAGAGCAGGTGCGGCGGCGCTACCTGCCCGGTATTACCGAACTGCACATGAGCAGCGGCCACCACCCCAACCACAAGTGGGAGTATTACCCGGCGATGGTACGGCAACTGCGCGAGTCGTTTCCCGACCTTCAGGTGAAGGCGTTCACGGCGGCAGAAATCGAGCACCTCAGCAAAATTGGCAAGCGGCCCACGCTGGATATCCTGCGCGAATTGCAGGCCGCTGGGCTGGCCGCCATGCCGGGGGGCGGCGCGGAGATTTTTGCAGACCGGGTGCGCCTGCAAGTTGCCAAAAACAAGGTGAAGGCCGACAAGTGGCTGCAAATTCACCGCGAGGCCCACACGCTGGGCATGCGAACCAACGCGACCATGCTGTACGGCCACATCGAAACGCTGGAAGAACGGCTGGACCATATGCACCGCCTGCGCGACCTGCAATCCGAGACGGGCGGCTTCCACGCCTTTATTCCGCTGGCGTTTCAGCCGCTGGGCAACACGTTGGCGCAGAATCTGGGCAAAACCGACTTCACCACGGGCCTGGATGATTTGCGAAATCTGGCCGTGGCCCGCATCTACCTCGACAATTTCCCGCACATCAAGGGCTACTGGGTCATGATCGGCTCGGAACTGACGCAGGTCAGCCTCGACTGGGGCGTGTCGGACATCGACGGCACGATTCAGGAAGAGCACATTGCCCACGCAGCGGGCGCGACCAGCCCCATGGCGCTCAGTCAGGCCGGAATGGTCAGGATGATCCAGCACGCGGGCCGGACGCCCGTGCTGCGCGACGCCTACTACAACGAACTGGAAGTCTTTCCCAAAGTGGGGCTGAACCCAGAGGCCGCCGATTGAACAGACCGCGCCGACAAAGCCTGAGCCGATGGGGATACTGGGGCTGGGGGCTATTGCTGGTGCCCCTGCTTCTGTGGCTCGGGCTGCGGCAGGTGATAGCTGTGGGGCTTCCTGAACGTTGGCTGGCAGGCTTGGCGGCCCTGCGTTGGGCATGGCTCCTGATTTGCGCGGGCTTGATTCTGGCCGATCTGATCTGGAAGCAAAAGAGCTACCGTGCCGCCTACTGACCAGACAGCATCAGACCTAGACACCGTGCTGCGGCTCGACGACCTGTGGAACGCGGCCTATCATCACCGCGACCCCGAGCGGATGGCCCGCGTGCTGGCCCATGATTGGATGGCGTTCTTCCCGGATGGACAGGTGGTGTTCCGGGCCGACCTGCTGCGCGAAATGGTGAATAACCCAGCGGCGGCACTGGTGTTCGAGCGCCACGCCTCGCGGGTGTACGGCGACGCGGCCATCACGCGTGGCACGCTGTACGCGGGCGGCCAGCGGGTACAAAGTTTTCTGCGCGTGTATGCCCGGAGGGATGGAGAATGGCAAGCGGTGAGTGTGCAGGTGGTGCCGTGACAGGGGCTGTGGGCGGTGGGATGTGGGGGGTGGGAAAAGCGCAGCCCCATGCCCTTGACCTTCCGACAACCCACAACCCACAACCTTCCCCCCGCCGGAGGCGTCTATGACCTACCGCGCAGGCTGGATTCACTTCACCAACGTTGCGCCGATTCTGGATTCGTTGCAGTTGCCAGATGGCGTAACGGCCATCACGGGCGTACCCACCGAGATGAACGCTGCGCTGCTGGACGGCACAGTAGACATCGCCAATATCAGCGTGGTGGAATTTATCCGTAACGCCGATACCCTCGAAGCCCTGCCCGATTTTTCGGTGAGTGTGCTGGGGCCGGTGTATTCGGTGAATTTATTTCATACTGCGCCGCTGCATGCGCTGAAGCGAATTGCCCTGACCAGCCAGAGCGCGACCAGTGTGGCGCTGCTGGAAGTGGTGTTGAAGGAGCATGGGCTGACGCCTGTGCTGGAGCGGGCCGAGGGCACACCAGAAACGCTGCTGGCAACGGGCTTCGACGGCGTGCTGAGAATCGGGGACAGCGCCCTGCGCGAGTGGTACGCCGCCGTGGGGCCGCTGACGCCCAAAACCACCATGACTTCTCTGCCGCACACCGGACGCGCAGGCGGGCAAACGGTACACGTCACCGATCTGGCTGAGGAATGGTTTGCCATCACCGGACACCCGTTCGTGTTTGCGGTGTGGGCCTACCGCAAAGGCTATCCGCCCCCGCCAGAGCTGGTGCAGGCCATGCGCGAGGCGCGGCGGGAAGGGCTGGGGCATCTGGCAGAGGTGGCCCGCCGACACGCCCAGAAATTGGGCCTGCCCGAACGGGTGGTGCAGCATTACCTCTGGAATTTCCGGTATCACCTCGAAGAACCTGACCGGCTGGGCCTCACCGAATTTGCGCTGAAGGCGGTGCCGGGACACGCGCCGCTGCGCTTTGGGCCGAAGCCGGGGAGGGTGATGAACGTGGTGGGTGGATCGTAGAACGTGGGAAAAGCGCAGGTGGGCAAGGCCGCTAGAGATATTGACCTTAGAACTTTGGCAACAGACCTAAAGACTAATTTCACATCTCCACGATCCACGATCCACGATCCACGATCCACGATCCACGATCCACGATCCACGATCCACGATCCACGATCCACGATCCACGATCCACGATCCA